>NZ_JAHKBE010000062.1 GCF_018789675.1 Hallella faecis
CAAACCTGTAACCTTCTGATCCGTAGTCAGATGCTCTATTCAGTTGAGCTACGGAACCTCTTTGTTTAAGCGGTTGCAAAGGTACGACTATTTGTTGTAACCTCCAAACGTTTTGGCAACTTTTTTAAGGAAAAGTACGTTTTTTACGCTTTTTCGCCCTTTTGGGGGCCTTGGAAGCGCTATTCATAGTCGTCGATGACGCTATTGGTGAAGTCCATCATGGGTTTTGCCACACGAAACAGGTGGGCCATTTTCTTCGTCCAATCGGGCTGGCTGAAGAAATTGTCGCCCACAGTTTGCCAACAACAATAGTCTTTCATCTTCAAATAATCGATGTGCTCGTAGTCGGCGGGGAAGTCGCGTGGTGCCTTTTTCAAGTGAGTGATGCCAAACCCTTTCTCCGACATGTAGTCGTCGTCTTCCCAAAATCCCTCGTTCACCCTTCCGTAGGTTTCTACGAAAGTGGGGTTCTCCACGCACGCTTGCCACTCGTCGATGTTGCCCATGATCTCGTTGCGCACGGCGGTTAGGATGTTGGTGGGAAGCCAATACACACCCGTTGCCAGCACACAATGGCCTGGGCGCACATGGATGTAGTAGCCTCCGTGCAGTCCTTTCTTGCCATGGGCTGAGATGTAAGCGCCAAAATGTCGCTTGTAAGGGCTCTTGTCGGGCGAGAAGCGGATGTCGCGGTTGAAACGGTAGCAACAGTCCTTGGGCGTGAGGTGGGCAATGGTGGGGTCGAAGGTTGCAATGGTTTGGATGGCCTCTTTCACTCCTTGCTCAAACTCGGCCTTGGCTTGTTGATATTCGGCCTTGTGCTCGTGGAACCACGTGGTGTTGTTGTTTTCTGCAATCTTTTGCAGGAAGTCTAATATGAGGGTTGTGTTCATGACATTGGTGTCGTTTCGGATGATGGGTTGGCATGCCTTGGGGCTTTGCCCTTAGAGCTTGCTGTCTTTCAACAATTTGGGGCAGAAACCGTCGAACGGGCAATCTGCGCAGAGCGGCTTGGCGCTCTTGCAGACGTAGCGTCCATGGAGCAATAGCCAATGGTGGGCGTTGGGAATGTCCTCTTGGGGTATGTGGCGCATGAGGTATTGCTCCACCTTCAGCGGGGTGGTGGCCTCCTTGGGCACCAGTCCCAACCGGTGGGCTACGCGGAACACATGCGTGTCGACTGCCATCGTGGCATGTCCGAACCATACGGCCTCAACCACATTGGCGGTCTTTTGGCCCACGCCCGGCAACTTCACCAACTCGTTGTGGCTCTCGGGCACCTCGCCCGCATGGTCGGTTACCAGCGCCCGTGCCATGGCCACCAGGTGGCGCGCCTTGGCGTTGGGGTAGCTCACCGACCGTATATACTCCAGCACATCGTCGGGCTCGGCTTGCGCCATACTGCGCGCATCGGGATAATGGCTGAAAAGGTCGGGCGTCACTTGGTTGACGCGCTTGTCGGTACATTGGGCCGACAACACCGTGGCGACGAGCAGCTGGAATGCCGAAGCAAACAGCAGCTCTGTCGTCACATGGGGTTGCGTCACCCTAAAGGTGTTGAGTATGCGCTCGTAGCGTTCTTTTCGTGTCATTTGATCATGTCGACTGAACGCTTCAGGAACTTATCGAGCGCCTCGCCTTTCAGCATGCCGTTTTGCAGCAATGCCAAGTCGATGAGTTGGTGCACGATGTTGTTGCCCTTGGCGTAGTCGCCGAGGATTTGGTTCTTCTTGGTGTGCTGCTCGCTGATGGCCTTCTGCGTGTTCTGCACGTCGTCTTTCTCCTCCTGTGTCAGATCCTCGGGCTTCTTGCCGTTCTGTGATTGGTGGAGTGCGGCCAGTCGGGCCGACAATCCCTTCAGTTCGCTCACCACAGGCTTCAGGGCCTCGGCGGTCGTCTTGTTGGTGTCGTCGAGCACCCCCTTCACCAACTTGTGGTCGGCGTTGAGCACGATGGTGTAGGTGTCGGGCATCTGGCCATAGAAGCTCATGCCGGGCTGGAAGTGGCTCATCTCCTTCATACGGCGCATGTATTCGCTCTCGGTGATGACTACCGGTTGGGCGTTCTCGCCAAGCGACTCCACGTCTACGTTAAACTGGGCCTTGTCCATTTGTGGCATCTGTGAGCGGAACACCTCTGACAGATTGTCGCGGTCGTCGCCAGTAATGGCAGACTCCTTCTTGTCGTCCTTGACGATGAGGCGGTCGATGATGTCGGCGTCGACACGGGCAAAATGGCTCTTCTCAAACTTGTTCTCCAACATCGACACCATGGGCACGTCAAGCTGGCCATCGAGCAGGAGCACACTATAGCCCTTGTCCTGAGCCGACTTGATGTATGAGTACTGGTCGTCCTTGTTGGTGGCGTAGAGGTAGACGAGCTCGCCGTTCTTGTCGGTCTGGTTGTCCTTGATGAGGGTCTTGTACTCCTCGAAGGTGAAGCACTTGCCGTCGACGTCCTTAAACAAGGCAAACTCCTTGGCGCGCTCATAGAAGTCGTCCTGGGTGAGCATGCCGTAGTTGATGAAGATCTTCAGGTCGTTCCACTTGTCCTCGAAGTCCTTGCGGTCGTCCTTGAAGGTCTGCTGCAAACGGTCTGACACCTTCTTTGTGATATAGGTGGAGATCTTCTTCACGTTGGCGTCGCTCTGCAGGTAGCTGCGGCTCACGTTGAGCGGGATGTCGGGAGAATCGATCACACCATGGAGCAACGTCAGGAAGTCGGGCACGATGCCTTCCACCTGATCGGTGACAAACACCTGGTTGCAATAGAGCTGAATCTTGTTGCGTTGCAAGTCGATGTTGCTATGCGTGCGTGGGAAGTAGAGGATACCTGTGAGGTGGAATGGGAAGTCCACGTTGAGGTGAATCCAGAACAAAGGCTCGTCCTGCATGGGGTAGAGGGTGCGATAGAAGTTCTTGTAATCCTCATCCTTCAGCGATGATGGGGCCTTGGTCCACAACGGCTCTACATTATTTATAATGTTGTCCTGGTCGGTGTCGACCTGCTTGCCATCCTTCCACTCGGTCTTCTTGCCGAAGGCCACGGGAACGGGCATAAACTTACAATACTTGTTGAGCAACTGCTCGATGCGTGCTTTCTCCAAAAACTCCTTGCAATCGTCGGAGATGTGGAGGATGATGTCGGAACCACGGTCGGCCTTCTCGGCGTCGTCGATGGTGAACGAAGGCGAGCCGTCGCAGCTCCATCTGATGGCCTTGGCGCCCTCCTGGTAGCTCTTGGTTACGATCTCCACCTGGTCGCTCACCATGAATGATGAGTAGAAGCCCAGTCCGAAGTGGCCGATGATGGCATTGGCCTCATCTTTGTATTTGTCGAGGAAGTCGGTTACGCCCGAGAATGCAATTTGGTTGATGTATTTATCGATCTCCTCAGCCGTCATGCCGATACCACGGTCGCTGATGGTAAGCGTCTTGGCCTCGGGGTCGAACGACACATGGATGGTCAGGTCGCCCAACTCGCCCTTGAAGTCGCCCTTTTGTGCCAAGGTCTTCAGCTTCTGCGTGGCGTCGACGGCGTTGCTGATCATCTCACGGAGAAAAATCTCATGGTCTGAATAGAGAAACTTTTTGATGACGGGGAAAATGTTCTCGGTCGTAACCCCGATATTACCTTTTTGCATGATAATGGTTGTTTTAATTCGTTTTTTGTATTGATAGTTGCAAAAGCCGTGCCATAATCGGCAAATAGAGGACAAAGAAAAGCCGTTTGCCAAAGATTTTTTGAAAATTTACGGAATATTTGACAGGTAGTTCGGAGAAATGCTATAATTTTGCAGCATAGATTCATTTCAATAGGTTAAGGTTAGTTTTTAAAAGGTTAAAGAACCCCCAATCAGAGTAGTGATACTGTGGATTGGGGGATTTCCTTTTTTAGGGCGGCATCCCAAGTGGGTTGATGAATATTCGTAAAATGAATCGTTGTCTTGACGATGGGCTTATGATGACAAGGCGATAATCCCAAACCAATCGTGGGGATCATGGCCCTTTACCTTATCATAAAGGTCCGCGACCTAATTTATAATGCTCCTTCATTTACAATGATCCTTTACCTTATTTTATTGTAGGGAGGAATTCTTGGGATCGGATAGATGCGTCTTCCTCGCCTGAGGGCTGATGCCTCTTTCTCATGCCTTAGGTGTTCTCTGGTTTGACTGCAGATGCCCCGTTCTCTGGCCTTTGGCACGCCCTTCTCTAACAACAGGCGTTCACTTACGGCAGGTTTTAGTTTTCCTTATACGAGACGATGCCTGTCAACTTGTCGTTGAGGTAGAAGGTTTGCTTGATGGTGTCGTTGCCGATGGCATATCTCACGTTGAGGAAGAGCAACTTCTGCGACGGCTTGGCGTAAGCCTCTTGCCCTTTTACCTTGTCCGATGCGTTTTTGCGCATGACCTGCACCATGGAGTCGGAAACGAAGAAAGTGGAGTCGAGACGACCCCACTGTGCGACATCATAATCGTTGATGCCCATTTGCGTGGTCATAAACTCCTCGACCATGTTCTTTGCATCATGACTCTGTCCGCACCCTGTGAAGAGGGTGGCTAACAGAGCCATCATGGTTATGAATGATTTTCTCATGCCTTTGCAGGAATGTTCTTCAGAATCTCAAGCATGTGGTCCCAAACCATCTGAACGGTTGGGATGTACAAGCACTCGTCGGGGGTGTGAACGTTGCGGAGCGTAGGACCGAACGACACCATGTCGAGGTGCGGATACTTTTCCGAGAACAGGCCACACTCCAGTCCGGCGTGTATGCCCTTCACGATGGGGGCTTTTCCGAAGAGCTTCTTGTAAGCTGCCACGGTAACTTCCACCAACTTCGAGTTGGGGTTCATCTTCCATGCGGGATAGCCATCGTTCTGTATCACCTCAGCGCCAGCCAGTTGGAAGGTGGCCTTCACCGAGTTGGCCATGTTGGTGAGGTTGCTCATCACGTTAGAGCGCTGGCTGCTCACAATGATGACCTTCTCCTCCTCGCTCTGCACGCTTGCTATGTTGCTCGATGTTTCCACCATCTTGGCCAAAGCCTCGTCCTGGCACATGGCGAGCACGCCGTTGTCAACAGCCTGGATGGCGCGGATGAGGTTCACGCTCACGTTCTTTGGCATAACGGTTTGGGCGTCGGCGCTACCGAGCGACCACACCATGTTGCCGTCGGTTACGTGGAACTCGTCCTCCACGTCTTTCTGGAAGATGTTCCAGTCGGCCTTCACCTCTTCCTTTTTGTCGGCGGGCACGGCGAAGATGATCTTTCCGTCACGCGGGATGGCGTTGTGCATCTTGCCCGAGTTCCACTGGGCCAGACGAAGATCCATCTTCTCTTGCTCCATGTAGAGGAAACGGCACAGAATCTTGATGGCGTTGGCGCGCTTCTTGTCGATGTCGTCGCCCGAGTGGCCACCATTGAGGCCTTTCAGCGTACCCTCCATGAAGAAGTAGCCCTTGGGAGCCTCTTCGCGTGTGAAGGTGAAGTTGGCAGATGTGTTGATGCCGCCAGCGCACGATACGAAGATCTGGCCCTCGTCCTCAGAGTCGAGGTTGATGAGATAGTTGCCAGTCATGAAGCCACCCTTCATGCCGAAGGCGCCTGTCAGTCCCGTCTCCTCGTCGCGTGTGAACACACACTCGATGGGACCGTGCTCAATGTCGTCGGCGTCGAGCAGGGCCAGCTCAATGGCGCATCCAATGCCGTCGTCGGCACCCAGCGTGGTGCCCTTGGCGCGCATCCACTCGCCATCAACGTATGTCTGGATGGGGTCTTTGTGGAAGTCGATGTCCACGTCGACGAGCTTGTCGCACACCATGTCCATGTGACTTTGCAGAATGGTGGTTTGGCGATCCTCGTGGCCCTTGGTGCCGGGCTTGCGTATGAGTACGTTGCCAGTCTCGTCGACCAATGTCTCCAGTCCGTGATCCTCTCCGAACTTCTTCAGGTAAGCAATCATCGCGTCCTCATGCTTTGAGGGGCGAGGGATCTGATTGATTTTAGCAAATTGCTCGAAAACACGAGCAGGTTTCAATTCTGCCATAATGCTTGTTTTTATAAAGGTTTATCAAATTTTTCTTTGCACTTTCCACTTTTTGCCTTAACTTTGCAATATTATTGTGCATCTTGCACTGCAAAAGTAACAAAAATGACTGAAACTTTGCTATTAAGCGTGTTAATTATTGCTATTGCCGTTGGGTTGTTGTCCGTAAAGGTTATTTTTAAGAAGAATGGCCGTTTCGAGTCGCAACACATCCACGATAGTCAGGCCATGAAAGATCGTGGCATCCACTGTGTGCTCGACCAAGACAGAGAGGCTCAGTCGAAGAAGCCGTTGCTTTCGTAACCCCGTGAATAATAACAAAACTACATAATTGAGAAATGAAGAAGAACATCATTCTTTCCGTGGCTCTTGCAGCTGCGACAACGATGGGTCTTGTCTCATGCGACAAGAGCAGTCCTAAGATGGACGACAAGACTCCCGCCTCTGCCCAGAAGTCGGGCGAGTGCGCCAAGATTGCTTACGTGGAGGTCGACTCCATCATGACGCAGTATAAGTTCTGCAAGGAGTATAGCAAGATCTTGGAGACCAAGGGTAACAACATCCAGAAGACATTGGCTACCAAGCAGCAGCAGCTGCAGGCCGCAGCCGCCAACTTCCAGCAGAAGATTCAGCAGAACGCATATACCCGCGAGCAGGCAGAGGCCATCCAGGCTGGCTTGCAGAAGCAGAACAACGACCTGCAGGTGCTCAACCAGCGTTTGAGCGCTGAGTTCCAGACCGAGACCGATAACTTCAACAAGGCTCTGCACGACTCGTTGCAGCACTACTTGGCTTTCTACAACAAGGACAAGAAGTATAGCCTCATCTTCTCGAAGCAAGGCGACAACCTGCTCTATGCCGACAAGGCCTACGACATCACCAACGAGGTGGTGGCTGGCTTGAACAAGGCTTACAAGGGCAAGGCTACCGCCGACAAGGCTAAGAAATAAGCACTCTATATAATTATGGTGTGAAAGCGGCAAACGGCCGTCAACCGAACAATCTCGCAAGTCAGCAAGTAGTTGCCGACCTGCGGGATTTTTTCATAGAGTACATTTTCCAACCCCCAATCGGTCCTCAGGCCAAAGCGAAAGATTTGTTGGGCTCATCCAGCATTTCAATCCTTAACATAGCATGGTCGATGGGGAATGTAGATTTATAACAGATTGTAATTCAGTAGGATGAAAGAAGCCGATCGCTTCTTTAGGAGGTTAAAAATGACGAACAAGAACGAAAGAAAAGCCGATGGCTCCGACCGCGTGAGAGAGGTTTATAAGGTAACCTTGGCTGGTAGTGTCATCAATGTGGCGTTGCTCGCGCTGAAGTTTGCCGCGGGCATCTTAGGCCATTCGGCGGCCATGATCGCCGACGCCATCCATTCGCTCACCGATTTCGCCACCGATGTGGTGGTGTTGGTGTTTGTGAAGTTGGGAAGTAAACCGCAGGACGAGGACCACGATTACGGGCACGGCAAGTACGAGACGTTGGCCACGGCCATCATCGGATTGTCGCTCCTGGTGGTGGGCTTGATGATTTGCTATTCGGGCGTGGTCAAGACCTATCAGGCCATCTGTGGCGTGCAGTTGCAGCAGCCAGGCGTGGTGGCCTTGGTCGCCGCCATAGCGAGCGTCGCCCTGAAAGAGTGGGCCTACCAGTTCACGGTGCGCGTCGGTCGCAAGTGTCATTCTGAGGCCGTGGTGGCCAATGCCTGGCACCATCGGAGCGACGCCTTGTCGAGCGTCGGCACCATGGTGGGCATAGGTGGCGCCATCTTGTTGGGTGAGCGCTGGGCCGTGCTCGATCCGCTTGCCGCCATCGTGGTGAGCGCCTTCATCATCAAGGCCGCTTGGGCATTGGTGATGCAGTCGGTGAAGGAGCTTACCGACGCCAGCCTGCCCGAGGCGGAGGAGAACGAGATCGTGAGGATCGCCAATGAGGAGGAGGGCGTGCGTGAAGTGCACAACCTTCGCACCCGTCGCATTGGCAACAACATCGCCGTCGAGATGCATTTACGCATGCCCGGTTCCTTGTCGCTCTATGAGGCGCATGAGCATGCCACCCACATAGAACGCCGGCTAAGGACCCACTTTGGTGAGGGCACCATCATAAACATCCACCTTGAGCCCATCAAGGTGAATGGGCAGTATGAGGCGCCCCGACAGACGAAGGAATAAGGAATGTGGTTATTCGTCGCAATCGAACACCGAGTATAGTCCCTGCTCCTCTTGGGCGGGGTCGGCGGTGTAAGCATCCCATCGCTGCCAACGGTCGTGGGGTGGTCGAGCCTCCCCGGCCCATCCCCAGAAGTTCTTGCCGGCCAAGGGCAGGGTGGCGATAAAGCGGTAGTAGGCCTTGCGGGCCGTTACGGGTGTGCCGGGCCGTATGTCGTAGTTGTCGCGCGGATACCCATATTCCTCCAACACGATGGGCTTTCCCAAGGGCGCGAGGATTCGCCGGTTGAGGTCGATGTACGCTTCCGACCGCCTGATGGCGTTGGCCAATGAGTCTTGGGGAGCGCTTATGCCGTTGCGTTGCTTGCAGTTGGCCGTCTCGGCGATGGCCGGTCCACACCATCCCCAGTTGTTGGGCCAACAATGGAGGCAACAATAATCGATCTCGGCAAAGGCGTGAACCTCACGTAGCAGGGACGAGTCGCGTGCGCAACCATAGTAGCCCTCGCTGCCCGTGGTCACGAGGTGGTTGGGGTCGAGGCGTTTGATGAGCTTGGCCTGTGCGCCAATCCATTGGACAAACGACCGTTTGATGGCCGCCTTCTCCTTGTCGCTGAGCAAGCCGCATTGCACGAAGGGGCGCGGCTCGTTGCATAGTTCCCATGCCATGATGGCCGTGCTCTCGGCATAGGGCTTGCCTGTGATGGTGTTGGTGCGTCCCACCATGAACCTCACGTGGTTGGCGGCCAGTCGCATGGCCTTTTTGTTGCGTGTAAACTGCGCATGGTATTTCTGAAACCCATCCCAGTCCTTGCTTCCGTCGGGTGCCTGACCCATGCCCGCCCATTCCAGGTAGGTGCCGAAGCCTCCGCTCCAGTCCCATGAGTTGTTGAGATAGAGCACGCAGGTCATGCCGCGCTTTTCCAGTTGGGCCACGAAGAAGTCGAGTCCGGCCAGCAACGTGTCGTTGTAAACGCCTGCCTGGGGTTGCAGCGAGGGCCACGTGTGCGAGGGTCGCTCCGACAATCCGTCGGATCCTCCTGCCAAGGCGCGTATGTTCATGATGCCGCGTCGTTTCAACTCGTCGAGCTCGCGCACCAGTCGGGCGCGGTCTCCCCCTTGTCCGGTGCTGCCGAGGATGGCGGCATACCACATGTTGGTGCCGTTGAACGTGTAGGGTTTTCCGTCGCGTGTGAAATGGTCGCCGTCGACCTTTACGAAGCCTTGGGCCATGGTGGCGATGGCCCCTACAACCAGAAGGGTGGCGATGTAGAGAATGCGTTTCATGTTGGTTAGGTGAATTGTTTGGCTACAAAGTTATAGAAAAATTTGGATTATTGGCCATATCATTGTAATTTTGACGAAAATTAAAAACCACCTATGAAAAGAACCATGCTGGCCGCTTTCGTTTTTGCGGCAATGAGCCTGCCCTTGTCGGCGCAGACTGAGGCCGAGAGCCTTGCTTTCCTTTATAAGAACATGTCGACCCCCGACAGCGTTGATTATCCCAAGTCCTACTGGCAGAAGCAGGTGCGCATGGCGCTGAAGGCCCGTTCGCAGATGGCGTGGGGCCGTAGCGTTCCGCGATGGGAGTTTGAACATTTCGTACTTCCTGTGCGAGTGAACAACGAGGCGTTGGACGATGCGCGCGAAATCATCTATAAGGAGTTGGCTCCGCGCCTCAAGGGCCTCACCATGGAGCAAGCCGCCTTGGAGGTGAACCACTGGTGCCACGAGAAGGTGAGCTATCGGCCGAGCGACGGACGCACGTCGGCTCCGTTGGCCACCATGCGCAATAGCATTGGCCGTTGTGGCGAGGAGAGCACCTTCACGGTGTCGGCTTTGCGTGCCGTGGGCATTCCCGCCCGTCAGGTTTATTGTCCCCGTTGGGCCCATACCGACGATAACCATGCTTGGGTAGAGGTGTGGGTCGATGGCAAGTGGCGCTTCATGGGTGCGTGCGAGCCAGAGGCCACCTTAGACAAGGGTTGGTTCAACTGGGCCGCCAGCCGTGCCATGCTCATCCGTGGCTACGATTATGAGGGCCACGAGATCGCCACCACAGCCACCTATGCGCCCACCAAGACCTTGAGGGTGAGGGTGGTCGATGCGCAGGGTGCGCCTATCGCCAACGCCACCGTCGACTTCCGCCTTTACAACTATTCGGAGTTCTACCCCCTGTCGACCGTCACCACCGACGCCGAGGGCCGTGCCGCCTTCACCACGGGCTATGGCGATTTGCAGGTATGGGTGAGCGCCAAGGGCAAGTATGGTGTGAAGAAGGCCGATGGCTACACCACTGAGCTGACCATCACGCCCTGCTACCAACCGGGTAGCGCATGGGTGGAGGAGTACGATTGGCATGTTCCCACCACTGTGCTTGAGGAGCCCGACCGCAGCATCGTCGACACCGTAAGCGCCAATGGTCGCCGCCTGGTGGCAGAGGATAAGATACGTACGGCCTATCAGCAGGCGGCTTTCTACCAGGGCGACAACGAGGTGTTGAAAAAGGCGCGCAGCAATTGGAGGGTGATGGATAAGTTCCTGAAGGAGAAGAACCCCAAGGCCTCGATGGTGCTTCAGGGCCTGAGCGAGAAAGACCTGCGCGACGTTACGCTCGACGTGTTGCACGACGCTTGCCTGCTGAACGATGAGGCGTTGCGGAGTGGGGGAGTGCGCGTCTCTACCGAGCATCTCCGTCCCTTTGTGGGCTACCTGCAGAAGCGCTTGCCCAAGATGACGGCCCAGCAATGGATAGCCTGGGTGGAGAAGCATATCCAGGTCGACAACGCCAACAACCCCAAGCAACTCTTTGTTTCCGTGGTGGGCGTTTACAACCGCCGCAAGTGCGATGCGCGCAGCCGTGAGCTCTTCACCGTGGCAGGTGCCCGCGCCCTTGGCATGCGTGCCATGCTCGACCCGTTAGGCAAGGCCATGGTGGCCGATGGCGACACGTGGCTCCGCCTCGCCGATCAGCAGAACGCCGAGCCGCAAGGCGCGCAAGGCGTGCTGAAGCTCGATGTTCCCGCCCAGGTCATGTATTATCATGGCTACACCATCTCGCAGCTGGTGGACGGTCGTCCCATGCCGCTCGACTATGCCGACGACGATCCCACCGTTACCGAGAAGTTCCGCAAGGGTCTCAACCTCCCCGCGGGCGATTATCTGCTCACCACGGGCACGCGCCTCAAGGGTGGCGACGTGCTCACCCATAGCGTGATGTTCTCGTTGAAGGCGGGCCAAACCACCGAAGTGCCGGTCTACTTCCGTACCAGTTCGCGTAGCGTGAAGAGCGACTTGCAACTCGACGATAGCGAGAAGAACGCAAGCGCCACATCCGTTCAGAGCGCACAATAACCCATTCATCCTTAGGCCCTTCGCTTCTCTCGTTGCAGAAAAGTGGAGGGCCTAAGCCATAACCGTTTCATTTCAAGAAAAACCATGATATTAGAAGTTTGCTGCGGTAACATCGAGAGTGTGAAGGGAGCCATCGAGGGTGGCGCCGACCGCATAGAGTTGTGCCGCGACCTGGAGCTCGACGGCCTTACGCCCCATAGGGAGATGATACGCGAGGCGGTGCGCCTCTGCCGACCTGCCGGTGTGGTGGTGCATGTGCTCATCCGCTCGCGCGAGGGCCATTTCGTTTACACCGACGCCGAGGTGGTCGAGATGGCTGGCGAGATACGCATGGCCGTGGCCGAGGGTGTCGATGGGGTGGTTGTGGGCGCCCTTACGGCCGATGGCGACATCGATCTCGACGCTTGTCGCCGGTGGGTGGAGGCCGTGGGCCCGACCGATGGCCACAGGTGCCGCAACATCACCTTCCACCGCGCTTTCGATGTGTGTCGCCATCCGTTGGAGGCCATGGAGCAGATCGCGCAGGTGGGGTGTAACCGCATCCTCACCTCTGGCCAGCAACCCACGGCCGAGGCGGGCATACCCTTGCTGAGGCAGATGGTTGGCAAGGCGCATGAGCTATCCGCCACGATGGGACGCCCGTTCACCATCCTGTGTGGCGCTGGCGTAACTCCCGAGAACGCCGCCCACATCCTGAAGGCTACGGGGGCCACGGAGATCCACGGCTCCCTGCGCACGGGCTTGGTGTCGGATGCCGAGAAAATCCGAACCGTCAAAACAGCATGCCGCTAATTCGTACCTTTGCATCGTAAACAAAATCCTCTTATGATTCTATTCCGTTTCTCCCCATTGCGCCACGCCACCAAGACCCTGGCGGCGCTTCTCTCCTTCCTGCTGGCCGTAGGCGCGCTATTGGCCAGTTGTGCCAACGACGACCCCGTCAACGTCAACGAGATCAACAAGCAGACAGTCTTGGTGTTTATGCCGTGGACGGGCAACGACAACGACGACCAAGGACTATACCATGCTTTCCAACAGAACCTCGACAGTATAGAGCGGGCCATCGTGGCCAACCGCGGCTACGCGGGACGCTTGGTGGTGTTTGTCAGTACGTCGGCCCAGGCGTCGCAGATGTATGAGGTTACCTACCAGCGCGGCGTGCTTGCCCACATCCCGCTCAAGACCTACACGGGCCACAGCTACACCACGGCGGAGGGCATCGCGCAGATCCTCAACGACGTGAAGGACCATGCGTTCGCACTCAACTACGCCATGATTGTTGGCGGACATGGATGTGGATGGACGCGCATCGCCGACTGGGACGATTATCCCTCCTGCGCCAAGCGGGCGCCCCTGCCTGTGGGCGGCGAAGCATCGGCCTACCCACAGACGCGCTTCTTCGGGTCGGTCACCGCCAACGCTTACGCCATCGACGTGGCGACGCTCGCCGAGGGCATCCGCCAGGCGGGCGTGAAGCTGCAATACCTGTTGTTCGACAACTGTTACATGGCCAACGTGGAGACGGCCTACGCCTTGCGCCAAGCCACCAACTGGCTCGTGGCCTCCACCTCCGAGATCATGGCCATGGGCATGCCCTACGCCGCCATGTGGCGATACCTCGGATCGGCCACACCTTCCTATGGCAACATGGTGAGCACCTTCCACACGTTCTACGAGGCGTACCCCACGCCCAGTGGTGCCCTGTCGGCCATCGACTGCCGACAGATGGACGCCCTGGCTTCCATCATGCGAAACATCAACAGCCGTTATGCCTTGCCACAGGCAATGGTCGACTCGCTGCAGGTGCTCGACGGATTCGCCACACCCTTGTTCTTCGACCTCGGCGATTATGTGGACCACCTCTGCGCCAACGCCACCCTGCTCAGTGACTTCCACGCCCAGCTCAAGCGCGCCGTGCCCTATGCAGCCTCCACACAGACGCTCTACTCCTACCTCTACGACCATCCCGTCTACATTCCCGTAAACACGTTCAGCGGCATCACCATCTCCGACCCAAGCACCAGTAGTGTGGCAGAAAAAGGGAAGAAGAGCACGGAGTGGTGGAAGGCTACGCACGAGGAATAGGTCTGGCGGGCGGGTCAACGCTCATAGGTGCCCCACTCCCCCAAACAGAAATTCTCCCAATGCCTCCCTACGCTCTGTGGGGATGGCAATGAGAGGCGTGTGATAGGGTGAGAATTGCTTGTGCGGAATTTTACCAACAAACTATATAGCAATCTACACATTTCTTTTGAGCGCCCCGGCTTTTCATTTCAAATACGTGATTCTCGACATAGTAATACAAGAGATTGATAATTAGAGTGTTACGAATATCTTGTCCGTCATGGCGCATCCCAGCCTTCGTTATGCGTTGCGGTTAGGCATCTTTCGAATCTTCGAACCTGCCTAACCGTCATGCGAAAGCTACCTGATCGAGTGTTGAAACATGCCAAACCGCAAGTCGAAACATGCCAAATGTCAAAGGCGGTCTCTATTCTGTAATCGAAAATCTTACAAAATCTTCAATTATGTTCTCTGGTTCGTCCGAAAACCCAGTCCAACTTTTTAACCAAAAGACTTGACGTTTTTCAGATTATTATGTAGTGCAATTGTGACTTACTCAGATCTACTATGATTATTACGTAGATGCATAGGGGGGTATGTCTTTTAATGAATAATAGCTGCAACTTGATGATTGAAAATCGCCTAAGCAAACATAACGCAATCATTGTGAGATGATATTGTATGCTTTGGTTTTAATTAGGGTCTACTAATTAAATGTAACCAACCGAAATTCAACAAATTACCTTCCAATATATTTCCGTAGTTCACTGGAAATGATTACCTTTGGGTGTTAAAATCAACAAGAATCGACATGAAATACTACTCCCAATACCACAGTCACGAGCTGTTTGAACTTCAAGAGCCTCTCGCGGGTTTGAGCAAGTCCAACCGCTGGGTGAAGCTTGCCGACAATCTTCCCTGGGACAAGATAGAGCAGGAATACAACAAGCGACTGAAGAACCGACACAACGGGGCAGGCAATAAGCCTGCTCGTATGGTTATTGGTGCTCTGATAGTGAAGCATGTTGAGGGTCTGAGCGATGAGAAGACCATCCAGGCCATCCAGGAGAATCCCTATATGCAATATCTGCTTGGGCTTCCCAAGTTCACGGAGAAACCCGTTTTCGTTCCAG
>NZ_JAHKBE010000063.1 GCF_018789675.1 Hallella faecis
TGGCTGGCAGCGTAAAACTGCTTAGCCTTTATCTCAAATTTTAACGAACTATTGCTAATATACTTTCAAAACCAGATTGTCGAAATAACAATGAGGTTTCCAAACCAGTACCCTGATTCGGGGTCGCGATTTACGATGATTGATGTCTCCTAAGAACAGCCCCCTATTAGTTACAGAGTTTCATTCTTAATCTTTCAAAATCCTCAGGCATATGTGCCTTTATGTATGCCAGTTTGTAACAGATCATTGCTCTGTTTCGAAAGAATTTTCTATTCGAGAGGGAATGTTGGCGCAATTCTATCTTATGTAACACAATCTTTATAGCCGAACTATATCGTTCTTTCTCTTCATCTGAAAGTGAATCAATGTAGGCAAGGATTTCTTCCTTCTGTTCTTTCCAGAGTAACATTCCATGTGTATCACTAAGGATTTCCTTTACCCTCTCCATTTCTGTGAACCTTGGATATGTAAATGGTTGTATCTTCTGAATCTTCAGGTATGTATAGATATACGGATTAACTGCCAACCCATGGCTTAGTGCGATTGTTGCAGTCAATTCATCCATATTCTTTGGTTTAATTTGTCGAAGGTCGTACTTGTCCCATTCGGATTCCATCATGAAGATGCCGTCTGTATCTGCTCGTTGAAACAACTCAAATGTTGAAGAATCATCGAGAGGAAGATTGTTTGCATCAAACTTATCAGCAATGAAGGCAAACATTTGCTTAGCCTTTTCTTCTGTCATTCTTTTCATGCGCGTGTTCTATCTATGATTATATACAACTTACTGAACTTTACTATTGGGCGACCGAGGTATGTTGATATGTTATAGCCATTTGTCTTTGCCCAATCGACAATTTGGTTCCGGTATTCTTCTGGATAATAGATTGTCAGTATTTTTTGTGCAATCATCTCACTCCAAGAAAGAGGAATACCAATGTTGTTGATTTCATTGATATGTGCAATACCAAGAGCCACAGCTGTAGGGCTTTTCGTAAAATCGCCCTTCTCTGCAGTTGGAACCACCGCAAAGGATTGCTTTACTCCATCAACAAGTGATTTGATAGCGAGCAAATCCTGAGCAAGGTCAAGTTCTGCAATGAAGTTGACCTCTGCATCAACAAGTTCGTGAAATAGGTTGCCATCCTGCTGCCCGAGTTGTTTCAGCCCCCAATGTGTTTGGAAGCGAAGTGTCTCTACTGCACTCTTCTTTGCATATGATTCAGCTTTCTTCTGATTCTTTTTCTTTGCCATACTTTGTATAAATATGATTATTACTATTACTTTATACGATGAGATTTCTTCAAAATCGGTCATTTTTCAGTCTTCTCTGCAAAATTTCCGCAGAACATAGGCAATTTTTGCCTGTTTTTGCCGTTATTTCAATAAATTTGCAGAAAAATTCTGAATCATGATCAGTAAAACTTATCTCAGATATATTTGGCTGCTTGACACTATCAAGCGATCAAAATACCCTCTCACCTTCGAGGATATTGCTAAGAGATGGGAGGGCTCTCCATATGCCTATATGGGTGGTTTACCAATACGTACCTTCCACGAACACCGTAAAGGTATTGAAGAATTGTTTGGAGTTATCATAGAATGTGATAAATCCAAAGGTTACATATATTATATAAAGAATCCAGAAGTCTTGATCCAAAATCCTTATGCACAACTTTTATTGCGTAAGTATAGTGTTCCTCAGGACTTCTCAACCTTCAATATGATGCGTGACCGTATTTTGTTGGAAGAGATACCCCATGGTACTGGTTACTTCGACTCCGTTGTTGAGTCTATGAGGACAAATACAGAACTTGTGATTGACTATCAACGATATGAGGGACAACAAGAAACACTTACAATGCAGCCTTATTCTATGAAGGTATATAACAGAAGATGGTATGTACTTGGCTATATTAAAGAAAAGGAATCAATCAGGCATTTGGCATTGGAAAGATTTCTTGACCTTCATACGACAACTAACAAGTTTGAATTTCCAAAGGACTTCATCCCAAGAAAGTACTATGACAATGTTGTAGGTATCTATGTGAATGAAGAACTTCCTGTCGTTAATCTGAAGATAAGGGTGTATGGCGTACAGATGGAATACATGCGAATGCTACCACTTCATAAGTCTCAAAGCGAGGTCAAATCACGATACGGCGAGTTCGCTGAGTTCACCTACAGAGTCTGTCTGACTCCAGAATTGAAGTCAAAGATACTTGCAATGGGACCAAACGTCGAGGTGTTGGAACCATTGGAATATCGTGAAGAGATAATGTCCCAAATTAGTGCTTCTCTTGACAGATATATGAAAAAAGAGTAAGAAATCCGATGGTATTCTGCGGAGTTTACGCACACAACACCCCCAAAACGCCAGATTTTACCCTTTTTCATTCGTATTATATAATAGAGACACATAATTCCGATAGTACAATGAATAAGAAAATTACAAACTGTGTTAGTCTGCCAGTAGAGTCACTCCTTAAGGAGGCAACCGAGCAACCTTTGCTCACAGTGGAGCAAGAAGTTGAACTCGCAAACCGAATCAAGCAAGGGGATGATGAAGCTCTAATGGACTTATATAACTGCAATCTCCGTTTCGTAGTAAGCGTAGCAAAGCAGTACCAGGACAGAGGTCTTACTATGGAGGAACTTGTGGAAGCTGGTAAAGAAGGTCTGAAGATAGCAAGCAAGAAGTTCGATCCAAGCAGGAAGTTCAAGTTTATCTCCTATGCTGTCTGGTACATCAGGCAAGCCATTCAGCAAGCAATAAGCGAGCACAGCGATAACGAATAATTACAATAAGTATGAACATAGTACAAACCTGCTTAGGAGAACTCCCGGAAGAGTTGCGAGAAGCAGCACTTGCAATCCAAAGGGAAAGACGTAAGGTCGGCAACATGTTTTACCCTTATCTGCGGATGATTGCGTAAAAGCATTGGAAGATGACGTAATGCTCACCTTGTGGCCAATGGAGCACAGTTTCTATTTCATATTGACAGACATAGAGCACTACTTGGAGGTTCCTGAATCAGAATTTCCGTTGACCGCGAAAAAGGCAAAGTCTTATCTTCAGAATACTCAGCAATGGACAGATGATATACGTGAAATGATGTGGAGTCTCTGGAGTGATGAATAGAAAGATGGCAAAAGGTAATATAACATATCAGCAACGCCTGTGGATATTGGACGATTATCAGTCAATAATTGAAGACCCGGAATCCTATGGCTACCCCAATATAGAGGAGCACATGGATGAGGTCATTGCTGACATCAAAGAAGACGTTGAGCAATTCTTCTGCTGCAAGATAAGTGAAGGTTTTATAAAATCTCAAATTAAAGTCGAATATGGAAGATAGAAATTCATTCAGAGGTTTTGGAATAACCGATGAGTTTGTAAATCGTTTCAAAGCAAGTAAATTCTACAAGGTTATCTATCAGGAGCATACAGACGAAATAATCGTTGGAGTGCGTGATAGTTATATCTGTCTGTATTATAACTGCGACTGTATCGCCAAGATAGAACCTTCATACAATCTTACTGCCCAAATCGACCCATACTATACCAATGGAAAGTATTCATCATTGACCGATGATGAAATGGTGGAACTGTTCTCTCTCATTAAGCAGAAAAGCGATGAACGCAAGAAGAGAGAGAAGCAAGCACAGCAAAGGCTATACATACAGAACAACAACAGTCTGTCATCAGAGTGGTTCTGCATAGATGTTGAATATACGAAATCATTGCGAGGAAAGTCAAGAGCAGAAGATTGGAGATTTGATATAATAGCCATCAGCAAATCTAAACCCCACAAGATTGCTCTTATAGAGCTGAAATATGGTGCAGGAGCATTAGGTGAACCTTCTGGAATACGCACACATGTAAAAGACTTCTATTCATTCCATGTGCAGGATTCAAGTTGTGAGTTTAGCTTTGGTGAATTGAAACAAGAAGTCGTATCTATGATAAGCAAGCTGGATCTGCTTGGTGTTAGTATTCCTGAAGAACTTGCTGAAGTTGATGGGAACAAAATATCAGATTCGCCTGAATACTACTTCATTACCTTGAACAACAACCCTGCAGAAGAAGGCAAGTCATTACCCAAACAAACGATGAGTGGGTATCTCTTTGGCGACAAAAGATGGAACTGTCAGCGAATATCGAAGTTGGTTAAAGAAGAAGGTGACTATTTCACTCTTATACACAACGACAAGACATTCGTTCCAAAGTTCTTGTTCTCTAACAAATGTTTGCCAGACTTCACCATTTCCGACATAATCAATGACGATAGTTATGAGCAGGAAATCATAGACGTATCAGATAAGACTGAAATCTATTCAAAGACCACCCTCCAATCTAAAGAAAGGACACAAACAGGAAATGATACGTTGTTCAAACGCAAATGCCGCATACATCAGTCATGGTTCCGTGAAAAGGTATTGAAACTGGGCATGGGTGTAAATCCACGTACTCATCGCGCTGTCAATGAAACCGAGGAAGACTTTCTTGTCAGAAGACAGATGGTTGAAGACATCAACCACCTAACAGATACTGATGCTTCCCTGCTTATGAACTTCGTTCCTTCATTCCATAAAGAAATACGAAATGCCTTGATTGGAAGGTATGGCAAAGTGCCTGTATCTCACGATTTGATGAACGATATGCTACGCAGCGCGAACATACCATGGAATATCTTTGTACCAATGTTCCAGGACAAAGACGCTGCCATTTGTGTATTGAGAAAACTGACAAACAGAAACAATATAAAAGAGATAACAGGCTGGAAGATTGAATATAACCCGAATACTCTTGGTGACAACACGGCCTTTGACGCATTTGTTCAGTACAGAACAGTGGAAGGCAATACCGGAATCATTGGAATTGAAGTAAAGTACACCGAGGAAGGGTATAAGGTACACAAGAAGGAACAGGAACGGATAGATGAACCTAAGTCATCATATTCCCTTGTCACACGTGACAGTCACTGTTTCATTGAAACAAATACAGAGCAGTTCAATACAAGGGAATATATACAGATCTGGCGTAACCACATGCTCGCTATCTCCATGGGAACGGAGTATGAATGCCAATACGATTCTGTAACCATCTATCCTTCCGGCAACACACATTTTCATTCAGCCAATGGTCGCCCTGGAGCCCTTGAACAGTACATGAACATGTTGACAGATAAGGGAAAGAGCACATTTCATTACACTTCATTTGAAGAACTCTTCAATCTCTTTGACTTGTCATATAAAGGTGAGCGACACAAGAGTTGGATTGATTACCTCAAAGCCAGATATATAGTTGATGAAGATGAAATTGAGTGCAATCAGCATGTCTGCACCTCTTACCAGAAGGATAATCAACAACATGCAGCAGAGAATATTGCAGATGTGAATCCAAATACGTCCCAGACTATTGAGGTAGTTTTGGATGGTGCAAACCAGGAATGGGTTCTTAACCTTGTTGATTATTCACTCGACGATATGCTCAGTACCTCAAAGGTGAGGGCACGCTTCACAAATGATGCACCTATAGCATCAAGACAAGTTTCTACAGAAAAATACTACTCGTTAGACCAGTTCAAAAAGGCATATAATCAAGAACGAGGTTCCACCCATGACAACAAGAATGCCGCCTATTGGTATTTCTGCCGTTCTGTCAAGATTGGCGATGTCATCTACCTTGCAAAAGGTCCTGCCCTTTACGGCTATGCGGTAGTCAAAGGCAATGAAGTGATAACAGATGAAACTACAGGTGAACACAGCTGGAAGGTAGAATGGCATAAATACGATAAGGAAATAGCGATAGATGCAAATATCGCAACACCGTTCTTTGTGAATCTCCAAGTTCAGAAAGACAAGATGATTCGCCTTCATAAGGCTATAGAAAAGCATTAAATTACAAGACATATGAACATAAAAATTCACAGAGGACTTGACCAGATTGGTGGCTGTATTACGGAGATTTCAACTGAAACTTCGCGAGCGTTTATCGACTTCGGTCAGAACTTGCCTGGCAATGGCGAGCCAACAACTCCCGAAGAAGACGAAGCGTTGGTGACACGGATATTTGCTCAGAATAAGAAGCAGCATGAAGCTGTATTCTACACTCACGGTCATGAGGATCACGTCGGATTGTTTGAATACATTCCTGAAGATGTTCCCCAGTACATGAGCGAAGGAACCAAAGGATTACTGGAGATAAAGTACGATGTTCTTTACGAGGGCGCAGACTTAAAAGTCAATGAACTCCTTGAAAAAGAATGCGACTCACAGGAGTATAGCGACGCATTAAACAAGCTCATATTTGTTGACAACAAATGTAAGTTGCTCAATAAGATTGAGGTTTGGCAGCGCACTTCATCACGCAAAGCCCCAGTAAGCATTTGCATTGGCGACATCAAGATTACGCCTTTCTTCAACTGCCATAGCATCTATGACTCCCACATGTTCCTCATCGAAGCTGATGGCAAACGCATCTGGCACATGGGCGACTACCGCGAACATGGCTATATGGGTAAAGGTTTGATACCAACGCTAAAGAAATATGCCACAGACATCGATGTGCTTATTACAGAGGGTACGATGCTGAAACGTGACGACAAGTGCATCCATGAGCAAATTGTGTCGTACAAAATGCAGAATGTAATGAAAGCCTTTAAGTACGTCTTCGTCCTAGCATCTGCCACTGACATAGAAAGACTGGCTGCTATTAAGCAGGCTTCTATCCATGCAGACAAGCCCCTTTATATCTGGTCCTTGTTTATGAAGAAAACGATGGCATACTTCACTGAGCGTGAATCAAAACAGTCAAAAGGCTTGTTCTCTTTCCATCCGTTGTTCTACAAAGACCGTATGCTGAAGAAGCTAAAGCAGACAGGCATGACCATGGTGGTTGGCACATCGCAGATGGCTCGTGTAAAGGGATTGCTTGACAAGCTGCCCCAGGAAGAAACACTCCTCATCTATTCATCATGGGATGGGTACTACAAGGATCCTGAGCAGGTAAAGGCCGACCCAAAGTACAAGGAGTTTCGTGACATGTTCCCCAACGTGGTAGACATTCACACCTCTGGTCATGCTGACCGCCAGACAATCGAGAAAGTAATCAAAACAGTTAATCCAAAAGAAGTTATCTGCATTCATAAGGAAGCAGATGCTGAATTATAAAAGATACCAAATATGGGAAAATATAATAGTAGTATTACAAGAGTTAAGCCTCTTGGTGATGCAATAAGGAGTAATCATGATTTGCTGAAAAGGATGTTATCTATTGTGGCTCCAGATATATCATCAGTCTTTGGGAATTTTGAGGAAAAGAATGTTTATTATACTGGCTGGCAAGGAGAAAAATCATTACCTGCAACTCCAGAACATTTGAAAGCCATTATAAAAAAGATAGTTAACGATGAAGAATTTAGAAAGTATGTACAAGAACGTGATAATTCCACAAAATCAAACAAAGATAAACGCCAGTTGTTATTCAATCTTGATCAAAGCATGATAGAAAAGGCTTCAACATCAAAGTTTGTCAAATGGAACACCTTTGAAGGAAGTTCCAAACCAGATATGTATATAGAGAATGATAAATTCATCATATTGATAGAAGGAAAAAGAACGGAAAGCGACACAACGGATAAGGTGTCATATTTGAAACATCGCAGCCAGATGGTAAGACATATAGAAAATGCGCTACATCATAGCAATAGCCGAAAGAAGGTTATCGCATTCTACGTTGTTAAGGAAAACTGTGGGTATGAGAATCACTGTGTAAAGGAGTATCTTGAAAAAGAAATTGATGCCGAGACAATTGAAAAAAGTCATGCTCTCAAGAAGGCTATATTAGATAGCTTTTACGGATATACAACTTGGGAAAAACTATCTGTTTCTCTTGGTATAAACTTCCCCGACATGGTAAATAAATAACCTGTTAAAAAGACATATTGAGATACAATGACAAAGAAAGACATACTAAATTATATCTACAATAGTCCTCTTGTCTGTGAGAACATGCCGGCGGAGCTTGCTGATATGCCGGAGGGCAGATTGTTAGATTTGATAAGTGGTGTCATTGACAGCAAACCAAACAAAGGCAAACACTCATACGAGATTATTGCTATTGACAGTTATAAAAAGGCAAAACAGTATGAGTGTTATGCTCCGACATGGTGCATCTTTCAGTCAGAGGAAGTTTTCTTTGAGGAAAGCCATCAGGGAACATGTCATTTCATATTCTGTAAGCGTGATGATGCAGAAGAATATGGGAAGTTAGCTTTTGGTGAAGGTTATCCTTACGACAACTATGGTATGTCATTCTTTGCAGTCTTATTGACAAAAGAAAACCGAGTTGTATCGGTAACATCCCGAAGGAATTGGGATGAAGACTATGACCATTACCTCAATAATCAGCAGCTCAAAGATGCGTTGGGCGACGCTCTTTACAAAGAAACGGTCAATGACCAATCAATCAGACTGCTTCAAATCTCTGATACTCACAATAGGCACAATGAGTTGACCAACCTTCCAGAAGTAGATCTTGTCATCCACTGTGGTGACTTCACTGAACAAGGCACAGAGGAAGAGGTTCTTGACTTCTTGAACTGGTTTATAGAATTGCCTTACAAGCACAAGATATTCGTCACCGGAAATCATGATTTGTGTCTATGGGATGCAGAAGGTATCGAAGACCTTCCCGACAACATTCACTTCCTCCAGGATAGAGGTTGTGAAATAGAGGGAATTAAATTCTTCGGGTTGGCATACAATCATTCGGAAGAACTCATTCCAGACGGAATAGACGTTCTTGTGACCCATGAGCCACCTGTAATGATCCTGGATGAATCGTCAGGTACGCATTGGGGAAATGCACCTTTGAGAAACAGAGTACTAGATGTTAAACCAAGGTATCATTTGTTTGGTCATGCCCATGATGCTTTTGGAACAGAGAAGCATGATGGCATTGTGTTTTCAAATGGAACATCGTTAGACGACAATTACAATATACGGAATAAGCCAAAAGTGTTCATTCTTGAAATATAAAATTGTCGAAGGTGAATATTTTGTATTGTACAATAAAGCAGCCCTGTCCTCACGGATGGGGCTGTCTCGTAATTCAAAAAAAACGACTGACTCAACTAATGCTTTATAGCCAACCAAACTTAATCGCATAGCAAATGAGCAAAATGGAAGAGCACAAAGCAATCTCCATGATGACTATAAATAGCCAGAAGTAGATGTTGAAGGTCTTCTTGTCAACGAATACGCCTCTATAGCCATTCATCGCCTTTTCCACCTTGCAACCCAAGGCTTTGAGGTTACTATCGACCTTTGCCTCATGGTTCTTGAAAAGCACATTCTCATTCTCGATAAGCTTCTTGTGAGCAGCCTCCAGATAGCTCTTGCTCTCGTCTGTAAAGTCAACCTTTACAGGAGTCTGATGAGCACGAGTAATGGCATTACAGATACCATCGACAGCGTTGTCTATACTATCTTTGGCTGCATTGAAAGATGCTAAAAGCACAGGAACCTCTAAACTGGCAAGTCTAACATTGTCAGCACAGGTAATCAGATTAGTCACCGCCAATCTAAGCGTTTTAAGCTGTTCGTCAAAGTTGGTAACCTCCTCCTTGACTTCCTGCTTCTGCTCGATCTTGGCAACAAGTTTTGTAATATCCTTAGCCATATCTTACAATTTTAGGTTTAACGTTTGAGTTTAACAACAGGTTTGCAGAGCCAGCTCGCTTTCTTGGCACAGCGACGAGCCCAGTCTTCGTCTTTCTCGTTCTTGTCACGTCCCCAACCACTGCCAGGACTGCCACCGCCACCACATGATTCTGCAATTCGGGTTGCACCATCGACATAGCCAGCGAACAGAAGGATGGCTGTCTTGATGCAATTTTCAAGAGCCTCGGTACTATCATTGACAGGTTCAACAGCATCCTTGATGACATTATAGATGTGGTCAGAAACATAGGTCTTTTGTTCCTTACCGTTGTTGTCCCAAAGAACGTAAGCACGTGTTTCCTTGGTGCCAGACGACTGAGTTGAAGACTGGCTTGATTCGCCTTGCACATTTGCACTTTGCTCTGGTACAACAGGTTTCGATACCGGCTTTGCCATGCCCATGCCAGTGTCGGTACTGCCAACCGTCACCTGATTAGCCTTGTGGAATTTCAACCAAGTGCCTCTCAGATTCTTCAGCATAAGGTCACGACCAACACCAAGTATAGAAGACTTGTATCGAGAGTTACCCTTCATGATGGTGTACCCATGTTTAACTCCGTCTTTGTCCTCCTGAACCTTCACGTCATAACCAAGAGCCTTGATTCTGTCAACATAGTCGTTCCAGGAGTAAGCTTGCATTTCTGAAAGCACCTTGTAACACGCATCCGTAATCTCTTTGACATTAGCCTTGTGAATGTCTTCGGGCAATTCCCAACCCTCTTCAACATTGATGGTGTGGGCAGCCATAGTGCAACGATTACCGATAAAACGGTTTGTCATCAGATTGCCATCAAGGTCAATGCGATTGATCAGAATATGAAGATGAGGGATGCCAGACTTTGAATCGTGATGGACACACGCAAACAACTGTGCTCGGCTCAGGTCAATGGCAGGTACCTTCTTTCCTTTCTTGCCTGACTTCTGTGATGCCTTAACCAACTCATCAAGAAATCGGATGGCATACCTTCTCCAGTCCTCGGATGTCCAGTCCTTTGATTCTTCAAGGGATGGGGATACCTCAATACGGAAGATTGGTTTGTCGACAGGCTTCTTGCGGAACTTTGGTGCATACTTCATCTGGATGACTTGCATCTCATTCCACATACCCAAGGGTGGCAGACCTTCAGACAGGTTCTTGGTGTAAACTATGTCTGCTCTGTTGTGCCTGGTACAGTACTCTGTCATCCGAGCACCATGTTCGATAGGTGTACATTCAGCGACCATGAGTCTGCAGATACTTGAAATGATCCTGAATATCTCCCCAGCGACGAATGAGATATGTAGTAGCCTCAATCCAGTTGTTCATGAACTCTGCATCGTGGAAGTAGCTAAGCAGCTCCTCCTGAGTCTTTCCGCCGAGTGCATTGTGGATATGAACAAGCTCGCTGCGGGCATCCCCAAGAGAGATAAGAGCCTTAGTCTGTTCATCGTTCATAAGCTGATAAAGCATTATTTCAAGCGACTTGTCATGAATATACTGGCTCTTCTTGATTCCAGCCTTAGTAGACTCTTCAAGAATCGTTGCGTAATCCTCAGGTGAGTAGCACACCGTGATACGTGGGTTGCGTACTTTCTTCTTTTTCTTAGCAACCTTTGCTTCTGGTTTTACATTTGAATCCATAGTTGTATAAATCATTTAAATTAAGTTTATAAGAGGGAATGAAAGACAATGCGAGCTTGCGAGTATTGCAAGAAGTCAGCAGGTCGAAACACTGGGGGAACCCCTGGTGTGTCGGACAATGACACTTCTTGTTTAGCTGACTACACTTTTACTATGCCCTTCGGGTCGTTTTGCAAGACTACGCAAGGTAATCTGGGTAACGTCTTCAAGCTTGTCTAGACCTTACTTAGGAGTGCCATTTTCAAGCATCTCATTGTTTGCATCATCGGTGTCAGATGACGCCCTATTTTGGGGCCTCATAATTTTGACACATCCTGGTTGCCTAACTGCATTCAGGAAGTAAGCCTTCTTCCTTCATTTTAAGATACTCATCATAAGTAATCGCGTTCTTGCGGTCTTCTTCCATCTCACGCATCCTGATTTCCTGGTCTCGCCTATCATATGCTCTACTGCGTTCTACCAGAAATTGTTTTAGACTTGTAAGAATAACCTGAGGGTCAAAGTAACTATAGAAACGTTCATATTGAGTCGCCTTGAAACGCGCGAAGAATAGCATCAGTTCATCGGTTTTCAGCCAATGATAGTAGGTCGCAATCAATTGGGAAAGTTCAAAAAGTTGTTCTTCAGATACCTTTTCTTTTAGTCCGCAATAGTTGCTCACACTCGTGAGTTGAGGAACCAACCATAGCTCTGCAGCTCTACTTCCATAGGCTAATTTGAGCAATGAAAGTGTTGGCGAATCACCGAAATAGCATTTGTCAGGGGAATGGCAAAGTTCCATCTGGATACTGGGATTGTGAGACAACAGAAAATCATCTATTGTAGCATCTTTAGATTGTAGTATCTGTATCTTATTCTTCACTAATGGGCTGATTTTCGGCAAAGAGTCTTTGCATGACACCGATTGCAGCATTGGTAATGTCCCGTTTTTCTTCATAAGTTGTAATGTCTTTGATATGTGTTCCATTTGCTTCTAATCTTATTGGTTCATTGATCCAAGTTCTTAGTGTGATGAAGTTCTCGAAGTTCTTTCTGTACTGTTGTGTTCTTATTTGTACATAATTGCAAATGTATTCGTAGCATTGCTTGCGATCTTCTTCCGTAAGAGCATTCCACATGGAACGAAGTTTTACTTGATCACCAACAGGTTTGTCATATAATGCCCAAACCTTTTCAAAGGGATAATCTGTCTCAACTTCCACAACAATTGGGGCAGAGTCCCCCTTGATAATTTGTTCGTTAGAACGATTATCACTACTATTGCTGTTATTCTTACTATTGGTATTACTCTTACTTAGGCAACCATTTGCTTGCGGTGGTTTGCCATCGCAAGCGTTCGTTAGCGCTCTTGTCTTGTAGCGTTTGCGGGCATTCTCTGCATTTTTCTCACATTTTGTGATGTATGCTTCGGTATCGCGATCTATCTGTGCAGCAAACATCATGAAGAGCGCCTTGATGCCTTCTTCTTCCAGTTCTGGTAATATGCCTGTGTTGGCATATTCCAGAATTGATTTGAAGATCCGACCAGCACTCGCATCGCTCAAACAGTTGATTGCAGCCATATTGTCCAGGTACAAGATGATGCTCTTCATCTTTTTCTTGTCTTTCTCTACTGCCATAGTCGTATTTTGTCTATCCTCTTTTACTATTAACATATGCCAGTGCTTCCTCCTCTATCATATAGTCAGCCTTACGACCTCGTGTCAGAATCCATTCATCAATCTCTGACTTCAGGAACAGGTTCTGTTTACCCTTATCACCTTGTTTATGATAAGGTATAACGCCCGTGCTGCACCAACCGTAGATGGTCTGAATAGAAGGATGGCTTGGCAAATAGTCATGAAGACCTTTCACGTCGAACCATATAGATTCTTCGTGAGATGGCTTGGAAAGACTATCAATCTTTGTCTCAAGAGAGTCAATCTTTTGCTGGAGTGCCAATATCATCATTGGCATGTCCTCAAATGTAGGTTTACTATTCATATTATAATTTTGCATTAAACCCAAATCGGTCATTAGAAAAAGTTTCTTGTCATTTTCTAATGACCGCCATTAGA
>NZ_JAHKBE010000064.1 GCF_018789675.1 Hallella faecis
GGCTATGTGCTTGTTGGGCCTTCAGCCCACCCTGCCTAAATCCGAAACTTTAGTTATATGAGGTGTGCCCCATAAGCTTTCGAGACTCTTTTCGGGGCCATGGGAGCAAAGCGGGCCATGAGACCGAGCAACAGGGCGCTATGGGCCGAAAAGAGGGGGCGCGGCCCTCAACAGCGCTGGGCGGTTATGAAGGGGAAATGTTTTTTCGAGGGGAAATGATGGGCGAGTCGATTATTCTTTGTATATTTGCGAATTACCGCAAACTTAAACCCACACAAGCGAAGGACACGCTTGTTTTCACATTAACCAATACCGTAGGTCTATGGGATTATTCAATATTATTGGCTCGAAGACGGTGAAGACCCACGAGCAGCAGAAGGCCGAGGAGCCTGTGGTGACCAAGGAGTATAAGTTCGACCCGACAATCGAACTGGAACGGCAGTTGGGCGAGCAGATCTACAACGCCCTGCAGGGCAGCATCGTGGAAGAGGTGCTGCGGCAGATACGCACCTCGAGCAGCGACGCGTATTGGCGGAGCAACATGGAGGGCCACAGCCTCAAGGTGGAGAAGGAGTTGCTCAGCGACTTCTACGACCTCTGCCATGAGGTGAAAGACAAGTTGGGCTACACGGCCAAGGTGGATTTCTACATCACCGGCGACTCGTCGGTCAACGCCTTCTCGGTGGCCTCGGAGGACGAGAACGAGCCCAACATCGTCAACATCAACTCGGGACTCTTCGACCTCATGACGCGCGACGAACTGAAGTTTGTCATTGGCCACGAGCTGGGCCACCTCATCAACAAGGACACCCAGCTCACGCGCCTCATCCATTTTGTGTTCCCACCCGAGACGGCGGCGCCCGTAACGCTCCAGTACAAGATTCGCCTGCACGAGCAACTGGCCGAGCTGGTGGCCGACCGATATGGCTACATCGCCACCGAGGACCTCGGCGTGTGTGTGACGGCCTTCTTCAAGATGGCGTCGGGGCTCGACCTGGCCAAGATGAACGTGAGCATCGACGCCCTCATCGCCGACAACAACAAGCGACTCTCCTATTTCCTCAACGACAAGGGCATGAGCCGCGCCTCCCACCCCGTCAACCCCATCCGCGTGCAGGCGCTGAACCTCTTCGCCACCGTCAAGTCGCAGGCTGAGCTGAAGAAGGGCATGGAAGAGCTCATCTCCATCCTCCTCAAGGTGGGCGACAGCGAGCAAGACGAGCACACGGCGCGCTTCATTGCCAGCGCCGGCATCATCGTGGCCTATGGCGACGACGGCATCAAGAAGGAGGAGATCGACCGCATCGTGGCGGAACTGGCGTCGCTGAAGATATTCCCGCGCAAGTTTCTCGACGAGATCATCAGCGGCGACGTGGTGAAGACGTTCAACGAGTCGGTGGAGAACCTCCTGAAGATCAATCCCGGCATGCGCGAGGGCATGCTGCGCTACATGATCGACATTGTGATGACCGACCAGGTGATCTCGAAGGAGGAAATCGAACTGCTCTACAACTTCGGCGAGAGCGTGGGGCTCAGCAAGATCGAGGTGGCCAACGCCATCGCCGAGGCCATACAGCAAAACTACATACCCAGTTTGGATTCAATTGTATAAAAGAGTATGAACTTAGAAATTCGTGACGCGAGAATTGACGACGCAGAGATTGTGGCGTGGACCGTGCTGACGGCGCTCGACATGGAAATCCACGACCTCGACAAGTTTATTAAGTCGTGCTCGGCCAACGACACCCTCTACTCGTGGAGAAACGCAATGGTGGCAACGGTCGACAAACAAGCCGTGGGATGCCTCATTGGCTACGAGGGCAGTCGCTATCGGGAGCTGCGCGAACGGACGTGGCCACAGCTGTGGGACGACATGGACCCTGAGTACCTCATGAGTGTAGAGGACGAAACGGCCCCCGGCGAGTTCTACCTCGACTCCATGGCCATCCAGCCCGGCCACCGCGGACTGAGCATCGGCAAGAAGCTCATGACCTATGCCATCGAGAAGGGCAAGGCGCTGGGCTGTAAGAACGCCACGCTCCTGGTAGACACCCACAAGCCACGCCTTGAGGCCTACTACCGCTCCCTTGGCTTCGAGGTGTTTGCCCAAATGGAATATTTCGGCCACATCTACAACAGGATGCGACTTCCGAATACGGAATGTTGAATGGAGCTCTCGAAGGGGGCGTTGAAGTCATAAGAAAGATGCGCCCCCTCTGCTGTTCATTTATCCCACGGCTTCGCACTCAGGGCGTCCGAAATGTCAAGTTGCTGATTTCGGTAAGATAGGAGGAGAGCACACATAAGGCCGTGGGCTGCAGCCTGCAGCGCTCCCCTGAAGGGCGCAGGCTGTCGGGGCCCTGGCAGGCGCATGCATGTTTTTCAGCCTATTTCGGCAAATAGTGGGGGCAAAGCGGACTTCATGACGGAAATTATCCGTACCTTTGCAAACGGTTAGCGCCTCGCCCTGCCCTGGGCAAGACGGGACCGCGGGTTGCCTCCCATGAGCGCGGCTGCGTGCCGAGCCGTTTGGCGCTTGCCCCAATGCCTATACTAACACGCGGGCCACGGCTTGCGGAATATTGAAACTTGCATTATCTCTGCCATGGCGAGAAATCGTGCCATGAAATGGAAGGTTTTCGTTAAGCCAGATGAGCAGAGCCGAGCTTGCTCGGGCTATGCCATGGCGAGAAATCGTGCCTTGAAAAGGAACCTAATAATTAATGTTTAATATTTGCTCTGCCGACCGGCAGGGCGGTTAAAGAATCTTTTATGAAAAAACTGTGTTTTGCACTGGTGATGTTGTTGTCGTGCGTATGCTCATACGCTCAGACGATAACAACCTACAGTCTCAGCGAAGCCCCCATCACGAAGGAAGAGCTGCTCAAGGGCAACCTGAAGGTGGCGCTGCGCGTTTGGACCACGTCGAAAGACCTCTATCTGAGCAACGCCAACAACAGCAACGCCTTCGACGCCAATGGCTCCACGGTGTTTGCCGTGGAGGCCGTGAAGGGTGGCGTCAAGCTCAAGAACGTGAAGAGCAATGAGTATTTTGGTGGCGAGGGCGCAGCGCTGGCGCGTACGGCCGATGCCGCCAAGGCCAAGGTGTTCTCACCGGTGAAGATCGGCTCGAAGGTGGCCAACACCCACGCCGACGCCGACGAGACGCGCTCTTTCTGGCTCACCTGCCAGGCCGGCGGCACCAAGTATCTCAACACCAACACCAGCAATAACGCTACCGTGCAGTATGCGGGCGGCAATGGCAACTGGTCGACCTTCTATATCTATAAGGTCAGCGAGGAGCAGATAGCCGTGCCCTACCCCACCTGCATCATCCCGGCGCCCCGAGGCGCTGAGCTCAATGGCGAGGGCCGCCTGGCGCTCTCGGCCATGGACAACATCAGCTTCACCACCGACCCCGCACTGGCCGAGGAGGCTTACGTGCTCAACATCACCGCCGACGGCATCAGCGTAGCCTCATCGACCGAGAAGGGCAAGTTCTACGCCCTCCAGTCGCTCGCCCAACTGGCTGAGGGCAACGCCGAGGGCCTGCCCCTGGTGCGCATCGCCGACAAGCCTCGCTTCGGATACCGCGGCTTCATGCTCGACGTGAGCCGCCATTTCTTCTCTGTGGCTGAGGTGAAGAAGATGATCGACATCATGGCGCGCTACAAGATGAACGTGTTCCACTGGCACCTCACCGACGACCAGGGATGGCGCGCCGAGATCAAGCGCTACCCCAAGCTCACCACCGTGGGCGCCACACGCAGCGACAACTACGACACGCCCATCACCAAGATCGAGGAGAACGGACAGGTCTACTGGACGGGCAACGGCGCCAAGACGGGCAAGCCCTACGGTCCTTACTTCTACACCCAGGACGAGATGCGCGAGGTGGTGGCCTACGCCAAGGAGCGCCACATCGAGGTGCTGCCCGAGGTCGACATGCCCGGCCACTTTGTTGCCGCCATGGCCGCCTACCCCGAGTATAGCTGCAACCCCAGCCGCGCACCGCAGGTGTGGACGGGCGGTGGCATCAGCTCCGATGTGCTCAATGTGGCCAACCCACAGGCGGTGGAGTTTGCCAAGAATATCCTCGACGAGCTTTGCGACATCTTCCCTTATCCCTATATCCACGTGGGTGGCGACGAGTGCCCCACCACGCAGTGGGAGCACAACGACCTCTGCCAGCAGAAGTATAAGGAGCTCGGACTGACGAGCTATCGCCAGTTGCAGGCCCATTTCATCAAGGACCTGGCCGACTTTGTGGCCACGAAGAACAAGCACCTGGTGTGCTGGAACGAGGCCATCACCGCTGGCGGCGCCGACCTCGACCTCATGAAGCAGACGCAATCGACCATCATGAGCTGGAACCCCTGTCAGGAGGGTGTGGCAAAGGCCGTGAAGAAGCTCGGCCTGCCGGCCATCGTCACCGAGTATCACAAGGGCGACGGCGGCTACTACATCTGCCGCAAGCAGAGCAACGACTACGGTGAGCCTTCGGGCGCCGGCTACGGCAACGACGGCGTGGAAGGCTGCTACAACTATGTGCCTGTGCAGGGCATGTACACCCAGGAGCAGATGGCGCTCGTCAAGGGTGTGCAGGGCACGTTCTGGACCGAGCACGTGGGCACCAACGAATACTTGGAGTACCTGGCCCTACCGCGCCTCATCTGTGTGGCCGAGGCTGGATGGACACCGCAGGTGTTCAAAAACTGGGACAACTTCCGCACACGCCTGGCCAACCAAACCCAATGGCTCGACGACCACGGCTATGTGTACGCACGCCACTGGATGCCTGGCTATGTGCCCCGCACGCAGCCCATGCCCGAGAACGAGAAGGTGGCAGCCACACCCGAGCTCAGCAGCCTGAAGAGCCCCAAGTGGTACCGCATCAAGTTTACCGCCGGCGGCACCTATCTGCAGATGAACGGCTCGAACCTGTCGACCAACGCCCTGTTCCAAAACGACAAGTCGCAGTATTACGCCATCATCCCCACCTCCACCAAGAAGCCCAGCCTCAGCAGCGTGAAGCTCTACAGCGCCAACGGCTACTGGGTAACCACCAAGGAGGGCACGGCCACCAACGGCCAGAGCGGCACCTTCGTATGCGGCACCGAGAGCGAGGCCAAGGCCCTCTACCTCAACCTGCAGAAGCACACGGCCGACACGCAGAAATGGGTCATCACCAAGATCGCCGACAAGACCACGGGCTTCAACACCTGGGGTGGCGACAACCCCGGCGCCAACATCGGCTTCTGGAACGTGAACAGCAATAGCGACAAGGTGGAGTTTACCACCGACGACTACAACGCGGGGGTCGACACCGCCATTGGCACCATCAAGGCCGACGACGCGCACAATAACCTCACCGCCGCCGTCTACAATGCCCAGGGCATGCGCCTCAACGGCATGCAGCAGGGCCTCAACGTGGTGCTCTTTGCCGACGGCACAGCCCAGAAGGTGTTTATGAAGTAAGCGTCGCAGCTCCATAGAAATCTATGCGCAGCTAACTGGTATCTTAAAAAATGAGACGACACCGACAACATCAGGAACTCCTGGTTTTGTCGGTGTCGTTCTGTTTACGGGTTACGATCGTTGATTTTACGAATCTTGCATCACCAATTCATTAATGATGGTCTTTACTCCCGTACTATTGATCTGTTTGCGGAAATGAACCGTGTATCCATTGGCTGTCATTTCCTTGAAGAATTCTTCAGCGCATGAGATCTTCGTTCCTTCGTCAGGAGCAATGTTCGACTCCTTGTCGTACGCTTTTGTCTCAATGACAACGTGCAGTTCCTTTGTGCCATCGGTTTTCTTAACCACATACATAAAGTCGGGACTATAGTTGCTCGACGCCACAGTTGGGATACAGATGCTGTGCGACGGAATCTTTCCATACACCACCACTTCCTCTATCTCAGTTTGGATATTCTGCAGTTCCAACCCCGAATCGTAAGCATAAGCGTCATAGAGGTAACTCTGAGGAGGATTGCCTGCAATAAACTTGTTGCCTATGTATGCCTGGACCACTTCATCCTTCACAGTTCCGTCGGCGTTAGTCAACTTTGTTTCCTTCACCTTATAATTGGCTTGCTTGTAGCGCACCAGCCCTACAAGCTGCTCACATTTCCAATCGTCAACCGCTACGGCCAATCGGGTAAGTGATCCTTCGTTGAACATCTCGTCGGTAAGGCTATAGCCATTCTTGACCGCTTCGCATATTGCATGATGCAGTAAGTGGACTGGGATGTTGGTATTCCTCGCAGCTCGTTTTAGGAATTCGTTATACGCATAATGATGATTAACCAAAGTTAGTTCGGCATGAGAGGCTTCTTTGGCTACCGCCATATTGTTTTCAAACTCGAGAATCTTACGCGACGACTCCACCGTTTGGAGCGCGAACACATGTTTGTCTTGGATCAAGGCAGGAAGCGCGGCTTCAATCTTCAAGTCGATCTCCTTGTCAAAATAGAGAATATACTTCCTGTTCAATTGTGCCCACAAGTCACGCAATTCCTCGAATCTCGCCTTGCGTATATGCACCTTGTCTTTAGGTGTTTGGTTGCGGTCTCGAATGCGTTTGGTGTCAACGCCTCTAATGATGTCCTTAAACTCAGGGTACTTGTTCTGCAGGTCGTCGAGCTTCTCAGGAACAATATTCCGGGCAAAATCCACATAGCCTTCGGTCATCAGTTCGATAAAGAACTTGTTGACATCCATCTGGCGCTTTTCGGCCACCAAGATAATATCCGACTCCGTAATGGTGAGCGGACTTCTTTGGTCTGTACCCAGGTCTCCGTTGATTTCCGCCACCAGTTTGTTGGCAAAGTCTTTTTCCGTAAAATCCACGATGTAGTTGAGCATGAACGCTGAGTCGCTAATTCTATTGCCAGCACTGTCGACTGGCAGACGCAGACCGCGTCCCACTTCCTGCAGTTTGCTGATTTCCGAGCCACTGGAGCGCAGCTTGCAAATAGTGAACACGTTAGGGTTGTCCCACCCCTCTTTCAGGGTCCACTTTGAGAACAGGAACCTCAGCACATTAGGTTTTCCTTCTTCCGTGGTGAAACTGAGCAGTTGCTTTTTGCCATGCAGAATAGTCTTTACCTCTTTGGCAATGTTCTCGTCGCTATCGTTGTTGTCTTTCGAGAAATATCCTGCACACGAGGCATCGATGTTGTCGAGGGTCGCTTGGAGATATGCCGCATATTCGGATGTGTTCTGGCGTGCCAGTTCTTTCTTGACTCTCGCCGTCAGTATGTCGACAAACTTTTTCCTTAACCAACCGTCGTTCTTGCCTTCTGGTCCACGGAAACTCTCTATGTTGTCAATAAAAAACAAGGCCAAAGTCTTGATGGGCAACCCTTCGCGGCAGAAGTTCTCTCGTTCGGTCTCAAAATGGCGCATCAGGGCAAGCTCTATCATGCCTTCTTGGTATGACACGCCATATTGGTCGGGGAAGAATTCCTCTCCGGTCAGTTTGACTTGGCCATTGCTCAGACTGATACCGTTCTTGGATATAGCCTCTACCGTCACACCGTCTAAGTCGTTGTCGAGCATACCCAAGTTTTCGCCAACATGAAGGGTGAATGTTTTGCTTGCATGGTCAGCGCTTGTCAACCTCAGATGAGCGTTGTCGCCTTTCACCACAGAAAGCAGCTTCACTTTCTTCTCCGCCTTCTTTCCTCCTGGCAGTTCCAGGTGCTCCTTGGCCACGCCTTTGATGAGCCCCTGGTTGAACGAGTCGGCCGCATTCAGGTCATAGATCAGCTCCTGATAGTCTTTCACCGTATGCTTGTTCTTGCCTTTGCCAACGGAGAGGTCGGGAAAAGTGGCGCCATAGCGCAGCACGAGCTGAGGGTGGAAGTTCTCTATGAGCGCAGCATACGATTTGCCGCTGCGTTCGACGCGGTGCGGCTCATCGATGATAAGCACAGGCTTGGTGTTGGCAATGGCGTCGACGGGCAGATGAAACTCGCCAAGCATTTGGTCGTAGTCGTCGCGTGTCAGCAACTTACCGTTTGTAAGCAGCTGGGTGTTGAGCAACAACACGTAAATCTTATTCTTCACATGGTGGTTTCCAAAGAAGAAACGGCCCACGGCCGAAGGCATGTTCTGCCGGCCTTTCTTACTTTGCTTCTGAGGTTCGAGCAGGCATAGTTCTATCTCAGCATTGTAGTCGCACACGTTTTGGAAGTGGCGTTTCACCTCGGGCTCGGTCAGAAACGACGCTGTGCCAGCCTTGATGGGCAGCGTGGGAACGGCAATGATAAACTTGTTGAAGCCACAGCGCTTGTGCAACTCAAACATGGTCCGGGTGTACACATAAGTTTTTCCCGTTCCTGTTTCCATCTTGATGTCGAGAAGGCGGTGGTAGGGCAGGGCTTTTATCTTATCGGTAAGCATATAGGGGGTAACGTGCAGCTTGGTGGCCTTGTCCAACAGGTTGGCTCTTTGGCGCACCACCTGCAGGGCCTCGCCGCTGAGTTGGTTTTTCAACAGCGGATTTTGATGGCTCGCCTTTGGCGCCTCCTGTATAGAGGCCTCCACCACCGCGGCCACGCCTTCCACGGGCAAAAGTTGGTGGCGAAGGTTATTCTCGAGTTTTAGTTCCATGTATCTTAGTCTCCTGGGAGAAGTTGATTTATTGCATCAATAAGGACGAAATAAAATTCTGCGTATTTTCCATCCGCATTCGGCTTTTTCAAACCTTCTCTGTATGCCATCAGGTCATCGTCAGTTAAGACACCATCTGCCATTATGAGCGAATCGATGGCCGCCCTTCGCCTGTCGGTAAGGTATTTGCCTGCTAACCCCAAGGTTATAACATCTCGTTTCGCATCGTCGTTGCTATGATGAACGCAGCCTTCCAAATCATACCAGAATGCATGCTCGCAAGCTTTATCCAAGGGCGAATAGGTTATTTCCTGTGAACCTTTAGCTTCATCGCAATGAATAAGCTTCTTCCTTTCCGACCTCGTGGAGGCGCAGTTGCGTAAGTTCATTTCTTCCCTGCTTGCCCTGCACGACAGCAGTAGATTTTTATACTCGCCAACCCATTCGCGATGAGATTCCTTGGGAAGGACATGCTCAACCCGATATTGAGGATTAAAAGGATAATCCAAATTCATACCACAATAACAGCACACGCCTCCTTGTTCAGCATACATTTGCTCTTTCAAGGCATGCATGGTTGGCATATTCCTAACGGTTTCGTATAATTGTCCACCGGTTCTGCCAGGGTGCACTTCGGGGCGACGAAGGCTTTCTTCGTTCAAATGCAGATTAGCCAACTCTTGTTCGTGGCTTACTACCGCATCTGTATCAAAATGCTTCTCTATATACCTCATTTCCCAATTATTTCTAAACGGCTAATAAGCGAGCGCAATTTAACGAGTTCTATTTGGTCTTTGGGGGTAATCCTCTCAAGCTCTGCCACGGTTTCCTTTGCTGCTCCTGTGTCTTTTTCAGCCACTTCACTCCAAGCCTTGTCGAATAGCTCTTGAATTTCAGGCTTACGCTTACTAACATCCATGTTCTCTTCAAGCATCTGGTTATAATCTATACCATGAATGTTGCGCCATTCCTCTGGAGCATCACAAGCAGGGGTCATCTTCAACACCCGGTTCCTGCTATTTTGAGTTTCAATGTCGGTTAGGACAAGTGGTGAATGCGTAGAAACAATGAACTGAACATGATGAAAGGCCCTTTGGAAACACTGTAGTACAACTTGCTCCAACTGCGGATGCAGGTGCAAATCGATTTCGTCGATGATTACAAGTCCAGGATTATTTGTTGTTGACTTCTCGCTTAAGATATAAGAGCGGTATGCCAAATCGAGAACGATATTGAAAAGGCGCTTGTATCCAGCGGGCAGCTTGCGGAAATCATATTCCTCGCCTTGTGCCGTTTGGATGCAGAGCTTTCCCTCGTTCTGCTTCGTTCTTCCCAATGTGAAGGCATTGAACTTAATGGCATTCTCTGAGTCGAAAACACTATTGGATGTAAACGTGCTAAAACATTCGGATATGCATTGTTGCTCATGGGATAATTCCTGAAACTCGGGCTCATCTTCTTCTTGCAGCTGGGCATGCGCCATGATTCCCTGCTCATTTTTAACCACTCCTTTGGCAAGAAGGGCTGCTTGCCTAAACAGGTTGTTCTCCAATCTGAGAATCCACTCGTTGGTGCATCCCTCTTCCTCGTCCCAGTCGAAATAGGCGAAATTGCGCAAGGCGCGGATCTTCGCCTTCACTTGGCTCTTCTTGTTGTCTTCCTTATGGGGGAAGCCATCAGAAATGTAGGCCAACAAGGGAAGCTGGCCGCTGTTTTCTTGCCAATCGTAAAAGGCCAAATAGGCATCCTCAAACTCGGTGGGGCGAAGCTTGCTGTTGTTGGCCTTGGCGCTCATCTTCCAATCCACATCCGTTAAGCCGGGGCCGAAATCGGCTGTGGCGGCTATCTCGATGAACGAATCTTCCAGATTGTTGAAGTCGTCGTTCGCAAAGCCCTTGGTGTGTAGATACGGATTGTTCCTTGTGATGGTCTTATAGCCCACCAGTTTTTTCTTTCTTTTGCCCCTCACCGTAACGTTCTCATAGTCGTTTTTGGTATACATAAGCATGCTCAGGGCCTTGTGTATGGCATGTATCAATGTCGATTTTCCCGAGCCGTTCTTACCGAACAGTACGGTTACACCGGGTGCGAACTCAATGGTGTAGTCGCGGAAGCAACGGAAGTTGCTGATATGTAATTTCTTTAGATACATAATCTCATTGTTTTAATATCTCACGTCGATGTTTACCGTCAAGGTCTTGTTGCCTTCCTTCAGCGTGCGGAGGTTTTTCTGCAACTCCTCCCGATGGGTGAATGCGAAGCTATAGCCAAAGACCACGATGTTGTGGGGCGAGAACGGCTCGCCATGATACTTGTCCATCAATGCCGCAATGCTGTTGGCGTCGAAGTTGCGGTCGGGATTGATCAGGTAGAGGTGGTCGCCCTTCCAATAGGCTTTGTAATTGCCAAGCATCACCTCCTCGGCGTCCTCAATCAGGCCATAGCCATCAGCCACGAGCCATGTGCGGAGCACGGTCTGCAAGCCAAAGTCATCCACATTCAAGGGTGTGATGTTGTTGGAAACAGGGTCGAACCGCTCCATCAGCAACAGGGCGTCCTTCTTCGGCTCCTCCAAGGTGTAATGCTTGAAGCCAAGGTCACCTGCAAAGAGTGGATTGTCTTCCTTTATTTTCTTGGCGGCACGCTTGATGCGCTCAAAACCAAGATAATCAAGGGTATGCGGATATCCTAATCCTTCAAGAAAATTTATATCTCTTATCAATAACTCTTTTCTCTCACCTGTCGCAGTCTTTAAAGATTCGTCTAAATTCTCCGGTAGCTGAATCATCACATATTTAAGCGGCAATTCGCCAGAAAACTCGGAAGATAATTGCATGACGGAATGAGCTGTTGTAGCAGACCCAGAAAAAGCATCTAAGCATATATCATTTGGCTTCAATACTGATTGAATTAAATATTTAACTAAATACACAGTCTTAGGATAAGAGAAAAGATTAGCCATACCCAGTTCTGCTAAATCTTCTTGATGAGACTTAAATTCATTTTCTCCTAAAATAGATCGTATTTTCTTTCCTTGTGCAATTCTTTGTTTAAATTGCACTGCCCACGAACCATTTTCTTTCTTAAGAAATCTTATTTCTCCATTTTTTTTATCTTCAAGGAAACGGTCTTCTTTTCTAAACCATTTTCCTTCAAGCATAGTGCCGTCAGGCGCTTCAATCAAATATGGTTTTGTAGCCGTTGAGGATCTTTCCATTGTATCCCAAAAATATTTTCCGATTTCATCTTCAAATGCATAACGCTTAAGATAATTTTGATCAAAAGGAACAAATAAGTCTGGTAATTGTTCTATATCCTTTGCATAAACAAGCACATAATCATGTTCTATAGCAAAATGATTCGAAGCACTGCCACCTCCGACTTTAGTTCTTCGTGTCATATTTGTAAGAAAATTATGTTCTCCAAACACCTCATCGCACAGCTTCTTCAGATTCGCCTGCTCATTATCATCGATGGAGATAAAGATCACGCCATCATCAGTGAGCAGATCGCGTGCGAACGACAGACGGGGCAACATGAAAGTGAGCCAAGCCGCATGGCTGGCACTTCCACGGCGCGTCATAGAAAGAATACGCTCGGCACGCTCAGGACTTACATCCAAGCGTTTGGCAAGATCCTCGGCAGTAAAATTGAACTTGTCATTATACACAAAGCCGTCAGAGCCTGTGTTGTAAGGAGGGTCGATATAAATCACCTTTACCTTGCCACCATACGATTTTACCAAATGCTGCAACGCGTCCAAGTTGTCGCCGCTGATATAAACATTCTTGCTATTGCGGTTCTCGGGCTTGGCATTGTGCTCCTCGTCGGGACGAATGAGCGTGGTGGTATCCATGTTGGTGAGCATACGAGCATAGTTTTTGCCCAACCAGTTGAAACCGGTGGTTTCGTCGGTCAGCGTTGTGCCGTCGGGCAACGACGCCTTAAAAGTCTCTATGTCAAACTTGCCGTCAGCATCGAAGCATTGCGGAAAGTACCGCCTGAGCACTTCCATCTCCTTCTGCCCCGCCGCTGCATCAGCGTTGTGAGCCATGATGTCCTTTATCATAATGGGTTATTCTTTTAGTCAATGGTTAGCTTCTTCCAAACGTTGCCGGCAGTTCACCTCCAACATCAGGAAGCATGGCGCTATCTTGCTATCTAATTGTATCATGCAAATATAGAAAAAAAATCGCAACCAACGCTAACTGTTTGCAACAAAAAAAATCCCAAATGATGTTTTTTGTTCATCCGAAGGTCTCATTCATCATTCAACATTCTCAACATCCCTCCCCCAAATCTACGCGGTTTTTCCCATCGCACCTCGGCTCGCTCCCAAATACGCCATTCTCACGCATTTTTGTAACCATCTAACATTCTGGCACTTACCATTCGAAGGGCCTATTTCGCACGCCACACGCCTCATTCCACACCACCAAAAGCCATCTTTCGCACCGCCATCCCTACCCTTTCGAGGCTCCTTCTCTTAGCTCTCGAGGCTCGAAAACTAAGCTATCGCAACACGAAACATGCCCAACGCCACAGTAGGCGCTTCCCATCGGTCATCCCAAACGCCCCAAACAGCCTTTCCCGTCCTCTATTTCGGCCAAAAATCCGACACAAGTTTTTCACCAAAAATCCTTACTCTCGGATGGGATTTGGAGTGAGAGAGGATTCACGTAAGTGTTTACGCTCAGACGCGGTAACAACGAATTGAACGAATTAACTCTAAGTTTGCAGA
>NZ_JAHKBE010000065.1 GCF_018789675.1 Hallella faecis
GGATGGCGCAGCAACCAATGTTCAACCACTTGTCGAATATTGGGGAGTACTATAGTACGTATAGTCTATGATGAAAAGGGGGTATTGTCATTTACCTAAAGTTACTGCCCAAAATATCATGGCGGCAATCATTGTGTTGGATAATGATTGTCGCCATCTATGTTGCTTTACATTGCGGTTAGGTTTGGGCCAAACCTCAAAACATCCCCTACTCTGCTTATGTGGATGAACGTAAACAACAAATTTCATCCTTCGTTTTCTCGTCATGGAAAACTCAAGCAAACTTGGTTATGCTCATCTGGCTAAGCGAAAAAGCACCATATCAAAACACCTTTTCTCGTCATGGCAGTGCATAGGTTATGTCCAGCTCAGCTCATCTGCCTCAACGAAAACATGTCATTATATGGCGCATTGGGCAAATGCTTTATTGCTCCTTGACTTCTGCAGGGTGTTTCTCTTGATAATAGCTCAAGAACAGGCGCAAAGCCTTGTTGGTAGCTATTGCCAAATTGATATCTCGACCAAAATCCTCGGTCAATTTGAATGTGCGCACATCGTCTTTAGAGCCATATCCCAACCAAACAGTACCTACGGGGATGCTTGGGGTTCCACCGCCAGGACCAGCTACACCGGTGGCAGAGATGGCGTAGTCTACGTTCAGGACTTCGCAAGCACCAATAACCATTTGACGGGCCACTTCCTCACAAACCGCCGTTTGCTCTTCCAACACCTCATGCGAAACATGAAGAATGTTCTCTTTTACCTCGTTGGTGTACGACACGACACCACCCTTAAAATAGTTGGACGCACCAGGTACAGATATGATAGCCTCGGCAATGCGACCGCCCGTGCAACTCTCAGCTGTTCCGAGCGTGTGTCCGTTATCATAAAGAGCCGCCTGAATTTCGCGACTCAAAATCTTTGTTTCTAATTCCATTGGTTCGAATGATTATGGGCAACAAGCTGACGCTTGACTTGCCCCAATGAAAGAAATGATTATTTGAATGTTACTTTGGAGAATGCGGGAGCGTCAATGGGACAGAAGTCTTGATCCTTAAACTTACAGTATCCCACAATGCCAATCATTGCAGCATTGTCGGTGGTGTAACTAAATTTGGGGATGTAGATAGTCCAACCATAACGATCCGCATGGTCGTGGAACGCCTGTCGAAGCACGGAGTTTGCAGAAACACCACCTGCCACAGCAACGTGCTTGATGCCTGTTTGTTTAACGGCCAAGCGCAACTTCTTCATTAAGATGTCGACGATTGTATACTCAAGGCTTGCTGCCAGGTCTTCCTTATGATGCTCCACAAAATCGGGATCCTCTGCAACCCACTTACGAAGGTTATAAAGGAAAGATGTCTTCAATCCTGAGAAGCTATAATTTAAACCTGGTATGCTTGGCTCAGAGAACTTGTATGCTTTCGGATTGCCGTTCTTTCCCAGTCGGTCGATGATTGGGCCACCGGGGTAACCAAGTCCCATAACCTTCGAGCACTTGTCGATGGCCTCGCCCGCTGCGTCGTCGATGGTTTGCCCAAGCACCTCCATGTCGTTGTAGGCGTTTACCTTAACGATCTGCGAGTTGCCACCCGACACCAGGAGACAAATGAACGGGAACGGCGGCATGTGCTGGTCGTCGTCACTCTCTTTAATAAAGTGAGCCATGACATGCCCCTGCAAGTGGTTGACATCAATAAGTGGAATGTCCAAGCTACGCGCAAACCCTTTTGCAAAGCTAACGCCTACGAGCAAAGAACCCATCAATCCGGGGCCACGTGTAAATGCCACAGCTGACAATTGGTCTTTTGTAATGCCTGCCCGTTTGATGGCTTGGTCGACCACCGGCACCACGTTTTGCTGATGGGCTCTGCTGGCCAACTCGGGCACTACGCCACCATAGGCCTTGTGCACTTCTTGTGAAGCCGTTACATTACTCAGCAAAACGCCGTTGCGAAGAACAGCGGCAGAGGTGTCGTCGCAACTGCTTTCAATTCCAAGAATATAAATATCGTTCATACTTACAATCTTATTCATTATCTTGAAAGAATTTCTACACCCGTTTCGGTCATAAGGAACGTGTGTTCCCACTGAGCGCTGGGTTTCTCATCGCCACTTATAACCTCCCAACCATAGGGATCATCGGCGTCGATGTAGACTTTCCATGTGCCCATGTTGATCATCGGCTCAATGGTAAACACCATTCCTGGAACCAACAGCATGCCCGTTCCCTTGTGGCCGTAGTGTAGAATTTCGGGAGCCTCATGCATCGACAATCCCACGCCGTGTCCGCAAAGATCGCGCACCACTCCATAGCCATATTTCTCTGCGTGCTTCTGAATGGCATGACCAATATCGCCCACGAAACAATAAGGCTTTGCAGCTTCTGCGCCAATCTCCAAGCACTCCTTTGTTACACGAACCAATTGCTCTTTCTCGGGAGTGGTCTTTCCGCCGATGATGAACATACGCGATGCGTCGCCATAATATCCATTATAGTCGAGTGTCATGTCTACATTCACGATGTCGCCCACTTGCAACACATCCTCCTTTTTCGGAATGCCGTGGCAAACCACCTCGTTGATACTTGTGCAAACACTCTTTGGAAAACCTTCGTAATTAAGGCACGATGGATGGCAGTTGTTCTCCTCGCAATATTTCATACAGATGTCGTCGATTTCCTGCGTGGTCATGCCCGGATGAATGGCAGCCTCCACAGCGTCGAGGCATCCTGTGTTGAGTTTACCTGCCACGCGAATGCCCTCAATCTGCTCAGGCGTTCTTACCATATTGCGTGTGGGAACAAGTTTTCCCTTGCTTTCCCAATACATGACTTTTTCGTCTAGTTCTGTCAATGGCTGACCGCTAATGGCGTGCCATCGTTTCTTTTTATTTAGCATTTTCTACTAATTTAATATCTTTGTACAAAGTTAATGCATTTAATCTGAATGGCGAAATTGCGAAACAAAAAAATGCGCGGCGTGCCTGTTTAGTGAACCTTTCTCTCTTCCCCAACACAACTATGCATCTTGGTTTTCGAAAAGATTCAACTTATTTTTGCGCGCCTCATCGAGCGACACGATGCGCTGCTGTTCCTGCGCATAATCGTCTCGCAACTGTGTATATTTCTCTTTCAGTTCCTCAGCATACCGTGGCATTTCCTGTTCGTTAAGCATGCGTGCAGCCGCCAACACGTTTTGCGCGGCGTCTTTCATCCAGGCCACCACTCCACCGTAAACAGGAGCTATTTTTAGCGCCACATGAAGTTCCGAAGTTGTTGCTCCACCTATCATGATGGGCACCTGCAATCCCGCCTTGTTGAGTTCCTCGGCCACATGCACCATCTCGTCCAACGAGGGTGTGATGAGTCCACTCAGCCCCACCATGTCGGCATGTTCCTCCTGCACCTTCTTCACGATTTGCTCTGCAGGCACCATTACGCCCATGTCGATTACCTCGTAATTGTTGCACGCCATGATGACTCCCACGATGTTCTTTCCAATGTCGTGCACGTCGCCTTTCACGGTTGCCAACACAATTTTTCCAGCCTTGACAGATCCTTCTTTCTTCTCGGCTTCAATATATGGCTGCAGGATAGCCACAGCTTGCTTCATGGTACGAGCGGTTTTCACCACTTGCGGCAAGAACATTTTTCCTTCTCCAAAGAGTTTTCCCACTTCGTTCATTCCATCCATGAGCGGCATCTCTATGATATTTACGGCGTGCGGAAACTTATGCAGCGCCTCATGCAAGTCGTGGTCCAAATGTTCGGCCACCCCCTTTCGCAACGCATATTTCAGTCGTTCCTCCACACTTCCCTTGCGCCATTCTTCCTCAGGCGCATTAGTGTTTATGGCTCCCGGCTGACCTTGCGCAGCGGCCTTTCGGGTATCTTGTTCTTCCTTTATGCGTTGCGCGAGCTCGATGAGATCCTCTGCCGCTCCTTTGCGACGATTGAGTACAACATCCTCAATAACAGACAGTTGGTCGGCTGGAATATCGTCGTAAGCCACTTTTGTGGCTGGGTTCACAATGCCAAAATCCATACCCTTCTGAATGGCGTGATAAAGGAACACGGCATGCATGGCTTCACGAATATAGTTGTTTCCCCTGAACGAGAAACTAAGATTGCTCACGCCACCGCTGACATGCGCTCCCGGCAGGTGTCGCTTAATCCATCCTGTTGCACGGATAAAGTCTACGGCATAGTTGTCGTGCTCCTCCATACCCGTGGCAATGGCCAAGATGTTAGGGTCGAAGATGATGTCCAACGGATTCATTCCCACCTCGTCGACCAACAAGTGGTAGGCGCGTTCGGCAATCTCGATACGCCGTTCATACGACGTGGCCTGTCCCTGTTCGTCGAAGCACATCACCACAACGGCCGCGCCAAACCGTTTTATGTCGCGCGCATGCTGCAAGAAAACCTCTTGGCCTTCTTTCAGTGAGATAGAGTTGACAATGCATTTGCCTTGCACACATTTCAGTCCGGCCACGGCAACATCCCAATTCGACGTGTCGATCATGATGGGCACCTTGGCTATGTCGGGCTCCGATGCTATGAGGTTAAGAAACGTCACCATCTCCGTCTTGGCGTCAAGCAATCCATCGTCCATATTCACATCGACGACCAACGCTCCGTTCTCCACCTGCTTCCTGGCAATGGTCAGGGCCTCCTCGTAGTTTTTCTCCTTGATGAGTCGCAGAAACTTACGCGATCCAGCTACGTTGCAACGCTCGCCCACATTCACGAAGCGCACCTCCGGCGTTACGTCGAGCAACTCAAGTCCCGAAAGCCACATGGTTTTGGGTCGTGGCTGTGGAACATGCGGCTTCTTTCCCTGTGCCAACAGGTTGTATTGGCGAATAAACTCGTCGTCGGTTCCGCAACATCCTCCCACAATGTTCACCAATCCCTCGTCCATCAGTTCCTCTATCTGTGGCGACATGCTTTCTGCCGTCTCGTCGTATAGTCCCATAGAATTAGGCAACCCGGCGTTGGGATAAGCCGAAATGTAATAAGGTGCCTTGGCTGCCAGCGAGGCAAGGAAAGGCTTCATTTGCTTGGCTCCAAACGAGCAGTTGAGGCCAACTGAAAAAATATCATACTCGCTGACGCTTGCCAGAAAGGCGTCGAGCGTCTGGCCGCTCAGCGTTCGCCCAGCCAAGTCGCTTACCGTGACGCTCAGCATAATGGGCAATTTTCGTCCTTGTTCGCCCATCACCTTATTGGCGGCGTCAATAGCACATTTGGCGTTCAGCGTGTCGAAGATTGTTTCTATCAAGAGCAGGTCGGCTCCCTCTTCCACCATGGGCGTAATCTGCTCACAATAAGCGTTGTATAGCTCATCGTAGGTCATGTCGCGTGCGGCGGGGTTGCTCACATCCGGACTGAGCGAGCATGTCTTGTTCGTAGGTCCTATTGATCCTGCCACAAAGCGCGGCTTTTCAGGCGTAGAGAACTTGTCGGCCTCCTCACGGGCCATGCGCGTCCCTACCCTCACCATCTCCACGCAGTCGTCCTGCAAATGATAGTCGGCTTGCGAGATGCGTTGTGAGGAGAACGTGTTGGTCTCAATGATGTCGGCGCCCGCTTCGAGATATTTCCTGTGGATTTCGCGAATGACGTCTGGGCGTGTCAAGTTCAACATGTCGTTGTTTCCTTTCATCTGCCCAGGCTTATCCTTATAACGCGTTCCACGGAAATCGGCCTCGGTGAGGTGATAATCCTGTATCATTGTGCCCATGGCACCATCGAGAATCATTATTCTCTTTTTTACAATATCCTGAATAGTCATCATGCTTATGGATTAGAAGTGCTTGATGGCGCGGTCCATCTCACGTCGGTCTTCCTTCTCTTTAAGCGTCTGTCGCTTGTCATACTCCTTCTTTCCTCGCGCCAAGGCTATGTCGAGTTTGGCTCGTCCTTTCTCGTCGATAAACAACAGGACGGGCACAATGGTGAATCCCACGGCCTTTGTGTCTTCCATGAGTCGTCGGATCTCGCGTTTGTTAAGCAGCAATTTTCGGTCTCTCTTGGCTACATGATTGGCGTACGACCCATAGAAATAAGGGCTGATGTTCATGCCTTTTACCCATATCTCGCCGTTGTTGATGAAGCAGAAACTGTCCACCAACGACGCCTTTCCGTTGCGTATCGACTTAATCTCGGTGCCTGTCAGCACGATTCCTGCCGTATAGGTGTCGATAAAGTAATACTCGAACGAAGCTTTCTTATTTCTTATTTGTACAGGACTTTTTTTCCTGATTTCCTGTTGCTCTTTGTTCATTTCTCAATGTGTGCAAATTGTTCGATGTGCTCGTCAACATAGTGTGCCACGGCCGATGTGAATTCCTCCTCATACTCCACGAACGTGTCGTCGAAGTCGTCGAAGCATGGGAACTGCTCGTAGAGCGCGTCAAACTCCTCCTGTGTGCAATCGGCTTCAATCTCCTCGTGGTAGATGTTGTAGTAGCGATGACATTTGTTGATGAGCTTATAAAGGTCGTGTATTCCCCAGTTGCGCATGGCCCTATCGAATGGGTTCTTAAAGAAGAACGGGCCGTATCCGTTGTGGATGAGTTGTACAAATCCGCCATCCATCACCTCGTCGCGCAAGGCGATATAGGCCAACAGGGTTATTTGGTCGGCGTTGAGATCTTGCATGTTTTCTGCGTTGAGTTCTCCACCGATCGCATGATGTATGGCGTCTGTAAACACTTGGATAAAAGCATCCATTCCTTCTCCTGCAGCCTTTTGCAGGTCTGTATCTTTAACCACTACCGCTTTCATATTCCTTGTTTTGTTTGTTTTGCAAAGATACATCAAAAAGTTGAAAATCAATCATTATGACGCAAAAACGTTGTAAATGACGGAATTGCAGGAACGCCATGAAACCAAGAAAGGGCGACTGCCTTTCGTAGCAATCACCCTTCCCTATCATGTTTTTTTTAGCTCTTATTGAGCCACACACGCATTTACTTCTGGAAATAGCGCTTGTAGAGGCCCATGAAACCAGCAGAGTGGCGAGCCTCGTCGCGTGCCATCTCATGAATGCTATCGTGCAGAGCGTCGAGGTTGTTGGCCTTAGCCAGCTTGGCAGCCTCAAACTTGTCGGCTGTGGCGCCCTTCTCTGCAGCCATGCGCACCTCCACATTGGTCTTGGTGTCGTGCAGGATGCTGCGGCCCAGGAATTCAGCGTAGCGAGCGGCGTGTCCAGCCTCGTCCATGGCGTAGCGCTCAAAAGCGCGGGCAATCTCAGGATAACCCTCACGATCGGCCTGGCGAGCCATAGCCAGATACATACCCACCTCGGCACACTCGCCAGCGAAGGTAGCGCGGCAATGCTTCAGCAGCTCAGCGGGAACGCCTTCCTCCAAGGCAACGCCCAACTTGTGCTCGGCTGCAAACTCAGGGAGTGTATCCTCTGTCAACTCAGTAAACTTACTGGCGGGAGCGCCACAGATAGGGCACTTCTCAGGAGCGGTCTCACCCTCGTGGATGTATCCGCATACGGTGCAAATAAACTTCTTCTTCATAATGTTTTTGTTTTTGTATGATAAGTAATCAGTTTCTGCGCGACGCGCAGTCCCTGCATATTCCCTTGTAATAAACTTGAGCCTCGTCGACAATGTGACCATCCACCTTTCTCGGAGCGTCGATTGCGGGCACCTCCTCGTTCATCAGGTCGAACACCTTTCCACACTCGCGGCAGAAGAAATGCACATGTGGGTGAACGTCGCCGTCATAACACACGCGATGGTCGTCGATGGTTATCATCTGTGCGGCGCGGTGCACCGATAGCAACCGAAGCGTGTTGTACACGGTTGTGCGACTCAAGGTCGGAATTTCGCTCACTATTCCCTGAAACACATCCTCCACCGTGGGATGGGTGCGATGGGTTTGCAAGAATTCCATTATCGCCAAGCGTTGCACAGAAGGGCGCAGACCGCATTCCACTAACCTGTCGTAGGCTTCTTGTCTCATGTCTGTTTGCTCTTTGTTCTATTTTCTTGATTATAGTTGCAAAGATAGTGAATTGTTTTTATATCTCCAAACAATTCTGTAATTATTTCAAGTTAATAACAAAAATAATATTTGCTCCCTTCCAACTTCTAATGGGCGCATGGTTCATCTATATATAATAAGGTGTAGGCTCCTAACGGTTTGTTTTCGCACACACCGTTGAATCTCCCAAAAGCCTGTTTCTTTCATTTTTTACTGTTTTACGCAAAAAAAGATGTCTTTTTGTAGGTTTTTTGCAAGAAACACTTTATCTTTGCAACCGGAAACAAACAATTAGATAGACAACCCATTGTAAAACTGTCGAGTCGTCGGCATTCTGCAATTCAGGATCGTCACAACAACAACCAATACAACACATTATGAAAGCATCGGAAGTAGTAGAAAGATTGCAACAGGTCTATCCTGGCCAGCCCGAGTACATCCAGGCCGTTAGTCAGGTGCTGGGCACCATCGAGGATGAGTACAACAAGCACCCCGAGTTTGACCGTGAGAACCTCATTGAGCGTTTGTGCATTCCCGACCGTATCATCAAGTTCCGCGTGAACTGGATCGACGACAAAGGCAACGTGCAGACCAACAATGGTTACCGCGTTCAGCACAACAACGCCATTGGCCCGTACAAGGGGGGTCTTCGTTTCCACGCTTCCGTCAACGAGAGCATCCTTAAGTTCTTGGCTTTCGAGCAAACCTTCAAAAACTCGCTCACCACGCTGCCGATGGGTGGCGCCAAGGGTGGTTCCGACTTCTCGCCCCGCGGCAAGTCGACGGGTGAGGTCATGCGTTTCTGCCAGGCCTTCATGCGCGAGCTTTGGCATTATATTGGGCCCGACTGCGATGTTCCCGCTGGCGACATTGGCGTAGGCGGCCGCGAGGTAGGCTACATGTTTGGCCAATATAAGGCTCTAACCCACCAGTTTGTGGGCATCCTCACGGGTAAAGGCCAGGAGTTTGGCGGTTCGCTCATCCGTCCTGAGGCCACAGGCTACGGCAATGTCTACTTCTTGGAGAACATGCTGAAGACACGCGGCATCGACCTCAAGGGTAAGACGGTCCTCGTTTCCGGCGCTGGTAACGTTGCTCAGTACACCCTCGAGAAGTTGCTCCAGTTGGGCGCCAAGCCGCTCACCTGTTCCGATTCAGATGGCTACATCTACGACCCCGACGGCATCGACGAGGAGAAGTTGGCCTACATCATGGAACTGAAGAACGTGGAGCGAGGCCGCATCAAGGAGTATGTAGAGGAATATCCCTCAGCCAAGTATGTGGCAGGCGCCAAGCCTTGGTTTGAGAAGGCCGACATCGCTACACCTTGCGCCACACAGAACGAGATCAATGGCGAGGCAGCCGAGGCGCTGGTGAAGAACGGCGTGATTGCCGTAAGCGAGGGTGCCAACATGCCTTCTACCCCCGAGGCCATCAAGGTGTTCCAAGACGCCAAGATCCTCTATTGCCCGGGCAAGGCCAGCAACGCCGGTGGCGTGGCCGTGTCGGGATTGGAGATGACGCAAAACTCAGAGCGCCTGAAGTGGAGCCGCGAGGAGGTAGACGCCAAGTTGCATAGCATCATGAACGAGATTCACGCCGAATGTGTGAAATATGGCACGCAGCCCGATGGCTACATCAACTATGTGAAGGGTGCCAATGTAGCCGGCTTCCTGAAGGTGGCCAAGGCCATGATGACACAGGGCGTATTCTAACAACAAAACATCAACACAAACACGCAGAGGGTGGTTGGCCACCAATGGCCATCCTCCCCCATTCGTCGAAAAGCCGCATTCCATGATTTGGATGCGGCTTTTCGTATATAGGAAGTTGTCTGTTGATGGTCAAGCCTTCAAAGCGCAAGCCGAAACACCTGCTCGAAACAAACGCTAACAAGAATTAAAATCTGATGACCGATTTGGGTTGAAATATGCAGTCCGATTGAGGCTGGAAGAAAGAGACCGCCCCCCATCGGAATGTTAGGCAATATGAGGGCACAAAAAAGCCATGCCCCTTTGTGAGACATGGCGATTATTTGTTTTTTTACTTGATGATGCCTTGTTCTACGAAGATCTTCTTCAGCACCTGCACACCCTCCTCCACTTGTTCTTTCGAGTGCGACGCCATCAAGGCGAAGCGAACGAGCGTGTCTTGCGGAGCGCAAGCAGGCGGGATAACGGGGTTGATGAACACACCAGCGTCGAAGGCGAACTTTGTCACTAAGAATGTCTTGTTGATGTCGCGCACATAGAGCGGGATGATTGGGCTCTCTGTCTCGCCAATCTCAAAGCCCTCCTCGCGGAAACGCTCCAAGGCGTAATGGGTCACATCCCACAGGTGCTTCAGGCGCTCCGGCTCGTTCTTGATGATGTGAAGAGCCTCAATGGCGGCAGCCGTAGCGGCAGGCGTGTCGCTGGCCGAGAAGATATAGGTGCGTGAGGTGTGGCGCAGATAGTTGATGGTGTCCTTGTCGCTGGCGATGAAACCACCGATTGAAGCCATACTCTTTGAGAAGGTACCCATAATGAGGTCCACCTCGTCCGACAGTCCGAAATGGTCGCAAACGCCGCGGCCCTGCTCACCAAACACGCCCAAGCCATGCGCCTCGTCGACCATGATCGAGCAGTTGTACTTATGCTTCAGCTCCACGATGGCGGGCAGATTGCATAGGTCGCCCTCCATAGAGAACACTCCATCGACCACAATGAGCTTCACGGCCTCCTGCGGCAGCTTGGCCAACACGCGCTCCAGGTCGGCCATATCGTTGTGCTTGTAGTGCAGCTGTGTGGCAAAACTCAAGCGGCGGCCATCAACGATCGATGCGTGGTCGCGGTCGTCGCAGATAAGGTAGTCGCCACGTCCCACCACCGCGGGAATGACACCTGAGTTGACAGAGAAACCAGTAGAGAAGCAGAGGGCGTCCTCCTTGTGCTCAAACTCGGCGAGCTCCTTCTCCAGTTGCACGTGGATGTCGAGCGTTCCGTTCAGGAAACGGCTTCCGGCACATCCTGAGCCATACTTGTCGAGCGCCTTCTTGGCTGCCTCGATCACGCGGTCGTCGCCAGTAAGACCTGTATAAGCGTTGCTTCCAAACATCAAGACCTTATGGCCACCCATGGTCACAACAGGGCCCTGCTTGCTGGTGATCTCTCTGAAATAAGGATAAACTCCAGCCTCCATATACTTCTGAGGCTCACGGTAGTTCTTGTATCTTTCTTGTAATTGTCCCATCATTAATAATAGGTGTAGAAAATCTACGAGTTATACATTTAGGCTGCAAAGATAATCATTTTTTTTCAGTTGGGTGATAAAAAACAGAGAAATCGTATTTGTGGACTAAAAATAGACGTCAAAAATCGCCTATTCATAAAAAATGCACTAATTTTGCAATATGAAGAAACGCATCCTTTTTATCATCAATCCCATATCGGGCGCTGCCAGCAAGGCGCGCATACCGGAGGCCATCGAGGCGTATCTCGACCACGACCAGTATGAGTACCGCATCGTGGAGACGAAGTATGCCGGTCACGCGGCCACAATAGCACGCGACGCCAGCGTGGAGGGTGTAGATGTGGTGGTGGCCATCGGCGGCGATGGCACCGTCAACGAGGTGGCGCGGGGCATCGTCCACTCCAACACGGCGCTGGGCATCATTCCTTGTGGGTCGGGCAACGGATTGGCCCGTCACCTGTTGCTGCCGCTCAATGTGCGCAAATGCATTGAGATCATTAACCGTTACGAGGTGCACGACCTCGACTACGGCATCATCAACGAGTATCCGTTCTTCTGCACCTGCGGTGTGGGCTTCGACGCTTTCGTCAGCCAGAAGTTCGCCGAGGCCGGCAAGCGAGGCCCCATCACCTATCTGCAAAAAATACTTGAGGAGGGCACCAAGTACAAGCCCGAGACCTACGAGGTCGACGCCGACGGCATCAGCACCAACTACAAGGCGTTTCTCATCTCCTGCGCCAATGCGTCGCAATACGGCAACAACGCTTATATCGCCCCACAGGCGTCGATGAGCGACGGGCTGATGGATATTGTCATCATGGAGCCTTTCGACATTCTCGAGGCGCCCCAAATAGCCATCGACATGTTCAGCAAGACGCTCGACATGAGTTCCAAGATTAAGAGTTTCCGCACGCGCTACCTCCATATCCATCGCTCCCACCCGGGCGTTATCCACTACGACGGCGAGCCGGTCATGACAGGCGAGGACATCGACGTGCGCATTGAGGAGAATGGCATCAAGATCATCGTCAACCCCGATGGCGACAAGCGCCAACGCCAGCCCAACATGCTGCAAACCACCACTTGTGAGTTGTTTAATGACCTCAGCGCCATCCGCCACGATGTGTTCTCGCAAACGCGAAGGGGGGTGCGACTGGTAAAGCTCATCCAGCGAATGATTGAGCGCAACCTGCCCGGGCTCAATTAACGTGGCTGCTCTGAGTTGAGCCGAGGCGAGAGATGCCCAATGGTGGACGGTGGTCTTATACCAGCGTTCGTGTTTCTTATCCTGTGGGGAGCCGTGGGCTGCTTTTTACCGTCTTATTGCCGCATGGCATTTCGCATCATTGTTCATCCAAATATCGCAACAATCTATACACCAAACTACATATTTCTTTTCTTTCACAGAAATATTTGGCGCAAATACGTAATTCTCAGCGCATTTTTGCAACCGATTGACATTCAGCACATTGCAACCTCTGTTGTATATTTAGCACCCCGCATTTCTTCATGCGCTCTGCGGTTAGGCGTCTTTCACCAGGCGATACATGCCTAACCGCATTGCGATACCTTCCTAACCGCGCTGCGAAAGATGGTTTATCGCACTTCGAAAGATGCCCTTTCGCAACTCGATACATGCCTAACGCCCATTCGCCGCTCGCATTTTCGATCTTCCCTCTGATAGAAACGGCTTTTTCGGTCGCTAATTTAACCGTAAACCCCTACAACCTTTTGGGTTAAAAAACCTGACAGAGGCAATGGCATTATCTACGCTCTGCGCATCATTTTGTGGCGCACCCGACAAACCCTGTGGAGTGCTGTGCAGATGCTAACCCAAAAACTAT
>NZ_JAHKBE010000066.1 GCF_018789675.1 Hallella faecis
CGTGACCTCCTGCGTGACAGGCAGGCATTCTAACCAACTGAACTAACGCACCTTAGAGTGTTTCTAACACCTCTCAGTGTCCTTGTTCCTTATTTGCGAGTGCAAAGGTAGCTATATTATTTGTAACCACCAAACATTCTTGCATCTTTTTTCGAAAAAAGTGATGATTAGCATGATTTAGGCATAAACCGGGGCGTTTTGCCAACCCAAGTCACCCATCACTCTACCGGCAATAGCCTTTGATAAAAAATTACATCATGATAATGGTCTCCATCGAAGATCCAATCGCGCAGAACGCCCTCCTTTTCGAAGCCTGCGCCTTCAAACAACCGGATGCTGTAGGGATTGTTTTCGCCTACCAGCGCATACAGTTGATGGAGATGGAGCGTGGCGTGGGCGTACCGAAACATGTGCGCCATGGCGGCGAGACCAAAGCCTTGGTTGCGGTATCGGTCCAGGATGACGATCCCCACCTCGGCCCTTCGGTGTTGCGGATTGAAATTCATCAGGTCGACCATACCTACCGTATCGCCATCCCGATTGCAAATCATCAACCTCACCTGATGGTCCACATAGATGTCGCCCGAAGCGCTGGCTATGTACTCATGGAGGGCATAGCGCGAATAAGGTTTGTTGGTCACTCCGACGCTCCAAAGCGAAACATCGTTTTCCACCTGGTAGAGCAAATCGAGATCCTCGGGTTCGAGGGCACGCAACGAGATGTCGCCGTAAGATACTGTTGGCTTATGTGCTTCCATATTCTTATGGTTTATTGGAAAGCGGGGTTAACCCATGAGAACTTGACTATTGGTAACCAACCTGTTTTCTTCTGGATACCAGAAGGCGATGAGGCTACGCCCCCCGAAGGTGGCGGAGAACCTTCTAAACAGATCGGCATACTGGTGTTGCGACATGTCGAAGACCTGATAAACCGTCTCGGGCACATTCTTCGCGCCACCTCTCTCCTTTGCGCCGCCTCTCTCCTTCCACGAATCGGCGCTTTCGAAAACGGCTTGCAGGCCGTTCTTTTCCACAAGCTGCAAGCAACGGTCCTTGTGGGCGTCGGATGTATGGAACACGAAAAGCGGCTTCTCTTTCACCACGGGCTCAACCAGGTGCATCCTGCAACACCATTTCTCCCATTGCACCCCCATGATGGAACAGGTGGCCTTCAGGTAAATGGCCATCTGGAGGGGTGTGGACATCAATCGGGAGAAATGCCTGAAATGCTTTCGCACGAAGATCAGCATGGCCTTGTAGAAGACCGTCACATATCGGAAACTCGACTTTTGTGTGCTTTCGCCCTTATAATGCAATATTCGGAGAGGGAGATACCAGTTTTCCCATCCTCCCTTCAGGATGCGATAGCTCAGGTCGATATCCTCGCCATACATAAAGAAATCCTCGTCGAGGAGCCCCACCTCATCGAGCGCCCGCTTCCGCATCAGGCAAAACGCGCCACTCATGATTTCGATCCTTGCGGGACGATCCCACGGAAGCCAACTCATGTAATAGCGCGCAAAGCGAAGACTGGTGGGAAAGCGTCTGCACAATCCCGCCATTTTCCAAAACGCCACGGCTGGCGTCGGTATGCCCCGACGGCTCTCCATGGCCTCGGTGCCATCGCTATTCAGCATGCGCACGCCCACTCCTCCCGACTTGGGATGCCCGTCCATGAAGGCCAGGGCCTCCCTGAGAACGTTTTCGCCCACCACGGTGTCGGGGTTGAGAAGCAGCACATACTCGCCTTGGCTTTGCCGAATGGCGAGGTTGTTGGCCTTCGAGAAACCCAGGTTGGTATCCGACGCCACATATCTCACCCAGGGATGAACCTGCTTAAGGTAATCCACCGACCCATCGACGGACGCATTGTCGACCACGATAACCTCAGCGCAGATACCCTTTAGCGCATGTTTCAACGAATGTAAACATTGCGCCAAATAGTATTTCACGTTGTAATTAACAATGACTACTGAGAGCTTCATGGTTCTTTTCTAAATCTTTGAATACAAAAGTGTTACGTCCACCCCTACTCCATATTTTCCTCCGCCTGGCATCTGGCTGCCGAGGGGTAGACGAAAGCCATGGTCAACAAGCCAATGATGGCCATGTAGCCAAAGCTGGGATGAACAAACTGATAATACATGAACACGTTGACCATCATGGGGACGGCCAACAGGCACAGGCGGATGGACCGCCAAACGGGCAACTGCTTAGAAGGGTTCTTGCGGATGGCCTTGTCGACCCATTTCAGGCGAAAGAGCCTGAGGGCCAAGGGAATCAGGACGATGGTGACCAGTTCCATGACCAGCGCGCAATAATACTCCAACTGCTTATCGCCAATATAGCCGCCTTCTATCAAGGCACCACTCTCGAAACAGGCCACCATCGCGCCACAGATGGCGATGGGTGCCCAAAATGTCAATTTCAATCTTCTGAGATGATTCATAACATGAGTCGTTAAATCGCAATCGGCCCCATGGACCGATAGGGTTTCCGTTGCGCCCTCAATCCATGAGCGTGCGGTTAACAATCGACCGTCCCAACGTCACCTCGTCGGTGTATTCCAAGTCGTTTCCAACCGAAATGCCACGGGCGATCATGGTAACTTTCACATGGAGCGGTGCCAACTGCCGGTGAATATAAAAATTGGTGGTGTCGCCTTCCATGGTGGAGCTGAGCGCCAAGATAATTTCCTTCACGTCGTCGTTATCCTTGACACGCTGAACCAACGACTCGATCTGCAAGTCGCCAGGCCCCACACCATCCATCGGCGAGATAACGCCTCCCAACACGTGGTACAGGCCATTATACTGCTGGGTGTTCTCTATGGCCATCACGTCCTGCACATTCTCGACGACACAAATCGTCGATCGGTCGCGCCGGGCATCGGCGCATATCGGGCACACGTCGTCGTCGCTGATGTTATGGCACACGCTACAATACTTAATGTCCTTCCTAACGTGCAGCACGGCATCGGCGAAGGCCTCCGCCTCGCCCACGGGTTGGCGCAACACATGCAACACCAGGCGCAAGGCGGTCTTCCGCCCTATGCCTGGCAGTTTGCTGAATTCTCCAACGGCTTTCTCCAGAAGAACAGACGGGTATGTTTCCACGGCTTAGAGATAAACGCCGAATCCGATCTTGAAACCGATGGTGCTATAATCAGAGTGGTTCTTGAAACTCTGCTGATAATAGATGCTCGGCTCGATGGTTACCGTGCGACTGATGAAGTAGGCGTAGCCCACCTCCACACCAGGCATGACATCGTTGTAGCTGTGGAAGCCATGGATAAACTTGCAGTTGGCTCCCAGGAAGATGCCGTTCTGCACAATGTAATAGCGGCCGCCAACGCCTGCCGAGAGCAGGTCGCCGGCATCGCTCTTCCCCTCGTGGTTGTAGGCTGCCTCGCCGAAGACCATGAGGTTGTCGTCGACCATGTAACCGGCCTTGGCTTGCACGCCCAGGCTCAAGTCGCCAATGCCGCTATAGTTGAGGTTCAAACCGGTGAGCGACGCTCCCACATACGTCTTATCCTTTTCAAACTGCGCACTCGCTGTAACCGAGATAAGGAGTGCAGCCAATAGCAAAATTGTTTTTCTCATATTTCACATAATTTAATTATACATACCTTTGTTAGGCCCATCATTTCCACTCACCCCTGTGGCCTCATGCGCGCATGGTCTTGCCATACCATGCGAAGAAACACACGCAAGCCGCCACCAGGATCACCACGCTACCCGTATAGCCTATCGTTGCGCCCAATCCCAATGCCATGGGCGACACCAACAGGAAGGTGCCACACACCACAGTCATGAACACGGCCGGCACGAGCGTGAGGACAAACGATTTCTTCTCCTGCACCAGGTAAACCGTTATGGCCCAAAGGGTGAACACGGAAAGCGTTTGGTTTGACCATCCGAACCATTGCCAGATGGTGTTGAACCCGTCGGGGTTGCCTATCTGCCAAGCCAGCAACGCTATGGCAGCCACAAACATGGGCACGGCGATGGAGAAGCGCTTCGCCACCGATTTCTGGCTAACGCCCAACGCGTCGGCGATGATCAGGCGCGCCGAGCGGAAGGCGGTGTCGCCACTGGTGATGGGAGCGGCCACCACGCCAAACACGGCCAGCACGCCTCCAAACACGCCCAGCCATCCGGTGCACACCTTTTCCACCACATTGGGTGCGTTAAAAAACTGCACCAGCGTCTTTCCGCCATCGGCCTGCGCCAAGAAGGCGTTGGCCACATCGGGACCAACCACCTCGCGCCATCCTCCATAATAGAAGAAATACATCGACACCGTGGCCCATATCAGCGCCACGATGCCCTCCGTGACCATGGAGCCGTAGAAGATGCGACGGCCCTTAAACTCCGAGTCGAGGCACCGAGCCATCAGAGGGCTCTGGGTGGCGTGGAACCCGGATATGGCGCCGCAGGCTATGGTGAGGAACAGGCAAGGGAACAACGGGTTCTTCGCCGCGAACGACGTGGCGCCCAGCAACGAGGCGGGGGTGTTGCGGTTCATAGCCTCCGCCCCGCTCCACAGCTCAGGGATGGCAGGCATCTTTATGAACAGGCACACCATCAAGGCCACAGCCATGAACAGCAGGGCGAAGGCGAAGATGGGGTAAAACTTGCCGATGATCTTGTCGATGGGGAGCAAGGTGGCCAACATGTAATAAACAAAGATGACGGAAACCCACCCCATGGTGCTCCACCCAAAGTCTTTGAGGATGAGCGCCGGACTATACACGAAGACCACGCCCACCATCATGAGCAAGAACACCGAGAACACGAGCATCACCCGCTTGGCGTTCTGGCCCAAATAACAGCCCACGAGCTCGGGCAGGTTGGCGCCGTGGTGGCGCACGCTGAGCATGCCCGAGAAGTAATCGTGGACAGCGCCCGCGAAGATGCACCCAAGCACAATCCACAAGTAAGCCACCGGACCATACCACGCGCCCATGATGGCGCCAAAGATCGGGCCGGTGCCCGCTATGTTCAGAAATTGGATCATAAACACCTTCCAACCGGGCAGCACCATGTAATCTACGCCGTCGGCGTTAGCAACGGCTGGTGTGGGCCGGTCGTCGGGGGCAAACACATGTTCAACAAACTTGCCATAGAGCAAGTAGCCAACAACAAGTGCCAATAATGAAATAGCAAACGAAATCATCTCTGACATTAAGTTTAAAACTATTGCAAAAGTAACGTTAATTTTTGGAATAACGAAAATAATATGTACCTTTGTCATCAAAAATAAACCAAAAATGCATAAATTTTCTTTCCTCACATACATCCTGCTTTTGCTGGCCTTGCAGGCAAAGGCTGTAGTGCTCCCCCCTTACTCCGACTTCAACCACATGCAGAGCCCCAAGCATGAGGTGCGTGCCGTGTGGCTCACCACCATCGGCGGGCTCGACTGGCCCCATTCCTACGCCCAGAGCAAGAACAGCATTGCCAAGCAGCAGGCCGAGCTCTGCACATTACTCGACCAGTATGCCAAGGCGGGCATCAACACGGTGCTCATACAGACACGTATCCGCGGAACCGTCATCTACCCATCGGCCTACGAGCCTTGGGATGGTTGCCTGAGTGGGTTCCCTGGCACAAGTCCCGGCTACGACGCCCTGAAATTTGCCATCGACGAGTGCCACAAGCGGGGCATGGAGCTGCACGCATGGGTGGTGACGCTGCCCATGGGCAAATGGAACAAGTTGGGATGCAGGAAGTTGCACGCGAAATACCCGGGCCTCATCAAGAAGATTGGCCCCGACGGCTACATGGACCCCGAGAACCCACGCACCGCCACCTACCTGGCCGACATCTGCGAGGAGATCACGCGCAACTATGACGTCGACGGCATACACCTCGACTACATACGCTACCCTGAGACGTGGAAGATGCGGGTCTCCGCAAGCCGTGGGCGCCAAAACATCACATCCATCGTGCGTAACATTCACGACAAGGTGAAGCGGCTGAAGCCCTGGGTGAAGATGAGCTGCTCGCCCATCGGCAAGTTCGACGACCTGAGCCGTTATTGGAGCCACGGCTGGAACGCCTACACGAAGGTGTGCCAGGACGCGCAGGGCTGGTTGCGCGACGGTCTGATGGACGAACTGTTCCCGATGATGTATTTCCGCAACGACCAGTTCTTCCCTTTCGCCATCGACTGGGCGGAGCAGAGCCACGGCAAGATCGTGGCGCCGGGCTTGGGCATCTATTTCCTCGACCCCAAGGAGGGCAAATGGAACGTCGCCGACGTTACGCGCGAGATGGAGGTGCTCAGGCAGTATGGACTGGGGCACGCCTTTTTCAGGGGCCGTTTCTTCACCGACAACATCCAGGGCATCTACGATTTCGCCAAGCGGTTTAACGCCTCGCTGGCCTTGGTGCCGCCCATGACATGGCAAAGCGCATCGGCTCCCAACGCTCCCACCGCCATCGAGGTATGCAGCGACGGACTGGCCTGGGAGGGCGACACACCTTATTATAATGTGTATTCCAGTAGGACGTGGCCCGTCGACACCCACGCCGCCGAGAACCTCATAGCCATCCGGCGCGCGGCCCACTCGCTGAAGGTCAACACCCACGACCGCTTCTTCGCCGTAACGGCCATGGACCGCTACGGCAACGAGAGCCGTCCCCTGCAGAGCCATGAGGAGCGCGCGCAGCCCACGGCGGCCACACAGATGCTGGCGTGCGACGGCACGTGGCTGCAGTTGCCCGCCAAGCCCTCTACGCTCGACGCCGACATGGTGGCGTGCGAGACCGTCGAGGGCACGGTGGTGTGCACGGGTCCCTACGCCCACCGCCTCAACGTAGCGCGATTGGCCGAGGGCACCTACATCCTCCGGTCGCTCAACCGCAAGGGCGTGAGCCATCGGTTGGGCCACTTCCAAGTGCGCCGGCGCCTTTAGGCGACCGCCAGCGCGCCATGCCCATCATCAGAATCATCAACCCCAATAAAACCCGATTACACCATGAATATGCTCGAATTATCTGAGGCGCGCTTCTCGGCCCGCAAGTTTACCGACGAGCCCGTGAGCGACGCCGACCTCCACTACGTTTTGGAGTGTGCGCGATTGGCGCCATCGGCCGTCAACCGCCAGCCGTGGAAGCTGGTTGTGGTGCGCAGCCCCGAGGCTCGCCAGCAACTGTGGAGCGCTTACGACCGCGAGTGGTTCCGAACAGCCCCGCTCTACATCGTTTGCATGCGCAACAACCAAGCGTGCTGGACACGCCGTTACGACGACAAGCCACATGGCGACATCGATGTGGCCATTGCCACGGAGCACCTGTGCCTTGCCGCCACCGAACGGGGGTTGGGCACATGCTGGGTGTGCAACTACGACCCCGCCGTGGTGCGCAACCTGTTCCCGTCTGCCGATTATGAGGCCGTGGCCATCATTCCCATGGGCCATGTGGCCGCCGACTGCCCACGCGCAGAGAAGAAACGCAAACCCCTGGAGGAGATCGTTGAGGAGCGGTAAGCCCTCCCCGCTCCCCGCCAACTTATCATCGCAACCCCAACTATCCAAGCTACGCCAACGGGTGGGCTTGGACATCTTGGGGTTGCAAGCCCTGAGGCCAACGCCGTGGCGGTGGGCTTATGGGTGCTGGAACCATGGCAACCACCTTAAAGTGAAAAAGTGGAAAGTTTCTATGGCTTGCTTCTAACCTTGTGCTCCTACGAAGAATTTAACGGACTATTGCGGTTGCTTTTCAGCAAATTGTTTAACTTTGCAAGAGGAAAGGGGGAAGACCGCTTCCTGCGTGTATGAAAAGCATGACAGGACTCCCCAACCAGCGTAACAATCTAAAAACAGAACCTATGGAAACCTTCAAGCTCATCGTGAAATGGGTACTGATCATCGGTGCCATCATCCTCTTCGACCGAGCCTGCTCGCCGCGCGACATCAGCAAGATGCCGCCACGCATGGTGCTCATCGAGAGCTACAGCATGTACAACCCCGCCGGTATAAAGTCTGCATACCATAAGTTCGACTCGCTGAGGGCAAACGCTCCCTTTGCGCAGAGGAGCGACAGCCTGGAAGCCTCCGCAGAAGCCGACACCGCCAAGGCCGATACTTCAAAGGCGACGATGCAGCAGAAGATCGCGTACTACACGCAGGGCTTCAGGTGCTTCACCTATAGAGAGACGGTAGCACTGAGCCTGCCGATAGTACTGGTTGTGTTTCTGCTGCTCATTATGGCGAGCTTCTACAAGATGAGGAGCAAGAAGACCAGAGTGAAACTCTCGCATAGAGCAAAGGGTATAGACGCTAACGGGAGGAACCAAGCATGAGTGAATACAGAAAGAATGCGGTGCGCACACTCACTGCCGCACAGATGCAGGAGTTCCGCAAAAAAGCAAACGCACTGTGCGACGCAGAGAAGAACTACAAGGGGAAACGCTTTGGCGACACACTGGAGGTGGTGGAAGCCTACGATGCGCCCATCTATATGGCCATGCTCAAGGCACAGCGCGACAGACGCACGCTGTACTTCTCGGAGCCTGCACCCACCAGCACCTACCACTACCCCACGGTGGTGCACTTCAGTCAGGTGGATGTCGCCGGCATGGCACCCTTCCCCACACGCTTCACCAACATGGAGACGAAGATAGATATTCCCCACTCCAGCGAGACCATCACCTGCAAGCACTGTGGCGGCGAAGGCACCGTGACCTGCCGCCACTGCAGCGGCAAGGGCAAGGTGACCGTGGAGGAACGATGCACATCGTGCTATGGCCGGGGCTACAACACCGCCACCAGACGAGAAGTGCGCTATGTGCGTAATCCCGACGGGAGAACCGTACCGGAGGTCACACACGTGCCGATAAGAGAGACCTGCACACGGTGTGGCGGAAGCGGCAAGATAGCACACGAGGAGCTATGCCCCACCTGCCACGGCTCCAGGCGAGTGACCTGCTCGGTGTGCAACGGCTCGGGACGACTGGAGAGGCACATGGTGATGCGGCATGAGCAGTATGTGGATATAAGCAAGCGCTACATCACACCCGACATACTGTCATCCAACGACAAACGGGAGCTGGAACAGACACTCAACAAAATGAGCGGGGAATGGAGTGTGCGCAACAGCTATGACATCCAGGGCACGGCATTCGACAGCTGTGAGGGACTGGCCCTGCCCGTGGTAGGAGGCATCGTGAGAGACGTAACAGCACGCCAAGGCTCGTCAAATGGCAACAGACTGTGCTTCAGCACGCTATACGTAGCAGAATGTAGCTGCACAGCCATCAGATACCGCTTCGAAAGAAAGGAATACACTGCCGTCATCTATGGCGGAACGGATACGCTCTTTGTGGCCACCTCGCCCATCTCGGACTACTTCAACGAACTGCGGGACAGCATCGAAAAGAGCGCCGAGAGTACCGATTACGGCCAATCGTGGAAAAAGCTGAAGCAACTGGTGGAATCGAGCCAGGCCACCAACGAGGACCGCCACACACTGCAAAGACTGGAGCGGAGACTGGAGGAGACGGCCATGGTGGGGCACTTCACGGGACTGGTGATAGCCATGGTGCTTCTCTTCCCACCGCTCAACTGTTATCTGGCATATTTCAACATCGTGGCTCCCTGGACCGACCTCATCTACCACTACGCCTATCCGGCATGGGCAGACAGCACAGTGCGAGCCCTGGTGGGACTGGGTCTGTCCTTCTGGATAATAAAGGACGGGATGCTGCTGAGCAAATTTACCTGGCAACACGAGTCGGGAGCCGCCCGCTTCTGGCTGGGGCTGGCCAACGGAATAGCGGCTATGTTGATCTGCACACTGCTGATTTGCATAGCAAACTATCTGGGCCTCATCCAGCTGCTCATTGCGTTCATCATATTGATTCTGGGCCTCATCTCCTTCCTCATATCGATAGTTATCGCTATCGTCATGGCGGTGACCCGTATCTTTTAACCTACATCGGTCATTAGGATTTCTCTGTGTCGTACGGCAAAGAGAAATCCTTTAACCCAAAACGGTCATTAGATTTCAATTCTTGTTAGTGTTTGTTTCGAGCAGGTTGCGACATTCTCGTTGAAGCCATAGCGGGCTATGGCGAAACGCGAATGGAAGCAAGATGCCGAAAGAAACGCTGACAAGAGTTGGAAAGAAGCTATAAAATCATAATAACTCACCTATTTCGGTCTAATGACGACCGATTTGGGTTTAATTATCCCCATATAGACAAGAATGCTTGTTGCGTTTTTAGTGATCTGGCCAAATATAGTATATGCTTGTCTTTTGTTCTCCTCAGATAGGCTGGTGTCGATATCAACCCGAATGCGACATGTGGCAACGACCTTAAAGTGAAAAAGTGAAAAAGTGCCGAACGCAAAAACGCCGATTGCATCCCTGCAACGGGTGGACGGCGAATTTCTTCGATAAAAATTTGCAATCCGTGAGTTTTTGTGTACCTTTGCGTATCACACTATCTTAAACCAAAATCGACATAAAACATGAGAAACGGAATGAAAGTCCTAATCAGCTTATTATTTGTAGCCATCGCAGGTCTATTGATTACAACCACAGTCATCAACATGCGGCAAGTTTCGACGCCAGCGTCGAAGGGCGATGTCGTTATGTTTGAAAAGCCTCGCGGTGTTGTTCCTGGCAAATCATTTCGTGTAACGGAGGTGCTGCCCAATGGCAACGCTTTGGCGATGGGGTGTGAAGAAGAAAGCGGGAATTGCATCCCGGAAGTTCTCTTTGTTGGCAATAAGAGCATGCCTTATTATGACGGGCAAATAATAAGTGTGCCTAAGGGTAAGGTTGCAAAACAAACGGGAACGCTCCGCTATGGGTCACGAAACAACATGAAGACTGTGCCCATTGTAAAAATAATGGCAGAGTAAAGGTTCTTCCATTAAGCCCAAATGCAGTCATTAGATTTCAATTCTTAAATCATAATCACTCACGAGGGTGTGCATTCTATGTTTCTACGCAAGAAAAACTTGAAGTTTTTTTGCTGTTCTTTTGAA
>NZ_JAHKBE010000067.1 GCF_018789675.1 Hallella faecis
CGCCTTCTTTCAAAAGAGCGAAGCCCGAGGATTCTAACGAGTCTTCGGGCTTTTTATTGCCTTTTTTTGGCGTTAATGGTCTATTATCCTTACCTTTTAACTTTTAAAAATCATCCAAATATGATTTTATTAAGATTTCAATGTTGGATTAATTGTGTTAGGTTGTATTTTTTGTTATGCCTAATGCTGTTAACTGGTGTTGTGCAGTCTTTTGCCGACACGGTGAGCTATCAGTTTACAAGTCATCAATGGAAAGCTGTAACTAATGGTGTTTCTTCAAATTGGTTTTCTATTAAGGACGGTGATTCTTTTGCTTCGTATCAAGTTCCTGTAACTAAGGACCGTAGTGGAGCTTGTGCTAATTCTCCCGAATCGTTTGATAATATTTCTTCGATTACCGTTCATTATTCCACCAATACTAAATCAGGAAAGGGAACTATTAGAGTTTATTGTGTAGATTCAGCTGATTCTAAGGCCCAAAACGGAAAACAGGTGAGTAATGGATTTTTGATAAATATGCCTGGAAAGGAACAGGCCGCAAAGTTTACATGTGCTCCTAGTGTTTCTGGTTACGTGCAGATTTTCGTTGATTGTACGGAAAACTCTATTTATATCAAGTCGGTTGACATTGAATACTCTTCTAATAGTCCGGTTTTAAGGAACAGTGTGAGCACTCTTGATTTTGGTTCTGTTGAGAGTGGTAAGAGTAAGGATCTCAGCTTTCAATTATCGGGTAGAAATCTGAAGTCGGATGCTGTACTGTCTGTAGATGGTGAGGGATTCTCGGTTCAACCTGCACGCGTTTCACCCAATGAGGGTGAGATCTCAGAAACAGATGTTAAGGTTACTTATTCTCCTACGTCTGTAGGAAATCATCAAGCGAAGCTTACGATTTCTTCGGATGGTGCTACTGCTAAGGTTATCTCGCTTACAGGAACGGCTATTGCTCCTACGGTGTATCATAAGGTTACTTGGCTTGTTAATGGTGAAAATTATACTGAGGGTAATCCCTCTTCTGATGTTGCAGGGGGAAAGAAGGTGACGACGTTGCCCTCGGCGCCACAAGCTATTGAAGGCAAGGAATTTGTCGGTTGGACCGATTCAAACATTTCGGGCTCTAAGAATGAAAAGCCTTCGGTACTTTTTGTGGATACCGCTTCTGCTCCTGTAGTTAATGCAGATGTTGTATATTATGCCGTGTTTGCTAAGAAGACAGGTAATGAAGTTACTTACACTAAACTTAATTCTAATAAATTCAATTCTAAAGCAGATTATGTAATAGGTGCTGAATACAATGGGCAATTGTATTGTTTTTATAAGTACACTAAGGTTGATGAAAAGGAGAAATGGGGATTAATGAGTAAGGACTCTATTCCTATTGTCTTTCATTTATCAGGAAAGCCGGAAAAGTTAGTGGTGAAAGATGAAAAAGGGAATTATCTTGCTCCAATTAAAGAAGGCTTTAAAATGTCTTCAAGTGAAAAAACGATTATATTAAAATCTGACGGTACGATACATGATGATAAGTATTTATCACTTAGATTTAGTCCTAATAATGGCTTACGTTGGTATACAAATGGTGATGGCACTACGTTCAATGCAGCCTATTTTTATGAGATCAGTGGCGGAGTGAATTATTCGGGTTATTGCACCTCTGTTCCTCGTACTGTAAGTTTCAAAGCCATAGACTCGGATAGCACACGTTATGCTACTTTTAGCTCAACGAGGGATGTGGTGTTTGTTGGCGATGATGTAGAGGTCGCGGGCTTGGCGGTTAAGAATGACATAATATCGCCGATTACTGTAACGCCTGCAAGCTATGCAGTTACCGACGCTTCAGTTGGTAAGAATGGCGAGGTCAATGGTTGTTATGTTCCTGCCAATACTGGTGTGTTGCTGAAGAGCAAGTCAGATACGGCTTCTTATTATTACGTTAAGAGTGCCTATGAGGTTAACCTCTCGGGCAATATGCTCAAACCTGCTCCGGTTGGGGGGGGCGAATTCGAGCCCGAGACAGGTTACAAGTATTATAAGTTGGCCTATAATAATTACACCACCAAGCAAGGCTTGGGCTTCTATTGGGGAGCCGAGGAGGGTGGTGCCTTTAAGGTGAAGGAAGGGTTGGCCTATTTGGCCGTTCCTTCTGCCGACGCTCATAATGCCAAGGGTTTTCGCTTTGATGGCGTTACTGATGGTATCGATGGCGTGGAGGTGGATCGTAACAAGTCGCATGACCTTTATAACCTTATTGGGCAGCGTGTGGTCGGCAAGGCTGCTCCAGGCCTTTATGTCGTGAATGGAAAGAAAGTGATAATCAGATAATAAACGAAAACCAATGATGAAGAAAGAATATTCCAAGCCGGCCGTTGTAGCCAAGGCTATTGATACAGAGCCCATGCTCGCTGGAAGTGGTCCTATGGATAAGGTTCAATCCACTATGGTCTTGTATGATAACGAAGAGAACGAATTTGCCAAACAGAATACCGCCAATACCGTCAATACTGTTTGGGACGACTAATCCTCCTTACGAAAAGAGCGCATACCTCTAAGGCATGCGCTCTTTTCGTAGATAGGCTCGCCATGGTGTGATATAATCGTCCAATCATGTGGTTTTATTGTGTTATTGCTTATTTTGTGCTCTTTTCTGGTTAATTCGTTGCCTCCCAATTTGCTGAGTGGCGTTACTTTTGCGTGATGAATCCATAGGCTTGGCGATGGTTTGTTTAGAAGAATGGATTGTTGAGTCGATCGTTGATGGGCTTGTTGGAATGATAATTTCCGCTTTCTTGATACTTACTGTCACGAGTATTTTGTAACTTTACGCAGCATGTAAAGTGTGCGTGGCGGCAGCGTTTGTGAAGGCATAACACGAATGGCTCCCCGCGCCACACGATAGTTTCTAACCCAACACCGCAAAGTATGAACATCACCATTCTTCAAATCGATATCCTCTGGGCGCAGCCCGAGGCCAACCGCCAACGTATCAGTCAGCTGATTGAGCACCTTGGCCCTACCGATCTCATTGTGTTGCCGGAGATGTTCTCCACGGGCTTTGCCACGCAGCCCGAGGGCATTGCTGAGGGCGATGGCGGTTCGCTGCGGTGGATGGCGGCGATGGCGGCCTCCACGCAAGCTGCGGTGGCGGGAAGCATCGCCATCCGGGAGGGTGAGCGTTATTACAATCGGTTTTACTTTGTGAAGCCCGACGGTGAACTTGCGTTTTACGACAAGCGGCACCTCTTTACCTATGGGGGCGAGGACAAGGCGTTCACGCCGGGCCGTGATCGTGTTGTTGTAGAGTGGCGTGGCGTGGGCATCCTGCTGCAGGTATGCTACGACCTTCGGTTCCCGGTGTTCAGTCGCAACCACGACGACTACGATCTGGTGCTCTATGTGGCCAACTGGCCTGAGGGGCGCCGTCAGGCCTGGGACCTCCTGTTGCGTGCCCGCGCCATCGAGAACCAGTGTTATGTGGTTGGGGTGAACCGTGTGGGCAAGGCGCAGGTCAATTACAACGGAGGTTCGGCCATCGTCGATTTTCAGGGCACTCTGCTCGCCGCATGTGTCGACGGACAGGAATCGTCGGCCACGGCCCAGCTCAACATGCCGCGCCTGATGGCCTTCCGCAAGCAGTTTCCCGTGCTCCACGACGCCGACGCCTTCAGGTTGTGTGAATTATAATGTTGAATGTGGAGTGTTGAATGTGGAATGAATTTTGTTGAGTGTTGAATGAACATTCAGCATTCAACCTTCAACATTGTCAAACGTCTGTGGGAGTCGACCTTTGCATCATAGGCGCCAAAGAACAAGTGGGATAGTTTCCCCACAGAGGGCACAGAAGAACCGAAACGCACAGATATTTGTGAATTAGGAAGGTAAGATCAGATAGAGATGCTTGTGGCTCGTGTGAGACGAGGGGCAACAAAAGGTATGAGAAGGAGCGGGCTCGTGTGAGAGCAGGCGTGAGACGCTGGGCGTAGCCGTGTTGACAGAAAAGACGAATGCGCCTACCGACTTTTGAGAATGTTGAGTGCGAATAGCTGTTAAGTCTGCTTTTCGCACGTACTTAGGGTCTACTAATTTATTTTAGCCAAGCCGCCTTGTGGGGCGGCAAAAATCCCCGCGAGGCGGTCTGCGATTTCTTCTATTCGCTTTTTGAGGGGATCTAAGGCCAAATCCACAAAAACGAGACAAAGAAGTCTCCTAAGGAACTACATTACGTTAGTGAAGAAGTAAGCTCCTATCCTTGTGCCAGCCGTGTCGTCAAGTTTCGCCCTGATGTCGTTTGCCCGGTAAACTCGCTTGGAGGTTCCGAATGTGGCCTCTATCTCATTCCTCTCTCCGATGGCCCTCTTCTTGTCTTGATAAGATTCCTGTTCGCCTTCCCGAGGTAGAGCTTGTCCGCTTGTACTTCCTGTGGCAGCATGCCGAAGCGCTTTTTATAGAGTTCCAATTGCGTGGCGAGGTCGGACGACTCGTTGTAGGCGTCCCAACTGAGATGGTTGACGTAGGTGTAACCGTTCACGATGCTGGCGCCAACCTTCGCTCCGAACTCGACCTTGGCATTCGCCTTGCCCCAGACAATTAGGGCTTACTCAGGACTTGCACCCGTTAGATACTGCTCTTATGCCGAGCATACAGAAAAAAGCCTGCTACGGTAATTCCGCAGCAGGCTCATTCTTATACGTTAATACAAAGAGGTTACTTGATGACGACCTTCTTGCCGTTTACGATGTACACGCCTTGAGTAGGCTTGTTCACCTTACGACCTTGTAAGTCATAGACCTTCACGGACGAAGGATCAATAGAGATACTATTGACACCTGTATTAGCAGAGACAGTGACCGTCGATTCGCTGTCAGCAGGATAATACTCCTTCTCATCAGCTGTAGCAAGTACCACTCGCTCCATCTTAAGTGTATAATCACCTTCTGCTGCATCTTTCTCAGCCTTCAACTTTATATTGACGACAGGTCCATTTGCTCCTTCAACATCTGTATTTGAAAGTGAGAATACAATTACACGGTAGCGGTTACCTCGGATAAGATTCGAAGTTAGTGAGTGGTCTACACATCTTGAAGTCACCAAAGAAGCAGAATAGCGAACTTTTCCGCTCTGGTTTACGGTGCTATCAACAGTAATACCCTTTGGAAGAAGAATATCGAACTGGAAGCTACAATACTTACCACTGTTCTCGAGATTAACCGGCAAGGTAGCCGTTTCTCCTGGAACGACTGTTATATTACTACAATACATCTTGTCGTTCGTCGTGACCTCATTGGCTGTTGCCAAGAAATTCTTCTTAGCCGAAGCAGGCGTCTTTACCTCAGCGAGAACATTAACGATAGCATTGACATCAGACACATTAATGATACCATTATTATTCATATCTGCAGCAGCGAAACAGAAACTCCCAGAAGGCTTCTCTGCAATATAGTTCACCGTACTGTTCACATCTGCAAGCGAAACTTTTCCGTCACTGTTAGCGTCACCCATTATAACATCGTTGACATGGATAACGCCATTGGCATCCTGACAGTAATATTCTTTTTCTGACGCATCTGCTAAAACAATGTTTCTGATACTGATATTGTAATCACCTTTTGCCACATCCCCTATAGTGATAGGAATATTGACAAGAGCACCGCTCTTTCCTGAGAAATTATCATTAGCTATAGAGAAAGCAATGACGCGAACGGCGCCAGTACTTATCTTATTCGAGGTGATGGAGTGTGTATCCTCCTGGCGACCTGCAAACTGGATGTCATACTTACCCTTGCTGTTCTTTGCAATATCAATACCATCGGGCAGATAGACATCTAACTGGAAGCTGCAAACAGGATCCTCGTTGTTCAGATAAACTGGATACATAATGGTCTTGTTCTTCAGCGTGGTCGTATCTTTCAGTACGATAGTGTCGTTGACCGGAGCATAAACCGTGACGATAGCAGAATCTGAGAGGTTTGTGCCATCCGTAGAGGTTGCTATAATTGTCGCTTTGCCATTGCCTACGCCTCTCACGACACCATCCTTAACCGTAGCAATACTTGTGTCGGAAGAAGACCAAGCTACAGTCTTGTTTGTAGCATCATCTGGTTTAACAGTCGCTTTCAACGTAACTGTCTGACCTTTCTTCACTGTGACAGTCTTTTGATCCAAGGTCACGCTCGTCACAAGACCGTAAACTGTCATGTCAAGCGTAGGCCATCCATTAGCCTCATCAATCTTCCAGACGCGGCTGAAGGACCAGCCGAGCTTCTCATAGGTTGCTTCTGACTTTAGCTCATCCTCTGTCTTGGCATAACCATCAAGGATATTATCCGTCACCTTCTTGGGTACACCATTGACCGAAAGAATCATTGTGCTGAGTGCATAGTTGTTTTCTCCCGGCTGTGCAGCCCCGTTCTTGAAGCCACCGAGCACGCGGATGCTCCATCCACTCTTGTCCGTGACATTCACCTGCGGGTTACCAGCTACGAGATTATTGACTGTTGCCTTAGCACCATCATTGTAGCCAACGACTCCGGCACCATAGAACTCACTGTTCACATTGCCTTTGCTATAGCTATTGCTGACCTTACCATAGTTGTATGCCACAAGACCTGCAGCATAGAGCGTGGAAGTAGCATCAGCGATAGAATAGCAATTCTCTATCAAACCTTCGCTCTTATTTATACCAACAAGACCGCCAACATAACTCTTGGCTCCGGTTGCAGATAAAGTTCCTTCAGAATAACATTTAGTGATTGAGTCCGTTGCTTCTGTCACACCAACAAGACCTCCGACAAACGTACTGTCGCCTGACGTCTTTGCTGTAGTCTCAGCATGAGAATTCTTCAAGATGACATTCGAGCCTTTTCCGAAGATACCACCTGCATTAGCATTGGATCCCGTTGTCGTTAACTTAACCTTCGCATAACTGCTTATGACATCAACGCTGCCATCGGCTAATCCTGCAAGACCACCAATATAGATGTCTTTAGTTGATGAAGAGATTGTCTCACCTTCATAATTGACATTGTTGAACTTCATTTCGCTCGTCATACCAGTTATACCACCGACATGATTCGAGCCCTCAGCATTGCCTTTGACGGTCACATTCTCTATCTTACCATTCGTCATCCGACCTATCAGCACAGCGGTATAATCTCCACCTTTGACCGATTTACCCGATGCTGTCTCAACCGTCAGATTCTTGATGTAGCCAGCTGGGAAGTTAGAGAACAATCCATTGTAACCAGCCGTCGTATTACACCAAAGACCAGTAATCTTATGACCGCCACCATCAAAATAGACAGCAGTCACACCGTTCTTGCCGATAGCAGGCCAGCCCTCCGTAGGACTGTACTTATTGATCCATTCCGTCAAGTCGATATCATTCATCAACTTGTAAAAGCCTTTCTTGTAGACACCCTGAAGATCAGCAGCTGTATAGACGCGATAGGGATCGGCTTCAGTACCGCTACCCGGATAGTTCACAGTTGCATCCGTATAAGGAGACTGCCCCTTCCCGTCTACAACAGCATACAAGCGTACGGGGTCTCCGGACTGAAGAGCGGGCACAGAGAATGACCACTGATTGCCGTTACAAACGACTGATGACTTATAAGAGTCACCTACCTCTATATATACAGTACCACCATCTATACTCTTGCCACTTATCGTCGTCTCTTGAGACACAAGGTTGGATGTAATCTTAGGAGGTGCAGCCTGCCAAGGCTTATAAGGATAGGTTTCCGTCTCTTGAATCGTCCAATCGTTGTTGAAGTCCCAATCCATTGATACATAATTTGCTTTCAATCTCAACGAGGAACTACCATATCCTATACCATTTTGTAAATTATCAATAACAGATTGCACAATACCCGCCTTACTTAATAACAATGATGACAAACCCAAATTCTGGAACTTTGTTCCAGATGTTCCAATATCATTCGTATTATCAACCTTTCCAAAAATACGTCCTATAGTGTCTATTGTGCAAGATAACATGCTCATGGCAGATACATTAGCCTTAATACTAACTCCACCTTTTGAAGTTTGAAAACCGGCTCCTAAGATACCACCTATAACACAATCTCCCTTTATTGAGCCAATCGCTAGATTATTTGACAATACTCCCATTATTTTTTTGCCAACGATCCCGCCAAGGTAAGATTTACCAATGATAGCTCCACTATATAAATTATTTGTTGCATTCAATACTACGCTACCCTTACCATACTTATATCTTGTATCACCAAATGGACACATTGAAGTAGATATTAATCGAGTACCATAATTACCTTGGTCATATCCAATAATACCACCTACATAATTGCCCTTACATTGTAAATTACAAATTGATAGATTATTATTAATTTCGATGATCCTATTTCCTTCATCAACTAGTTCATCGTTATAATAAGTCACTACAGGATTCTTAATAACTCCGCCGACATCATTTCCCCTTACATGCTTACATTGATTTAAGGTAACATCTTTGTCTTGATAAGTATTAGAAGATATAGAACCTATTATTCCTCCAATGCAATTGCCTCCCTTAATATCTCCAACATGATTACATTTCTTTACTTCTGTGATACTTCCTCCTTCACTTAGTCCAACAATTCCACCAACATAATCAGAAGTTCCTATAATTTCCCCATTAGAACGGCATGAAGTTATGCTTACGCTTCCTTCTTCATTAATATAACCGATAATTCCTCCTAATCTCTCTGTACCAGATACATTTCCCTTATAATTTGCATTATTGAGCGTACATTTAGCACGTGCAAAACCTAGAATGCCGCCCAGATAATCACCTTGCTTAATGTTACCAGTTACATTAGTATTCGTGATTGAAACCTCATAACCTTGGCCCAATATACCTCCGACGGCTCTTCCTGCTGTTATGTTACCATCAAATGTGCAGTCAGTAAAGTTCGTGTTCCTGGCAAATCCGATTATACCACCAATGTTGTTAGAAGTACTCTCAAGTTGGCCTTTGACACTAATATTATCTAAAGTGCAACTTGCAGCACTACCAACTAATCCACCTGAATAATCTGCAGTTGATTTGATTAGAGATGAAGTTACTATAACATCTTTAAATGTAGAACCTATTGCCACGCCTGCTAATGGAGCTACAAATCCCTTTCCTTCAACCTTATCTGTAATTAAAGTCAAGTTTTCAATATGACTATTTTTGATATAGCCGAAAAATCCAATATTATCTTCAGAAGGGCGACTAATTGTCACACCTGATATAGTATGATTATTTCCAATAAAGAATCCTTTAAAACAAGCAGATTCCACACCTATAGGCTGCCACCCCTGCCCTGGATTATTTTCTTCTATCCATTCTGTCAGGTCAATGTCTGACATCAGATTGAAGTACACACTATCCTTCCCAAGGAAGTTGCGCATCTGATTTAGCTGCTCAGCATAGAAAATCAGATAAGGGTCATCTTTGGTTCCAGACCCCGATCCGCTGAACTGAGCGAACGCTGCTGTTAGCGAGCATAGGAACAATGCCCAAATGAGTAATAGTCGCTTCATAGTCATTTATAATTTAACTTCAGTTTCTTCGTCTACCTCATTTGAATCGTAAAGATTAGACTTGTATATCTTCTTGTTAGGAATCAAGTACTTAATCTTTTGATAAGTTGCGATATTTCTTAGTATTTTCTCTTCATATTGAGGTTTGTTAGGATTAAGTGGTTGCAAAGTGATCTTGTTTATAACATGCCCCCAGTTAAAGTTAGAAAGGAGCATATGATCAACATCCTCAACGCCTTTTCTTATTAAACTTACGCGCACCTCTTCCTCGTAGTTATAAGCGTTACGTTTAAGTGAGAAATTATTGATAAAAAGATCTCTTAACTTAACAGCTCTTTCCTTCTCTGATACCTGCTTTAGGGTATTGATATTAGGATCAAATATAGGTGTAGGGGTAACGATATTTTTCCTTAACCGGTAATCCATTTTTGAAAGATACAAATAGCCCCCATCAAAGATAGAATTACACAAAGCATAACATAGTTCGTAAGCATCTATTTCTACTCGAACGATGCTTCCACTTGCAGGCATGTAAATTTTCCATGCCGCTTCCTCATTGACTTTTGCGCTCTCACCTTTAAAGCAAGTAGCAAATACAGAATATTCTTTAAGTGTGTTTGTATCTTCTTCCTTTTGGAGTCCAATATTATCTAATGACTCCATATATTTTGTTTCAAAAGGGTCGTCCCAAGAAGATGGACTTGCGAGATATAGAGTATGTTCTGCTAAAGACTTTAACAGGTGTTCCGTCTTGAAATACCTATAAAAGACCGTTCTTTTTTCCCCCTTCAGATCTGAAACGATTTTGAGTTTATTGCTTATTCTCAATTTTTCGGATCCTAGGAAATTCGTAAATTCCTGGAAATTATTACCGTTTTCAAGCATTTTTTCTTTCATCCTAAGAGACATAATATTCAGCACCCCCAAGCTGAAAATTTCATTCAATCTCTATCCTATACATACGAAAAAAGCGTGGGAGTCTTACAGTCACCCGTCCCACGCACTGAGGCCTTCGCATTGCCCATTGTAGTCAGAACGAGCAACGCAGAAGCCCACGCCGATATGTATACACCATACGATACCCATAAAACTATAGGTACTCAATATGGGCTGTAATACACACCCATGGACATCTACCATTGCTAAGTCCTTTGACTACAATTGAAGTTTGCGAAGTTTCAGTGCGTCAAGAACAAAGCGTCAAGTAAACGCCTTAATCATATAATGATCCCCACTATCAAGACACTTCACATGAGCGTCTCTTCCCACCCTTTTGCGGACTTCTGCATCATCTAACGGCTACTAAAGCCGAATGCCACATGTAACTTTGGCTTCGGATAAGGTTCACATTGCAAAATTATGAAATCTTTTCGATATAGACCAAATTTCGGCGCACCCGACAAACCCTGTGGAGTAGGCCGTGCAGATGCTAACCCAAAAC
>NZ_JAHKBE010000068.1 GCF_018789675.1 Hallella faecis
TGATAATACGATAATACCCAGGGTGTCGCTTCGCTTGCCCTGGGCTATGCGTTCACTGGGCTTTCAGCCCGTGCATTATCTGCTGCACCTCAGCAATTCAAGCAAGCTTGATTGCATTCGGTTTGCACGATAATTCAGCCCGTCTTCCCTAAATCAGAAACTCCAATAATGTTTTTCTTTGTCGAGGGCGTAAATGGCATGTTTTTTTGCTGTTCTTTCTTCGTTTCCGCTCATGGCTCCTCCAGCTCCAGCGGGTCGTAGGGGTGTGGGAACGACCGTAGCTGGCCAGTGCGGCGGTCGATGGCGCCGCCCGTTTTCAGGTGGTCGCGGTTGGCGGCCACCTGTAGCTTATAGACGTGGTCGCGACTGTCCTTGTGGAAACCCTCATACTTGCGCTTGGTGATGGGGAACGAGCCGGAGCGCAGGCCGACGGCCTCCCAGGTATAGAGCCGCTGCGTGTCGTAGAGCTTCAGGATGAGGCCGGGCAGTCCGCCAAACGTCCATGGGCCGAGGCGCACGGGGATGTCGGCGGCAAACCACGCCTCGAAGTTGCGGCCCCGCCAGTGGCAGGTGGCCCGTTGGCAGCTGTGGCCGAGTAGGGTGGTGCGCTCGGGGTGTAGCGTCCATTTCTGTTGGGCGGCAGGTTCGGTGTAGTAGGCATTGTAGCGTTCCATGGCCCATGGCATCCAGGCGTAGAGCGTTTGCTGGCCCTGCTCGGTGAAGATCTCCGTCGACTGGTACTCGCTCCAGTATTGCCCCTCGCGGCCTATGGTATAGAGCGATGTTGGCACGCCCTCAGCGTGGGGGTTGGCCTTCATGTAGGCGTCGTAGAGCGAGTCGCCCTGCTCCATGAAGCGGCTGTAGTGCTTGCTCAGCCGTTGCCCGGCTTGCAGCACATGGAGGTCGATGTAGGTGTCGGGGTTGTGCAGGTTGGTGGCGTTCAGCGCATACTCCACCTCGAGTTGGGCCTGTCCCACAACGGTGGTGTTGCCCCCGCCTCTGGGCTTCGGCCGCATGACGTGTCCCTGCTTCTGCTGCGCCCACGCCCCGCCGCAAAGGACAGCGAGGGCGAAGATAATGGTGATGATTCTCTTGTGCTTCATAATGGTTGTCTATTCTAATTCCAGCGTGTCGTAGGGTTATTCGCTTACGATTTCCGCAATTCGTTTCTCCATATCTTTCAGCGCCTTCTCGCTGAATCCTGTTTGTTGCCACACTTCCTGCCCCTGACGGTTATAGAGGTAATACTGGGGTATGCTGCCGAGGTTGGGAATTTGGTTCCACAGCGTATTGGGGATGCGGTAGTGTTGGCCAGGAATCTTGATAACATACTTGCTCCATTCGTCGATTGGGCTTGATTCGTTGGTGAGATAGACAAACACCACATTCTTCCCCTTCAATTGCTCTTTCAAGGGTTCCATGGCTGCGATGCCTTTCTTGCAAGGCCCACACCACGTGGCCCAAAGGTCGAAGAAAACAACCTTTCCAGAGTATTGGCTGGCAATGGTCTGTAAGAGTTGTGCACCGGCAACGTCGGGCGTGGGCATCATGCGCTCCTTGGCCTCCCGCTGTAGTCTTTCTGCGGCGACACGGGTGGTATCGTTGAAGGCACGGAGTATGGGTCGGAAGTATGGATGGGCGGTCTGTATTACGCTGTCAGGCAGCACGTGCCCCTGCCGCATCTGCGCGGCTTTCTCCTTTGCATCGGCAAATCCTTTCAACATCTCGTACACCTCGCCATGGTCGAGACCGTTAGCTTTGAGATAAGGCAGACGATCGGCTATCGGGGGCAGGTAGTAAGATCGCCCGTCGCGGAAGTGCATCAGGTCGCGAGCATGTGGGTCAGTCAGCGTGTGTGCTTGAACAGTGCGCACATAGTAGTCTTCCAGCAACAATCGCAGAAAGTCCTGCTGACGGCGCGTATACCCCCGGCGTTCTGCTACGCCCCGGTGCAGTGTGTCGATACTCTGCCACAGCGCATCACACCAACCCGATGTGTCACCGCCGTTATATGTAGGCAACCCCTTGATGTCACGAAAATGCAGAAAGCTGTTCTCCAATAACACTTGGTTGAGGTCGCCCAATGTGCCTCCAAGCCTGTAGCAGTCGTGATTGGTTGGGCGGCCTGCCGCAAAGTTTCCGTCGCGTGCCAGACAAGCCGTGGCATCTACTTCGAGCGTCAGAGTCTCTCCAGGAATGAGTATCAGGGGGAACTGGTCAACATGCATGCCTGCATCTACCCGGCAACCGAGCCAAACAGAGCGCGTAGCAACGTAGGCCGGATGGCGATAGACCGTCACAGAGTCGGCGTATAGCGACCTGCTCTCATACTGCCCTGTGATGGGGTCGCAGCTTGAGGGACCAAAATAATCGAAACTACCGCCGCCGTGTAATATGCAGGTTGCCGTTGCCTCACCATGTTTCGGCGTTAGCGGTTGCAAGGGCTCGCCATCGTCGACGGGTCTCTGGTAAGGCGGTAGGGCAAGGGGATAGAGTTGGTTGTCAAGTCGGATGCCGCGAATCTTCCACGCCCCGTCGTTATCGGCCTCTACATAGTGGAAGGTTTTGGCTCCTTTTGGCATTGGCTCGAAGCAGAGGATGACCGAGTCCTGTTGTGCGTTCTTCACATATTTCTTACCTATCTCAAAGGCTTCGTCGATGAGCACTTCTTTCCCCTTGTGCGTGATGATGCGCCCTTCCTGATAGGCATAGCGTTGACCACTACACTCCAACCGTGCCCCATCCATGCTCCAATCTCGCCAATGGGCACAGGCCATACGGAAATGTACGATAGTGGCGGTTTTGGTCAGTTCCACCTTTACGGGGAGCAAATCGTTGGTACTCGTTGACTTGAACGCGGGTCTGTCAATGACCTTGTTCTTCGCCCACGCCCCGCCGCAAAGGGTGGCGAGGGCGAGGAAACAGGCGAACATTCTCTTTTTCATATAGATAATGCGATGTGTTATAAGGGTTGGTGTAATGATTGATTTGGGATCATTCCTTTTCCAATGGTTCGAACCGCACCTTGGGAGGCATAGGCCTTCCCTCGAGGCTCGTCCAGCCGATGGCATTGCGATAGTCTTCGTTGTACTTCTTCTGCCGCTGCCATACGCTCTTACGTGTCGATTTGGGGTAGAGCTTGTCGGGATATTGCATGATGGGGTATGTGCCATGCTCAATGGCCACGGCCTCCCAAACGTAGATGTTCTGCACGTCAGAGACTTTCAGGATGAGGCCGGGCAGTCCGCCGAACTTCCACGGCCCGCCCTTGATGGGAACGTCGGCGGCAAACCACGCCACGAAGTCGCGGCCACGGAAACGGCACGTGGCCTTCTGGCAGCGGTGGCCGAGGATGGATAGTTGCTCGTTGGCCAGCGTCCATTGCATCAGTGGCCACGGCTCCGTGTAGCTGCTGTTCTCGCGCTCTGCCCATAGGGGGAAGCAGGCTTGCTCTTCCAGTTGTTTGCCTCGGATCGTGTAGTCTGAATAAACCAATTCGCTCCATTTGTCTGACTTCTCGCCACGAATAAATGCGGTCTTGGGCACGTTTCCTTTGTAACCCTTCTCTCGCACCCATTCTGTAACCTTCAAATCGGAGGAGTAAACAAATTCGCTACTGTACTTCCAGACTTGCTTGCCTACCTCCAGTTTGCCCAGGTCCAGGTAGGTGCTCTCGTCCTTGATGTCCTTGGCATTAAGGGCATAGAGCACGCGCACATGGGCCGTGTCGATAGCCACACGCTGGTTGTATCCTCTTTTCTCACGTGTGGGAGCGCTCCCGTTTACTTTGGGCTGCGCCCACGCCCCGCCGCAAAGGGCGGCGAGGATGAGGGTTGTAATGAGCGTTTGTTTCATCACGATTTTGTCGGTTAGGTATAAGTGTTACAATAGTTTGAACCTTACGCTGACCATTGCGTTGCGGGGCCGCAGTTGCTCTACGTAGCTGCGCTGGAAGGCGCGGTAGTTGGACATGATGTAGCCGCTGTAGATGCCGCCCGGGTCGCCCACGGTCTTCGAGTAGTTGGCGCCGGCGTTGAGCCAGAGGTCGCGGCTGATGCTCCAGTTTGCCGATAGCGAGGGGAAGAAGAGCAGGTGTGTGTAGCCGTGCTGGTCGTTCCTTATTTTGTCGTCGAGCGTCTGGGTGTAGAGCTCGAGGGGCAAGCCGAGGCCGATGTAGAAGTTGGGCGTTTCATACTTGTAGGTTTGGGCGAGGGCCACGCAGTAGGTGTTGTACCACAGGTCGTTGCTGAGTTGGGCGTGCTCGGCAGGCGGTGTGAATCCGTCGAGGTCGGTCACGATGCCGTGGAGGTTGGCCGTGGCGCTTACGCCGTAGCTGAAGCGGAACCTTTGGCCCACGCGGATGGCGTAGCTGGTGTTGAAGCTGGCGGCGATGTGGTGTGAGTTCACGTCCTGCGTGTAGGCGGTGGATGTGCCCTGCAGCAGCGAGTCGACACCCACGGTGAGCGTGTTCGGGCGGTGGGCGTAGCCTGCTGAGAAGTGGAGGTCGAAGGTGTTCTTGCCGATGTTGCGAATGGTGTTGAAGGTGTTGGAGACGGAGAGCTGCGGGCGGTCGAAATGCTGGCGTACGCGGTTGTTGCCGTAGTTTGCGGGGTCGGTGCCTGTGCGCTCGGAGGCGAGCAGGCCGTCCACACGGTCGCTGTTCCAGTGGGTGTCCACCTTCAGCACGTTGGCCACGAAGCCGTTGGGCGCGTTGCGGTTGTAGCGCCCCTGGATGTTCAGGTTGTTCAGCTTGGTCTCGCTGGTCATGGCCTCGGAGGCGAGCAGGCGGCTGTCGTCGCTAACAAACTGGTCGCCCACGCTGCTGCCCTCGCGGCGTATGCGGTCGTTGTAGTAGGCAATGTTCAGTCCCAGTTCCGTGTCCTTGTTGGGCTTCTCCAAGTGGTTCATGGTCAGTATCTGACTGTGGTTGTCGAAGGTGCGCTTCTGTGGCAGGCCAGAGCCGTTGGGCATGAGGGCGCCGGTAGGGCAGAAGGGGTAGAGACTTACGCTGTTGACGCTTGAATAGTGTTGCGTGAGTTCCTTCGACACGTCGTCGCCCGTGTTGTTGCCTTTATATAAGGTCATGTTTTGCCGACGCTTGGCGAAGTACATGCCCACCACCTCGGCGGTCCACAAGGGGCTTTGCCCTATGGCGGCCTGGCTGTCGGTGAGCGGCCGTTTGCCGATATGCCAGCCGCCCGCCTGCTGCGCGCCGCCGCCGAGCATGGTGTTGATGGCCACGGTTCCCTTGGCCGAGTTTTTCAGCTTCAGGTTGATGGCCACGTCGTCGGAGAGCTCCTTGTCTTGCAGCATCTTCACGGGCTGGTGGTGCTCCAGCACCTGCACGGTGGCCACGTCGGAGGCGTTGATGTTGTTGGTGGCCAGTCCGTAGCGGCCCTGCAGCAGGTCCATCTCCTCCACGTAGAATTTCTTGATGGTCTTGCCGTTATACTTGATGCCGCCGTTGTCGGCCACCTCTATGCCGGGCATGTGCTTCAGCACGTCGCCGATGACGCGGTCGCCCTGCTGTTGGTAGGCTCCCACGAGGTAGCTGAGCGTGTCGCCGTTCTGCCGTATCTTCTGCGCCCGCACGGTAACCTCCTTCAGTTGCATGGCCTGTTCCTTCACGCAGAAATCGAGCCGTTGCGAGCGGTTGGCCACCTGTTTCGTGTGGCTGCCAATGGCCAGTCCGGAGGCGCTGACGGTCACGGAGTCGGCCTCGGTGGTAAACTCCAGCCTGTAGTGGCCCTTGGCGTCGGTGTCGGCAAAAACCAGGATGTTGCCCGTGCCCTTAGGGGCCACGCTGACGTAAGCCTCCACGTGCTTGCCCTGCGCGTCGGCCACTGTGCCCTCAATGACGGTCTGGGCGGAGGCCGCTATGGCTGCGAAGGCGAGCATGGCGGTGATGATCAACCTATGCATCCTGCAACTACTTTAGGCGGAACATGACCGGTATGTTATATTGGCAACGCACATTCCTGCCCATTCTCTTGGCCGGATTCCATCGGGGCATCTGCCTCAAGACCCGGATGGCCTCGTTGGATAGCAGCGGGCTGGGCGAGCTAACGGCTTCAAAGTGGGTCAGGCGGCCGTCTTCCTCTACCACGAAGCTAACCACCACACGGCCTTCGATGCCATTCTCCAGGGCCTCCTTGGGATAGTGCATCTGTTGGGCCAAGAACTTATAGAACGCCTCCATGTCGCCGGGATAGGACGGCATGACCTCCACCACTCGATAGACGGTGGTGTCCTTAGGTATTCCCAGCACATGTTCGATGGCTCCGCGCACCATGCCGTTCGGATGGATGATGGCAGCCACGGCGATGCCCGAAACCAGAGCCAAAAGGGCGAACACGATGAGGTGGCGCATGTCGAAGAATCGGCGGCGCAAGGCGGTGCGGAGGGTGTTGCGAACGCTGGAGATGGTGTTGCGCACGGAGGCTACGGAAATGCCACGCGCCTCGGCAATCTCCTCGACCGTCAGTCCCTCGTCGTAGAAGAGTTGCCACACCTCGCGCTCGGCCTTGGGCAGACGCCTGAGGCGCCCACGCAGCCACTCGGAGTTTTCGCGCTCCTCCACCTCTTCCTGCGGCGTTACCTCGGTGATGGCGGCATGGCTGTCGTCGGCCAGCTCCACCTCCACACGCTGCCCGCGCCACATCGACACGCAGCAGTTGCGTGCAATGCGCATCAGGTAGGCGTCGGTGAGCGTGGCCTTGTTGCGCACGTTCCACGCCCTGATGCACGTTTCCTGCACCACCTCTTCGGCTTCGGTGTCGGATCCGAAAAACTCGCGGCCCATCTGCATCAGTCGGGGGCGCATTCGTTCCACCATTTCCTTATATGCTTGTTCTGTCATCATGCTGTTTCAGTTGTTTGGGTTTTCTGCTCCTTTAACGCTAAAGTCGCCCAAGGCTCACCCTTAAAAGATGTTAAAGGCTTCCCGCTGCTGGGCATCGTGGCTCGTTCTCGGGCATCGTGGCTGGTTCTCGGGTCGAGGAACGTCATTGGGTTGAGGCCATCATTGGTTCGTGGAACGCCATCGGATTGAGCCCGTCATTGAACTACCTGACTTTCCTCGGCCGCCTTGCCGGTCATCGTGCCGCGCGGTGATCGGTGCGTCTTTTTTGCAACAAAGATAAGATTTCTTGCGTTCCAAACGTCCCATTGGCGCGCATTTTTTGATACCGTTATCACTTTTTGCACCGTAAAGACACAGCCTCTTCGCCCCATGCTCCCCATTATAAACCCATTCAACATCCAACGGGACTCGTTCAACACACCACATTCAACATTCTCAACACTCCACATTATAAATCCCTCTCCACCTGCGAAAAGATCTGCGTCTATCTGCCGCGCCGGCGGCGCGATCTGTGTTATTGACAAGCAGTCCGAATGGCATCTGTGTCGATCTGAGATCCGTGGGAGAAATATTCTCGTGCCGCATGGCCCATTCCACATCCAACACTCCACATTCTCAACATCCCTCCCCCAAATCTACAATGTTTTTCCCACCGCGCCCCGCCTTGCGTCCAAATACGCCATTCTCGCACATTTTTGTAACCGTCTAACATTCAGTCGCTTGCCATTCGAAGGACCCATTCTGCTCTCCCCACGCCCTATTCAGCCTTGCGGTTAGGCATCTTTCGCCCCTCGAAACATGCCCTTCCGCGCCTCAATCCCTTACCTTCCGCACCTCGATCCCTTAGCTATCGCCCCTCGATACATGCCTAACGCCCCAGTCACCGCTCCTCATCCGTCATTCCAAACGCCCCAAACCGCCCTTCCCGCCCTCTATTTCGCCCGAAATTCCCGACACAAGATTTGTACCAAAATTTACAACAAGCAACGACGGCTTTCGTGTTTGTCAAGCTCTGCTTACCTTGTCGTCAAGTGACTTTTAGGGCGATATAATCGGCCGCGCAGGAGTGGGTTTCTCTGGTTTAATTGCTCATGTCTGCTGCCGCTGGCCAGAATCTCCCAAGGGTCGTGGAGGCGGGTGGCACCCCTTCTCAAGGAAAAAAAATCGCAAATACTTTGCCGATTTCATCCGCAATATGGAATATTTAGCTATCTTTGCCATCGGCGTTTATTGTCTGTGGGCTGTTGATGGTAAACATATATGCCTTGCGATGGTTTTCGCCGATAACCAATCCGTCTACCACCTAATCTTTACGTTAACCAAACAGGAAATGACGCATGAAGACAATTACCGTTTTTCTTGCCTCCAGCAATGAGCTAAACAACGACCGCAACAGTTTCCAGGCTTTGATAGCCAAACTTGACGACATCTACGAACCACGGGGCATCCGCATCAAATGCCGCAGATGGGAGGACTTTCCCGCTTATTGCACCGGGGAAAGGACGCAGGATGCCTACAATAAGACCGTGCGTTCCTGCGACCTGTGTATCTGTATGTTTCATAAGGTTGCAGGAAAATACACCATCGAAGAGTTTGGACAGGCTATGGATGGGTACAAAACCAGTCACACCCATCCCAAGACCTTCGTTTACATACGCGCTCTTGTGGAAGGTGAGCTGGAAACCGACGAGCTCAAGACGTTCAAGGACGAGCTCTTCAAGGGCATTGGCCATTACTGGTGCAACTATGCCAGTGATGACGGCATGAACCTCCATTTTGTTATGCAGCTTGAGCGTCTTATGCCAGACATGGGACTGACGGCGGGCGACGGCAGCCAGTTGAAGGTGGAAGCGGGCAACGTAACGCTGCAGGGCTACAAAATAGCCGACTACGCCAATCTGCCTTTTGCGGCAGCCAATCCCGAGTATTGCAGTCTGAAGGAGAAATATGCCCAACTCGACAAGGACATCACCCAACTGCGCGCATTGGGGATAGACGACACGCACGACCTGCTCAGAGAGAAGATCATAGAGCGGCAGAAATGCCACGAGCAAATCATGAACATGGAGAAGCAGTTGCTCGACCTGGCCCTCCTGGTCAACAAGTCGATCAGCAGCGGTCGCCCCATGAGCGAACGCAAGCGTCTCGCCATAGAGATGTTTGAGCAAGGCAACATCAAGGGCGTCATCAATGTGCTCAACGAGGACGACATGGCTTCTGAGGCCAGGCTGGCGGAGCAGGAGATAGCCAGAGGCCGCCAACTGGTGCAGGCTGGCAACGACCTGATAGAGAAAGGCATACAGACCATCCAAGAACAGGTGGAGGATTACATTCTCCGAGCCAAAGCCTTGATGCTCGACATTGACAATAGTGAGAGATTCTCACTCGCCTGCAATGCCTACGAGCGGGCTATCCAACTGTCGCGAAACCATTTGTCCAAGGCAGAGCTCGCAGACCATTTAAATGCGTATTTCAGTTTCTTGTATGGCAACAACCAATTCACCAAAAGTGAAGCGTATATAGAGGAGTGCGTGTCTATCATAACAGAGCTGTGTCGCGACCACCCCGAGACCTACGAGCCTGACTTGGCTGTTTCATATAACAACTTGGCAATTCTATATAGCGACACCCAACGCTTCAAGGAAAGCGAAGCGATGTACCAGTCGGCATTGGCGATATATGAACGTCTGGCGAAGGACAATCCGCAGGTATACGAGCCGGACTTGGCTGATTCCTATAACAACTTGGCAATCCTATATTACACTACCCAGCGGTTCAAGGAAAGCGAAGCGAGGTACAAATCAGCATTGGCGATACGTGAACGCTTAGCAAAGGACAATCCTCAGGCATACGAGCCTGACTTGGCTGATTCATATAACAACCTGGCAAATCTATATAGCGACACCCAACGGTTTAAGGAAAGCGAAGCAATGTTCAAGTTGGCATTGGCGATATATGAACGTCTGGCAAAGGGCAATCCACAGGCATACGAGCCGAACTTGGCTGTTTCATTTAACAACTTGGCAATCCTATATTACACTACCCAGCGGTTCAAGGAAAGCGAAGCGATGTTCAAGTCGGCATTGGCAATACGTGAACGTCTGGCGAAGGACAATCCACAGGCATACGAGCCGAACTTAGCAAGTAGTTACAACAATTTGGCAGTTTTGTATAGCGACACCCAACGGTTTAAGGAAAGCGAAGTGATGCACAAGTTGGCATTGGCGATACGTAAACGCTTGGCAGATGCCAACCCACAGGCATACGAGCCTGGCTTAGCAAGAAGCTACAACAATTTAGCCAATTTGTATAGTGACACCCAACGCTTTACAGAGAGCGAGAAGATGTACAAGGCGGCGTTGGAAATCTATAAGCGTTTGGCGAAGGACAATCCACAGGCCTATGAGCCTGACTTGGCAAGAAGTTACAACAATTTAGCCGTTTTGTATAGTGACACCCGGCGGTTCAAGGAAAGCGAAGCAATGCACAAGTCGGCATTGGCGATATATAATCGTCTGGCAAGGAATAATCCTCAGGCATACGAGCTTGTCTTAGCAGACAGTTACAACAATTTAGCCAATTTGTATAGTGACACCCAACGCTTTACAGAGAGCGAGAAGATGCACAAGGCGGCGTCGGAAATCCGCAAACGGTTGGCAGATGCGAACCCTCAGGCCTATGAGTCTGTCTTAGCAGACAGTTACAACAATTTGGCCAATTTGTATCGTGACACCCAACGCTTTACAGAGAGCGAGAAGATGCACAAGGCGGCGTTGGAAATCTATAAGCGTTTGGCGAAGGACAATCCACAGGCCTATGAGCCTGACTTGGCAAGAAGTTACAACAATTTA
>NZ_JAHKBE010000069.1 GCF_018789675.1 Hallella faecis
GCTGAATCAGAGATGAACTTTTTATAATTAATATCTGATAATGCAAAGGTAAAGTTCAAAAGTAATAAAATGATGAAATATGCATAAACTGCAATGCAAACTGTAGGAGCCGCGGGCATTCATTCCTGCGGCATTGCAGCAAGAAAGTCAGTTAGTTACGGCTGTCTGCAGTGGTGCGGGCAGGAATGCCCGCACCTCCTACGTTTAGCCTTTTCTTCACATTTTATTAGTTTTGACTCAGCCTCGATAACTCAATCTATTTGGGAAATAAGAAGTCTTTCAACTTTTTAATTCCCTGCTCATATTTTTGAATGTTATGCTCCTTCAGATTTCTGATATTGAGCAATTTTCAATGGACAGAAGGATATTTGGACAAATCACCGGCACTACACAGACTCCAATCAGGGCTACCGTGGCAAATTCTTGCGGAACAGATTAATGGCTGTTCCACCATGCACGGCAAATTCCTTGATACGATATACAGACGGCATAATTCTTATCAATAATGCGACCTGCTTCTTGTACTTATCCCTCATATTCTTCTAAATCTTTTGGAATAGTCATGTTATATTTACGATTAAATGTACCATTGGTAGCAGCTTGGATTTTCCCAGTCCCGACATCTATCTTTTCGGGATGCAGTTCTTCGAACCAAAAATGACCTGCCTTTTCAGCCATATACAGAAACATCCTCTTTACTCTGTTGTTGTCCAAAGTTTCCAACAAGTGCTGTACAACATCAGAACGTAGGGTGGTCAGTTGCTCCATAACATAGTACAGATCCATGTAGCTGTATGACTTTGGAGCCAAGATTAGACTCTCCAAGAACGCTTGTTCTGGAGAAGAAACATATAACGTGCCACTGTCCGTAACTCTTTCTATTGTCTCTGTATACGAGAAGGCATTTGTGTGAAACACCCGGAAGGTAGCGTCATAGACATCACTTTGCATCCATAATGGTGTCTTGAACGTTGGTGCTGCCACCATCAGAACAGGCTTTCCCATTGGTACATAATGGTTGAACCCCGTATATTCCAAGGCAGACATTGCAGCCACTCTGAGGGTGCCACCCATCTGTTTGTTATATGACGCTATGGCATCATAAGCATTCAAACGGGCACCAGTGCGACACATCACACCTTTGCATATAGCTGTCAGCCATCCAGAGTCTCTGTATTTCTTTTGCAGTTGGACTGAATAGCCTTTCTTCTTCAGACAGTCAGCAAATAACAGCCCTGTCGGTGCGGTATTGGCAAGCAGTTGGTTTATTTTTGTTCCGTATAATACACTCATAGTTTATTGCAAAGCTAAATATTTAACTGCAAAGATAGATATTTTTATTCTTCCTTGCAAGAAACGAGTTAGAAAAAAAGCCTTGAAATAAACCAAAAGTATATTTTGATGCATAATTACCAACCAAAGAACTTTCCTCCATCATCACAAGTTTTCTCCCAATCGGATTTTCCCCACAACGTTCGTTTATGGCTCAAAAATTCGTGTGTGCTATCCGTGTACAACATAATAAAAGATAAAGGTAAAGGCTTCCCTAACTGGTTGTAATCAATATTCCACAATGTTTATCGGGTAAGCCTATATTTGGGGTCATTTAAGAAAATAGACCATTAAATAAAAGTCCTGTAAATCTTTCGACTTACAGGACTCTGTTGCGGAGAGAGAGGGATTCGAACCCCCGGTACCTCTCAGTACGCCGGTTTTCAAGACCGGTGCAATCGACCACTCTGCCATCTCTCCTTACTTGCTATGCAAGTCATGGAAGGCATATTGCCGTGCTAAACATAAGGACGATGCCTTATTGCTTTTGCGGGTGCAAAGGTAGGGCTTTTTGTTGGTTCCTCCAAATTTTTCCCTAACTTTTTTGCTCCAAAGACGAAAAAAGGCGGATTAAGGCCCCAAAAGGCGGTTTCTGAGGGTGCCATGCGGGGATGGGGAGTGCGGAATGATGAGTTGGCCATGAGGGCTGCCTTTATCAAAAACACGATGCTCGGTGAAGCCCCATCGGTAATGATGACAGTCAGAAGGCGCCTCGTTCTTTTCCTTTTGAACAGAAACGCCCATGCCACTCGGCAAAGCCCCACAAATCGAAAGGAACGCTCTGGGACCGATGCGCAACGCACCAGTCTACAACCACGACGGTAGTGCTTGCCCTACCCGACTGTTTCATCCTAACCACTTCACATTAAACCATTTACCCTCATGAGGACCCATACCTCATTTCCCACTCCACATTCCTCGCAATCAAACAGGTAGCAGGTTGGGTAGCGCTGCGACATTGGTGTTTTGTAACCGATATTCAGCAACCTACCAATTTGTCGCAAAAGACAGGAAAAGCCCAACAAAGATAGTTACCAATTTGTCGCACAAACGTGTAAACACTTGGTTTTGTGACGTTTGTAGAGGTGGTTAAAAACGTGTTATTTGAAGCACGGACAAGTGATCGAACGCTAAAAGAACACAAAACGCCCTGTTTTCGTAATATAATAATCACATAAACAAAATCATTCTCCCTATTCGTCGCCGTCATATTCCCAATTTGTCGACGCTTGCCGAAACATGTTACTAATTTGTCGCAACTACCTTACTAATTTGTCGCAGCGATGTTCCCCATTTGTCGCACCATGTTACTAATTTGTCGTCAGTTGGGCTTTGGAGCGGTTGATAATCAGCGGGTTAGGAGGCCCCTACTAATATCATGATAAACTAATGATTTACTAAAGATATCTAACTCTTTGATAAAATTCTCTTTTTTCTTTTTCTCTTTTCTTTTTTATGATGTTTGCGGAGCCGCCCTACCCTACCCCACCGTTTCTCACTGCTTTCCGGATCATTTCTTAGCGTAAGCGTTTTGGCGTTATGTGCTTTTCAAACATTTCTTTGCGTAAAGGCTTATCAGTGAACGCTTTATGCAAAAATTTCTTATGAGAAGGCTCATTATTGCTCATCTTACTGTTTGTGAGTCTTCTTTTGCCATCATGCTTGTTCGTTTTGTTTTTTATTATCATCTATCTTTACACTTACTTTCTATGTGTAAATATATAAACAAACATAAAAACAATAAAATGCATATATAAATAAAGCAAAATACATAGAAATACCCATATAAATAAATACGTTTCGCGATTAGGCATGTTTGGCATTGCGAAAGGGCATCTTTCGTGTTACGATTGGGCATGTATCGTGTCTCGGTTAGGCATCTTTCGTGCCTCGGTTTGGCATGTTTCGCAACGCCATTAGGCATGTTTTGCAGGTTAATGGGTCATTTTGACGGCTTCGCTGGCCATTTATGAAAGAGAAGAAGTAGGTGTTTCTTTTGTGTGTGTGCTTTAATAAAGATGAAAAAAGCATACAGGTTGTAATTTTTATTTTCTTTTTTCGTTTTGTTTCGTTTTTAGTACGTTTATGCATGGGTTTGCCCTTCTTCCTTTTTTGCTCTTGTTTTTTCGGTTTAGCTCGTGGTTTGTACCTCTGTTTGGTTATCCTATCTATGGTAGGAGGGTAGGGGGGGCAGGCTTCTGTTGCTAAGGAAAGGGGGTGACTCTGGGACGATCGCAAATATGCGACCGAACTTCTTTTCGCATACCCCGATTGAAATGAGAAAGGTTCTATGAAGGTTTTCTTTTCGCATACCTCTCTTTACATGAGGAAGCTTTCTGGATGGTTTTCTGCGTTTCACTTTCTGGTTGTATGGTTTATATTGTCATTAGTTTTTTTGTTATTGTGCTGAAGGATAGGCGGTTATCTGATTTTTGGGTGGTTCGAGAAGCGTTTTTTTTCGGAGAGTAGGGGGATGTGCGGTTTAAGGGGTGTTCTCGCGGTGTTTTTGCGGTGTTAAGATAGAGCTATGATGGAGCTTATGATGATTTTTGAGATTTTGGAGTGGGGTGGGAGAGGGATGCGCTTTGTGAAGAGTGAGGAAATATAATCTGGGTTTTGGCTTTTTCGTCATAGTAAAATGTTGGTTTGTTGATCATCTGATTACTAAGCAGCGTTGCCTTTTGGTAAGCCATGTTGTTATGAGGAATAGAAAAACGATGGTTTAGGGTAGGGTGGTTAAGCTGCTTAGGTATTTCTTTGCTAACGTTCTTATGAGATTATGTGGTTTTATAAGAGGGCTTCTATGTTTTCTCCAGTTCATTGTGTGTGGCTCTTGGTGTCTTTATGCGTTTGTGGAACTTCGAATATCGAGTGTTTTTATCTTCGTAGGTACTATCGTTTTGCGATACGTTTTACGATACGTTTTGTTCATTTCACTTGTGTTTTTGGGTGCGATTCATGTGAGATGCGTAAGAGAAATGTGGTTCAGAGGGTTGCTTGCTCAATGAAGGGCGGGTCTGAAGTTTGCAATTTCAGCGTCGTGGAAATCGTAAAGCGAGGAGTTCTTTTCATGTTTTTGTCGCCGTTTGGCATGTTTCTTTGTATTTTTGTTTGTTTATCCTTTTATCTTTTTAATGAACTATATATATGAATAACAAAATAAAGAAATAAATAATGGCTATATTTTCTTTCTTGTGCATAAACATATATAGACACAAATAAAGAAATAAGTGCAAGAATAAAAGCATAAACAAATAAATATAGATAAGAATAACAGAATAAATACATTAACAAATATTATGTTATCAAAACAAATAAATAAAAGAATGGATAAATGCCTATCCAAGCAAATAAATATATAAAGAAACAAATCAATAATTATGTTTAGATAATCGGTTATTTTGAATTTGGACCCGCTAAATGCGGTTAAATAAATAAATGTGTTTTTGTTTTATTATATATATAAATGGTTGTTGAGTTCTTTTTTTTGGGGGGTTCTTCTGTTAATTCCATAGATGAGATATGGAAATGCATAGATGAGATATGGGTTGACTGAAAGCGCTGAAAGGATCGTAGCGATAGGCAACAGACTCTGTAAGGGCAGCGGCTTTCTATTCAATGCTTTTGTCCTTTTATGGCGTTTGTAAAACCCAAAGGCCATCCTGGGCTATGCCCTGGAATATGAGCTTATGACCCCTCGGGTGCGCATATCCTCGCGTTTAACGGAAGAAACGTTTTGTGTGGTTGGAAACCACGAAATGGACGCAAATATGCGCCCGGTATTTTTTGAGGGAAGATTATGGAAGCTATAATGTATTAATATTTAGGTTGTTACGATATCTTTAATTAAACAAACATATATATAAATAAATAATGATGGAGGGTAATGAGATGTTTTTGTTGTTGTTAGTTTTTGTGTGTCAGGGCGTTTTAGGATGCCAGATGAAGTTTTTTTGTGTATTCGGATGCCTGATGGTTGGTTGGTATGAGCTGTTTCGGGGGAAATGATGGCTTTTTGGGGCGTTTTTGGGGTTTTGGCTTGCTGTTTGGCAGTTTGAGACGCGCGGGATGTGGTTAGCCTCGCGATGAGGTGGTGGACTTCTCTTGTGTATGAGATGCGGTTACGGTTCTATAAGGTTTGAAGATTGGTTGTTGGTTGCCGCGATTTTGGTTGTTGGTATTTTAATGTATAAATAAATATTGAACACTTCAAAACCTTCATATATATAAATAAATAAAGACCTATGAAAATAAATAATTATATACGATGAATAAACATATAAACAAATAAAAGAATAAAAGGCGATGAGTATATACAAATAAACAAATATGCAAATAAAGAAATAAAGAAACATAAGCATAAATAAACCGAAAAACATTAAAATAAAAGAATATGGATGCAAAGAAATATTAGTATAGAAAAATAAAAGCATAAAGATATGTAAGAATGAATAAAGGAATAAATTAAAAAGCTAAAAAATAAAGATTTGTTTGCGTAGATAAATAATAATGTGTATATTTGCAGGGTAATCGGGAAAGAGGCTGTTTCGGCCTCGCCACAGGGGCTTTTGCAAAGGACGCTCGGAAGGGCTGCAGAAGAGGCTCGCTGGCGCATCAAAAATGCTCGGAAGGGCGCAAGAGGCGGGAAGGCACGAGGCTCGCGTAACTGGCGGGTGGCTGGCCAAACTGGCGGGTGGCTGGCGCAAATATGCGCCAGAAATGCTTTTCGCAGAACAAGAGGGCTCTGGGGGTCTTTACGGCTCTGGGGGTTCGTTAAAGCTCTTTTTGGAGGGAGCTTTGGGGCTCGGCGGTCTTTATGGCTCTTTTTGGGGGCTTTGGGGCTCAGCAGGGTTCGTTAGGGCTCAAGGGGGTATTGCTCTGCGGTTCCCCTTTCCTTTCACCGATTTATTATAATAAGCAATTGAGGATCATGAAGAATAGGAAGATTATTTTTGCCAATCAGAAGGGTGGCGTGGGAAAATCGACGCTGTGCATACTCTTCGCTAACTATCTGGCCTGGAAAAAACAGGATGTGTGTGTGATCGATACCGACCTGCAGAAAACCATTAAGATGCAGCGACGAAAAGATATGGAGCTCTATGAAGGACAAGAGGAGCCTTACGTGGTGCAGGACTTCGATGTGCAGGACCCAGAGACCATGCAGCAGTTGATGGACTCGGCGTCGAACACCGAGGGCTATGTGCTGTTCGACTCGCCGGGTAACGTGTCGGAGGACGGACTGGTGCCGATGTTCACCAACGCCGACTTCATCGTGTGTCCGTATGAGTACGAGGAGAAGACGCTCGACTCCACGGGTACGTTCGTGCAGGTGATCAACGCACTGCGACAGCACACACCGGAGATGACGGCGAAACTGTTTTTTGTGCCTAACCGCATCGACGTGCGTATCGGTACGAAGAACGAACTCGACATGTGGAAGCAGACCGATGCTATCTTCAAGCAGTTGGGCGCCGTCACGCCGCGCATCACGGCACGCGCCGCACTGAAGCGTATCAACACGGTGGAGATCACGGCGGCGCAGCGTGAGGCGGTGAAGCCCGCCTTCGACTTCATGATTCGACGCATGAAGGAGTAACCAACGACTCGCCATCGTGGTGAGGCGGCATGGCTTGCCCCGGCGCTGTAACGGCGGGAGAAGGAAGGAAAGATAATCATCATATTTACAAAAATTTCACTATCATACTTATGGCAAACAAACAAAAGACACGCGTCGTGCTGCCAGGCGGCATCCAAGGACTGGTGCACACGTTGCAGAACGGTACGGCTGAGCCTGCCATGAAGGCTCAGGTGGACGTGACGAAGCTCAACGACGAGAACGACGACAATTCATATACATCCGAGAACGAGAACAACGAGGTGGCGGCAGAGCAGCCGGTGCAGCAGGCTCCGCAGGCACAGACGCAGACGCAACAGGCCGCTCCCGCACAGCCGACACAACAGGCGCCGCAGGCACAGGTGCAGCAAGCCGCTCCCGCACAGCCCGAGCGCGCTCCCCGTGGTCGTCGCCCGAAGGAGAACACGATGAAGGAATACACCATCGTGAAGGATGACTCGCGCGACTCATGGGATCTGTTCCTCGACATGGCGAAGCAGTATAAGGACGGTGGTGGCAAGTTGGCCACGATCTATATCGACGAGTCGCTGAAGAACGTGCTCGACAGAATGAAGTATTGTGGACCGGAGAAGCTCTCCACCTCGGCCATCCTGAGCTCTATCGTGGCACGCTTCATCTTCGACCATGAGGAGGACATTAAGAAAGTGATGTTCTCGGGACGGCTGATCTAAGGGCTGACACAGGCGCTCCAGGCTGGCTGGCACAAGCAAGCGGCTTGGAGCTGGAGGCGACTCATAGGAGGCGCGGCTTGAAACTGGAGACGGGCGCAAATATGCGCCCGAAAATGGCTTTCACAGGTGGCGAAGCTGGATGCAGACGCTCGGGCGTTCGGGGCTGGATGAGAAGGCGGGCGCTCGGGGTGCTTGGGACAGGAAGGGCGTTTCCTGTGGCTGGATAGGCAGACGGGCGCAAATATGCGCCCGAAAATGGCTTTCGCAGGTGTGGAAGTTGGATGCAGGCGCTCGTGTTCGGGGCTGGATGAGAAGGCGGGCGCTGGGCGCGCTTGGGACAGGAAGGGCGCTTCCCGTGGCAAGCGGTGGGCGGGCCTTCTGTGGGGGCCGTTCCTTCAATAACTACCCGAAAAACAATTATTTTCGGCATCTTATTCGTGTGAAACATTTGGATTATTCAGGATAATGTTTTAATTTTGCAGAAAATTGTATCGTAATGGATGCCAACGAGAAGATCATAGATACATTCGCCACACGCGTCAGACAGATGATTCTCCAGTATCACGACGTGGTGAAGGAGAACGGCGAACTGTACGCCATGGTCGACGAGCGCGACGCCGAGATCAGGCGCCTGCAGGCTGAGGTGCGCCAACTCCAGAACGATTACAAGTCGTTGAAGACGGCTCGCATGCTCGAGGTGAGCGACACCGACCTCGACACCGCCAAGCGCAAGGTGAACAAGCTCATACGAGACGTCGACAAGTGTATCACGCTGCTCAGTGAACAACAGTAACAGGTAGTGATGGCAGAAGCAGATCAGAATAAAATCAACATACGGTTGCATATCTATGACACCGATATCATGGTGCGGGTTCCGCGCGATGAGGAGCCGCTGTACCGTAAGGACGCGGAACTCATCAACGAGCTCCTCAATGCCTATTTTTCCAATTTCAAAGGCATGAAGGGCGACAAGGAGATCACCTATTTCGCCATGATCGACCTTGGCTTGAGGCTGCAGAAAGAGCTCAAGCGCAATGACACCAAACCCTACGATGATATTCTCACCAAGCTGACTTCTGAGATCGAGGCCGTGCTGAAGGAAAAATGAGCGCGCCAACGATGACGTGAGAATATGAAACATCAATTAACAACCATAAATTCATGACAACAATAATCGTAACCGCCATCGTCGCTTTGGTTATCGTCGTGGCGGGTTATCTTGTTTCTCGCCATCTCCTCGACGGGAAATACAGAGATATGATGGAGAAGGCCCAGAAGGAGGCCGATGTTATTAAGGAGAAGAAACTCCTCGAGGTGAAGGAGAAGTTCCTCAACAAGAAAAGCGAGCTGGAGAAGGAGGTGCAGCAGCGCAACCAGAAGATCCAGCAGAGCGAGAACAAGCTCAAGCAACGTGAGCTGCAGCTCAACCAGCGCCAGGAGGAACTCGGACGCCGCAAGCAGGAGAACGACCAGGCGCAGCAGCGCATCGAGAACGAGAAGAAACTGCTCGCCCTGAAGCAGGCCGACCTCGAGAAGATGCAGGAGCAGGAGCGCGCCAAGCTCGAGGAACTCTCGGGCCTCTCGGCCGAGGAGGCTAAGAACCGCCTCGTGGAGAGCATGAAGGACAAGGCAAAGATGGACGCCGCAAGCTACATCAACGAGATTGTGGACCAGGCTAAGCTCGACGCCAACCAACAGGCACGTAAGATCGTCATACAGACCATCCAGCGCGTGGCCACGGAGACCGCCATCGAAAACTCCGTCAGCGTGTTCCATATCGACAACGATGAGGTGAAGGGCCGCATCATCGGTCGTGAGGGTCGTAACATTCGCGCCCTCGAGGCCGCCACAGGCACCGAGATCGTCGTCGACGACACGCCCGAGTCGATTATCATCTCGGCCTTCGACCCCGTGCGTCGTGAGGTGTGCCGCCTGGCGCTCCACCAGCTCGTGGCCGACGGTCGCATCCACCCCGCACGCATCGAAGAGGTGGTGGCCAAGGTGAAGAAGCAACTCGACAACGAGATCATCGAGACCGGTAAGCGCACCGCCATCGACCTCGGCATCCACGGTCTGCACCCTGAGCTCATCCGCATCGTGGGAAAGATGAAGTATCGCTCATCCTACGGACAGAACCTCTTGCAGCACGCCCGCGAGACCGCTAACCTCTGCTCTGTGATGGCCGCCGAGCTCGGACTGAACCCGAAGAAGGCTAAGCGCGCCGGACTGCTCCACGATATCGGTAAGGTGCCCGATGAGGAGAGTGAGCTGCCGCACGCTCTGCTCGGTGCTAAGATCGCTGAGAAATATAAGGAGAAACCTGATATCGTGAACGCTATCGCCGCCCACCACGACGAGGTGGAGATGGCCACCCTGCTGGCTCCTATCGTGCAGGTGTGCGACGCCATCTCTGGTGCCCGTCCCGGTGCCCGTCGCGAGATCGTGGAGGCTTACATCAAGCGTCTCAACGACCTTGAGGCCATCGCCATGAGCTACCCCGGCGTTACCAAGACCTACGCCATCCAGGCGGGTCGCGAGCTGCGCGTCATCGTGGGTGCCGATAAGATGAACGACGACGAGAGCACAAAGCTCAGCTCTGAGATCGCTGAGAAGATCCAGAACGAGATGACTTACCCCGGACAGGTGAAGATCACCGTGATCCGAGAGACACGATCGGTGGCCTACGCCAAGTAAGGCTTCTACATAGCTATAACAAAGCGCCTCACGGAGGCCTGGATGACAGGCTTGCCGGGAGGCGCTTTTTTTGTGGGGGTGCGGGGCTTGGCGGGCGCTTGGAGGGTTCTTGACGGGCGCAAATATGCGCCCGAAAATGGCTTTCGCGGGGTGGGAGGGTTTGGCTTTCGCGGGGTGG
>NZ_JAHKBE010000006.1 GCF_018789675.1 Hallella faecis
GACGCAACGAAGCATTAAGCAAGACGCAACGAAGCATTAAGCAAGACGCAACGAAAAGACCTGTCGGATATGGCCATATGACCACAACCGACAGGTCTTTTCCATTTTCCTGCCTAACGATTTACGGCTTCTTGTCCAACCCTTCCAGCCTTCACGGCTTGCCATTTATGGTTTCAAATCTAAAGAATTTTACCTTTAAGCCCAATGGTTCCTGCCTTCATGGCTTACGACTGGCTATCTATCAAAGCATGTAGTCTATGTAGAGCACGGCGTTCCACACCAAGAGGTAGAGGGTGAGCAGGAGCGTCAGCACACGCAAGGGCACCCTCAGGCGCGTCGTTTCCACACGTTGCGCCAGGTAAGCCATGGCGATGGGGATGGCAAACAGCCAATGGGGCGACATGATGTAGACCTCATTGAGGCCGAAGCCCAGCACGAAATGGATAAACATGTCGAAGCCGAAGAACGACATGACGAGCCACATGTAGCGACTCTTCCTTCCACACCATATTCCCACCAGGAACAACAAGGCGACCACTCCCTCAACCACGTAGTTCCAAACCCATCGGTATTGCACGAGGACAGGTCGGTTGACGAGCACGTCTTTCAGCACATAATCCTGATGGAGCTGTATGGGTTCGCCGAAGATGTTCTCCACCAGCGAGGAGTCGCGCGGCGTCGAGATATCTGTCCACGACCCAAACTCCGACTTGTCGATGGGCTTTCCCTTATGGAGGTTCCACGCCTTCTTATGGTCGCGGATATACTTGGCACGTATCTTTTTCTTGATGATGCCGTCCACGGCCTTGGCAATCTGGGTGCTGTCGGTTAGCTTCGTGGTGTCGCAAAAGGCCTTGTAGATTTTCTCCTTGTCGTGCTCGGCCTTGACCTTCTTTTGCATTTGCCGCGCTATGTAGTTGGGTCGCTCTAACGTTTTCCACTCCCATCGTGCCGCGATCCATATCACAGCCGACGGCACGATGACCGCCAGCAAGAGGTTGGAGGGCTTCCAAAACTTCTTGCCGTTGACGAAGAGGTTGGCCAAGAACACCTTAATGCCATTGTTGAGCGATATGCCTGCTGTGATGATAAAGAAGAGCACGGTCTGCCATTTGGTGTACATGTGTTTGGCGTTCATCTTCTTTCCCGCCACATAAAGCGTGAGGATGAGCATGAACATCGACAGGCAGAAATGGTCGGGGACGCTCGTCACCACCATCGTATAGCCGAAGGAGAAAAGCAAAGCGGTGAGCAGGGTGGCGTCGGTTTGCGCCAATCCGATGATCTCTCGCAAGATACGGAAGAGGAACACGGCGCTATACACGCAGCAGAACGTGAGGATGACGGCCATCACCGCCATGTCGCAGTTCACACCCGTGAGGGCCATCAGTCCTTGGTTGATCTGGCAGGGAATCCACATAAAGAAGGCCAAGAGCGGGTGGCGGTAGATGTTGTAGCCAGCGCTCCAGTTGGTGAGCACCAGGTAACTGATGGGGTCGTAGCCCGATATGTGGAACACGCGTATCACCACCTTGCGGTAGTTGTCGGTGATCTGACTGAGGTCGAGCCAATAGGCGCAAATCACCAGCATATTGGCCAGCACGCCATAGAGGAGCGACCCTATGGCCACCCATCGCTCCTCACGCTTGATGCGGAAGATGTAGAATGGGTTTTGCAAGCGCTCTTGCTTCAGGAAGTAGCGCACCAGGAGGAAGTTGACGGGCACGCAGACGGCGAACATGGGCAGCGGCGCCCACGTTTTTCCCACGCCCCACTCCACAAACAGGTTGAGCATGAGCAGTTGCAACAGGTAGTTTACCACGTGGCAGAAGGCGAAAGCCAATCCACGCCCCGCTGTTGCCTTCACCTTGAACGTGTAACGTGTGGAGGCAACGAAATTGAACAAGAAGCTAACGAGGTATGCCATGGTGTTGGCCACGTTCACCCCTGTGTGGGCAAGGTGTATCATCACCAAGTAGACCGCATACTGTATGGCCACGGCCGTTGTGCCGACTATGGCAAATCGCAGGATTTCTCCCCAACGCTCGCGCTTATTTCCGGAAGGGTTTGTAATGTCGTTCATCAGCAAATTCTAACATTTCTTTGTCACCCCGACTATCGCCGAAGGCTACTATATAATATTGTTGGCGGTTGTTCTTCAGTTCGGGAACCGCCTGTTTCAGTCTGTTCACCTTCTCCTGCCCATAGCAGTTGCGTGTCAGGAAGCGCCCGGTCAGCCGCCCGTCGGTCACCTCAACCTGCGTTCCCTGCACGTCGACGCCTGGGAAGAAGGGCGCCACCCAATTGTCCACACTCGCGCTGACCACCAACACGCGTGCGCCTTGTTCCATGGCGCGCCTCAGGGTGGCCACTCCCTTGGGTCGGAGCAACGCTTGGTGGTGGGCAGCAAACCGTTGGCACACCTCGTCGAAGGCCTCTATCGTCATGCCCTTGAAGTGGCGTGCGAAGAGTTCCTCCTTCGTCAGGCCGTTGTCGCGCAGGTGCAATTTCATCATCAGCAGCTTGGGCAACATCAGGAATAGGCTTCCCACGAGGCTCCAGGTGCCGTTGGCGTAGCGGATAAACTCGATGAGCGTGTCGCTCGTGGTGAGCGTCCCGTCGAAGTCGAACACATATAGTGTGTGTGGCTGTGTGGTCATCTTTGCGTTGGGTTCAAGGGTTATGGTCATTGGGTTCACCCCACATAGATAATCAGGATGAACGTAACGATCCACGCCACGACATCCAACTGTATGAATCGGTCGCGCAGCACCACCTTCGTGGGGTTGCCGCTCCGCTTGTCGACCACGGCCACCTGCATGTATCTCAACAGTCCCACGAGCACGAAGATGCTTGTGAGGTAGAGCTTGTTTGTCTGGAACCGATCCATCACCTCCGGACTGACGGTGTACATGATGTAACACACCAACGTCACCGATGCGGTGATGGTGAGTGCCTGGTCCATGAACGTGGCGTTGTATCTCACGGTGTTCTTCCTTGGCGCCTCGCCCGTCTGCTCCATTTGCAGCACATCGTCGCGCCGCTTGGCAAATCCCATGAAGAGGGTTATGAGGAACGCCATGAGCACGATCCAATGGCTGAGCTCGATGCCTGCCGCCCCGCCTCCCGCCAACATGCGCAGCACAAAGCCGAAGGCCACGATGCACACGTCGATGATGGCGTATTGCTTGAGCTTCACGCAATAGGCCAGGTTGAGCAACCAGTAGAACACCACCACGAAGAGTGTGGCACTCACGCCGCCCCATTCGGGCACGGTGGGCATGTCGATGGCCAACCCGTCGGTGGGTGCCATGGGCCCGATGAGGGGCAATAGGAACGTCACGGCCACGCCCAGCGCTATCATCACAGCCATCACGCCGTAGGCTTGCGCCACGCTGATGGCTCCGCTGGCTATGGGCCGCTGGCATTTCTCGGGGTGGCGACGGTCGTCGGCCACGTCATGAATGTCGTTGAAACAATATATGCTCGATGCAGCGAAGCAAAACGCGAGGAAGGCCACCAAGCCTGCCAGCAGCGCCCGTGTGTCGAGCAGGGCGCCTCCAAACAGCACGGGGGCGAACACAAAGAGGTTCTTGATCCATTGGGAGGGGCGTATCAGCCGTATCAGCGATTTCAGCATTCCCACTTTTGTCATGGGGCGAAAATGTGGTTCAGTCATGTTGGGGTACGATAAATTGAGGGTGCAAATATAGCAATTTTTATCTGTTCTGTCTGGGTTTTCGGTCGCCTTTTTGCGGCTACGCCCAACGGCCGAGCAGCCTACGGGTGAGCCATGCCACGCCTTTGCTCAGGGCCCATGCCAGCGGAAGGGTGATCGCCAGGCAGGCGAAGAACTTCGGCCAGTAGGTCCAGTCGTGGGGCAACTTGTTGAGCACGAAGTGGATGTGGATGAGGTAACACTCCAGGCTTAGGGCGCCCACGAGGGCAACCTGGCGGTTGAGCCATTGCGGCAGGCGTCGGAACACGCGGTTGAGCAGCAGTATGGCGGTCACGGTGAGCGGTATGTAGAGCATGCGCTCTATGAACAGGGGGAACCGTCCGTGCCGCTCCTGCTCAAGGAAGATGCTTGCGGTCAGCGCCATCACAAACATGATCCACAGCATCCAGATGCCTTGGCCGTCGATGGTGCGCTTCTGCCGCACGCTCTCGCCCATGTTCACGCCAATGAAGAAGATGGGCACGCGGCTCCAAAAGATCTCCAAGTGGCCCACGGCATGGTGGATGGGGGTCACCCATTGCACAAGGATGCACCACATGATCATCACCACCGGCAGCCACCGGTACACGGGATGCTTGCGGATGAGGGCCATGTAGGGCGGGGCGAAGAGGTAAAGGGCCATGATGGCTGGAATGTACCAGAAGTTGAGCTCATCGTGCAACCAGAAGTTCCAGTTGATGGCTATCTCCATCACCAGGTTCACGCCCGACCGCAGGTCGTGCACCGGCAGGCGGGGTATGTAGTAGAGGCACGCCACGATGAGCCACGTGGGGTAGATGCGCACCAGTCGTCGTGTGTAGAAATGCCTGTAGGAGGGGTTCTTCATCCACGAGAACCACAGTCCCACGCCACTGAGGAAGAGAAACATATCCACGCCGATGTTACCCATGCGGCGCAAGCCAAAGAACAGGTCGGAGCGTGCCAGCTCCACATGGAAGAGCATGATGAAGAGCATGGCGGCGCCCATCAGCTCGCCGCGGTAACGACTGATGTTTTGCAGTTCGATGTCGGGTATTCTCATGGTCGGTTGATGTTTCGTGGTGTTACATCTGTGGCTTGGGTATCTTCGTCATCACGAGGCGTATGAGCCAGGCCGCGCCGATGGCGGCAATGGCGTAGAGCAGCAGTCCGGTATAGATGTCGCCGTGACGCGAAATGGGTATGAACACCTTGCGCAGGACGGGATGTATCACAAAGAGGGCAGCGGAGATCTCGCCCATCCACACCAGCCTCTCCATCAGCCAGGCGCCCACGGGGCGACGGGCGGCTTGCGACAGGAGCTTCACCACATACACGCAGAGGATGCACACCACCAGCGGCACGACCGACCACAGCAGGTAGCTGGCGCTCATCCACATCACCATGAACCCGCAGAACACCACGCTCACCAGCAGGCTCAGCGTGTTGAGGTTCGTCAGGATGATGCGGTTGCCGTAGCGGGCGTAGAGCAGTCCGAGGCCGAAGGGCAGCATACCGCCCATGAAGTTGTAGCGGTACCAGTTGAGCGCCTCGCTCTCGGGGGCGAAGGCCAGCTGCACGCCCAGGCACACCACCATGGCACCCACGGTCCACGCCCAGTGGCGCTTGTAGAGCAGCAGGCGGTACACGACGTAGAGCTGCAGCATGAGGCCGAAGAACCAGAACGGCCCGGGCCAGATGTTATGGTCGGGGTCGGGCAGCAGGTTGTTCACCATGGCCAGCTGCGCCACCACCTGCGTCAGGGTGTAGTGCCAGCGGCCGGGGGTCATGGCGTCGACGATGGTGAAGCTCACGAAGCCCACGATCATCATGCTGAACAACTTCTTCCAATGGTACGCCACAAAGCGGAAAGCGGGGGCATACAGCGAGCGGCCATACTTAAGCTCCAGGCCGTAGGCGCTGAGGAAGAGAAACACGGGCACGCCATAGTGGCCGAAGAACGACACGAGGTGGGCGGGCAGCAGCCCGTCGGGCGACGCCATGACGGCCGTCAGCCAGTCTACGTTGTGTTGCGAGAACGTGTATTCGTTCTCCTTCACCACCGGACCGAGCCAATGGCAGTAGTTGTGGAGGAAAATGCCGATGATGGCCAGGCCGCGAAGGGCGGCACACTCCGCACGGGTGAGCAAGGGTTCATTCATGGGTGTTGTGGGTTTGCGCGCCGCGGCGTAGCTCGTCGTAGTCGGCGCTGTTCTTTAATATCCTGGGGCGCCGCGCGTCATAGTCGGGCGAGAGCAGGTTGTAGCTGTCGCGGTAGTCTTTCGAGCCGATGCCGGCCAGCCACACCAGCATGTGGGGCAGGGCGTCGGTCATGAAGGGCTTGTCTTTCGCGGCCTTCACGGCGCGCACCACGTCGGGGTGGCGGCGGGCGTAGCGGCGCGAGCAGTAGATCCAGAAGGGTATCTCAAACTCGTAGTGGGCCAACGGCCAGTCGACCCGGGCGCTGTGGTTGCGGCAGATGAAGCCGCGGCCGGGCTCGTAGCACTCCTCGCCGTGGTCGGGCATGTAGATCACGATGGCGTCTTGGTTCTCAAACTTGCGCACGATGGCGTCCACCACCGAGTCGTTGTAGATCACGGCGTTGTCGTAGTCGGCCATGATGCGGCGCTGGCGGTCGTTGAGGTCGGGGCGGCGCTCCTTGTAGGCCTCGGGGCCAAACACGCGGCGGTTGTTGGGGCAGCGGGTGCGGTAGTTCACGTGCTGGCCTATGAGGTGGAAGATGATGAGGTTGTGGGCCGAGTCGCCCTTGAGCTTGATCTTGCCGTCACCCAGCAAGCGGTCGTAGTCGGCGATGAGCCCGTCGTCGAAGCGGTGAGTCTTGTCGTTGCGCAGGCTAAACTGGGCCTCGCTGAGCGTGGGGTTGTTGAGGAAGAAGCCGCCCGAGAAGTCGTAAACGGCATCCTTCGCCTTGGGCAAAAACTGGTTGGTGAGGAACGTCACGCGGTAGCCGGCCTTGCGGAACAGCTCGGGAAACAGGGGGTAGTCGCACCACTCGCCCTTCTCGCCCACCACATGCATCGAGAGGATGTTCTTAAACACGAAGCTCGTCAGGTTCCAGCAGGTCACCACGTCGCTAAACTTTGTGAGCCGTCCGCTCGCCTCGCGGCGCACCTGGCGCGGCGTGGTCTTCAGGCCGTAGCCATACTGCTGCGAGTGGTGCTTGGCGTAGCTCTCGCCAATGATGAGCACAATCGTGGGGGAGCGAAACGAGCAGCTGTCCACCGTCACCCTCTTGGCGGCCTCTATGCATTGGGTTACCTGCTTGTCGGCCAGGCGGTTGCTGTTCCAACTGAACACGAGGCGATAGATGGGCAGATACATGTTGCCACAATCTTTCTGGGTCAGCAGGTGCTCCACGGCGCCCACGCTATGGGCGGTCATCAGTTGGGTCATGCCTACCTTGTTGTGGTAGCTCTGCGCCACGCTCACGCCTAACAGCAGGGCCACCACCACGGCGCACACGCCCTGCGCGCGCACCATGCGGGGGGTGCGCAGCTCACGAGCCTCCCAGGCGCGCCAACGCTCCAAGCTGGCGCGGTTGGCCAGCCGCCACATGCGCCAACGGCCCGCCCACAGGGCATGGGCCACGGCCAGCACCAGCAGCCACCCCACAGGCGAGAAGAACACCTCAGGTGTGAGGTAGGCGTGGAAAAACTCGCTCGCCTCGCGGGCGTCGGTCTCGCCTACAAGAAGAAGCATCGTAGGGGTCAGCGTGGAGCCAAACTTCCAAAAGCAATACACATCCACCATGCCCACGGCGTAGAGCACCACGTAGAGCGCGCGGCGGACCCACAGGCGCACCTTGCGGGGGAGCAGCGTGAGCAACACGCAGGTTACGTAAACATCGAGGAAAAGCTCGGAAAACAAGTGGTCGTAAAGGTGGGCGCCACGCCAATGGGGCAACGTAAGCACGGCGCAAAGAACGCCAAGAACATACATCGCAAAGAAAAATGCGCCGTTCTCCACGATCGGACGCAACAAGCTGCGGGCTATTCGTCTCATCATTATCATATTCTTCCGTTTATAACAGAACCCTTCTTTAGGGTGCAAAAATAAGAAATAATTGCCATTGAAGCAAATCTTTCAACACCTTAGTGAAAAAAGTGTAGGGATTGTTCTGAAAAAAAATGATGAGACTTTGTGGGGCTTCCAGAGAACCCCAAAGCCATTTTTAAGGAATCGAACACCCTAAAATAAGAGCAGCACTTGCGAATGGGCATGTATCGAGTTGCGGATGGGCATCTTTCGCATCTCGGTTTGGCATGTTCTGCACTGCGAAAGACCATGTTTCGCAATGCGAAAGGCCATGTTTTGCAATGCAAAATGCGGAATTTGGAGTAACAAAAGCTACGCTCCGTTTCTAACACGCTTAATATCAACAGATTGCAAAAATACGCTGAGAATCGCTTATTTCAGCCAAATATTTCCGTCGTGGAAAAGAAATGTGTAGTTCTTGCTATAGATTGTTACGCTTTTTCCTCACGCAACGCTTGCGTCCCCTCCCCGTTCTTTCCTCCCCATTGTTTTTTATTCCGCATGCGTTGAGTGTTTTGCGTCTTCGCGGCGTATATCATAGAAACGGGGCGACGTAGGTTTGCCCTTCACCTATTTATAAATAGTTGACGAACCTCCGACGGTCGTTCGTTCTACGCGCGCTTCGTGCGCAGCTCCTCGCCTTGTGGCAAGCCTTCTGGGCGGCTGCATGGCTCATGGCTCCCGACTGGGGATGAGGACCAGAGATTCGGAAACAAGAAACAACCAACCCACAGCATGAAAACAACAACAACCCTGACATCCCTTCTGCAAAGGGTGTGGCGCGGCGCGGCGTGTGTGGTGGCCGACGCCCTGATAGAACTGGGCCAACTACCTCGAGGCGCTCATGCGCCTGAAAGCCCTGCCGTAAGCCCCGCCACGAACGGATGGACGGATGGCAAACACACACAAAGCGCCCTGCAAAGGCAAAAGCATAACGAGCTATGGCTCAATACTTCGCCTTGCAGGGCGCTTGCTTATTGATCGTTATCCATCGCAGGGCGTCTGCCCTGGGATAAGGAGATTGTTGGGCTTTCCCAGCCCATTTCGCTTGACTTAATTTTTCCCCTCCTACCTTTCGTTAGGGGGATGGGGCTGATGGTGGCACGCGCTACTCGTGGAGAGCGGTTATGCGGGGTTCTGGCGAACACCCATGCGCGCCTCGACCACGTTGACGACGAAGTCGCCCAGGCGCTCACACTCCTGGATGATATCCATATACATGGTGCCCACGGTATAGGAGTATTGGTGGTCGTTGACGTCGGCGATGTTCTGGTTGCGGAGCTGGTTGCGGTAGTTGTTGATCTCGTTCTCCACATTGAAAGAGCGGTTGGCGTCGAGCTCGTCGCGGTGGCCCTTGAGCATGACCGACATCTGCGACAGGGCGTCGTCGGTAAGTTCGAACATCTGGTGGATGTGCTCATACTGCGTCTCGGAGAATCCCTCCTTGCTGTTCTTCAACCGGCTGATGGTGCGTGCGAGATTGTAGTTGCTGTCGCCAATGCTCTCGATCTCGGAGATCTCGCGGAGCATGGCGCGCACCTTCTCCTTCGTCTCGTCGGAGAGGTGGGCGTTCGATACGTTGTCGAGATACTTGGCGATCTCCACCTCCATATTGTCGGAGATGCCCTCATACTTCTCGATGCGCGTGTAGAGCTTCACAAACTTGTCGTCGTCCTTCTCACCCAGCAGTTCGCGCACCATGCCAAACATGCGGTGGATGCGCTCGGCGAAGCTCTGGATCTCCTTCTGCGCCTCAAGCACAGAGAGCTCGGGCGTCTTCATGATACCCGAAGAGATGAAACGCAGACGGAAATCGTCCTCGTCCTTGTTGGGCTTGGGTTTCCATACCCAGCAGCACACGCGTGCCACTTGCTTCACGAAGGGCAGGAGCAGGACGGTGTTGCAGATGTTGAAACAGGTGTGGAAGGCAGCCAACGAAAAGGTGAGCTGTGTGGGGGTATGCGTGAGCGCGGGGTTGGTGGGGTCGAAGCCCACGAGTCCGCACGCCATGTTGACGAAGTGGCGGAACACTGCGAGCACCCAGATGACGCCCACCACATTGAAGAACAGGTGGCCGAAGGCGGCGCGGCGCGCCTCGGTGTTGGCCGTGAGCGCCACGAGGTTGGCCGTGAGCGTGGTGCCGATGTTCTCGCCCATAACCAGCGCGATGCCGAGGTAAATGGGCAGGTTGGCCTGCGTGCAGAGCATCATGGTGATGGCCATGAGCGCCGCAGAACTCTGCAAGATGCACGTCAGGATGGTGCCAAAGAACAGGAACAACAGGATGGTGGCGAAGCTATTGGGGTCGAAGCTGGCGAAGAAGGCCTGCAGGGCGCCCATCTCCTCGGGTGGCACCTGCGACTCGCCGAGGGTGGTCAGGGCCAAGAACATAAAGGATATACCAAAGAGAAAATCGCCTATGTAACGGCGTTTCTTAGAATAGATAAGCAGCAATCCGATGAGGAACACGGGCCACACGAAATTGCTTATCTTAAACGAGAAGCCGGCCGACATGATCCAGGCCGTCAGCGTGGTGCCGATGTTGGCGCCCATGATGACCGAGATGGCTTGGACAAGGGTGAGCAATCCGGCGTTGACGAACGAGACGGTCATCACGGTGGTGGCGGTCGACGACTGTACGGCGACGGTTGTAAACATACCCGTGAGCACTCCCGATACGCGGTTGGTGGTCATGGCACTAAGCACATGGCGAAGCTGGGGTCCTGCCAACTTCTGCAGAGCCTCGCTCATTACCTTCATACCATAGATAAGAAGGGCCAAGGCTCCAACGATTTTTAATAGTAGAATCCACATATTTTCACATAATTTGTTGCGCGATATCTTGGGGATTAAGGGGAAAATGACTACATTTACAACCGATTTCACAAGCAACACACGGTCACTTAAAATGTCATCAAGATGAAACAAGTAATTCAAATCCGTTGCAAAAATAATAAAAAAACTAAAAAGGTAGCCATCGGAAGCACACTTTCTGATGTTTTTAGCGAATTAAATTTAGAAATGCCCTACGGCCCCATCGCCGCGAAGGTTAACAATAAGGTGGAGGGCATGAATTTCCGCCTCTACCACAACAAGGATGTGGAGTTTCTCGACATGACCAGCGGATCGGGGTCGAGGTGCTACACGCGCACCCTCTTCTTCGTGCTTTCGAAGGCCGTGCACGACCTCTATCCGGGCAGCCGCGTGGTCATCGACATTCCTGTGAGCAATGGCTACTACGTGGACCTGTACATAGGGCGCGCCGTGAGCCTCGAGGACACGGAGCGCATCAGGAAACGCATGCAGGAGATCATCGACGCCAAGATGCCCGTGAGGCGCTTTGAGGTGCCCACCGACGAGGCCGTGAAGATGTTTGAGGACAAGGGCGATTGCGCCAAGGCCAAGTTGCTCAGGTCGTCGGGGGCGCTCTACACTCTCTATTACCAGATCGACGATTATGTGGACTACTACTACGGCTCGCTGCTCACCAACACGTCGAAGCTCTACCTCTTCGGGTTGGAAAAATATTTCGACGGACTGCTGCTGCGCATTCCCGACCTGAAAAACCCGGGCGTGCTGCCCGAGATGACGCACCAGGACAAGATGTTCGAGATATTCAAGGAGCACCACCGCTGGCAGGACATCATGGGCGTTCGCACCATTGGCGACTTCAACGAGATGGTGAGCGAGGGGAAAGCCACAGAGCTCATCAACGTGTCGGAGGCCCTGCAGGAGAAGAAGATTGCGCGCATCGCCGACGAGATTGCCAACCGGAAGGGCGTGAAGCTCATATTGCTCGCCGGGCCGTCGTCGTCGGGAAAGACCACCACGTGCAAGCGGCTGTCGATACAGTTGCTCGCCAACGGCATTAAACCGTTGCAGATTTCGCTCGACGACTACTTTGTGGACCGACACCTCACGCCCAAGGACGAGAATGGGGAGTATGACTACGAGAGTGTGTATGCGCTCAACCTGAAACTCATCAACGACCAGTTTAACGCCCTCTTCCGAGGCGAGGAGGTGGAGCTGCCCAAGTATAACTTCCAAACGGGAACCAGCGAGAAAAGCGGCAAGAAGCTGAAGATGGCCGACGACAACGTACTGGTGGTGGAGGGCATACACGCCCTGAACCCCGTGCTGACGGAGCAGATACCCGAGGGGCAGAAGTTCCGCGTGTATGTGTCGGCCCTGACCACGATTCTCCTCGACGACCACAACTACATCCCCACGACCGACAACCGACTGTTGCGACGCATCATACGCGACTACAAGTACCGGGGCGTCAACGCGCAAGACTCCATACACCGATGGCCGTCGGTGAGGGCGGGCGAGAACAAATGGATCTTCCCCTATCAGGAGAACGCCGACGCGGTGTTCAACTCGGCCATGCTCTTCGAGTTGGCCGTGATCAAGCAGCAGGCGGAGCCCTTGCTCGAGCAGGTGCCGGAGAACTGCGAGGAGTATTCGGAGGCTTACCGATTGCGTAAGTTTCTGAAATATCTCCGCCCCATTCCCAACCGCGACATACCGCCCACCAGCCTCTTGCGCGAGTTCCTGGGCGGCAGTTCTTTCAAGTATTAGCAACCATTTCATGGAGGGCGACGAATGGTAACGTCGCCCTCTCCTATCGTATGACACACTCTTTGTTCCATCACCTACAAGCGTGGGGCGCGTTGCCCCAACAATTCAACAATCCTTTCTACTATGAGCCCCATCCCCTTTGCCGCGAGGCGATGGGCCAACTGGTGGCGTGGCTGCAAGGCGCCGACCAGCGGTTCGCACCCACTCCCGCCACGGCGCCCTTCCGTGAGGAGGCCGCAAGGGGCAAGATGTTTGGCGTGTTGGTGGTGGAGCGCAAGGCCGACGGCGCCGTGGGCTACCTCGCCGGCTACAGCGGACAGGTGTGTGGGCGGAGCGATTGGCCCCTGTTTGTGCCGGCCGTGTTCGACTATCTGCAGCCCGACGGCCATTTCAAGCGCCACGAGGCGGAGATTGTGGAGCTCAACCACGAGATTGAGTGCAGGGAGGACGAACTGAGGCACGTCTGCCACGAGGAGACCAACACCGATGAGGGCGACCCGCGACCCACCTTTCCCAAGGGGAAGAAGGAGGGCGAGACGGATGAGGAATACATCAGGAGGCGACAGTTTGAGAACGCCGAGCTGCACCGATGGAAGGTGCGCCACAAGGCGAGGACGGCCCAATGGCAACAACAAAGGCAAGAGGAGGAGAACCGTGTTTTGAGGCTCAAGCGGTTGCGGCGACAAAAAAGCGACAACCTACAGCATTGGCTCTTCTCACATTTCGTGATGGCGAACGCACGCGGAGAGCGGCGCGACTTGCTGCAAATATTCGGATCGGTGCCGCCCAGCGGAAGCGGCGAGTGTTGCGAACCCAAGCTCTTGCAATACGCCTACGACCACGGCCTGCGACCTATCAGCATGGCCATGATGTGGTGGGGCGAGAGCCCGAGGCAGGAGGTGCGCCACGAGGGACAATACTACCCGGCTTGCAACAAACGGTGCAAGCCTATCCTGCGATGGATGATGCAGGGGCTCGACGTAGAGCCTAACCCCTTGGAGCAGCCCACAAACCATCAATTGGAGATCATTTACGAGGACGAGGCGTTGTGCGTGGTGATGAAGCCGGCCGGCATGCTCAGCGTGCCAGGCAAGAGTGGGCGCGAGAGCGTGGAACAAATCATGCGCCAACGTTATCCGCAAGCGGCCTGTCCGCTCATCGTGCATCGGCTCGACATGGCCACGAGCGGCCTCCTAATCATCACGAAAACCATGGAGGCTTACCTCGACCTGCAAGCGCAGTTTGCACGCCACGAAGTGCGCAAGCGCTACGTGGCGGTGCTTAGCCGCGACCTCGACACACCCTCGGGACGGGTGGCGTTGCCCTTGCGCCCCGACCTCGACGACCGTCCGCGACAGGTGGTCGACGAGGTGTACGGACGAGAGGCGGTGTCGGATTATGAGCAAGTGGGCCACAGGCGCGTGCACCTCTACCCACTCACGGGTCGAACCCACCAGTTGCGCCTTCATTGCGCCCACCCATCGGGCCTCGGCAACCCCATCTTGGGCGATGAGCTCTATGGCATGAAGGCCGACCGACTATATCTCCACGCCGAGCAGATCAGTTTTCGCCATCCCTCGACGGGCAAGATGGTTACCTTTACGGCCAAGGCTCCATTTTAGCTTAGGCCGCAAAGGTAGGCTAATTGGCCAAGAACATGATGAGCAACTGGGCGATCACCACCCTGACAAACATGCCCATGGGATAAACCGACGCATAGCTGATGCTGGCCGTGTCGCCCTTCAGCGTGTCGTTGGCGTAGCCCAAGGCCATCGGGTTGGCCATGCTGCCGCACATGATGCCACACACCGTGCCGAAATCATACTTGTGCTTATGCAACGCGATGACGCCCACCACGATGGTGGGGACGACCGTGATGAGCAAGCCGATACCCACCCAAAGCAAGCCCTCGGGGCGCACCACGGTGGCGAAGAAGTCCTTACCGGCCACCAAGCCGAGGCAGGCCAAATAGAGGGCCAGACCCAAGCTGCGGAGCATGAGCGAGGCCGACCGGGTGGTATAGGAGATGAAATGCATGCGCGGCCCTAACGCTCCGACGATGATGCCCATGATGATGGGACCACCGGCGATGCCCAATCGGATGGGCGACTCCATGCCTGGAAGGTTCACGGGGATGGCTCCGAGCAACAAGCCCAGCACGATACCTAAGAAGATGCTTCCGATATTGGGTTTCTCCAACGTCTTCACCGAGTTGCCGAAGAAGTGCTCCGCGTTGTCGACCGCATCGTGGCGTCCCACCACCGTGACACGATCGCCATACTGCAAGCGCAGGTCGTCGCTGGCCAGAAGCTTGATGTCGCCACGCAGCACACGGCTCACGTTGACGCCATAGGTGTGGCGCAACTGGAGCTGCCCTAAGTGGCGGCCATTGAGCGCGCGGCGGGTCACCACACAAACGCGACTCTCCACGTTCGAGTCGATGGCGTTCCAATCGATCTGCTCGCCGTTCCAGTCTTTCTCCACCTGCTTACCGAAAAGCACCACCATGGTGTCCTCGTCCTCCTTGGAGGTCACCACGAGCAACGAGTCGCCCATCTTGATGACCGTGTTGGCCACAGGCACGATGACCTGCCCATTGCGCCAGATGCGCGAGATGATGAACTTGAGGTGGGTCATCTCCGCGATTTGCACGATCGACTTGTCGGCAATGGCCGGGTTCATGGCGATAAACTGCGCGATGTAGGTGTGGTCGTCGTCGGTAAGAGGCTTCGACTCCAAGTCGCAGGGCTTCACAAAGCACTTGCGGATGAACATCATGGCAAGTATGACACCCACCACACCGAGCGGGTAAGTGACAGCCGTGGCCAGCGCCACGCTATCGGAAGGCTTGCCAAGGATGTCCAAGGCCTGCGTGGCCGCACCCAGCGCCGGCGTGTTGGTGGTGGCTCCACAGAGCAAGCCCACCATGTCGGGAAGGCTGATGCCGGTAAAGGGCACCAAGGCCAGGGCGAACACCGTGCCCACGACCACGATGCAGAGGCTCCACAAGTTGAGAGCCATGCCCTCGTGGCGCAACGAGCCAAAGATGTTGGGACCTACGTGTAGGCCCAAGCAATAAACAAACATGGAGAGGCCAAAGGTCTCGGCATAGTCGAGCACGGTAGGGTCGACCGACAGGCCGATGTGGCCCGCCAAGATGCCAATGAAGAACACAAAAGCCACGCCCAGCGATACTCCTCTCACCTTCATCTTGCCTAAGCCCATGCCAACGGCAATGATCAGAGAGATGATAATGACCGACCCGGTAGCCGAGTGGGTAGAGAAAAGCGATTGTAACCAGTTCATTAGAGAATGCTTAAGTATTTTTCAAGCGGAATGCCGCGGTTCTTATCTTCGTTGGTTTTGTTGAGGTCAATCAGTTTGTACACAGCGTCCATGGCCTGACGCGTGGCCTTTTGGATCTCGTCGCCATCGAGCAGATGGCCGATGAGCACGGCCGAGAAGATATCGCCCGTGCCGGGGAAATGTACGGGTATCTCGGTATAGGGCAGCGCAAAGCGCTCGTTGGTCAGGTGGTTGTAGCCCACCACGCTTGGCTGTCCGTCGACCACAATCGAGGTGATGAGCACCGAGCGGGTTCCGATGGCGCGCAATCCGTCCACCAAAGCGTCGGCCTCGGCCTGCGTCACGCCCTCAGCGTGATACTCATGGTCGGTGAGGTAGCAAGCCTCGGTGTGATTGGGGTAGATGAGGTCGGCCACGGCAATCATCTCGCGCATGCTCTGGATGGCGGCGGGTGTCACGCCATTGTAGAGCTTTCCCTCGTCGCCCATGATGGGGTCCACATAGATGGTGGTGCCAGAGGCGGCCTGCTCACGGCAGTATTGCGACACAATGCGCGCCTGGCGCTCAGAGGCGATGAAGCCTGTGGCGATGGCGTCGTAATGGAAGCCAAGCTCCTTCCACACCGGAAAGACACCTTGGATATAGTCGGTGGTGTCGAGAATATTAAACTTGCCATAGTCGAGCGTGTTCGACACAATAGCGGTCGGCAAGTTGTAGGTGGAATGTCCTAAATAAGAAAGGATGGGTAACATGGCCGCCGTGGCCACCTTGCCATATCCGCAAATGTCGTTTATTAGGAGTATTTGCTTCTTTGTCATGGTTGATTAATTACGAGTGCAAAGTTAGCAAAAAGAAACGGGTGACAAGAATGGATTGGTAAAAATATTAAAAAGTGGTCTAAATAAATACTAAAGGCGATGGTCTTGTCGTTTAATTATTGTAACTTCGCATTGTAGAATACTTAATCTATACATTGCCCATGACACCTGTTGATCATAACTATTGTCTCATCCTTGCTGGCGGCAAGGGACGCCGCCTATGGCCCTGGAGCCGCGAGATGTTCCCTAAGCAGTTCATCGACTTTTTCGGCACGGGCCGCACGCAGTTGCAGCAGACCTACGACAGGATGGCTAAGATTGTTGATCCCAGCCACATATTTGTGAACACGAATGTCGAATACCTCGACCTTGTTACGCAGCAACTGCCTGATGTGTCGCGCGAGCGTATCATGGCCGAGCCCATTCACCGCAACACCGCGCCCAGCATAGCCTGGGCCAACCACCGCATCTCGCACATCGACTCCGACGCCTGCATGATTGCCGTCCCCTCCGACCAGATCATCTTCAACGAGGAGGCGTTCAAAAAGAACGTGCTCGAGGGCCTGGCCTTCGTGGCAGCCAACAACAGTTTCCTCACGATGGGTGTGAAACCCACGCGCCCCGAGCCTGGATACGGATACATCCAGATGGGCGACCCGCAGGAGAAATATGTGTATAAGGTGAAGTCGTTCACCGAGAAGCCCGACCGGGAGTTTGCCAAGATGTTTATGGACAGTGGCGAATTCTATTGGAACACGGGGCTGTTCCTCTCCAACGTCAACCACCTTCGCGAAGAGTTCTCCCGCTTCCTGCCGCCCGTTCTGCGCAGCCTCGACGAGATAAACGTCCACGCCAGCGTTCAGGAAGAGGAAAATTACATGCAGGAACACTTCACGGCCTATCCCAACCTGTCGGTCGACATGGGAATCCTGGAAAAGTCAGACCATGTGAGTGTGATGAAATGCGAGTTTGGATGGGCCGACGTCGGCACATGGCACGGCATCTACGAGGCCTTGCCGAAGAACAACGAGAACAACGTAGTGATCGACTCCGACGTGATTCTCGACAACTGCCACGGCAACATCATCAAGTTGCCCAAGGGCCGACTGGGTGTCATCTACGGCCTTGAGGACTTCATCGTGGCCGAGAAAGACAACGTGCTGCTCATCTGCAAGAAAGAAGACTCATCCGACCTCGTCCGCAAATACGTGAACGAGACACAGATGAAAAAGGGCGAGGACTTCGTCTAACCATTACCTTCCCTCCCCCTGGAGGCAAAGGAACGCCCTGCGGCGTATAGCGATCAATAAGCAAGCGCCCTGCAAGAGCAAAAGTATTGGAACATAACCCATTAGATACTTTTGCCTTTGCAGGGCGCTTGGTGTGTTTTACCCCAAATCGGTCATTAGACCGAAACAGGTGAATGGTTAGGATCTTATAGCTTCTTTTCAACTCTTGTCAGCGTTTCTTTCGGCATCTTGCTTCCAGTCGCGTTTCGCCATAGCCCGCTATGGCTTCACCGCGCCTGTCGCAACCTGCTCGAAACAAACGCTAACAAGAATTAAAATCTAATGCCGATTTGGGTTTACCATTTCCACTCTCATAAGCCGACAAAACAAAAATCCTTGCGGATGGGATAGCCCGTAGGCCATCTATCCACAAGGATTGAGATATGATTCCGTATGAACTTAGCGCGTCGCGCGATAGCAATCGACTTGCCTCAGCTCATGCGAGGGTTCGTCTTACTTCACGCCCAGCGGTGTGAGATGGAAGGTGAAGGTCATGTCCTGATAAGACAGGCGATGCTGCTGCAACGGCCATGAGCCCCAACTGTTTTCGCCACCCAAGCCAAAGTGTGCCAGGTTGATGCTGAGCTCGGTGTACTTGCTCTTGGGCACCTCGGGTGAATGGCGCTGGGCCTTCTGGTCGCCCTCGTCGAGATCGCTAATGTTATAGTGGAGAGCGCAAGCGTCGAAGTAATTGTTAACGGCCGTAATGCAGAAGCCCAAGCCCTCGGCCGTGGTCTGCTTCCACCAGCGGATGTCGCTCTTGGTGCCTGTTTCCTGCGGACGGATGAAGGGGTAGAACTGCTGGTCGGCGGTCTGCTTATAGATGCCAATGTTCTGGCTGGCCTTGCGGTCGATGTAGTTCTCGATGGGGCCACGGCCGTAGAACTCGCTCTTATCCATGTTATAGTCGAGATCCATCACCATTCCGAAACGCAGCAGGTTGCTCACCTTGGCGTCGGGAGTGGTCTTCATCTGCTGCTGAACGGTCATGGCGCCCTCGCCATCAATGTCGTAGGTGATGGTGAGCGTAGCCTTCACGTCGGGCATGTCGTACACGGCCACCACGCGAGCGCCCACCTTACCCACCTTCGCAGCCGAGATGGCGGTGAGGTTCATGATGGGGTAGCGCCAAGCCTTGAAGCGGCTTTGCAGGCCGGCACCCATATCGTTGTCGGTCACGGCGCGCCAGAAGTTGGGGCGAAGCGTGCCACCCTGGGGCAGCAGGTCCTTGCCAGCCACGTTGTAAGTCTTCAGCAAGCCAGTGGTCTTGTCGAACACAACGCTCATCTGATCCTTCACCTCTACGCTGATGACGCCACCCTTCTTGTCGTCCTTCACCTTCAGCTTAGCCTGCTGTGTGGGCTGCTGTATGGTTGCGGGCTTAGCCTCGCGCACGGCGAACTGGCGGTAAGCCACCACCTGTCCCTTGTCCATGAGAGGCTCGGCGGTCTTCAAGCGGAACTCGATGTTGAGCATCACCTCGCCCTCGGCGGGCACATTGTAAGGCAATGTGAGCGTAACCTTCTGCTGTGGCTTGACGTTGAGCTGTGCCACCTTGCCGTTCTCGATGGCCTTTCCGTCCTTCATGAGCGTCCAAACGAGCTCGTAATTGCTCAGGTCGCGGAAGAAATACTCGTTGTAGACCGACACCTGTCCCTTGGCAAGGTCCACTGCCTCGGCCCAGATGTTCTGGTGAACGTAAGCAATCTCGTAGGCATGGGGGTTGAGCTGGCGGTCGGGACCAATGACGCCATTGCAGTTGAAGTTGTTGTCGGAAGCGTCTTTCTTGTTGTAATCGCCACCGTAGGTGTAGATGGGCGACATGTTGCCCGATCCAGCCTCATACTTGGCCGAGATGGCCTCATAGTCGGCCAATGTGCGCGAAGCCTTGAAGTTGGGTGTGCGATGGAGTGCCTGGTCTACGAAATCCCAGATGTATCCACCCTGGTACTTCGGATACTTGCGGATGAGATCCCAATACTCGAGGAATCCACCGCTCGAGTTACCCATGGTGTGGTTATACTCACACTGGATGAGCGGGCGCTTGTTGGCGTCGTTCTTCGCATACTTCTCACATCCATCGTGCGACATATACATCGGGCAATAGATGTCCGAGTCGTCGCCATGGCCCCAGAGTCCACGCTCATACTGCACGGGGCGGCTCTTGTCCTGACCCTTGATCCAGTTGTACGCGTCCACGAAGTTCTGGCTGTTGTCGGTCTCGTTACCCAAGCTCCACACAATCACCGACGGATGGTTGTAGTAGGTCTCCACGTTGTGCTGGTTGCGCTCCATGATCTGCTTGGCAAAGAGCTTCGTAACGACGGGCGAGTTTTGACCATACTGGAAGCCGTGGCTCTCCTGGTTGGCCTCAGCCGTGATGTAAAGGCCATACTCGTCGCAGAGGTCGTACCACACGGGATCGTCGGGATAGTGGCAGGTTCTGACGGCGTTGATGTTCAGGCGCTTCATGATCTTGATGTCCTGAATCATGCGCTCGCGTGTAACGACGTAGCCGCCATCGGGATCCATCTCATGACGGTCGGCGCCCTTGATGAGCACGGGCTGACCGTTGACGAGCAACTGACTGTTCTTGATCTCAATCTTGCGGAAGCCCACCTTCTGCGGGATTACCTCCACCACGTTGCCCTTGCGGTCCTTGACGATGGTGAGCAACGTATATAAATAAGGTGTCTCGGCGGTCCATTTCTTCACGTTGCGCACGGTGAAGCGTGCCGAACCGGTAAGCATGCTGTGGAAGCTGCCCGACGACTTGCCCACCACCTGGTTGTTGGCGTTGATGAGCTGGAAGTCGATAAGAGGGTTGCCCTTCACGTTCACGTTGATGAGGAGCTCACCATCCTGGTAGTCGTTGAGCAGATCGGGGGTGATCTTGATGTTGCTCACCTGCACGGCGGGGTTCTTGGCGAAGAGGTAGCAGTTGCGTGCCACACCCGAGAGGCGCCAGAAATCCTGGTCCTCATCCCACGAACCGTCGCACCAACGGAAGGTCTGGAAGGCGATGAGGTTCTTTCCGGGCTTCACAAACTTGGTGATGTCGAACTCGGCAGCCACCTTGCCGTCCTCGGCGTAACCGGCATAATGCCCGTTGACGAAGAGGTAGATGTTGGATGTAACCGAACCGAAGTGGGCCACCACCTGCTTTCCATCCCAGTTGGCGGGAAGCTCGATGACGCGGCGATAGCTGCCCACGTGGTTGTCGGTGATAGGCACAGGCAGGCTGTCGTTGGTTACCTTATACTCCTTCTTGAAACCCTTGAAGTAGTCATCCCCATTGAACATGTATCTCCATCCGAAGCCCACGTTCACATATTCGGGGTCGCCGTAGCCGTTGAGCTCCCAGATGCCGGGCACCTGCATGGTCTTCCAAGCCGAGTCGTCGTAGTCGGCCTTATAGAAATCGGTGGGGCGCTGGTCGGCGTCGGCCACCCATTTGAATTTCCATGTACCCTCCAGCGAGAGATAGTTGGCCGACTTTTCCATGTTTCCGGCGAGTGCGGCTTGTTCATTCTCATAGGCGAAGAAGTTGGTGCGGAGACCATAACGGTTCACCTCATTGACCTGGAGGTCGTGCCATTCGGTCCATGTGGGCATCTGCTCCACAGGCTCTGCGACCTTCTTCACCTTGACCTTGGCTGCACTCACACTGAGTGCCATGGCAGCCATAGCGGTGATGATTAATGCTTTTCTCATTAGTCGATGGTTTTAAGTTATTTCTGTTTGTCTAAATAGCGATGGTATTCGCAGGCAGCGAGCAGGAATGCGCCCACGCCAAAATTGGCCTGCGAGTTCTTGTCGACCACCTGTCCAGGAATGGCTTTCTCGCCGATGGGCTGCACGTAGCCCACCTTTCCGTCGGGCTGCAATGCCGTTTCGGTTAGGTATTTCCATGCGCGGTCGATGGTTTTGCGATACTGCTTGGCGTCGAGCAGTCCGTTGTTCACGCCCCAGAGGAATCCATAGGTGAAGAATGCGGTGCCGCTGGTCTCAGGACCGGGTGCGAAGGTGGGGTCCATCATGGAGCGTGTCCAGTAGCCTTGCTTCTGCTGCAATTTCTGCACACCAGTTGCCAGACGCTGGTATTTCTTCACGAAGAAGTCGCGATGGGCATAGTCGGCGGGCATGTCCTGCAACACCTTGGCCAGTCCGGCCAGCACCCATCCGTCTCCACGGGCCCAGAAATCCTTCTTGCCCGAGGCTGTCTTGTGCTTGGGATAGATGTATTTGCCGTCGCGGAAATAGAGGCCGGTCTCCTCGTCGAGCATGATGCTGTCGGCGTAGAGCAGGTTCTCGTAGAGTTTGTCGAGATACTGGCGGTCGCCGGTGAGCTTGTACATCTTCGTCATGACGGGCATCACCATGTAGAGGGCGTCGGCCCACCACCAGTAGTCGTTCTGCTTGGAGTAGGCCTCATAGCCCATCACCTCCTTGGCGCGCTGCACCATTCGCTCGTTGCGTGCCGACGCCCCCTTGGCGTTGGCTATCCAGTAGAGGTCGATGTAGGTTTGGAAACAAATCTGCCAGTCGCCGAAGAGCACAAACTGGTGGCCCTCACCATAGTGGCGATACTTCCACTTGGCGGGATCGGTCTCGGTGGCTCCCATCCATTTGTTGTGCTCGGCCCAGCGTGTGCTGTAGTCGATCCACTCGGTCTTTCCCAGGAGCTTGTAAGCCTCCATGTTACCTGTGTGGTAGGCGGCGTTGTCCCAGAAGGACCTCACCTCGGCCTTGTTGTGCTGCTGCCAGTAGTTGTTGACCTTAACAATGGTCGCGTCTACTTGCTCTTGCGTCCAACCCTTGGCCTGCGCACCGAGGGCTGCGAGGGCCACAAAGGCCGTCAGAATGATTTTTCTCATATTTTTGCGGGTTTTCAGTATGTTGTTTTTGCTCTTCAATGGCTTATCGTGCCGTGCGCCCAACGTGGAGCGTGGTGTTGGCCTGTTGGCCCCACCAAAGTGTAAAAGGTCACCGGCCCACTACACGATTACTTTGCAAAGATACAACAAAGAAACGAGAATAGCCCCTGCCCATAGGGCGAATTATAGGGATTTGGGGTTGAATTTGAGGGATTTCGGCAACCATTTGCCCATTCCGAGGCTGCGTAGGTGGGCGCAACATGGGGTCGGTCCCATGTTTCCCTACTTGCGAGCTTCTGCGCCCCGGACAAAGGCATGGGCTTTGGGTTGAAAGCGAACAATGGATAAACCTGTCAGGGTTTTTGGTTAGAAAGTTGTGTCGGATTTTTGCGTGAACCAGCGAACGAAATGGGCGTTTTTGCGGAATGGAGGCGACAAAAACGTGACTTCCGCTTGCGGGTAGGCATCTTTCGAGTTGCGAAAGATGCCTACCCGCACCACCGTTTGGCGTCTTCCGCATTGCCGATGGGCATGTTTCGCATTGCGAAAAGGCATGTTTTATAGTGTGGACGGTTAAATACGGAATGTTGAGCGATGCGTAACGAGCATAAGCGTTTGAGTGTTAGGCTGTTACGAAAACGCGCCGAGAATGGCGTATTTCGGCCAAATATATCCGTCGTGGAAAAGAAATGTGTAGATTCGGCTATAGATTGTTGGCATAATTCAGAGGCGCCCTCCATTGAGCATCGGTCGTCAACCCAACCTCTTAACCTACTTCCCCCACCCCATTTTCTCTTGTTTGAACACGAATGATTTCCTATTAGCCACAAGGGTCATCTGAGCCTTATCGGCCGAATGGGTAGCCATTCTTTCTATCATTCATGACCGATTGGGGTTGAGGCAAAAACCATCGGGCACATTCCTACAATTTATTCACCCCGATGATTGATGGTTTTCTGACAAAAAACATTAACTTTGCACCACAACAAATACAAGCCCAAAATGGAAAATCCATACATCAAACAATTCCCCGACCTGATGCGGGGCAAGAAGATTATGTACAACCACGGATTCGCCTCGTCGGCTGCCTCGGGCACGGTGAAGCGCATCCAAGAAACGTTTCCCGAGGCCACGGTGGTGGCGTTCGACCTACCGCTCCATCCTGCCGAGGCCATGGAGCTGCTGCGCGCCAAAGCGGCGGAGGAGCGTCCCGACCTCATCATCGGCACATCGATGGGCGGCATGTACACGGAGATGCTCTACGGATACGACCGCATCTGCGTGAACCCGGCCTTCGAGATGGCCAAGACACTAAAAAGCCATGGTATGACGGGCAAGCAGGTGTGGGCCAACCCACGACAGGACGGCGAGAAGGAATTTATGATGACCAAGGCGCTCGAGAAGGAGTACCAGGAAATAACCGAACAGTGCTTCACCACGCTCGAGGCCATGGACGCCGACGAGCGCAAGCGCGAGCAGCAACGCGTATGGGGACTGTTTGGCGATAAGGATGAACTGGTCGACACGTTCGGACTGTTCTCCGCCCATTATCCGCAGGCGGCCCACTTCCATGGCGCCCACCGCATGGACGACCGGTCGTTTCTCGATGGCGTGGTGCCCGTCATACGCTGGATCGACGACCGCCAGGAGGGTCGCGAGCGCCCCATTGTCTACATCGACTCGTCGACGCTGAAGGATAGCTACGGCCATCCCAAGTCGTGCCTGCAAAAGGCGTTTGCCATGCTCGTGGAGCGCTATCAGGTGTACATCGTCGGGCCGGCGCCCACCAACAGCCACAACGCCCTGGGCCAGATGGCCGAATGGACGGAGCAATATCTCAGCACACCCGCCCACGACCACGTGGTTTACACCAACCAGAAGGCGCTGCTCTACGGCGACTATTTCATCGACGCGGAACCCTGCGAGGGATTTCTGGGCACCGCTCTGGCCTTCGGGTCTGATGAGTTTAAGACCTGGGAAGACGTCATCACCTTCTTCGAACGGCTCGGCGGACAATAATCCGCCGTGCCATTACGTTGCCCGGCAAGGCATCAATACTCGGTTTTGTCGCGCTTCTCCATCCACATGTCGAAGGCCCGACGACCTTCCTCGGGCAGCAACACGCTAAACTGCTTGTTGCGCTTGTCGGGGTCGATCATCAACTCGTCGTAGATGAAATTGTCGGCAAAGCCTATGCGGGCCGCGTCCTTGCGGTCGTTGGCATAATACACACGGTCGAGGCGCGCCCAATAGATGGCGCCCAGGCACATGGGGCAGGGCTCGCACGAACAGTAGATGTCGCACCCGCTCAGGTCGAACGTCTTCAGTCCGCGGCATGCCATGCGGATGGCGTTCACCTCGGCGTGGGCTGTCGGGTCGTCGTCGATCGTCACGCTGTTTGAGGCTTCGGCCACCACTACGCCACCACGGGCAATGACGGCGCCAAAAGGCCCGCCGCCCGTCTTCACACTCTTCTCGCTCAGGGCAATGGCCCGGCGCATCAGTTCTTCTTGTGTCATATCGATTGATTTTGTAAACATAGGATTCCACCCACCCATTGGGCAGGAAGGGCAAAGGTAAGCATTTTCGGGATGAACCACCCGAAAGGCCACCACTTTTTAACCATTTACCGCTTTTTTTTAACTTCAAAACACTATCTTTGCAAGTATGAGTAACGAGATAGTATACGGATTTAGCGATTGCCGCTTTGGCGACATCATCGTGGCACGAACCGAGCAAGGGGTCTGCGACCTGCAGTTTCTTGATTTCAACCGACTGGAGACCATCCACGAATTGGCCGAGCGATGGGGCGAATACACACCCACCACGCAAGACGACGACATGGCCCACACCGTGAGCCGCGTGGCCTTTGGGCAGCTCAACCATCCCCTGCAGCTCGACCTGCGGGGCACCGCGTTTCAACTTCGCGTGTGGCAGGAGGTGCTGAAAATACCCTTCGGGCAGACGCGCTCTTACCAAGAGGTGGCCGAGGCCATAGGGGAGCCTACGGCGGTGCGCGCCGTGGCCACGGCCATTGCGCAGAACCCCATAGCCGTACTGGTGCCATGCCACCGCGTGATACACAGCGACGGCACCTACGGAGAGTACCACTGGGGGCGCGACCTGAAGCGCCGCCTCATCGAATGGGAGAAGGCTCAGGTCAACAAAAACCAACAGTAGACCTCCGACAAGCATGACTTCAAACATCACCGCCACCGAGCTCTTCCATCGCGTGGCCTACATCGCCACGGCGACAGAGGTGAAACCCGCCACGCTCAACAAGCTGATGCACGAGACATTGGTGCTCACTTGCGCCGCAGGACTGGCCGGAACGCCCGACGCCATCGGGTCGCTCTTTGCCAAGGTCGACGTGCTCTGCAAGTTGAAACGCATCGGGGTGAACGATTATTTCGACATCCAAAAGATGCGACACGACTCCAACAGCGCCGCCCCACTCCAACGCGAGGAGCTGCTCTACGACTGTCGCGCGCTGGCGGTGCTCATCTCCAAGGTGTTCGACACCGACATTCCTGCCGAGCTCATCGGGCACATACCCATGTCGCGCAAGCCTCAACCCTCCATACGACACATCGACCGCCGATGTGTGCGGTGCATTGTGCGTGCCGTGAAAGGCTACATGGTAACGGTGGAGACGGCACAAGACGCTGATCAAAAAATGCTCCAAGTGGACTGCAGCGAGCCGCGCTTGCAGTACCTCGCCGACCTGTTGCAGGCGGGAACGCAGGTGAACCTCATCGACGTGGCTCCCCAACAGGGCCAAGAGGCGTGCCAAGTGAGGCAGGTTATCGTGGAGCCCGATTTTCTCATCGACATCAGTTCGCTGGCCGCTTGCTTCACGCCCTATGGCCATTCGCCTCTCGTCTACACCCTCAAGCGTCTGAAAGAGGCGGCCAACTCGCAAGCCATCCTCATCGGAAACTTTGCCGGAAGCGCGCTCGACGACATCATCAACAAGGGCGAGGACTACGACTGGACGGTGACGTTCAGGTCGAACTTCCGAGAGAAAGCCCTCGAATACTGCACCTGCCAAGACCTCAACAAGCAAACATCGTTCCACCTGGAGGCACGGAAACAGGTGGAAAACATACAGAAGGCGGTCGATGCGCTCTTCCAATCGACATACGACCGGCACAAGGCCATTCTCGAACCGAGCTTCGTATGCGAGCAGATGGGACTGCAAGGACGCATCGACCTCATGACGACCGACCTCCGGCTGCTTGTCGAGCAAAAGTCGGGCAAGAACTTCTCGCTCGAAACCCAACGGTCCACGGTGCATGGAAGCATGCTCACCGAGCCCCACTACGTACAGTTGTTGCTCTATTACGAGTGTCTGAGTCGCAACTTCTCGCTGCCCTACAACAGCATCGACGGCCGATTGCTCTACTCCAAATATCCCATGCCCATGGGCCTTCCGCGAGCCACTTACTTCCGACAGCTCATCGACGAGGCCATCCAGCTGCGCAACCAGATAGTGACGACGGAGTTCAACATTGCCCGCAATGGCTTCAACTCCATCATCGACGAGCTCGACCCACTGGCCCTTCGCACTCAGAAGGTGAACGAGAAATTGTGGAACAACTACCTTTACCCACAACTATGTGCGGTAACAGAGCCCTTGCACGACATGGACCCGCTCACGCATAGCTACTTCTGCCACATGGCCAACTTTGTTTACCGCGAGCAACTGGCAAGCCGTTTGGGGGTTGTGGAAGGCACGGGCAATGCGGCGGCCGACCTTTGGAACATGCCCCTCACGGAGAAAAAAGAAACGGGAAACATCTATACGAACCTGCGCATCACCAACAAGCGCCAATCGTCGACCTACAACGGCTACGACATCATTACGCTAAGCGTGCCCAACCAGGGTGAGGACTTCCTGCCCAACTTCCGCATGGGCGACGTGGTTTACCTCTATCCGTATTTCGAGGAGGGGCTGCCCGACGTGCGTAGGTCGTTGCTCTTCCGGGGCGCCCTTACCGAGATTCGTTCCGACGAGGTAACGGTGCAACTGAGCGATGGCCAGCAAAACCCCGACATCTTTGAGGAGGCGGGACGGCGCAACACCGTGGGCAACCATCCCGTGGCGTGGTGCATAGAGCATGCGGAGACCGGAGCCAACGCCACATCGGCCTTGCGCAGCCTCCACCAGCTCATCAACGACAAAACGGGGAAATGTGCGTTGCTGCTCGGCCAGCGCAACCCCAAGCGCAACCCGACGGTTCGCCTCAGCCGCAACTACAATCCTTCCTACAACGACATCGTGCTGCGCGCCATGCAAGCCAACGATTACTTCCTGCTCATCGGTCCGCCGGGAACGGGCAAGACGAGCATGGCCCTGCAATACCTTGTCAAGGAGACCATTGCGCCCAACACGGAGGGTCAAGCCGACGGCGACGCCACGGCCCCTCGAAAGAACGTGCTTCTCATGGCCTACACCAACCGGGCAGTCGACGAGATATGCGGCATGCTATGCGACAATGGCATCCATTTCTTGCGCATCGGCAACGAGCACACGTGCGACAAGCGCTTTCGCAACCACCTGCTCGACCACGCACTGGAGCAATATAGCAAGTTGGTGGAGATCAAAGGCAAGATTCTCGACACGCAGGTCATCGTGGGAACCACGGCAACCATGCTCAGCCGAACCTACCTCTTCGACCTCAAACACTTCGACCTGGCCATCGTCGACGAGGCCAGCCAAATCCTGGAACCCAACATCGTGGGCTTGCTGACCCGACCCGACAAGTTTATCCTCGTCGGCGACTATAAGCAACTGCCAGCCGTAGTGCAGCAAGACGCCAGCCAGTCGGTGGTCGACGACGAGCGGCTCAACGCCATCGGGCTCACCGATTGCCGCAACTCGCTCTTCGAACGCCTCATACGCATCGAGCAGATGAACCACCGAAGCGAGTTTGTCGGCATCCTCTCACGGCAGGGGCGAATGCATCCCGACATCGCGGAGTTCCCCAACCACGAGTTCTATTTTGCCGAACGGTTGCAGCCTGTGCCCCTCGCCCACCAAAGGGCCACATCGTTGGCCTACACCGCAACGAGCCAAGACGACCTCGACCGCGCGCTCTCGGAGCACAGAATGATCTTCATCGCCTCGGCCGATTGCCGACGCCCCGACATCTCCGACAAGGTAAACACCGACGAGGCGCGCATCGTGGCCGACATGTTGCGACGCACACGGCGATTCTACGGCGAACAGTTCGACCCCGCAAAGACCGTGGGAGTCATTGTGCCTTACCGCAACCAGATTGCCATGATACGCAAGGAGATAGAGAAGTTGGGCATGCCCGAGCTGGAGAACATCAGCATCGACACCGTGGAGCGCTACCAAGGGTCGCAGCGCGATGTCATTATCTATTCGTTCACCATTCAGCAACGCTACCAACTCGAGTTCCTCACCGCCAACTCGTTTACCGAGGATGGGCGCGTCATCGACCGCAAACTCAACGTGGCGCTCACAAGGGCGCGCAAGCAACTCATCCTCACGGGCAACATCCCTACGCTCCAAAAGAGCCAGGTGTTCAACCGCCTCATCCAGTATGTCAAGCAAAACGGTGCGTTCATCCAGGAAGCCCATTAGCCACCATTGGCGCACAACTCAAAAACGCATAACACCACGAGCTCCTATTTCAGGATGTCATCCTGAAATAGGAGCTCGTGGAACAGGCCTCTTCGGCCCACTGACTTCAATAGGGACCATCAAGGCGTTACCTCATGTCCTTGGAAGTAAGGAGGGCGCTATCACCTTTTTACGATGAGCGTCATGCCGTCGCGTTCGGGCAGGATGACGGTTTCCACACGTGGGTCGGCGGCCACATGGTCGTTGAATTGGCGTATACTCACCGTCTGATGGTCGTGGTCGTAGGCTGGGTCGACGACGTGCCCGTCCCACAAGGTGTTATCGGCCAGGATAGCCCCACCGGAGTTGATGAGGGGCAACAGGGTCTCGTAAGCCTCCACATAGGTGCGCTTGTCGCCATCGAGAAACGCCATGTCGAACGTCAACCCCAACCGGGGCGCCTCGGCTATGGCATCGCCAATGCGGAAATCGATGTAGTCGGAAACATCCGACCCTTCAATCCAGGGACGCGTGAAGTCCTCCATCTCGTCGTTGATCTCATAGGTGTAGAGCATGGGGCGCACGCCTTCGGCACCACGCGAGAGGTGCACCTGCTTCAGTCCCTCGGCCATGCAGAGGGCCGAATAGCCCGAGAAGGTTCCCACCTCAAGGATGCGCTGGGGCTTGAGCATGAGCACCAGCAACTTGAGCAGGCGCCCTTGCAGGTGGCCGCTCACCATGCGTCCATGAATGGTGTGGATGTTGGTGGCGCGCCAAAGGCGGTGAAGGTAGTCGCCCTCGGGCTCAATGTGATTGAGAATATAGTCGTCGAGAGTCATCGTCAGCCCTTCGCTTGGTTCATATCGGCCAGCAATCCCTCGATGGCCAAACGGTAACTGTCGAGGCCAAAGCCGCAGATAACACCCTTGCAGCCCGCCGATATCATGGAGTGGTGGCGGTATTCCTCACGCTGGTGCACATTGGAGATGTGAACCTCCACCACCCCGCAACGCAACGAACGGATGCAGTCGAGCAGGGCGATCGACGTATGGGTGTAAGCGCCGGCGTTGAGCACAATGCCGTCATAACAGAATCCCACCTCTTGCATCTTGTTGATGAGTTCGCCTTCAATGTTGCTTTGGAAATAATCGATTTGCACATCGGGGTAACGCTCGCGCAAGGCGGGCAGGCAGCTCTCAAACGAACTGCTGCCGTAAATGCCAGGCTCGCGCTTTCCCAGCAGGTTGAGGTTGGGGCCGTTTACAATCTGAATTTTCTTCATTTCCTTGGTCTTTTGCTTCGTTTTCGCTAATTTTGCCATATTGATAGATGGCACGAGTGCCACGAAAGCATGCCTTCTGGTTGCCATGCGCCATCTATCTCATGCAAAGGTAAGCTAAAATGGATAAAGCGCAAAGCAAATCGTTCACAAAAATACAGCGCAAGGGCCCCCACGGCACGACGCTGGCGCCACTCATCCGGCGCTACATACGCTATCTGAAACTGGAGCGCAACTACTCGCCAAACACCATCGACGCCTACCGCCACGACCTCCACCTGCTGCTCAACCACCTAAGCGGGCAGGGCCTCACGCCAACCGACGTGAAGCTCGACGACCTGCAACGCTTTGCCGCTTGGATCCACGAGCGGGGCATAGGGCCCAAAAGCCAAGCGCGCATCCTCAGTGGGGTACGCACGTTCTACCATTACCTCGTGGTCGACGGATACCTTGAGGTCGACCCTACCGAACTGCTGGAGTCGCCCCATCTGCCCAAACATCTGCCCGAATACCTAACAACCGAGGAAGTAGACCGGCTTGAGGCCGCCATCGACCTTACCTCAGCGGAGGGCCATCGCAACCGAGCCATCATCGAGGTGTTCTTCTCCTGTGGCTTGCGCGTGAGCGAACTGGTGGAGCTGAAGTTGTCGAACCTGTTCCTCAACGAGCGGTTCATGCGGGTCGTGGGTAAGGGAGGCAAGGAGCGGCTTGTGCCTATCTCCCAACGGGCGGTGGGCGAACTGGAGCTTTGGTTCGACGATCGGAGGCAGATGCGCATCAAGCCCGGGGAGGACGACTACGTGTTTCTTAACCGAAGGGGGCATCACCTCACGCGCACCATGATACTCATCATGGTGAAACGGCTGGGCGAGGCGGCGGGCATCAAGAAGACCCTGTCGCCCCATACGCTACGCCATAGCTTCGCAACAGCCCTGTTAAGGGGAGGAGCCGACCTGCGCGTCATACAGGTTTTGCTGGGCCACGCCGATATAGCAACCACCGAAATCTACACCCACATGGACGACGAGTCGCTCCGGCAGGCGGTGCTCTGCCATCACCCACGAAACATACGCAACGGGTGCCGATAACCCCTATCATCCCTCATCGCATGAAACAGAAAAACCTACTATATCTTCTCCTCCTACTGACCTTGGGCAGCGTAGCGCAAACAAGGCAATGGGGTACGTTGACTGAAGAAGACGGACTGCACTCTGCGACAGTGACGAGTGTGCTACGCGACCAATATGGCTTCGTGTTCTTCGGCACCGAGCAGGGCGTGTCGCGCTTCGACGGCACACATCTCCTCAACATCGACTTCCCCGAAAACAACACGCAAAGAAACTTGCACGTCAACACCATCATGGAGAACGACCGGGAAACGCTGCTGATAGGCAACAATGTGGGCCTATGGAAAGTCGACCGGCGACATCTTTCCATGCGCCGCGTGCATCAAGACGTCATCGACACGGAGGTGTTCGACCTCTTGCGCACCTCCGATGGAACGCTTTTCATCGCCACGGCACAAGGGCTTTTCAAGATGAGCCACGACCGGGTGGAGGCGGTTAACATCTTTGCACATCAGCCAACAAACAACCACAGCGTGAGGAAGACGGCGGTTTGCGGAAAGCATTTGTGCCTCCTCGCTGCCAATCGGGTGGCAACAGCACCGGTGGAACGCCCCGAGGCGGCTCGTTTCCACAGCCTGCCCGCACCATTCACCCACGCCACTCTCTTATCGATGGCCAGCGACAAAAAGCGTGTTTACTTGGGAACGCGTGAGCATGGCCTACTCGTTTTCAACCCCAAAACCAACCAATTCTCCTCCCTTATCAGCGATATCCATGCGGCAACCAACCTTTCGGTCGATGCCCAAGGCCAGCTATTGGTGGTCACGGCGTTCGACGGCTGCATGCAGGTCGACCCCAACCGTCGCACGATCACCCACCGATACACAAGCCAACCCTTGGCCTCGTCTGCCGATGTAACAAGGATGCGCATCAATAATGCCATGGTGTTTTGTCGCGATAACGAGGGAATCGACTGGATCGGATATAACTTCTTCGGTGTCGATTACAGCTATCTCAACCGTGGCATCTTCCATACGTTCCGCCTGCCTGGGGTGTTCGACAGTGCCGATTATGCCGTACGCAGTTTCCTGTTGGATGGCGACCGCATATTGATGGGCACACGCAATGGACTCTATGTGGTCGACCAAAAGCGGAAAACGGCTGCTTACGTGGGGCGTGAGACGCTGGGCGCCGACATCGTTTCAAGCATACGAAAGGTGGGCGATGCCTATCTGGTGGGAACCATTGGGGGTGGGGTGCACCGCATAAGCGCCAACACGCTCGCACCTATGCCTTCGCCCCAACTGGCCCAACTGGCCCGAGCCAACATCTACGATATGGTGAGCGACGACAAGGGAGGAGTGTGGATCTGCTCATCGGCCGGATTGGGCCACTACAGCAACGGCTCGGGAACGCTACATCTCTACACCACGCGCAACTCGCAACTGCCCGACAACGAAGTGTTCTGCATCGGATTGGCGAACGATGGACAAGGTTGGATCTCCACAGCAAGTGGACAATGTATGTGGAATTCCTACTATCACATGATCACCACGTCAGGCATGATGCCGAGGTTGGTTAAGATGGGCATGCTGAGAAGCATCAAGCGGTTGGCCAATGGGCGCATGATCTTTATCCCACAAAACGGCTTTCCAGGCACGATCGACCCCGCCGAAGGCATCCTAAGGGGACTCAGCTTCAATGACCTGGACAGCTACAGCACGCTCCTCGACATCCTACCGTTTGGCGACAAGTGCTATATCATTACCTGCTCCGATGCCATTTATTTCGTCGACAAACAAGGAACGGCGCGTCGGTTTGGCCACATCGACGGATTGGCCAACTCGCAATTCCAGTCGCACGCCATACAGATCGACGAGTCATCCGGCACCTATTGGGCCGCCACCAATGGCGGATTGGTGTACGCCAAGCTAAGCGACATCCGCCAAACAAAGTTCCGCCATATCCCCATCACATTGTCGGAGATACAAACCGACCATTGGTTCACACCCGAAGAGATCAGTGGCGTGCTGCTCGACAGCCTGCTCACCTTGAGCCGACACGACAATGAATTCACCGTGAGGTTCACACCTCTCGCCTTCGGAAACACGCGCGACCTGACCTTCCGCTATCAGTTGGAAGGCCATGAGGACCACTGGAACATGGCCGACCGCACACGCATCATTGCCTATCGCAACTTGTGGCCTGGACGATACACGCTCCGCATAGAGGCGGTGGGCATGCCTGAAGTGAATGGATGCATCGTGGTCGACGTGCCCATGACATCGAACGCCATCCTCCTCCTTATTATAGTGTTGTTGCTGTTGGCGCTCATCGGCCATGTGGCGTGGTGCCGTTACCATAAGAAGCCTTACTTCTGGAAGCGTTTCGCACCGCAACCCGTGAAGTACCAAAAGAGTCGACTCGACAAGAAGGAAGGCCGAAAATGGCAGCAGGCATTGCTTAGCTACATGGAAAAGGAGAAACCTTACCTCAACCCCGACCTACAAATGGCCGACCTGGCCCACGCGATCGGGTGCTCCACCCACACGCTATCGCAGGTGTTCTCGCAGGTATTGAACCGCAGCTACTACGACTTCATTGCCGAATATCGCATCAAAGCCTTCATGAAGTTGGCCCAACAACCAGACAGTCGCACCCTTACCATCACCGCCCTTGCCGAGCGTTGTGGATTCAAGAGCCGCAACCCATTCCTCGTGGCCTTCAAGAAAGCCACAGGAATGACGCCGAAAGACTACATGAAAAGCCTGAAAGAGTAAGCGCCTTTGCACTTTCCCACGGAAAAGTGCAAAGGCTATTTCTCCGCAATCAGTTAAATATCAAACTGTTAGACGATAAGTGCATCGCCTTGATGGGATAGATATTCTTGGTGGGGCAAATCGTTGCGGCCTTAGGATTTCCACACTATCTTTGCGGTAGAAAACCATTCTAAAGCTGCCCTATATGGAAACAAGAACCACCCAACATCTCGATACGATCAGCCGTTTGTATGAGGAGACATCTCCCATGCTGCTGGCCATTTTCCTGAAAGCCAACATACCCGAAGAAGACGCCAGGGATCTCGTGCAAGAGGTGTTCGTCAAAATCCTGACGATCGACATCATCCTTCCCGAAGGTCTAAAAGGTCTCGCCATCACCATTGCCTATCAGAAACGCACCGATTGGTTGCGCCACCAAGCCTATTGCAAGCGTATGATGACCCAAATGAGGCCCCAGACCATCGTGGAACAGCACGAGTTGGAATGCCAACAAATGGAACAGGTCGAGCAGCGCGTCGTCAACCGCATGTCCGACAAGGATGCGTGGGTCTACAAACTCAGTAGGTTCGACAACAAATCGACACAAGAAATCATGCAAATCACCTCCTTCTCGCTGCGCGGGGTGGAGGGTCGGCTTTACCGAACGCGCCTTCTCGTAAGACGAACGCTCAAGGCCGCCGGTTTCTAACCCACAGATGGGCAAGCGAGAAACTCACGATTCTCGATTTCAAGACACATCAACGCAAGTCCTCATAACCCACAACAACGCATCCAAACATCCACAACAATGCATCCAAACATCCACAGCAACACAGCGAAACACCCTTAGCGACGCAGCGAAACACCTCGAATAACGCATCTAAACACCCTCAACGATGAGGGTGAACATCAGAAACAAAACTACAGAAATACATAAACAACCATGAAGAAGATCTACGCACTTCTCGCCACTTTGCTCCTTACAATAGGAGTAACGGCCCAATCTTACAACACCAACCGCGGATTCGTGCATCCCGGAGGCCTGCACACGCAGGAAGATTTCGACCGCATCAAGGATCTATTGGCCAAGGGCGACCCCACCATCACGGCCGCCGTCAAAGTGCTGACACAAGCCGCCTACGCACAATCTACCGCTGGCACATCGCCCGTGCAAACCATTGTGCGCGGTGGCGGTAAGGGAGAGAACTACATCAACGCAGCCCGCGGTGCCACAATAGCCTACCAAAACGCCCTCGTTTGGAAAATAACGGGCAACAAGGCCAATGCCAGCCATGCCATCAATGTGCTCATGCAATGGGCCAACACCACCAAGGGCATCGGTGGCGACTCCAACTACGCCCTCGCTGCAGGCCTCTACGGCTACCAGTTTGCGCAAGCCGCCGAACTGTTGCGCGACTATGAAGGTTGGGCGCCCGAGCGCTTCGAGCAGTTCCGCCAATGGATGTTGCAGGTGTGGTACCCCTCTGCCATGGGCTTCCTTCGTGGCCGCAATGGCACTTGGGAGAACGTTGGGAAATGGTGGCAAGCCCCTGGGCACTATTGGAGCAACTGGGGATTGTGCAACGCCCTGTGTGTCATGTCTATCGGTGTGCTGTGCGACGACGTGTTCATCTATAACCAGGGCCTGAGCTATATGAAGTACGACCAGGTGGGAACGTTCACCGATCCCCGCACGGCCAATCCCATTTTGAATGATGGTCTGACCGAGTTCATGGGCAATCTCGTGGTGACCGTTACCAACACTCCAGCCAACCTGAAGGCCTCTTCGTACGGAACGATCGGACAGATGCAGGAGAGTGGCCGCGACATCGGCCACGCCACGATGGCCGCCGGCTTGGCTATCGACATCGCCCACATGGCTTGGAACCAAGGCGACGACCTGTTCTCGTTTATGGACAACCGCTTGGCCGCCGGCATAGAGTTTGTTGCCGCACAGACGCAAAACATCGAGGGATTGCCCTGGACCAACTATAAGTATGGCAGCGGTGGCATTTATTACACCGACAGCCGTGCGTGGACGATGACCGGTCCGGCCCTTGGCAACCAGATTCGCCCCTATTGGGGCACGGTGATTGGCCATTACCAAGGCGTACTGGGCAAAGACATGCCCTATTCGGAGATGGCCTACGCCAACCTCATCAAGAACGGACCCGATGGCGGTGGACAAGGATCCACAAGTGGAGGCTACGACCACCTGGGCTACTCGGTGCTAATGAACTACCGCGACCACAAGGCCACGGCAGAGGAAGTGCCCACGCTGCTCGCTCCCAAGATGGTGGTGGGCAACGACACGCTCAGCCATAACGAGTTGGGAGGACTGGTCAACACCTTCAAGACCAACAACAACACAGGTGTGGCCAAGGGAACGGTCATCAAGTTGTTGCCGCAGCTTCGCGACGGCAGCGAGGACAGCGGCCAGTGGCAATGGAACACCGGCGAGACCACACGCAACCTCACCGTCACCGCCAACGAGAGCTATGTCTATCGCGTTTGCTACACCAACAAGCATGGCGTGAAGAGCTATCTCTGCTTCTCCATTGCCGTTCAAGGCGATTGCGAACCAACTCCCGTCGAGGTGTCGGCCACCTACAATGGCGTGACGGCTACCGATTCGATCACCATATTCTACGATGACGCCATCACGTTGAAGGCTGCCTCCAAGGACGGTTTCGGATCTTTCGCATGGAGCACAGGCGCCACCAACAGCAACATCACAGTGAAAAACCTCCGCAATGACACCCTGTTCACCGTGGCATTCAAGAACCAAGGAGGTGCCATCTCATACGACACAATACGCGTCCACTTGAAATACTTCCGTCCCCAGATGGCGGTCAACGGCAAGGTAAAGGTCGACACGGTGCAATGCCTGTGCCAACCGGGCGACAAGGTGGCCTTTGCCCCTTACGTTCCCAGCACGTTCAAGGACATCCGTTTCCAATGGAGCAGCGGTTCTACCGAGCGTAGCGTGACCTACAATGACATCCAAACCACCATCGTCGACACGCTCGTCTACACCCTTTTCGGCAAGAGCGACACCGTTTGCTACGTCGCTTACCTCAGCGATACGCTCGACAGCGCCATTCCCGAGGGCTATTATCTCATCCGCGACCGGTTTCACGACACCTACCTCACCAACAACACCGTGGAGGGCTTGCCCTACGCCAACGCCACGTTTACAGCCAAAAAGGAAGGTGATGCGTTGCAACAGCAGGCTTGGAAGGTTACCAATGAGAACGTCGACGGTCCCTGCTACGACTTGCAGAACTTGGCCGACCAGCGTTACCTGGCCCTCACCATGCGCATGACAGCCAGCACACGCACCCCTTATTACTTCCGCAAGGCCACAGGAACCCAATGGTATCACCTCCGCAACAAGCGCCCCTGTTACTTCACCATCAACGACGACGGAACGGTTGACCACACCACTTACTACGTCCCCACCAACTTTCCCGTCGAACTGATACCCTACACCCTGCCCGCCGGCATTCACGACATTCATGCCGACAAGGTGTCAGACGACAAGCGCTACAACATCCAAGGGCAACGCGTGGGAGCTGACTACAAGGGCCTCATCATTCACAATGGCAAAAAATACATCATCCGATAAAAAATGAAACACCGCTTGTTCACCCTCCTTTTCTTGCAACTGGTGTCGTTGGCGCTCTTTGCCGGCACCGTAACCACTTACCCCGCCCCATCGGGTGCGCCCCTGAACGACGACTTCACGGTGCGCGTCCGGGCAACGGGTGGCCTCTGGCAAACGGTCAACACCTACGCATGGAACGTAGACCACACCAACAACGGTCGCCACACCATCGAGAAATCGTCGGTGGCCTACTTCGATTTCACCGACAAGGTCGAGGTGGAAGTAACGTGGAACAAGGGCGACGTGAAGACCGCTCGCGTCCGTCCGTTGTCGAAAAACATCGCTACGACCCTCCACGGCAACACCGTTTGCTTCTCGCTCAACCGTCCGCTCGACCTCTCGGTGGAGGTCAACGGCGACACCTACCATAACCTGCAGCTCTTCGCCAACGCCGCCATCCCCGTCTACAAGAACGCCGGGCAAGTGGCCAAGGCCTTGGGGATGAAGAAAAAAGACGTGCTGTTTTATGGTCCCGGCTATTACGACTTGGGCAACGACTCCATTCGTGTGGGCAGCAACCAGGTGCTCTATGTAGCCGGCGGCGCTTACATCAAGGGCTTCGCCTCGGTATGGCAGGCATCCCACGCCAAGGTCATCGGTCACGGCATTGTCAATCCCGAGCGCCAGCATGAGGGCATCATGGTCAGGTATTCTACCGACGTGATGGTCGACGGCCCCATCACCACGCAGATTCCTGTGGGCGGAAGCGAGCGTGTCAGCGTGCGCAACGCCAAGGTCATCAGTTGGTATGGGTGGGGCGATGGCATGAATGTCTTTGCCAGCAACGACGTGACCTACAACCACGTGTTTTGTCGCACAAGCGACGATTGCTCCACCATCTATTGCACCCGCAAGGACTACCACGGCGGATGCCACAACATCAGCGTGACAGATGCCGTGTATTGGGCCGACGTGGCCCATCCCATCATGATTGGCCTGCATGGCGACATTGAGCGGAATGAGGTCATCGAGCAGGTGGTGTACGACGACATCGACATCCTTCAGCAGCGCGAGAAGCAGATTGATTACCAGGGTTGCATCGCCATCAACAACGGCGACAACATCACCGTGCGCAACATGACCTTCCGCAACATCCGCATCGACGACATCGACGAGGGCATGCTCTTCAACTTCCGCGTGTGCTACAACCGCAAGTATTGCCACGCTCCCGGTGGCGGCATTCACGACATCACGCTCGAGAACATCAGCTACAACGGCTCACACGCCAACCTCTCGCTCCTGACCGGTTACAACGAACAGCGCACCCTCAGCGGCATCCACTTCAAGAACCTACGCATCAACGGCCAGCGCATCCACGACAAGATGCCCGGCAAACCCGGTTGGTACAAGACGTCCGACTTCGCCCGCATCTTCATCGGCGAGCATGCGGAGAACGTAACCTTCGAATAGGTCGCCCACGGGGTCGCCTCTTCCTGTGGTTGATAATCATGGCAAAGGGCCATTCCCGTCGGCTTTCGACAGGAATGGCCCTTTGCTGTTGTTGTGGGGTTGCCCCCGAGGATTCTTATTTCACCACAAACTTCTTACCGCCACGGATATACACACCGGGCTGGGTGGGCTTGCCGACGCGCACGCCCTGCAGGGTGTAGACGGCTGGGTTGCCGACGGCTGTTGTGAGGGAGGGCGCCTCAATGCCCGCTGTCTCCTTTCGTTCCTCGTAGAGGTAGGGCAACAGGTTGCCGTCTTGCTTGTTGGCGGCATAGTTGCCAAACGACTTAAACTGGCCGCTATACATGATGATGTTGCCCGAGTCGGTGGCCTTGATGGCGTAGGTGCCGTCGGCGTTGGCGGTGGCGTGCCACACATCGGCGTCGGCAAGCGAGGTGGTCGGGGTAAACGAGCTGTAGGTTCCCTCTTGGTAATAGTAGCGTCCTTGGCTGTCCTTGATGTAGAATCCGCCATTGGCCTCCTCGAAGGTGTAGGCGTCGTTGTCGGAGGTCAGTTGGATCTTGCCGTCCTCATCCATCACACCCTCGGTGTAGAGGTAGCCAAACTTCTTGCCATTGGCGAGCGCCACAGGCTTGGCGGCGTAGAGCCCGCTGCCCGTGCCAGCCACCATGAGGTAGCGCTTGCCAGCCGTGGGCAGGGTGCCTTGCAACTTGGCGAACACATAGCCGACGGCCACCTCGGTCGAGTCGTCGGGCGTGGGAGGCGTAGGCGGCGTAGGCGGATTGAAGGAGCCGTAGCGGTTGTCGTCGGTGGCGGTGGTCATGGCATTGGCGGGATTGAAGGCCACGTCAACACTATCGCCCCACACATACTCGGCGAGGTTGGGATAGTCCACAAAGAGGTTGCGGTTGTTCTGTATGCCCCACACGGCGTTGTTGCGCGCCACCTCCAGGCTGTCCACCTTGTCCTGCTTGCTCCACTGGCGGTAGAGCGTCGTGGCCCATGTCTTCATTCCGGGGTAGCCCGATGCGTTGTCTTCCATGGTTTGCAGTCCGGTCTTCACATAGGTCAGGTTCGAGTAGGTCACGGCCATATACATGTATCCGCGCGCAAAGTCGCCCTTGTAGCGGTCGCCGGGCTCCCATGCCTTGTCGGTGCTGCGGCCCTTGCCCACCTTGTCGTAGCCCACCTCCTCCGACGTGGCGTCGGTCACCACGTCCATGGGGTAGTTGGCCTTCTCGCCATTGGCCTTCGAGGCCGACGGATAGAGGTTGTAGAGGTCCTTGTAAGCTTGGTTTTGGGTTCCTCCCCACCAACTCTTCGGGAACGAATGTTCAATGTTCATTCCGCCAGGGGCTTCGCCTCTCTTTCCAAAATAGAACACGTCGCTGCTGTATCGGTTGATGACCTGATTGGTCTCCGGGTCGCGGTCGGTGACGTAGAAGCCCCACCATGTTCCGGCATTGCCCGATCCATACGAGAGCACCCGCTTTCCGTTGTTCATCAGTTGGTAGAGCGCCGTTTTCAGCTCCGCCTTCTTCTTGCCCTTGAGCGACGAGGCATACTGCGCCAGTTGCTCGCGCGTGATGGCGTGGGCCGTACCAGCCGTGAGGGCCATCAAGGCCACAAGTAATAATGCGTAATGTCGTTTCATATTGATAAGGTATCTAATAATATTCATTCTTCCTTAATAACCCATTCGTTGATGGTTCGCTGCTCACTCGAGAAGTTCACCCCAATCTTATACAACCGCTTCCCGTCGGCCGAGTATGGAATGAGGTATCCCTTGTTGTCTATTTGCCTCATGGCCTCCTCTGCCGATCCGTCGTATTTCAGTTCGAACACATACACCGCCTCCGGCATGTGAACAACGGCGTCGGCCCTGCCTATGGCGCTTTCCTCTTCCACCCGCATGTGGGCTCCCATCAAGTTGAATATCAAGTAGAACACCGTTTGGAAGTCGCGTTCGTTCTTGTTACTCAAACGATTGGAGATGCTGGCAAGAAACGCCTTCAGCCTTACCATCGCTCCTTCAATGTTGCCCTCGTAGAGCTTTTCCAACAAGTCGCCCACCACGCTGCTGTTGTCGAGTTGCACCGGCGAGAGATAGTTGGGCGCGAGGTTCTTGAGCATGCCTGTCTTCACCTCTTTGTTGGGATATTCCAGGGTGTAGCGATGCAGCAAGGGATTGAATTTCTTGATCGTGAGGTAGCCACTTTGGTAGAGCAGCGGAAGCGCCGACACCATTTGCTCGGGCGACACATTGAAATCGTCCACATCACAACTCTTCTTTTCTATATCCATCACATTGACATGATACTTCTGAAGGGTCTTGATAAGGTAAGTGGGTGTGCCCGATCCATACCAATAAGGTGCAATTTTCTGCGCGTTCAAAGCCTTCACCAAACTGAAAGGGTTAAACACATCCTCCGAATGTTCGCTGAAATGATAGCCGTCGTAGTAACTTCTCAACGCTTCCAGGCACGCCTCATAGCTCATGCCAAGCGCCTCACCGAGCGCTTGCACATCGGGCTTCATCGCCGTAGTAAGCTCCGTAAGGCTTATGCCGCAGAGCGCCGAATATTGGTCGAACATGCTGATGTTCTCGAGGTTGTTCAGCTCACTGAAGATGCTGAGTTGCGAAAACTTGGTAATGCCAGTGATGAACACAAACTCCAGGTGCGGGTCGAGCAACTTAATGGGGCTGTAGAAGTTCTGCATGGTTTGGCGAAGCGGCAGCAGGTTCTCTTTCTCGTGCACCACGTCGAGCAGCGGTGCGTCATACTCGTCGATGATAATCACCGCTTTCCGCCCGGTTTGCTCATGCGCCTTCTTCACCAGGTCTTTCAACCGTATGTTAGGGTCTACCTTTTGGCTTTTGTATCCATACACGGCCTCCTGGTCGTAGAGCATGTCGGAAAGGTAGCGGTCCAACTGTTCCTTGTCCATGTGCTTGGCTCCGCTCAGGTCAAAATGGAGCACGGGGTATGCGTTCCATTCCTTCTCGTAATCGGCGATGGCCAGCCCATCAAAGAGTTCTTTCTTGCCGGCAAAATAGGCATGGAGGGTAGAGGCAAAGAGCGACTTGCCGAATCGTCGGGGCCGACTCAGAAAGACGTAAGACATCTTCTTTTTCCTGAAGTCTACGATATACTTTGTCTTGTCGACATACAGGTAATGGTCTTCGCGAAGTTTCTCGAAGGTCTGAATGCCCACAGGATAATAATTAACAAGTCTTGCCATCATCTACTTTAGCTTATTTTCTTACTTATCACCTTCCAGCCATCCCTTCTCCACAAAGAGCTCGTAGAGGGGCAGTGCCAAGGCCTTGGCGTCGGGATGGGGTGCGCCCGTCGTTCCCTTTGCCCTGAGGTCGAAGAAGTGGTTCCAGTCGGACACGAAGGCTGTGTGAACCAGTTCGGTGTTGGCATCGAGCGGCAGCACGGAGCGTGCCTCCTGCGGCTTGCGCCCTGCCCCGATGAGGTTCATGTAGGCGCGCTCTGCGGCGGCGTTGGCGAAGAGCCAGTTCTCTATGTCGGTCGCCTCGCCCGTGGCCACCTTTCGTGCCAGTTCCACCAGCTCGTCGCCGGTTATATCAATGTGGCCGCTGGCCATGGCCTCGGCCGCGTCGCCCTGTGGCAACGTTGTCACAAACTGGGGCAGGTTAATGCCGATCTCATTGTCGAACTTATCCTTCGAGTAGTTGCAATAGCGGGTCGACTGCTCGGCCATCGAGTTGGCGCGGTGGCGGTTAAACTCGCGCGTGATGGAGATCTGGGTGGTGAAATGCACGGTGACGCGGCGCTCGTGGTGGGGTGTGGGCTCGCAAAGCCATCCGAGGTCGTCCATCCACTGGTTCTCCGCCAGCACCCTGAGGTTGGTGGTGATGTAGGCCACACCATCTACGACATGGGTGCGCGAGAACTTGTTGTCACGGTAGCGGGCGTAGGCTGCGGCCTCGTCGGCATGTGCGCCATCCGTGGCCACGCGCAGGCACACCGTTCCATGCTCGAGCATGGCCAGGTGGCCACTCTTCAGCATGCGCTCCACGAAGGGGCGCGCCGAGTTGGGCGTGCAGTGGTCCTCACTCTTGTAGCACACGCGGCCCACACGTTCTACCTGTCGGTAAATGCCATCTATGCCTGGGCCTTGTGGCCATATCTCAAATTGGGGTTGTATAATTTTCATGCGTATCGTTTTTGTAGAATGCAAAGGTAGCGCAAACAAGCCGAATAGCAAAAGAATAAGGCTCGTTTTTTGCTCATCCCACGATATATGCTTACCTTTGCGCCCAGTCGATGGGTGTGGTTCGCACGGCCCGCCGCATCGTCACTGAGCAATGAATGATATGGACGAATCAACAAGTGTAGACCTGCTTGAGCGCCACGGCATCAAGCCCACGGCCAACCGCATCGTCGTGGTGAAGGCCTTGGCGGCAACGGAGCATCCCGCATCGTTGTCGGAACTGGAGCAGCGCATTGTCACCATCGACAAGAGCGGCATCTTCCGCGCCCTCGTCATCTTCCGCGAGCACCGCCTGGTGCACCAGTTGGAGGATGGCGATGGTGGGGTGAAGTATGAGCTGTGCCAGGCCCACCACAACCACGACGGCGAGGACGACGACACGCATGTGCATTTCTACTGCGAGCGTTGCCACCGCATCTTCTGTTTCCACGACACACCCATCCCCGCGGTGGCGCTTCCCGAGGGCTACGCGGCCCACACCGTCAATTACATGATCAAGGGCATCTGCCCTGAATGCAGGAGGAGGCCATGATCGACGCTTCCGCATTTCTGAGTGCGCTCATCGGCTGGTACGAACGCCATGGGCGCGACCTTCCGTGGCGCCACACCCACGACCCCTACGCCATCTGGCTCAGCGAGATCATCCTCCAGCAAACGCGCATCGCGCAAGGCCAGGCCTATTGGGAGCGGTTCATGCAGCGCTTCCCCACCGTGCAGCAGTTGGCCGAGGCGTCGGAGGATGAGGTGCTGAAGCTCTGGCAGGGACTGGGCTATTACTCCCGTGCGCGCAACCTACATGCCGCAGCAAGGCAGATTGTGGCGCAAGGTCGCTTTCCCAACACACTGGCCGACATCCAACGGCTCAAGGGCGTGGGGCCCTACACGGCTTCCGCCATCGCAGCCTTCGCCTTCAACCGTCCCGCGGTGGCCATCGACGGCAACGCCTACCGGGTGTTCGCCCGCCTGATGGGCATCCACACACCCATCAACAGCAGCGAGGGGCAACGCGAGTTCCGCATCGTGGGCGAGCGCCTCTTCGGCCTCAACGGCCATGCCACCACCATCACCCACCGGGGCGAGGCGCCGTGGCGAACGGCCAACTCGGCGCTCATGGACCTGGGAGCCACCCTCTGCACACCGCAGGCGCCAGCATGCCCGGAGTGTCCTCTGGAGGATCAGTGTGTGGCCTACCACGCCCACCTCACCGATACGCTGCCCGTGAAGCAGAAGACCGTGAAGAGCCGCACGCGCCACCTCGCATACGTATGGGTGCGGTGCCAAGGCCATGTGGCGCTGCATAGGCGTGGGGAGGGCGACATCTGGCAGGGGCTGTGGGAGCCGTTGGTCTACGAGGATCAACCTGTGCCCACCTTCCAAGGCCAACTCACGCTGCTCAGCAAGGGCGTGCGGCACGTGCTCACCCACCGCGTCATCATCGCCGACTTCTACCTGCTCAACACCGACAAGCGACCCGCCACACCCGACGGATACGTGTGGGTCAACGAGGAGGAGGCCACCGAGTATGCCGTGCCGCGTCTCGTGGAGAAATTGCAAGAGATGGTGGAGCGAGGGAAGTGTTAGGAGTTTTGGTGAAAAAAGTGTGCCGCGATTTTGGGTGAAATAGAGCGCGGAAAAATCATTTTTGCCCTTTCCAAACGACAAAAATGTGACTTCCGCTTGCGGCAAGGCACCTTTCGACTTGCGAAAGATGCCTAACCGAGCCACCGCTTGTCGTCTTTCGCAATGCCGATGGGCATGTTTTGCAATGCGAAAGATGCCTAACCGCAAAGCTTCTTGTAAAACATGGAGCGCTAAATGTTGAAAGCAAAACACAACGTACTGAATATTAGGCATTTGCGTAAACGCGCTAAGAATCGCGTATTTCGGCCAAATATTTCCGTCGTAGAAAAGAAATGTGTAGTTTTCACTATAGGTTGTTGACTTCTTTCCGCTTCATTCTATTCGCCCCACCCAAAACCAAGAGCTCCTATTTCGAGATGAAACCCGAAATAGGAGCTCTTTTTATAGGGGTGTGGGGGCGGCGCACGCCGAGGATGACGGGGCGTTACCTTACGATCTTCAGGCTGCGCGACGATCCGTCGGCACGCATCTCCTTGCGGATGAAGATACCATGGCTCTGCGGGGCGTTGGCGCCAAGGCAGGTGCCATCAACGCTATAATAGGTTACGCGGGTAACCTTGGCGTTGGCGTTGGCGCTGCTGCCAGTGCCGGCCTCGGGCAAGGCGATGGCGGTAGCCGCCTCGATGAGCGCGCGGTTGTCAATGGGCTCTATGCCTTGGCGTGTGGGGGTTACGCGGTTGATGCGACCTTGGTCGTCGAAGGTCAACTTATCCACACACACCTCACGGTGCACACCGGGACTGTCGTTGAGGTAGCCCTTGTTGATGCGGTGGTACACGATGTACCAATCGTCGGTGCCGGGCACGTTGACCACTGAGTTGTGGCCTGTGCCATAGATCTGCTGACTGGGATCCTGAATGAGGACGATGGGGTTGGCCGCCACTTCGATGGGACCGGTGGGCGACTTGGCGGTGCCGTAGGCCACGTGGTAGTTGGCGGCGCCAGTGTCGTCGACGCTCCAAAGGAAATAATAGATGCCGTTGCGATAGAACACATAGGTGCCCTCGCGGTAGGCGTAGTCGGCGAGCGACCCGCCGCTGGGCGTAAGGGTGTACTCATCGCCCACGGTCGACATCATGTCGTCTGACAAGAGGCGGTAGTGCATCTGCCCGTTGCCATAATAGAAATAGGTCTGTCCCGACTCGGGGTCGGTAAACACGTCGGAATCGATCATCTGTCCACCCTTCGTGGTCGACACGATGGGCTTGGCGGCTGCCTTGAAGGGACCGGTGGGATTGTCGGCAACGGCCACGCCAAGGGTCTTGGTGTTCAGGTTCTTGTTGTGTCCGCTGAAATAGAAGAAATACTTCCACTTGCCATCCATCCATTTCTCCTCGATGCAGGGCGCCCATGCGTTGCCTGTGGCCCACGCCACATCGCCACCGCTCTTGAGGTTGAGAATGGTGCCCTCATTGGTGAAATGCACAAGGTCGGGACTTGAGAACACATCGAAGAAAGAGCCGCCCCAGTGGGGATAACCGTCGCTGGTGGGATAAACATAGAAGCGACCTGTCTTGCGCGACGCCAGCACCTCGGGATCGGCGTGGAAGCCGGGGAGGATGGGGTTGCCGTTGACCTCAACGGTGACGGCGTAGGTCTTCGAGGCGGTGCCGTCGCTCACGGTGTAGCTCACAGGGCCTTGGGTGAAGTCTTGCGGACCTTGCGGTGTGACGGTGGCGCCAAGCGACACCTCCAGCTGTGGGTCGTAATGGCTGAGATCGGTGCCCTGCTCCACGGGGATGAAGGCCGATGTGCCGGCGATGGACACGTTCTCCTGCTTCACGTTGACATCAGCAGCTCCCTGCAGGGCCAGCGTGGTGGCCGCGACGGGCGGGAAGGCGGCCAAGAGAGCCTCCGTTTCCTCCTCGGTGATGGGGATGACGGTGCCATGGCGCGGTGTGAAGGCGCCACTGGTGGCGGTGTTTTGCACAAAGTTGAAGGTGCCCAGATCGGAGCTCGAACAGAACTGGTAGTGGCCCGATGTGTAGCAGTCGTACATCAGCACCCACTGGTCTTGGTTGATGAGCTTGAACACACCGGCGCCCTCCACGGCCTCGTTGGTCTGCTGGAGCGTGGGCGACGGTGCCGACCACTGGCTGCCCAGCGGGGCACCCTCGGGTGCGGTGAGCGTGCGCGCCGTTACCTTACAGATGCCGCCCAGGTCCTCGTTCTTGAAGAAGCCATGGTAGAGCGAGTCGGCCTCGTTGTAGACGATGTCCATGTCGATGGTGGCCGACCCACGGTCGTAGAGGTAGGTGGGCTCACCCTCAAGGTCGCTGAAATCGGCGTTGGCGTAGCAATAATAGTCCTTGTCGTAGGGAATGGCTCCGTCGTTGGTGCGCAGGGAGAAATAAACCATGTACTTCTTGGCCTGCGGGTCCCAAATGGTCTCGGGTGCCCACACACGCGTGACGTTGGCAAACTGTGTGCCCACATACTTCGTGGGGAAATGCACGGTGTGGTGGTCCCAATGGATGAGGTCTTTCGACTTCATGAGCACCAGTCCGCGGTTGCTGTTCCATCCGAGCGCACACTTCATGTCGGTGACGGCCATGTAGAACCATCCATCCTCGCCACGCAGGATGTGGGGGTCGCGCAGGCCACCCATGATGGTGGTGGTGTCGGCCTTGAGGAACGCCTGTCCGTGGTTGAGCGGCGTGTAGTTGTAGCCGTCCTCCGAGATGGCGTAATAGAGGTTCTCGTTGTCGTTGCTGGGGAAATACACAAAGAGGTAGTTCTTATACGGCTCGTGCTGGTGGATATAGACATCGAAGGTCTTGGTTTGACGCAGTTGTCCGCGTAGCAGGGTGGCCGTGAGGGTGACGTGGTGCTTCTCGGTGGCCGACGACTTCAAGACGCGGCCTGTGTTGGAGAGCCACTCCGTATCGGCCGACTGCCAGGTAATGAGGGTACCCATGCGGCCCACGGTGGGCAGCACCAGTTGGTCGTAGAGGTTGTTGCGCTTGTTGGGCAGCGTCAGGTTCTCGAGGTCGTAGGCCAAGCACTCCTCCTCGGAGAGATTGGGCACGACCGACACGTCGAACGTTTTCTCCGCACGTGCGTTGCGCAGGGTGAGGTGGGCGGTAAGCGTAGCTGTGGCCTCCTCAGCGCCATAGGGAGGACGCGTGATGACGCCATCGGCCGTGATGACCGACGCCTGGCTGGTGGTCCACTCCACCGTGGCGCCCTGGTAGGTGGTGGGCAGGTCCACATTGTCGATGAGGTGGTGCAGGTCGGGCATGGTGAAGGTGGCCAGCAGGGCCTCATCCTCGATCTTCTGCAGCGAGTCTTTGCGCGCCTGCTCGAGCGAGTCGATGTAGGCGTTCATGGCCTCGCGTGTGGCGTCGTTGCGGATGGCCGCGAGCTCTTTGGAACTGATGTCGTAGTTCCACAACTTGAAGTTGTGGTACATGGCGCCCTTGAGCGGCTGGTCGCCGGCATAGCAGCTGCGTCCAAGGTAGTTGTTGACCAGCTCGTTGAGGTCGGCGGGTGTGATCGACACCTTAGCTACGCCCGCTCCCGAGCCATTGATGTTGAGATACACGCGACCGTTTGGGCGCATCACAACCGCCAGGTTGAACCATCGGCCGAGCTTGGGCGTCATGGTGGCGCGCGCCTTCAGCCCCTCCTCGCCAGCGTAATTGGTCTTGGTGATGGCGTAGCGCTGTCCCTTGGCGGAATAGAAGAGATAACCCGCCGACGACGAATGGGCGAAGCACCAAATGAAGTTGCCATTGCGGGCGGTGTCGGTGGTCTCTGGGATAAACACATCGGTGGTGATGGAGAATGCGCTGAGCTTGCCCAGCGCCTTGCCAAACTCGGCACCGAGATCGAAGTAGCCTCCGTCGTCGCCAAGCGCCAGCACAGGCTGTCCGGCAAAGGTGGTCAGACGGGCACCGTCCTTCAGGCTTCCCGTGTAGGCGCCATGGCTGCTGGCCGTCGTGGAGAAATCAAAGGTTACCACAGTGCTATCGCCCTCGGCAGCCCATAGCGAGGCCACACCGAGCAACAGCAGGGTAAACGTCGTAAATAATCTATTCATAAGCGTTTTAGTGATTATAGCTATACCTATTAAAAATAAACCTGATTACATGATAATAACATCGAAGTGGATGCAATTATTATAATAAATACGAAAAAACGGCATTTTTCACGCATAAGATTGACCTCCCGGAAATAAATGGCTACCTTTGTGGCGACTAAAACAACTCGTATGAAAAAACTATTCCTTACAGCCCTCATCGCGGCCTCATCGCTCACGACCCAGGCACAGAACCCCGTGAAGGGCAATTACGGCTACCTATATTGCCACATGAGCGACCGTGGAGAGTGGACGGCCTACGCCGTGAGCCGCGACGGCTACCATTACCAGGACATTCTCGACGGAAAACCCATCTTCGACCCGAAGGAGCATGCGCGCATAGAGGGCGGCACACGCGACGCCTACATTACCCGCGCATGGAACAGGAAAGGCTATGTGATGGTGACCACCGACATGTGTGTGGCCAAGAGCCATCAGTGGGACAACTACGGCATCGACCTGCTCCGCTCAAAAGACCTCATCAACTGGGCGTCGGTGACGTTCGACTTCCGCAAAGGCATGGCCATCTTCTGCGATGGGCAGACGGCCAAGAGTCCGTACAAGGATTGGTCGACCATCAACCGGGTGTGGGCGCCGCAGGTGTTCTGGGACCCCAACTATGTATGGAAGAATGGCGAACGCGGCGGATACATGATCTACTACTCCATGCTCAACCGCGCAGAGGAGGCCTACGACCGCATGTACTACAGCTACGCCTCGAAGGATTTCACCCGTCTGACCACACCTCGCCTGCTCTTCGATTGGGGCTACGCCACCATCGACGCCGACATCAACCTGCTCGCCGACGGCAAGTATCACATGCTCATCAAGAAGGAAGGCGGAAAGCCCGGCATCTACACGGCCGTGTCAGACCACCTGACCTACGGGTGGGGCGAACCCGTGGAGCACGACTATGTGAGCTTTGAGGGCCACAAGAAATGTGAGGGATCGAGCGCCTTCCAACTCATTGGCGACAACACATGGCGCGTGGCATACATACAATATAGCGACAGGCCCAAGCACTACCGCATCTGCAAGGCCGACGAAAACCTGCGCAACTTCCACGACCCTGTGGACATAGAGGGCGTGACGGGACCGCAGCACGGTTCGTTCATGCGCATCACAAAGAAGGAATATAAGCGCCTGCTGAAGCTCAACGACAAGAAGCGATAAGCCTCCAGCGCGCGCCACCCCACCCCGCAGGCACCCGTCGCACCATTGGAGGACGGGCGCCTGGGGGAAAAGCGAGACTTCTGCCCATAGCCTACGGCAAGGGGCGAAGAATGAAAAGGTTTGCAAATAGTTTGCAAAAAATTTGCAAGGATGAAAAGAAAGCAGTAACTTTGCATCCGCTTAAGTGATAGGCCGTTTGGCCGCTTAGGCTCTTCTGAAACATCTGTCGGCATAGCTCAGTTGGTTAGAGTATCACCTTGACATGGTGGGGGTCCTTGGTTCGAATCCAAGTGTCGACACAGCGAAGAGCACATCTCTATCGCATTTTCACACAATCATATCCTTTAATACACATGCGCTACGGCGCCTTTGCTGATTGCCCGAACGGAAGGGCTGTCAGTTTTTTTATGTTTGCCGTAACGATGGCGCATCGCCCCCACCCTCCTTGGCGGGGAGCCGAAAGCGCATAACAAGCTTCTACCTTTGGGGCACAACAACAATAAAGCCCCGCCTACAGGAATACGACCTGTAGGCGAGGCTTATGAGATTTTGTCACCGACGCTTGTCGGTGGGCGGTATGGGTTATCCCACCTGGCTGCCCGGCTTCACTTGGTCGAGCGTGGTGGTAACATGGAGCGAACCATCGGCATCTACTGCCGAGAGAATCATGCCCTGGCTCTCGATGCCCATCATCTTACGCGGAGCGAAGTTGGCCACGAAGAGCACATCCTTGCCAATGAGGTCGGCGGGATCGTAGAACTTGGCGATGCCCGAAAGGATGGTGCGGTCGGTGCCGCTTCCGTCGTCGATGGTAAACTGCAACAGCTTGTTCGACTTCTTAACCTTCTGGCAGTCCTTGATGTGGCCGACGCGGATGTCGAGCTTCTCAAAATCATCGAAGGGCACATTGGCCTTCACGGGCTCGGCCTTGTAGCTCTTGGCGGCCTCAGCCTTCTCGTTGGCCTCCTTGGTGGCGGCCAGCTTATCGAGCTGCTTCTGGATCTCCTCGTCCTCAATCTTCTGGAAGAGCAGGTGGGGCTCAGCCAACTGGTGGCCAGGCTTCAGCAGGTCGGTGCGACCGAGCTGCGCCCAGTCGAACTCGGGCATGTCGATCATCTCGCGCAGGCTCTTGCTTGAGAAGGGCAAGAACGGCTCAAAGGCAATGGCGAGGTTGGCCACCAGCTGGAGCGAGATATAGAGGATGGTCTCCACGCGCTTGGGATCGGTCTTCCAAACCTTCCAAGGCTCACACTCCGTGATATACTTGTTGCCGATGCGTGCGAGGTTCATGGCCTCCTTCTGGGCCTCACGGAACTTGAAGTTGTCGAGATACTGCTCCACCTTCTCCTTCACATCCTTAAACTCGTCGATGGCGTGCTTGTCGACCTCCAGCAACTCACCACACTCGGGCACCACACCGTTCCAATACTTCTTGGTGAGCTGCAAGGCGCGGTTCACAAAGTTGCCATAGATGGCCACGAGCTCCGAGTTGTTGCGCTCCTGGAAGTCGCGCCAAGTGAAGTTGTTATCCTTGGTCTCGGGCGCATTGGCCGTGAGCACATAGCGCAGCACGTCTTGCTTGCCTGGGAAGTCGACGAGATACTCGTCGAGCCACACTGCCCAGTTGCGTGATGTGGAGATCTTATCGTTCTCGAGGTTGAGAAACTCGTTGGCCGGAACATTGTCGGGAAGGATGTAATCGCCATGGGCCTTGAGCATGGTGGGGAAGATCAGGCAGTGGAACACGATGTTGTCCTTGCCAATGAAGTGAACGAGACGGGTCTCGGGATCTTGCCACCACTTCTGCCATGAGCCCCAACGCTCAGGATCGGCATCGCAGAGTTCCTTGGTGTTGCTGATGTAACCGATGGGCGCATCGAACCACACATAGAGCACCTTGCCCTCGGCTCCCTCTACGGGAACGGGAATACCCCAATCGAGGTCGCGTGTCATGGCACGGGGCTGCAGGTCCATGTCGAGCCACGACTTGCACTGGCCGTACACGTTGGAGCGCCACTCCTTATGACCATTGAGGATCCATTCCTTCAGCCAACCCTGGTACTCGTTGAGCGGGAGATACCAGTTCTTGGTCTTGCGCACCTCGGGCTTGGCGCCGCTGATGGTGGAGTGCGGGTTGATGAGCTCCATGGGAGAGAGGTCGCTACCACACTTCTCACACTGGTCGCCATAGGCGTTGGGGTTGCCACAATGAGGGCACGTGCCCATGATGTAGCGGTCGGCGAGGAACTGGTGGGCCTCAGGGTCGTAGTATTGCTCGCTCTCCTGCTCCACGAGCTTGCCATCCTTATAGAGCTTGCTGAAGAAATCGGAGGCAAACTGATGGTGGATCTTCGAAGTGGTGCGGCTATACACATCAAACGAGATGCCGAACTCGCGGAACGAGTCCTTGATGATCTTGTGGTAACGGTCGCACACGTCTTGCGGCGTGATGCCCTCTTTCTTGGCACGTATGGTGATGGGCACGCCGTGCTCATCGGATCCACCGATGAAAACAACGTCCTCCTTCTTCAGGCGGAGGTATCGCACATAGATGTCTGAAGGTACATATACACCAGCCAAGTGACCGATGTGAACACCACCGTTGGCATAAGGCAAGGCGGCAGTGACAGTGGTACGCTTAAATTTCTTTTCTTCCATCTGTTATAGTCGTTGATATTAATATGGTGCAAAATTACTAATTTTTATTCAGTTATCTGCCATCACATGTTGTTATTTTGTCAGAAAATCGGTTCGCACAATCATGGAATAATGGGCCGAAGCCATGGGCGCCAACCACCACATCGCAAAAAACATGGGGGCGAGGCGATAGAATTATAGGCGATTCTACCGTTTACGAGCGGATTTTTTTGTAACTTTACAGCCATCTTTTGAGAGAACAAAACATATTGTAATATGGGAGGATTCTTTGGAACCATCGAAGTGCGCAGCTGTACCAACGACTTGTTTTATGGTACAGACTATAACTCGCACTTAGGCACCAAGCGTGCCGGCCTTGTCACATTGGATAAGGAAAAGGGCTTCTGCCGCTCCATACACAGTTTGGAGAGTAGTTATTTCCGTACGAAATTTGAGGATGAGCTCGACGACTTCGAGGGCAACGCTGGCCTGGGCGTCATCAGCGACACCGACCCGCAACCCATCATTGTGAACTCCCACCTCGGGCGTTACGCCGTGGTCACCGTGGCCCATATCCTCAATACGCGCGAAATTGCCGACGAACTCTTGGCAAAGCATATGCACCTCAGCGAGATGTCGGCCAACAACATCAACCCTACAGAGCTGGTGGCCTTGCTCATCAACATGGGTGAGACGTTTGTGGAAGGCATCAACAACGTGTTTCGCAAGGTGCGCGGATCGTGTTCAATGCTCGTGCTCACCGAAGACGGCATCATCTGTGCTCGCGACTTCCTGGGCCGCACACCCATCGTCTTAGGACGTAAGGAGAGCGCATGGGCTGCCACTTCCGAGTCGACCGCATTCCCCAACCTCGGCTACGAAACGGTGCGCGACCTCGGACCAGGCGAGATTGTGCGCATTAAGGCCAATGGCATGGAGGTGCTACAAGAGGCTGCAACCCGCTGCCAGGTGTGCTCATTCCTTTGGGTGTACTACGGATTCCCGACGAGCGACTATGAGGGTATCAACACCGAGGATGTGCGTGAGCGCAATGGCAAGATCATGGGCGCAAAAGACGACACCGAGGCCGACCTCGTTTGCGGAATACCCGACAGTGGTGTGGGAACGGCACTGGGCTACGCCGAGGGGCACGGCATTCCCTACAAGCGCGCCGTGCTGAAGTACACACCGACATGGCCTCGCTCGTTCACACCGAGCAACCAATCGCGACGTAGCCTCGTGGCGAAGATGAAGCTCATCCCCAACCGAGCCATCCTGAAGGGAAACCGTGTGGTGTTCTGCGACGACTCGATTGTGCGTGGCACCCAGTTGCGCGACAACGTCAGCACATTCTTCGAGTATGGAGCAAAGGAGGTGCACGCCCGCATCAGCTGCCCACCACTGGTCTACGAATGCCCGTTCATCGGTTTCACCTCGTCGAAGAGCGTCATGGAGCTCATCACACGCCGCATCATCCAAGACTTTGAGGGCGATAGCGAGAAGGACCTCGACAAATACGCCACCACAGGCTCACCACAGTATGAGCGCATGGTGAAGGAGATTGCCCGCCGACTGGGCCTGTCATCGCTGAAGTTCAACACCATCGAGGATCTCGTGGAGAGCATCGGCCTGCCCAAGAGCAAGTTGTGCACCCACTGCTTCGACGGTTCGAGCTATATGCCGCAGGACGCCGACAAACAGTCCGCGGAGTAACATCGCATCAAACAACCCTAACGAGAGGCGCTGCCCGAGGACGTTTTCCTACGCCTTGTGGCAGCGCCTCTTGCATCATCCCAAACCGAACGGCAACAAAACCACACAACAACACAATGTCATGACGAAAACTATTGTTTTGGCCTTGGCGCTCACGGCGAGCACCTTGGCTTGCCAAGCGCAGGCGCGCTACAACCACAAACAGATGCAAACCGAACGCATCGGACGGGGCGTTGTGGCGTTCCGAAGCGGAAAGAAGGTCGTAGTGTCGTGGCGAACGCTACCCGGCGACAAGCGCCATGAGGCTTTCAACGTGTACCGAAACGGCGTGCGCCTCAACGCCAAACCGCTGAAGAAGGGCGGCACGTTCTTCGTAGACGACGCGCCCTTGCAACAGGGGACCACCTACAGCGTCAGGGGCGGTGGACACGACGGGGCGTTCACCCTGCCCGCCAACGCGCCCGACGGCTATCTGGCCATTCCGCTCACACCACCCACCACCACCGATAGCATGGCGCTATGGCCACGGCGCAAGCAACCACGGCGAGCCATGCGGGGCGAGCAAGGCGCCAACCGTCAGGACAACGCACCGCAAACGTTGCGCAAGGTGCCCGTAACCTACTCGGCCAACGATGCCAGCGTGGCCGACGTGGATGGCGACGGCGAGTATGAAATGATCCTGAAATGGGAGCCGAGCAACGCTCACGACAACTCACAGGCGGGCTTCACGTCGTCCGTATTCATCGATTGTTACCGTCTCGACGGCACACGCCTGTGGCGCATTAACCTTGGGCGAAACATCCGAGCCGGCGCACATTTCACCCAATTCCTGGCCTACGACTTCGACGGCGATGGGCGGGCCGAGGTGATGATGAAAACAGCTGACGGAACCATCGACGGAACAGGGCGCACCATTGGCGACCCAAAGGCCGACTGGCGAAACCAGGAGGTGGGAACGGCGCGATACGGACGTGTGATGAGCGGACCCGAATACCTGACGGTGTTTAACGGACTGACGGGTGCGGCGATGAAAACCGTGGACTATGTGCCCGACCGGGGACCACGCGACTGCTGGGGCGACGACCATGCCAACCGGTCGGATCGCTACCTGGCGGCACTGGCCTTCCTCGACGGCAAACGGCCATCGGCCGTGTTCTGCCGAGGCTATTACACGCGAACCACGCTGGCAGCATGGAACTGGGACGGCACAAACCTCAGCCTGAAATGGTACTACGACACCCACCCGCAGCCTCAACAGGTGGCGCTCACCGATAGCCTGGGACTCGTGAACAGAGCCCGACCGGCCGACGGAGGACAAGGAAACCACAACTTGCGAGTGGCCGATGTGGACGGAGACGGCAAGGACGAGATTGTGTATGGATCGCTGTGTGTGGACCATGACGGCAGCACACTTTACAACACGGGGTTCGGACATGGCGACGCACTGCACCTCGTGGCGGTACCAAAGACCCACAAACTATACATCTGGGACGTGCACGAAAACCGTCGCGACGGATCGGAGCTACGCGATGCGGCAACAGGACAAGTGGTAATGCAGCGCAAGGCCAACTTCGATGTGGGGCGGGGCATGGCGGCCGACATCGACTCAACACACTACGGACCGGAGGTGTGGAGCGCCAATGTGCCACTGACTTCGCCTTTCGACAAGAAAGAAGCGAAGAAAAGAAACGCCCCCAACGAGAACACGCAGGGACAGGAGGTGGACTTCAGCGACACAAGGCGGCAGGCCAAGCACCTGTCGTGCAACTTCGCCATCTGGTGGGACGGAGGACTGACGCGCCAACTGCTCGACCACGAGACGGTGACCAAGTATAACCCAGCAACACAATCGATGGATGTGGTACAGCGATTTGATGGACGTTTCAACAATGGAACGAAGTCGAACCCATGTCTCTCGGCCGACTTCCTGGGCGATTGGCGCGAAGAGGTGGTGGTGCGCAACGAAGAGAGCACGGAGCTACGCATCTACGTTTCGCCCATTCCCACCAACCATCGGGTGGCATGCCTGATGACCGACGTGCCCTATCGAGAGAGCGTGGCGGCAGAGAACGTGGCCTATAACCAACCGCCTGAGCTGGGCTATTACATCGGACCCGACAGAAAATAATAAGGTGAAAGCGAACCGTTCGATTCCTATCAAACAACAAAATAGACATTTGGTTATAACCCAAATTGGTCATTAGATTTTAACCCACAATCCCCGGACAAGCACGATGCTCGTCCGGGGATTGTGGGTATAAGGGCCAGGTTGGGCCCAACGCGTAGACAGATACTTCGCAGGGATTACAGGCGAACCACCTGGAAGGTCTGTGCGGGAATGGTCAGGGTGAGATTGCTGCCGTTGGCCTGAAGCTCACTCTCCTTCGGCACCACATTGTTGGGCTGCTCAAGCGAGTTGGTGGCCTGCTTGTCGTCGGCGTGGAGCGAAATAACCTGGGCTGTAGCGAGGTTCTTGGCGCCCTTGAAATTGAGCACAACCTGCTTCGGCTGGTCGCTGGCATTGGCAATCTTCACTATAAACTTCTTGGTGGGCTTGTCGTAAACGGCGCTGGCATAGAGACCATCTTCGCCCTCAACGGGCTTGCCGTTCTCGGTGAGCTGCAACACGTTGGTACCCTTATAGGTGCCATAAAGCATCTGAACATACCAGTTGACCGAGCGCACACTCTTCAGGTTGTCGAACCAGATGAGGTCGGGACGCCATTGCCAGCCATCAACATGGGCGAAGAGCGGAGCGTAAGTGCACTGCCAAACAACGTCGGCGTTGCGCTCAAGGCCTGTCATGAAAGCGGCCTCAGAGAGTGCGGCCTCCCAATTGTTCTTGGCTACCGTGGGCTCGCCATCCTTGCCGGCGACGTGTGAGGCATATTCGCCAGCGAATACCTTCGGACCCTTACGGTCGTAGTTGTCGTAGCGGCCGGCGTTCTTCAGGAACCATCCGGGAGGACAATAGTAGTGCTCATCCACCAAGTCGACATTCAGCTTACGCATCTCCTGCCAACCATAGTCGAAGTCCTTGCCACCGGCTGTCGGGCCTGATGAGCCACAAATCTTGATGTTGGGATACTTGGCGCGGATCTGCTCCACAAACGGCTTGAGGCGCTCAGGATACATGGGACCCCACTGCTCGTTGCCGATACCAATCTGCTTGAGGTTGAAAGGCTTCGGATGACCCATGTCTGCACGCAGTTTTCCCCATTTGGTCGTCACATCGCCATTGGCAAACTCAATGAGGTCGAGGGCGTCGTCGATGTAGGTCTGCAGGTCGTCGACCGCCACATGGGCGTTCTTATCATTGTCGCCATTCTGATACTGGCATGCCAATCCACAGCTCAACACGGGCAGAGGCTCGGCGCCAATCTTCTCGGCCAACAGGAAATACTCATAGAAGCCCAGTCCGTAGGTCTGGTAATAATTGGGGTAGAGACGGTGAGGGAAGGTGTAGTTCCAGCGGTTCTCGTTGAGCGGACGGTCCTCAGCTGCTCCAACCGAGTGCTTCCACTGGTAGCGAGTCTCCAGGTCGGTGCCCTCCACGATGCAACCGCCAGGGAAGCGGAAGATGCCCGGATGCAGGTCCTCAAGATCCTTCACGAGGTCGGCGCGCAGGCCGTTCCAGTTATCGCCGGGGAAGAGGCTCACGTGGTCGAGGTCGACCGCCTCGGCGCTCTCCAGGAAGATGCGCATGAGACCCTTCGCCACGGTCTTGTTAGACTTCAACTGGACGGTGTACTTCTGCCATTTGTTGTTGCCAATGGTGATGCTCTTTCTGTCGATGGGAACATCCTGATCGTCGACAATCTCCACACGAATCTTCGCCTCCTTGCCCTGCAAGTTGTGCAAGCGAGCATAGACCGTGAAGTCGTAAGTCATGTCTTTCTTCAAGCCCATGCCGAAGAAGCCACGATTCTCAAGGCCGGTAACCTTCTGGTGATGGCCAGCGCTCTCAAGCGTTACGTAGTGGGGGTTGCGGTCGAAAGCAGGCTTCACGTCACTCACGGTGACGTTGCCGAAGGTGCCCCAACCCATCAGGCGGTCGGGAAACTCAAAACTGCGGTTCTCAACCATCTCTGCATAGAGACCGCCATCGGCTCCAAAGTTGATGTCCTCGAAAAAGATTCCGTACATGGTTGACTGTACGGGTGCGCCCGGCTTGGTGTTTACCGTGAACTGGTGTTGCTGGGCTTGTGCGCCCAATGACATCATCAGCGTAGCAGCCAGGGTCGTCAGGAATTGTCGTTGTTTCATGATTTGTATGATTATTACGGTTGTTTTGTATAGTAGTTAAGCCTTTTTCGCTCCACACCCTATCGCCTATAATAGAACGAAGAGAGGCGCATAGCGCAACGACTTGTTGTTCCATGAGAAGCGGTTCATCGCCTATTGCAATGCGAGTTGTTTCCCCTTGTAAAACGGCAGATTTCCCATTGCGAAGGGGCTCATCGCCCATTGAAAAAGGGCTCATCACTCTTTGTGAAATGGCTCATCATCCCATTGTGAAATGACTCATCACCCATTGTGAAAGGGGGTGTCGTCCATGGAAACGTTAGGTGTTGTTAAGTTTTTAAGTGTCAAAGAGGCCCCTTTGGTCTTCTTGTTGCAAAGATAGTGCAAATCGAAGACAATACAAAATAAGCGGGCTTGTTTTTTCATATTGGCGACCGGCAGAGAGCATGGATAGCCAAACGAGTAAGCCCCTTCGACGACCACTACAATAAAACACTGAATAGTAACATCTTACAATAGGGTGGACTTCCATTCGGCGAACACCCATGGTTTTATCAACGATGATAGACCATCTATCCGATGCCGGAATCGCACATTCCAACGCCTGTCTTACCCAAAGACACAAAAAAAATCCACCCCAAACGAGGTGGATTCTCTATTGCTTTTTTCTTCGATGGTTCCCTTTTATAGCTTTTTGAAAGCCTCGAAGATTTTGTCGGCGGTGTCTTTCATTTCCTCATCGCTCAACTTAACGTGCTTCTTGAAGTCGACATCGGCCTCGTTGTTGATGGGGAAGAGGTGGATGTGAGCGTGGTTCACTTCCAACCCAAGCACCACCTGGGCCACCTTTTTGCAAGGGAAGGCGGCACGGATGGCCTTGGCCACTTTCTTGGCAAACACCTCGAAGGCGGCCAGTTCGTCGTCTTCCATGTCGAAGATGTAGTCGGTTTCTTTACGCGGAACGACCAGTGTGTGGCCTTTCACGACGGGGTTGATGTCGAGGAACGCATAGAAGCGGTCGTCCTCGGCGCACTTGTAGCTGGGTATTTCGCCAGCAGCAATTTTGCTGAACAGTGTAGCCATAGTCTTGTGTGGTTTAATGTTGTTGATTCAGGGGTTGTTTGTGTGGCGCCGATTAGGCGTCGATGCTAATCTTGTCGATGCGCAACTTGATGACACCGCTGGGGATCTTGATCTCCGCAACGTCGCCCACCTTCTTGTTGAGCAAGCCTTGTGCAATGGGGGTCTTGATAGAAATCTTACCCTGCTTCAAGTTGGCCTCATTCTCACTGACGATGGTGTAGGTCATCTTCTTGTTGAGTCCGAGGTTGGTCATCTCAACCTTCGACATGATTTGCACGGCGTCGGTTGAGAGGCGGCTCATATCGACGATCTTGGCTTGGGCAAGGGTCATCTTCAGGTTGTTAATCTTCTCTTCCAAATGAACTTGTGCCTCTTTGGCGGCATCATACTCAGAATTCTCACTCAAGTCGCCCTTATCGGCAGCCTCAGCGATGGCGGCAGATGCCTTGGGGCGCTCAATAGCCTCTAAATGATGGAGGTCAGCCACGAGCTTATCGTAGCCTTCTTGCGACATATATCCCATAATGTTTGTAATTATTAGTTGTTTCTCAATTTAGGCAAGGATAAAACGAAAAGAATTCCGACATCCTTTTCAATGTCGGAATTCCGTATCCTTGAAGTCTTTTCTATATCAATTGTTGCAAAGGTAGGCATTAATTTCCATAATGCCAAATATTTACGTAAAAATTATTTTTCCACGATCAGAGCCGATTACTGCACTTCGCCCGTTTCGAAATTGATTTTGAAACTGTCGCGATACTCAAAGACGCACTGTCCGTCCTTGAACGAAACAGGGAAAATGATGGTCTTTGTGCGAGGCAGGTCGGGATCCATCCATCGGTCGCCAACATAGAGATAGGTGGTTTGCTTGGTGCCCTCCACCTTCAGGATGGCAGCGGCCTGTGTGCCAAAGGCCCTGTTGTCGCCGATGTTCTCCAAGGGAGTCCATCCCTTGCGCAGGTTCTTCGTGACGCTTAGCTTGCACTGGTTGGGTGCCCATCCTGTACAAGCCGACGAGAGCATATAGTAAAGGCCATCGACGCGAACGATGACGGGAGCCTCGCGGCGTTGTCCCTCCATGAGTCGGCTGTGCTTTTTCACGCTCAAATAGTCGGACGAGAGGCGGAACAACCCCAAGTCGGTGTTCTCTGTTGTGGTAGAGATGAAATAGGCGGTGCCGTCGTTGTCTACAAAGACATTGCAGTCGCGACTCTTCACGCCCAATGGCCGGCCGCTCCACTGCAAGCGGTAAGGACCCGTAATCTGGTCGGCCACAAAGCAGGCTGCCTCAGAGGCCGCATAATTATCGCCCTCCCAATGGCACCAAACAACATACTTGCCTGTCTTCTTGTTGTGCAATATCTTGGCACGCTCAATGAAGCGTGTCTTGCCCAACTCGGGCGTGGTGACGCCGTTCTCGATGATCTTTCCCATGAAACGCCAGTGCTGCAGGTCCTCGCTGGCATAGAGATTCACGTCAGGGTTCCATGAGTTGGCACGATCCTCGCCCACCATGTACCACGTGTTGCCTTCCTTCAGGAAGCCTGGGGCATGCGCCTGAACCACGTTGCCATCGGTGTCGTACCACAGTTGGCCGTTGGTGATGGTGGTCCATCCGTCGGCCATCATCGTCATGGCGCAAGCAAAGAAGGCCATGATAAGAATCAATCGCTGTTTCATCATAAATCGATTTGTGTTGAATGTTGTTGTATCATTTAGCGCAATGCCAGTCGATACGCAGGGTAAGGACTGGCATTGCCTATAGGTAAATGGTTTAGTACATGATGCCAAGCCAACGCAAGATGTCGTTTAGATTGGCCACTACCATAAGCAATATCAGAATGGTGACACCCACATACTCGGCGCGCACCATGAACGTCTCCGACGGCTTGCGACGCGTAATGATCTCGTAAAGCAGGAAGAGCACGTGCCCACCATCGAGGGCAGGAATCGGCAGGATGTTCATGAAGGCAAGGATGATGCTCAAGAAAGCGGTCATCTTCCAGAACATATACCAGTCCCAAGTGTCGGGGAAGAGACTTCCAATGGCTCCGAAACCACCAAGCGACTTGGCACCGTCGGCCGTGAAGACATACTGCATGTCGCTGACATAGCCTGAAAGCACGTTCCAACCATACTTCACTCCTGCGGGGAAGCTCTCGAAGAAGCCATAGCTCACATGGGTGGTCTTATCGTTGTAAAGGCCATAGAGACTTGGAACGGCGAAGCCCACCTTGAGGTCGGCAGTGAGAGTAGTGCGCAGGGTGTCGCGCTTCGATGTGCCAGCCTTGGCCACCACGAAACTAACGCTACGCAAACGGAGGCTGTCCTTTGAGGTCTTAACTGCCGAAAGTTGATCGCTAATACGACCAATCTCCTCAGTAAACTCATTGTATGAGTCGATGTTCTTTCCATTGACAGCCAGGATGGTGTCGCCCTTGCTGAGTCCCATGGCCCAAGCGGGTGAGGCCACCAAGCGACTATCGCCATCTGCGGCAGGCAACTCCTTGTACACGGTGTCGATGACCGCGGGAATGAAAGGACGCAAGAATTGCGGCGTAACCTTCAGCATGTTGAGCAGGTTGATGTTGCCCGGAAGGGTGATACGCACCTGCTTGCCGTCGCGAACGACATCACAATAACGCGCCTCTGACAGGTCGCGATAGACGTCGACATTGAAATCCTTGAACGGACGGATATCTGTTCCCACAAGAATATCGTGGTCGCGGAAGCCGTATTGCTTGGCCTCGGTGTTGAACTTCATGCCCTGGGTCATGTCGGACATCTTGACGTAGTTCTCACCCCAGTGGAACATGATCATCGAATAGATGAAAAGCGCCAAGAAGAAGTTGACGGCCACACCGCCAATCATGACGATAAGGCGCTGCCAAGCGGGCTTGCAACGGAACTCCCAAGGCTGGGCGGGCTGCTGCATCTGCTCGGTGTCGAAACTCTCGTCGATCATGCCGGCAATCTTACAATAGCCGCCAAAGGGCAGCCATCCCAAGCCATACTCCGTGGCACTGTTCTTGGGCTTGAAGCTAAAGAGCTTGCCGCTCCACTTGCCCACGCTGAGGTCGAAGAAAATAAAGAACTTCTCCACTCGGATGCCAAAGAGCTTCGAGGCCAGCATGTGGCCGCCCTCATGAAGGAAGACGAGCAGCGAGATGGAGAGGATGAACTGAAGAAGTTTTATGAAGAATACTTCCATTTCTAATGATTAACTATGCTTTTAAGAATAATAAATGATGCTTTCGGATGCTATGGACCATGCCGTTGGATGCAATGGGCAACACTGTCGGGTGCGATGGGCAGCGCTATCAGATACGATGAGCTATGCTGGCAACCACAATGCCCCATGTTTCCTGGTACGACAAGCCATGCAATGGACGATGATGTGCCGTGCCATGTAGCGACTTATGCGCCTCAACGAACGCTGATGGATGCTTATAGGTATGATGCCGCCACCTTTCGGGCCTCGCGATCGGTGCTCAGATAGACGTCGAGATCGGGGTTGGCGTCGAACGACACCTGACTCATGGTCTTAGAGATGATGTCGGCCATGCCGAGGAACGAGCACTGTCCCTTGCGGAACGCGGCGTTGGCCACCTCGTTGGCTGCATTGAGCACGCAGGGCATGTTGCCGCCTTGGTGGATGGCGTCGTAAGCCAACTGCAGGCAAGGGAACTTCGCCACATCGGGCTCGAAGAACTCCAGTTTCTGCGTTTTGAAGAAATCGAGACGCTCGCCCTTCAACGGAAGGCGCTCGGGGAACGAGAATGCGTACTGGATGGGCAGACGCATATCGGGCACACCCAGTTGGGCCTTGACGGCGCCATCCATGAACTGCACCCCGCTATGCACCACCGACTGGGGATGAATGAGCACCTGGATGCGCTCTGCCGGCACGCCAAAGAGCCACTTGGCTTCCATGACCTCAAAGCCTTTGTTCATGAGCGAGGCCGAGTCGATGGTAATCTTGGCCCCCATATCCCATGTGGGATGGCGCAGGGCATCGGCCGCTGTCACGGTGCGCAAGCGTTCCTCGTCGAACAAACGGAACGGTCCGCCTGAGCAGGTGAGCAGAATCTTGTCGACCTCGTTCATGTCCTCGCCCACCAAACTCTGGAAGATGGCGGAATGCTCCGAGTCGACAGGCAACAGGTCGACATGGTACTGACTGACCAGTTTCAGCATAAGCTCACCCGCCACAACAAGCGTTTCCTTGTTGGCCAGGCATATCTTCTTGCCGGCTTTGATGGCGTGGATGGTAGGCTCAAGTCCAGAGAAGCCCACCATAGAGGCGAGCACCATGTCGACAGGCGATGCTTCCACCACTTCGTTGAGCGCTTGCTTACCCGCGTAAACTTTGATATCGGGACGGTCGGCAAGCAGATTTTTCAACTCATCGTAGTGAGCCTCATTGGCTATAACCACTGCGGCGGGATTGAACTGATGGGCTTGCTGGGCCAGTTTCTCCACACTGTTGTTAGCCGTAAGGCAGTAAGCCTCATAACGGTCGGGGTGCTGACTAATGACATCAAGGGCTTGGGTACCGATGGAACCGGTGCTACCCAGGATGCATATCTGTTGTTTCTTCATGTCTGAATGATGGGTAAATGGACCTACAAAATAGGAACCAGGGGGTTATTTGATAAGGAGCGAGGGCCTATATAATAAGGAGAGAAGGTCGATGTGCCTTTATCCGTTATTGGGTCACAGGCTCAACAATCCGTCGGGAATGGTCATGGTGATGGTCTGCGCCTGTCGGTCGAAGGCACAGATGAGGTCGTCGCTGGCCGGAAGGAGCACCTCGCCCTGTGGCGTGGCTATGGTAAAGAGCACGTTGATGGTGCTGTCGTCCACAGCCTGGATGGTTCCCACGGTGTTGCCCGTTGCCTCGTCGATGACCTTGAAGCCGATAATCTCGGCCCATGAGGCACCCCCATCCTCTTCCTGCGCCAAGGCGCGGGGGAAGAACACATCGCATCCCGTGAGCTCACGGGCGCGTTCCTCAGTGTCGATGTCACAGAGTTTCAGCAGGCATATCTCGTTGGAGCGAAACCTATACTCCTCGATGAAGAACGGCACAAGGATGCCGTCGATGTCGAGAATGAGATAATCGGCATCCACACGGTCGAAGATATCGTCCTCAAACTGGAACGACAGTTCGCCTCTCACGCCATGGGGCTTTCCCAGGCGGCCTATGCGATACACGTCCTCTTGCTTGATCATGGTTGTTGTGGGTTATCAATCGTTCACACGCTGGATCTTCGCACCCAGTTTGTTGAGACGCTGCTCAATGTCCTGATAGCCTCTGTCGATCTGCGCAATGTTGGCGATACGGCTGGTGCCGCGTGCGCTCAGGGCAGCGATGAGCAGAGCGATACCGGCACGGATGTCGGGCGATGTCATGTTGCCGGCGCGCAACTGGATGCGGTGATCCTGCCCCACCACCACAGCGCGGTGTGGGTCACAGAGAATGATTTGCGCTCCCATGTCGATGAGTTTGTCGACAAAGAAGAGTCGACTCTCAAACATCTTTTGATGGATGAGCACCGTACCACGCGCCTGTGTGGCCACCACGAGCAGCACGGAGAGCAGATCGGGTGTGAGTCCGGGCCACGGAGCGTCGCTCAGGGTCATGATTGTGCCATCGATGAACGACTGCACCTGATAGTGGCTATGATGGGGAATAACGAGGTCGTCGCCCTCCGCCTTGATGCGAACACCCAATCGGCGGAAAGCGTCGGGAATGATTCCCAGGTTCTTCAGCGACACATTCTTGATGCGCACACCGTCGCCCACCATGGCCGCCATGCCGATAAACGATCCCACCTCGATCATATCGGGCAACACGCGGTGCTCACCGCCATGCAACTGCTCCACCCCCACGATGGTGATGAGGTTGCTGGCGATACCACTGATGTTGGCTCCCATGTGGTTGAGCAGGTGGCAGAGCTGCTGCAAGTAAGGCTCGCAAGCGGCGTTGTAGATAGTGGTTGTGCCCTTGGCAAACACGGCAGCCATGATGATATTGGCCGTTCCGGTTACCGAGGCCTCATCGAGAAGCATATACGTGCCCTTCAGTTGCTTGGCACGAATCTGGTACACGTCGCGCTCCTCATCATGCACGAAGTCGGCTCCCAGGCTCTTGAATCCGAGGAAATGGGTGTCGAGACGGCGCCGTCCGATCTTGTCGCCGCCGGGCTTGGCCACGGTGGCCTTACCGAAACGGCCGAGCAGCGGTCCTATCATAAGCACCGATCCGCGCAGCGATGAGCACTTGCGCACAAACTCCAAGCTGTCCAGGTAGTCGAGGTTGAGCTCGTCGGCCTGGAACGTATAGTCGCCCGGGGCGTTGTGAGTAACCTTCACGCCCATGTCCATGAGCAGTTTGATGAGGTTGTTCACGTCGAGAATGTCGGGTATGTTCTTAATCCTCACAGGGTCTACAGTGAGCAGTGTGGCGCAGATAACCTGCAGCGCCTCGTTCTTGGCACCTTGCGGCGTGATGTCTCCGCTGAGCGGGTGGCCGCCTTCGATGATGAATGACTCCATACGCTTTGCTTATTTCTTTTTACGTTTTTTTTCCGTTTCCCTAAGGTCGACCTTCGCAAACTTGAAGTGGGCGAGGTCCAACTGTATCTTGCCATCGGTGTAGCGTGCCAGATCGTCGGCTACCTTCTCGTCGTCGGTGTATCCGTGGCTCCACAACATGAGGTCGCGCTTCATCTGGTTGGCGGTGAGCCGCACGAGGTTGTCACGCTCAACACCGGGCTCCATGGTCTTCAGCTTGTCGAAGAGCTTGAAGATGTATCGTCCGTAATGCCTTACGCGGATGTTCTCCGTGGGATACTTCATCGGCTCGGGTTTGGTCTGCATCGACCTCGCCTCACTGATGTCGTAGGGCCAGTCGATGTCGAGCTTGAAGTCGCTCATCAGCGCCAAGTGGTCCCACAGCTTCTGCTTGTAGTTGGCGTTGTTTCGGTTTTGGGGCACCATGCGGTCCATGGTTGCGACAATGGTCGCTGCGCAACGCTGCCGCTCTTCCTTGGTGGGCAGTGCCACGCAGTAGTCCACCATGTTCTGTATCTCGCGCCCATACTCTGGCAAGATGAGTCTCTCGCGCTGGGTGTTGTAGTCCAATCCGTTGATGTTCATGTCTATTCCTGGGATGTTGATGTGGGTGAATGGCTGGGGCTCTTAGAGCAACTTACGCGGCTGCTTGGCCACGAAGTCTTTCAGGTAGAACGGCACAAAATAGGCCACGTCCTCAAACTCCTCGCGCGCCATGCGGCGCTCCGCCAGCGGCAGCATGTTCTTGGCCAGTGCCTCGATGCCCTCTATGAAGTGAGCGTTGGGGTGATCAATGACCTCCTTGCACTTCATGGCTCCGTTGCCGAAGAAGTACACGGGGTGCTTGTCGAGGTATTCGCGGTAGGTGTCGGCGTCGACCACATCGGCCTGGATGGGTCGCACCTCGCGCAGCGAACGGGTGAAGAGCTGCGCGTAGACCTCCATGCGGCGTGCGTCGAGCATGGGACACAGCAGCGCGTCGTCGTCGGTCACCATCTCCCGCAGCAACACTGGCACGCATAGCAGTTCCAGCGTGGGCACGGCCAACAGCTTCACATCGCGTCCATAGCAGATGCCCTTGGCCATCGACACACCGATGCGCAGGCCGGTATAGGAGCCAGGGCCGCAACTCACAGCCACCGCGTCGAGGGGGATGGCATGGTTGTCGATAAATGAGAGAGCCTCGTCGACAAACGCTCCGAGGCGCTCGGCATGGTTCGGACCACTGTGGTCTTCCTTGTCGAAGATGCACGCTCCGTCTTGACTGACGGCCACTGAGCACACATTCGTGCTCGTATCAATATTCAATATGCACGACATAGTTTGAAAATTCTATCTAAATAAAGTGCAAATTTACGCTTTTTTCCACGATTTCTTAGTACATTTGCAAAAATTTAACGCGAAAGAAGCTATGATACAATCAATGACGGGTTACGGCAAGACTGTCGCAACCTACAAGGACAAGAAGATTAATGTTGAGATTAAATCATTGAATAGCAAGGCTCTCGACCTCTCCACACGCATTGCGCCGCTCTATCGAGAGAAGGAGATGGAGATCCGGCAGCTCATCGCTCGTTCGCTGACAAGAGGCAAGGTCGACTTCGCCATTTGGGTCGAGAAAGACTCGCTTGTCGACGCCACACCGATCAACGCGGCTCTTGTAGAGAATTATTACCACCAGCTCAAGGCCATTTCCGACAAGGTGGGCATCCCCGAGCCTACCGATTGGCTCACCACCCTCACACGCATGCCCGACGTTCTGAGCAAGACAGAGATAGAACAGTTGTGCGACGAGGAGTGGGAAGTTGTGCGCCAAGCTGTCTGCCAGGCCATCGACGCCCTCACGGAGTTCCGTCGTCAGGAGGGTGCTGCGCTCGAGCGCAAGTTCCACGAGAAGGTCGACAACATCGAGCGCTTGCTCCACGAGATCGAGCCTTACGAGAAGAGTCGCGTGGCGAAGATTCGCGAGTCGATCGTCAAGGGATTGGAGATGATTCCGGGCGTCGACTACGACAAGAACCGACTGGAGCAGGAGCTCATCTATTATATTGAGAAACTCGACATCAGCGAGGAGAAACAGCGCCTGGCCAACCACCTGCGCTACTTCCGCGAGACGATGGCCGAAGACCAGCCCAACGGCAAGAAACTGGGCTTCATCGCCCAGGAGATGGGGCGCGAGATCAACACCACGGGCTCGAAGAGCAACCAGGCTGAGATGCAAAACATCGTGGTCAAGATGAAAGACGAGTTGGAGCAGATCAAGGAGCAAGTGCTCAACGCTCTCTAACCAATTGTCTCACCTATTTATTATAAGGTTATGACCAACACCTACGACATTCCCAACACACACGCCGACCACGCCGCCAACCAGGGCGAGGGCCGGCTGCTCATCTTCTCCGCTCCCTCGGGAAGCGGCAAGAGCACCATCGTGAAATGGCTCATGGAGCAGCATCCCGAGCTGCGACTGGCCTTCTCGGTGAGCGCCACCACACGTGCTCCACGAGGCACCGAGCGCAACGGCGTGGAGTATCTGTTCCTCACGGAGCAGGAGTTTCGCAAGAAGATTGCCGACGGCGAGTTTTTGGAGCACGAGGAGGTTTACCCCGGACGGTTCTACGGCACCCTGAAGGAACAGGTGGAGACGCAGTGCCAACGGGGCGAAAACGTGGTCTTCGACGTCGATGTGAAGGGTGGCTGCAACATCAAGCAATATTATGGCGACCGCGCCCTCAGCATCTTTATCCAACCGCCATCGGTCGAGGAGTTGCGGCGCCGACTGGAAGGACGCGCCACCGACGCGCCCGAGGTCATCGAGCAGCGACTGGCCAAGGCGTCGTACGAGTTGACCTTCGCACCGCGCTTCGACCACATCGTGGTCAACGACGACCTCGACACGGCCGAGGCGGAGGCTTACCGTCTTGTCAGCCAATTCCTGAAGCGTTGACCGTCATGGACCCACTTGTGCCAACGGGCATCTTCGGGGGTTCCTTCAACCCCATCCACACGGGACACATCGGGTTGGCGCGCGACATTCTGCGTCTCGCCAACCTCGAAGAGGTGTGGTTTCTCGTGTCGCCCCTCAATCCTTTCAAGCGTGCGGCCGGCGACTTGCTCGACGACCGCCTGCGCTTCGACATGGTGCGGCGCGCCCTCTGCGACGAGCCCCACTTGGTGGCGTCCGACTATGAGTTCGCCCTGCCCAAGCCGTCTTACACGTGGCAGACGCTGGCCCACCTGCGCGCCGACCATCCCGACCGCCAGTTCTCGCTCATCATTGGCGCCGACAACTGGTTGGCGTTCGATCGTTGGGCCCATCCCGACGACATTCTCCACCACCATCCCATCATTGTTTATCCACGTGAGGGCTATCCCATCGACAAGGCCTCACTGCCGGCCTGTGTCTCGCTTGTCGACACAGGCCTCTACCCCATCAGCAGCACCGACATACGCCATCGCGTGGCCCAAGGCGAGCCCGTCGAGGGCCTGGTGCCGCCCGCCATCGTTCCGATGGTTGAGGAATATTATAAGTAATGGGCAAGGGGCTTATGGGCATAAGGAAACTCTTATGCCCACAAACCCCTACACACCTTGTCTTTCCACGCCTTTTTCCCTATTGTTCCTCCCATTCTTCATTTAACCCCAATCGACCATGAGACCGAAACAGATGGGTAATAGGCATTCCCTTTCTTCTTTTCAATTCTTGTCAGCGTTTCTTTCGGCATCTTGCTTCCATTCGTGTTTTGCCATAGCCCGCTATGGCTTCAACACGCCTGTTGCAACCTGCTCGAAACAAACACCAACAAGAATTAAAATCTCATGGCCGATTGGGGTTTAACCGAAAATTCTTCGCTTAAAAGTTTGCGGTCTCGGAAAGAACCTATATCTTTGTCAAAAATTAACTATAATCTAAAGAAAAACCACAAATCATGGCAGAATTGGAAGTGAAAGAGCTTGAGGCCGTTGTTGTGCGATTCTCGGGCGACTCAGGCGATGGCATGCAGCTCGCCGGAAACATCTTTTCCACGGTGTCGGCCACCGTGGGCAACGGCATATCCACCTTCCCCGACTATCCGGCCGACATCCGCGCCCCACATGGCTCACTCACGGGCGTATCGGGTTATCAGGTGCATATCGGTGAAGGACAAGTTTACACACCAGGCGACAAGTGTGACGTGCTCGTAGCCATGAACGCAGCGGCGCTCAAGACTCAATACCGCCACGCCAAACCGTTGGCAACCATCATCATCGACGCCGACTCCTTTGGTCCCGCCGACCTGAAGAAGGCGCAGTTCGCAAGCGACGACTACCTGGGCGAGATGAAGATCAACCCCGACCATGTGGTGGCTTGCCCCATCACCACAATGGTGAAGGATTGCCTGCAAGATAGCGGCATGGACAACAAGGCCATCCTGAAGTGCCGCAACATGTTCGCCCTCGGACTGGTGTGCTGGCTCTTCAACCGCGAGATCAGCCTGGTGGAGCAATTCCTCCATGAGAAGTTTGCCAAGAAACCGGCCGTGGCAGAGGCCAACATCAGCGTCGTGAAAGCAGGCTACAACTATGGTGCCAACACCCACGCCTCGGTGCCCGCCACCTACCGCATCGAATCGAAGCATAAGGTGCCCGGACGTTACATGGACATCACGGGCAACAAGGCTACCGCCTACGGCTTGATGGCCGCCGCCGAGCGAGCCGGCCTGAAGCTCTACCTTGGTTCATATCCCATCACTCCCGCCACCGACATCCTGCACGAGCTGGCCAAGCACAAGTCGATGGGTGTCATCACCATGCAGGCAGAGGACGAGCTGGCCGCATGCTCATCGGCCATTGGCGCGGCATTCGCCGGAGCGCTGGCCGCCACCAGCACATCAGGACCGGGCATCTGCCTGAAGAGTGAGGCCATGAACCTCGCCGTCATCGATGAGCTGCCATTGGTCATCATCGACGTGCAGCGCGGCGGTCCCTCAACGGGATTGCCCACCAAGAGTGAGCAGACCGACCTGCTGCAGGTGCTCTATGGCCGCAACGGCGAGAGCCCCATGCCGGTCATTGCCGCCACCAGCCCCACCGATTGCTTCGACGCCGCCTTCATGGCTTGCAAGATAGCGCTCGAGCACCTCACACCGGTGGTGCTCCTCACCGACGCGTTCATCGCCAACGGATCGGCCGCATGGAAACTGCCGAAGCTCGACGAACTGCCTGAGATCCATCCCCACCGCGTGCTGGAGAACCAGAAGTTCAAGTACTCGCCCTACCGCCGCGATCCCGAATCGCTCGTGCGCTACTGGGCCGTGCCGGGCCAGGAGGGCTACACACACATCCTCGGCGGACTGGAGAAGGACGGCGAGACGGGTACCATCTCGACCGACCCAGAGAACCACCACCTGATGGACAACCTGCGCTTCGGCAAGGTGGCGCGCATTCACGTGCCCGACCTCGAGGTGGAGGGCGACGCCGACGACGCCGACCTGCTCATCGTGGGCTTCGGATCGACCTACGGCCACCTGCATGCGGCTATGGCCGAACTGCGACGCCGCGGACACAAGGTGGCATTGGCCCAACTGAAATACATCAACCCGCTGCCCGCCAACACCGCTGAGGTGTTGACACGCTACAAGAAGGTAGTGGTGGCTGAGCAGAACCTCGGACAGCTCGCCGCCCTGCTGCGCATACGCATCAACGGATTCACGCCCTACCAGCTCGACCGAGTGAAGGGCCAGCCGCTGCGCACGCACAGAATAGCAACCATCTTCGAGAACATCATCCTCGATAAGATACATGCCAACGGCGACACCTTCACCTCGCGCATTGTCTAAAACAGATGAACTTTAACCATTCTACCTTTATCCGACTTTTCAAATCATGAATTACACAGTCAACGATTATAAGAAAGGCCAGCCCCGCTGGTGCCCGGGTTGCGGCGATCACAGTTTCTTGGCATCTTTGCAAAAGGCCATGGCGGAGCTCGGCGTGCCGCCCTACCAGACGGCTGTCATCAGCGGTATAGGCTGCTCAAGCCGCCTGCCCTACTACGTCAACACCTACGCCATGCAGACCATCCATGGACGTGCGGCCGCCATCGCCACGGGCGTGAAGGTGGCCAACCCTGAGCTCACCGTCTGGCAGGTGTCGGGCGATGGCGACGGACTGGCCATCGGCGGCAACCACTTCATCCATGCCATGCGCCGTAACGTCGACATCAACATCATCCTGCTCAACAACCGCATCTACGGCCTGACCAAGGGCCAATACTCGCCCACCAGCCCCCGCGGCTTCGTGTCGAAGTCGAGCCCCTATGGCACCGTGGAGGACCCGTTCCGCCCCGCTGAGCTCTGCTTCGGCGCACGCGGCCACTTCTTCGCACGCGCCGTGGCCACCGACAGCACAGGCACCGTGCACATCCTCAAGGCGGCAGCGCAGCATAAGGGTGCCACCGTTTGCGAGATTTTGCAAAACTGCGTGATCTTCAACAACGGTGCACACGAGCCCATCTACACACGCGAGGGACGCGAGCGCAACGCCATCTACGTGGAGCACGGCAAGCCATTGGTGTTCGGCGAACAGAAACAGTACGGACTGGTGCAGGAGGGCTTCGGACTGAAAGTGGTGGAGATCGGCAAGGACGGCTACACCCTCGACGACATCCTCGTGCACGACGCCCACTGCCAGGACAACACGCTGCAACTGAAGCTCGCCATGATGGACAACGAGCACGGATTCCCCGTGGCGCTCGGTGTCATCCGCGACGTGGAGGCACCCACCTACGACGAGGCCATCTACGCGCAAATCGAGGAGGTGAAGGCCGCCAAGCCCTACCACTGCTTCGAGGAGCTTCTCGAAACCAACGACATCTGGGAGGTGAAGTAACGCCCCATCACGGCCGTTGCGCCACAGCGGCGCGCCGCACCTCACACCCCTCATACCATCAGGCTGCAGGAACACCCCCTGCAGCCTTTTTTGCATACAAGCCACCGTGCGGAGGCTATCGCCCAAGGACTGGGGGCGACAAGAAAAACTGACAGCCGATCCATTGGGTCAGCATACAGACAGGGCCATTTTTCCAAGTCGATATTGCAAAACGACAACGAAAACGGCAAATTTTGTATTCTTTAACCTAAAAATGTTTTATCCATCCCGAAAAACCATTGCACACGCTTTGCGGCTTGTGCGGAAATTGCTACCTTTGCTCCCAAAAGAAGAGAATATTCAACTTATATAAACTTAAATTATTAAGTAAAATGGCAAGGTTTAACAAGTCAGTTTTAGCAAACTACGGCATCCAGACGGGTACCGCAGAAGTTCTGTACAACCCCTCATACGAGGTGCTCTTCAATGAGGAGACTCAGCCGGGTCTGGAAGGCTTCGACAAGGCTCAGGAGACAGAGCTTGGCGCAGTGAACGTGATGACCGGTGTTTACACAGGCCGTTCGCCTAAGGACAAGTTCATCGTTGATGACGCTACTTCTCACGACACCGTATGGTGGGACTCTGAGGAATATCATAACGACAACCACCGCGCCTCTGAGGAGACATGGAAGGCCTGCAAGAAGCTCGCTCAGGATGAGCTGAGCTACAAGAAGCTCTATGTGGTCGACGGTTTCTGCGGCACACACCACGACACCCGCATGAAGGTTCGCTTCATCGTGGAGGTGGCATGGCAGGCTCACTTCGTGACCAACATGTTCATCCGTCCGAAGACTGAGGCTGACTTCGAGCAGGAGCCCGACTTCATCGTTTACAACGCCTCTAAGGCTAAGGTGACCAACTGGAAGGAGCTGGGTCTGCACTCAGAGACTGCCGTGTTGTTCAACGTTACCTCTAAGGAGCAGGTTATCCTCAACACATGGTATGGTGGTGAGATGAAGAAGGGTATGTTCTCTATGCAGAACTACTTCCTCCCCTTGCGCGGCATCGCCAGCATGCACTGCTCTGCCAACACCGACATGAACGGTGAGAACACCGCTATCTTCTTCGGTCTGTCTGGTACAGGTAAGACCACTCTGAGCACCGACCCGAAGCGTAAGCTGATCGGTGACGACGAGCACGGATGGGACGACCAGGGTGTGTTCAACCTCGAGGGTGGCTGCTATGCCAAGGTTATCAACCTCGACAAGGAGGCTGAGCCCGACATCTACGGCGCTATCTGCCGCGACGCTCTGCTCGAGAACGTTACTGTCGACGAGAACGGCAAGATCGACTTCGCTGACAAGAGCGTTACTGAGAACACTCGCGTGAGCTATCCTATCTACCACATCCACAACATCCAGCGCCCCGAGAGCCAGGGTCCCGCTGCAAAGCAGGTTATCTTCCTCTCTGCCGACGCATTCGGCGTGCTGCCTCCTGTGAGCATCCTCAACGCTGAGCAGACGAAGTACTACTTCCTCTCTGGTTTCACAGCCAAGCTCGCTGGTACAGAGCGCGGCATCACTGAGCCTACTCCTACTTTCTCTGCTTGCTTCGGCCAGGCATTCCTGGAGCTGCATCCTACAAAGTATGCTGAGGAGCTCGTGAAGCACATGGAGAAGAGCGGTGCCAAGGCTTACCTGGTTAACACAGGTTGGAACGGTACTGGCAAGCGTATCTCTATCCGCGACACACGTGGTATCATCGACAGCATCCTGAACCACGAGATCGACAAGGCTCCTACAAAGACTATCCCCTTCTTCAACTTCGTGGTTCCCACACAGTTGGAGGGTGTAGACGCTGGTATCCTCGATCCTCGCGACACTTACGCTAACGCTTCTGAGTGGGAGGTTAAGGCCAAGGATCTGGCTCAGCGCTTCATCAAGAACTTCAAGAAGTACGAGGGCAACGAGGCTGGTAAGGCTCTGGTTGCTGCTGGTCCTCAGCTCTAAGCATCAACATCGCCTTCGGGCAGCATAGCATAGGCCCACCGAAAGGATAGGCCACTGCCCGAAAGCTATCATCACATAGGAGGCCTGCTCTCATCCAAGAGAGCGGGCCTTTTTGTGTTTACACGGCATTCCACACCCACGCTACAGCAGATTTGGTTTCCATTCTTACCTCGTCAGTCCACACCAAGAACGGGTTTATCCCCAACCCAATGCCACAATTCTCGCAAATCACGCAGGCGTGCTACCGCTACATCCCCACCTTCTTTATCTCTATCAAACCGCATGCGAATCTGCGTTTTGTTGTGAAAGTTCTGAAAAATCCGTGCACACTTTTAGGGATGAAATAGAGAACGAAAAAGTCGTTTTTATGGCATTGAATCGGCAAAATCAATGTGACGCTTTGCGATTAGGCATCTTTCGGGTTGCGAAAGGCCATATTTCGAGGCACCGATAGGTAGGTATCGCATTGCCTTTGGGCATGTTTCGTGGTGCGAAAGATGCCTAACCGCAAGGCAAAATGTAAAAAACGGAGTGCCTATTTTAGTCTCAAGAATATAAAGCTTTGATTATTAGTTATTTACGAAACGCGTCTGAGAATCGCGTATTTCTGGCAAATCTTTCCGTCATGGAAAAGAAGTGTGTAGTTCTTGCTATAGTTTGTAAGGGCTTTTAACCCAAATCGGTCATTAGATTTCAATTCTTGTTGGTGTTTGTTTCGAGCAGGTTGCGACAGTCGCGCCCAAAGGCATAGTGAGCTATGTAGAAACGCGAATGGAAGCAAGATGCCGAAAGAAACGCTGACAAGAGTTGGAAAGAATCAATAATAGCCTACAATTTTACCTATTTCGGTCTAATGACCGATTGGGGACAAATTTTCTTTCCATAATATTTGCACGTTTGATAGTTTTTCCATAATTTAGCAACGGATACAACAAGTTTCCGCCTTAAACCAAATTACAAGGGTTCAAAAATCCTACGTTGGACCGATATTCTAAGAATTACGCAGCAATAAGAGGACGTGAGCAACAACTTATCGACTACTATGGAGGAATTGGAAGCAAAAGAGTGGGCAATGATATTAGGGGCGTAGCCAAATGGAATCCTTCAGGCAGGCATTTCCACAACGAATCTAATAAGGCGTTCGGAAATCTTGCTCCATATACAGGTTTTTAAATTTGTTCTAATAAATATAATAATGTTTTGAATTTACGAAATGGAAGACTTGGAATTTTATAAAACTTGGTGTTTGGTAATAATAAATTTTACATGGCAGAAAACCATAGAAAGTGACAAAAAGAGAGTAAATCATGAAGAGGCATGCAAGGAAACCGACAAAATTTTTGAAGATATCAAAAAGCGCATACAAGGATACTACAAAAAAGGGAGCCTTAGTCTAATGAGAAGAAGTTTTACCTATATAAACGAATTAGTCCCTGAGCCTGGCGACCCCGACTATCCCATTCTCGACGCGCGCCTCCTTGCCGCCTGCGGCAAGGGCCTTGATGACCTCTACAAGAAGCGATGGGAAAGAATAGCGAAAATCAAGGAGCGAGGCAAGTTGCGCTCGGACAGCGAGTTTTGTCTCATTAACGAGCACATGGACTATCTGATCAACATGGGTGCGCCCGACGAAGAGACGGAGCTGTTCGATAGCATGTTGTTCGACTATGAGGAACGAGCAAGGAAAAGAAGGGAAAAACGGGAAAAACAGAAAAAGGACAAGTCGTAAATCCTGTTTGCAAAGAGATTCGATTGCCAGTAGTATGACTTGAAAATAGAATTCACATGCGCAGTAGAATGGTTTTCAACTACGGGACGGAACTTTCCGACGCTCTGATCCAGGGTGGCACAATGGGATATTTTTCATTCGTTCTGAACGTAAACGATTGCGTAAAAGCGGTTTCGAACCCAAATGAGGGTTGCGGGCGCTCCAACCAGGCGCCATGACCTATCACAGCAACATGTGTGCATTGGGGATGCGATAGAGTGTAAAATCGCCCTAATTAAGCGGCTTTTGTAATAAAACTCGTAAAATTTCATCAAAATGCAATAGAATTATCTAAATTATTGCAAAAAAGTTTGGCGTGAACGAGCACAATGTGTATCTTTGCGGTGTCTTCGTGAGAAGATTCCAATAAAGTTTCATTAGGTTAGTAGTTTGATAGATTTTTTAAGGTAAAGGTGAGAATATTGTTATAGGGTCATTGGACCCGTTCCGGCAGAGGATGCCATTGTCAAAACGACAACGCCAAACGAGTCAAGTTTTTTTTGTTTGGTGGCGCGCCGAAAGCCGATAGCAATATCCTTACGAAAAATGGCAGTGCGAGTGATCGTATTGCCATTTTTTATGCCTTCTACGCTCGTGCCAAACGGCCTAACCCATTCTGAAACAAACCTTAAAAAAGGCCACCAATTCGATAATTAACATAATAAACACCGAAATATGGCCATAAATTAAAGAAATCTCCGTAAATTTGCAGCTAAATTATAAATTATACGCGCGCAAAAATGATTAAAAAGTTATTCTCGCTGCTCATCATTGTCGCAGCAATGGTCTCTTTGACCTCCTGCCTCAGCGACACTGATGTCGAGGTGACATACTACGACGACACCGCTATCACAGCCTTCTCGCTGGGTACAATCAACCGCTACAACCACACCACAAAGACCGACGGTACGGGCGACAGCATTTATGTCACCAAAATCGCCGGCAGCAGCTATAAGTTCTATATCGATCAGGTCAACGCCCTGATTTACAACCCCGACTCGCTGCCCGTCAACTGCGACGCCAAGCACGTGATTTGCTCGTTCTCAACCAAGAACGGCGGCGTGGTCATGCTCAAGCTGAAGGACATGTGGGGAAGAGACAGCATCGGCTATTACCAGTCGACCGACTCGATCGACCTCTCCACACCCATCAAGGTGCGCGTCTACAGCAACCGCGGCAACGCCTACAAGGAGTACGTGCTGAAGCTCAACGTGCATAAGCAGACTGGCGACGAGTTTGCATGGGGAAAGGCCACAGCCGAAGGCGCCGACCAGCTGGGCGCACGACGCTTCGCACAGCTCGGCAACAGCATGTGGCTCTTCTGCCAGGCCAGCGACAAGACCATCGGCTACCAACTCGTAAACGGCAGTTGGCAAAAGGCTTCGGAGCTCGAGGGCGACGACGCCTACAAGAGCGTCGCCACACTGGGCAACAGCCTCTATACCTACAGCAACGGTTATCTCTACCAGTCGGCCGACGGGGTGAACTGGAGCAAGATGGACACTCCCAACCAAATCAAGCAAATCATCGGAGGATCAGGAAGCCGACTCTACGCGCTGACAACCAGCGGATTGGCTTACACCACCGACGGACAGACATGGGTGAACGACGCGCTCGACAGCAACGCCGACGCCCTGCCCGAAAGCGATATCAACCTCGTGGCAATGCCTTCGAAGGTGAACGCCAACACCAACAACCTGACACTCATCGGCAACCGCAACGGCAAGACGGTGGTGTGGACCAAGGTGGAGGAGAACGGCGAACACGCCGACAACAACGCTTGGGCACTGCTCCCCGAGGACAGCTACAACCAAAAGACCCTGCCCTGCCTCGAAGGATTGCAGGTGGTGGTCTACGACGGCGGACTGCTCGCCACAGGAAGCAGCACATCGCTCTTCTACAAGAGCCTCGACCACGGACTCACCTGGAGCAGCGTCGACCTCTATGCCACACCCATCATACAGGCCGACCCAACGGCTGCGGCGCTCTTCTGCGACAGCAACAACATTCTCTATTTTAGCAAGGCACAACTGTCAACGGTTCTCTCGGGCCGATTGGCACGCCTCGGATGGAAGACGGAGCAGACGTCCTTCAACAAATAGTCTGTAAATATCTTTGGCTAACAATCCAACAAACCGCCCACTCATGAAACACCTGATGCTCACATTGGCGCTCCTGGCGATGGCTTGCGGCCCCCTGAAGGCGCAAGACGATCCCCAATACCGCATGGAGATAGGTGGCGGAGTGGGCCTGATGGGTTACCTGGGCGACTTCAACGGCAACCTGACCAAAGACCTGCAACCCATGGCCACAGTGCTGGCACGCTACGTCTTCAACCCCTACATGGCCCTGAAGATGAACGTAAGCTACGGAACCATGAAAGGATCGTCGGCCGACGTGGAAACCTTCTACCCCGACTACGCCGAGAAACCCTACGAGTTTAAGAACAAGCTCTTCGACGTGGGAGTGGCCTACGAGTACAACTTCCTGCCCTATGGCACCGGGCGCGACTACCGAGGAGCCAAACGGTTGGCACCCTACGTGTTCGGAGGACTGGGCATCACCTACGCCGACACCGACGACAAAGGGCAGGTGGCGTTCAACCTGCCCATCGGACTGGGAGTGAAGTACAAACTCGCCGAACGCCTGAACGTGGGGCTCGAATGGGCCATCCACTTCGCACAGAGCGACAAGCTCGACGGGGTGAAAGACCCCTACTACATAGAGAGCACCGGACTCTTCAAGAACACCGACTGCTACTCCACCCTGCAACTAACGCTCACCTACAGCTTCATGCCCAAGTGCGTGACGTGTAATAAAGAATAAGGTGGCGGAAAACAGAAGCAATCATTCGTACATGATAAAGCAACGAATATGGACATGACACGGATACCACAGCACATCGCCATCATCATGGATGGTAACGGGCGATGGGCTACCGAGAGAGGAAAGGACCGAAGCTACGGCCATCAGGCCGGAGTGGACACCGTAAGGCGCATCACCTCGGAGTGTACGCGCCTCGGAGTGAAGTACCTCACGCTCTACACCTTCTCTACGGAGAACTGGAACCGACCGGCCAACGAGATAAGCGCACTCATGGGACTGGTGCTGACCTCGCTCGAAGACGAGATATTCATGAAGAACAACGTGCGCTTCCGAGTCATCGGAGACGTGGGCCGACTGCCCGCCGACGTGCAACAGAAGCTGCACGAGACCGAGGAGCACACCGCGGCCAACACCGCCATGACCATGGTGGTGGCGCTCAGCTACTCGGCACGGTGGGAAATCACCAACGCCGTCAGGCAGATCGTGGCCGAGGCCAACGAAAAGCCCGGACAACTGAAACCCGAGGATATCACAGAGGAATACATCGCTCAGCGATTGCAGACTCCGTTCATGCCCGACCCCGACCTGCTCATACGAACAGGAGGCGAGTGCAGGGTGAGCAATTACCTGCTCTGGCAAATAGCCTACTCGGAACTCTACTTCTGCGACACCTATTGGCCCGACTTCTCCGAGGACGACCTCAAGAAGGCCATAGAGAGCTACCAAGGACGACAGCGCAGGTTCGGAAAGACCGAGGCGCAAGTGGAGAACGAACAGTAGCAAATCTCCACAACACACACGCGAAACCATCGCAAACACACATATAAGACTAAGCACATAGCAAACTAAGGATGTACAAATTCAAACATAAAGCCCTGTTGAGCCTCGCGCTCTTGGCCTGCAGCGCCATGACAAACGCACAGGACAAGATCGTATTTCCCGACATCACATACGCCGGATCACCACGCGACGTGGTCATCGGCGGAATCAACGTATCGGGAATGAGCGGCTACGAGGATTACATGCTCACCGGAATTTCCGGATTGACAGTGGGACAACACATCGAACTGCCAGGAACTGCCATCACCGAAGCCGTAAAACGCTATTGGAAACACGGACTGTTCTCAGAGGTGCAGATTGCCGCCGACTCCCTCGTGGGCGACAAGGTGTACCTGCATATCTCGCTGAAGGCGCGTCCACGCGTATCGCAAATCAACTACATCGGTCTGAAGAAGAGCGAGCGGCAGGACATGGAGCAGAAGCTGGGCATCCTCAAAGGCGGACAAATCACGCCCAACATGATCGACCGAGCAAAAATCCTGGGAAAGAAATACTTCGAGGACAAGGGATTCAAAAACGCCGACATCGAGATACAACAGCGCGACGACGTGGCCTCTAAGAACGAGGTGATACTCGACGTCATCATCGACAAGAAGGAGAAAATGCGCGTCCGCAACATCGTCATCGAGGGAAACGAGAAACTCTCGAATCTCAGAATCAAGGGCGGACTGTTCAGAAAGGGCGCATTCGCAAAGACACACGAGGCGGGCAAACTGGCCACATTCCTCAAGTCGAAGAAGTTTACCCCGGAGCGCTGGAAAGCCGACAAGCAGAAGCTTATCGAGAAATACAACGAGCTGGGATACCGCGACGCCACCATCCTGGGCGACAGCGTGTGGAACGTAGACCCAAAGCACGTCAACGTGTGGATAAAGGTCGAAGAGGGACAGAAATACTACGTGCGCAACGTGCAGTGGGTGGGCAACACCGTTTACAACTCCGACCTGCTCTCCCACTACCTCAGCTTGCACAAGGGAAGCGTGTACAACCAGAAACTCATGGACAAGCGACTGAGCACAGACGACGACGCCGTGAGCAACCTTTACTATAACAACGGTTACGTGTTCTCGCATATCGACCCTGTGGAGGTGAACGTCGTGGGCGACTCCATCGACCTGGAGATGCGCATCTACGAAGGACCGCAGGCACACCTGAGCCATGTGCGAATCGCCGGTAACACCCGTCTGTACGAGAACGTGGTGAGACGCGAGCTGCGCACCAAGCCGGGCGACCTCTTCTCACGCGAGGCTTTGATGCGCTCGGCACGTGAGTTGGCGTCGATGGGACACTTCGACCAAGAAAAGGTGGTGCCCGATGTGCGCCCCAACACCGACGACGGAACGGTCGATGTGAACTGGAACCTTGAGCAAAAGTCGAACGACCAGGTGGAGTTCTCACTCGGATGGGGACAGACCGGTATCATCGGCCGCGTGGGACTCACGCTCAACAACTTCTCCATGGCCAATCTCTTCGGAAAGAACAAGGCGCACCGCGGCATACTGCCCGTGGGCGACGGCGAGAAGCTCTCGCTCGGCGTGCAGACCAATGCCTCCTATTACCAAAGCTATAACCTGAGCTATTCAACCAACTGGTTTGGAAACAAGCGACCCATCCAGTTCTCTGTCGGAACCTACTTCTCCAAGTCGACCGACGTGTCGAGCAACTACTACAACACCGCTTGGCAGAACAGCTACATGAACTACCTCTACGGTTACAACAGCTACGGTTACAACTACCAGAACTACCAGAACTACTACGACCCCGACAAGTACGTGAAGATGTTGGGCGTCAACGTGGGATGGGGTAAGCGCCTGAGATGGCCCGACGACTATTTCACGCTCTCCGTGCAGTTGTCATACACGCGTTACATGCTGAAAAACTGGCGCTACTTCCTGCTCACCAACGGTAACTCAAACAACCTGAACCTGAGCATCGCCATCAACCGCACCTCCACCGACAACCAACTGTTCCCACGCCAGGGTTCGGAGTTTACGGCAAGCGTCACCATCACACCGCCATGGTCGCTGTGGGACGGAAAGGATTACAAGAACCTCGCTACCGATATCCACTCGGCAAGCTACGTGAAGGAGCAGCAAGAGAAGTATCGCTGGATTGAGTATCACAAGTGGAAGTTCAAGGCACGCACATTCACCGCACTCACATCGGCACAGAAAACCTTCGTGCTCATGACACGCGTGGAGCTCGGATTGCTCGGAAGCTTCAACAAATACAAGAAGAGCCCGTTCGAGACCTACTACATGGGTGGCGACGGCATGAGCGGATACTCCTATGGATACGCCACAGAGACCATCGGCTTGCGTGGTTACGACAACGGTAATCTTACACCATACGGATACGAAGGATACGCATACGACCGCTTCACCTTAGAGCTGCGCTATCCGTTTATGCTGGGCAACACCACCATCTACGGACTCACCTTCGTTGAGGGAGGTAACGCTTGGAACGACACGAAGAAGTTCAACCCCTTCGACATGAAGCGCTCGGCAGGTATCGGTGTTCGCATCTTCCTGCCTATGGTAGGATTGATGGGTATCGATTGGGCCTACGGTTTCGACAAGTACTTCCTTGGACAACAGCAAGGTGGAGGCCAATTCCACTTCATCCTCGGACAGGAGTTCTAACCCTAAACGGAGAAACCTATCCGTCGCAAGACAACCAACGGAAAAGGAAGCTACAACGCTTACGCCATCAGTGGACAGGAGCCACACTCCTGTCCATAAACGATAGCGGGCCAAGACCTTCACAACAAAAAAGGAAGGGGCGTGTAACAAATGAATGGGCAAAACGTCTAACAGACGTTGGCACCATGCCAAACACGACCCACAAACTAAAAAAGAAAGAACATGAAAGCGATGAACCATAAGGAAAGACGCAGCCGGCTGGCAAGCCTCCTCGTCCTTTGCCTGTTCGCACTCATGCCGATAGGCAAGGCGCAGGCGCAGAAATTCGCATTGGTCGACATGGAGTATGTGCTGAAAAACATACCCGCCTATGAGCGCGCCAACGAGCAACTCAACCAGGTGTCGAAGAAATGGCAGGCCGAAGTGGAGGCGCTCAACACCGAAGCCTCTACGATGTACAAGAACTATCAGAACGAGGTGGTGTTCCTCTCACAGGAGCAAAAGAAGGCCAAACAAGAGCAAATCATGGCCAAGGAGAAAGAAGCCTCTGACCTGAAGAAGAAGTATTTCGGTCCCGAAGGGGAACTCTTCAAAAAGCGCGAGAGTCTCATGACGCCCATCCAAGAGGAGATCTACAACGCCGTGAAGGAGATATCCGACCTCCGGGGCTACTCGCTGGTCATAGACCGAGCTTCCGACACGGGCATCATCTACGGCTCACCCAAGATCGACATCTCGCAAGAGGTGCTGCAAAAACTTGGATATTAAGCCGCAACCACGCACGTGGCACACACCCCAAAAGCCAATAGGATACCGCTAAAGCCGGCTTGCCTATCCGCGGTGTCATGCGAACGCCAATGCGGATTCCCGCAAACAGTGGCACGTGAAGTGGAAAACCCAGAAACCTAACAAGAAAAAATCATATCAATTTTAGACAAGAACATGAAAAAGTTTTTATTAATGATCATGCTGATGGCTCCGTTGGCCACATTCGCACAGAAGTTTGGCAAGGTTAACTCTCAAACCATCTTCAGTTCTCTGCCCGAGGTGGCAAAGGCCAACGGCGAGTTCCAGGCTCTGCAGCAGCAGAAGCGCAACGAGTTGGAAAGCATGCAGAATGAGTTCCAGCGCCAGCTCGACACCTACCAGAAGGGCAAGAGCACTATGAACCAGACACAGCAGGAGCAGAAGGAAACCGAGCTGACCAACCTGAGCCAGAAGATTCAGCAGGCCAGCCAGGACGCTCAGCAGGAGCTGGAGAAGAAGCAGCAGGAGCTGATGCAGCCTATCCAGACCAAGATCATGAACGCCATCAGCAGCGTTGGTAAGGCTGGTGGTTACACCTTTATCTTCGAGGAAGGCTCAGCACCCTACATGGGAACAGCCGTCGAGGACGTAACCAGCAAGGTGCAGGCTGAGATCACCAAGATGAAGTAAGCTCACCCGCACACAAACCATTAACCATCCGCCCGCAGGAAAAGGTGAACACCTGCTCCTGCGGGCGGTTGCCTTTTCACAAGTGGCACACGGCATTTGCAACCCCTATCGCTGCGCCACAAAGCCTCAACAACCCTAAAACACCAAACGATGAAACGTCTTTTCCTATCAATCATCACTGCCACGGCTACACTCGTGACATTCGCTCAAGGCTACGACGCCGTGGCAACCGAGACGTCGATGGCCACAACCAACAACGCCAGCGCCAACGTGCAACCGTTCCGCTTCGGCTATTTCAGCTATCGGGAAGCGTTCAAGTCGATGCCCGACTATGTCATCGCCCAGCGAAACATCGATGACTTGCGGACCAAATACGTCAACGAGATGAAGCGCGTGGAGCAGGAGTTCAACCAGAAATACGAGATGTTCCTCGATGGGCAACGCGACTTTGCGCCCTCCATTCGCCACAAGCGCCAGGCCGAACTGCAAGAGTTGATGGAGAAGAACATGGCGTTTAAGGAAGAGGCCAAACGACTGCTGAAGGAGGCCGAGGGCAACATTTACAAGCCGTTGCGCGACAAACTGACCGCCGCCCTGCAGCGAGTGGCCAAGGAGAAGGGCCTTGCCTTCATCCTCAACACCGACAACGACGCCGTGCCATTCATCGACCCAACAACCGGATTCAACGTTCAGGCCGACGTAAACGCAGCCTTGCAATAACCCAAACAGGACTTATGGACAAGCCATCGGTAGCGATGCGGCCAGCCATAAGCTACAACCAACAAGCCGATAGGCACGGCTAATAAGCCGAAAAAAACACGCTGCGAGCCATCAACGGGCACACGGCGCACACACCATACATAACACCAAACATTCACGTCATGAACTATCCACAAGCGAACGGCCCCATCGGCGTCTTCGACTCAGGCTACGGCGGCCTGACCATCCTGCATGGCATACGACAGTTGTTGCCCGAATACGACTACATCTACGTCGGCGACAACGCCCGCGCTCCTTACGGCCCACGCTCGTTCGACGTGGTTTACGAGTTCACCCGACAGGCCGTAAGCAAGCTCTTCGACATGGGTTGCCGACTTGTCATCATCGGTTGCAACACCGCGTCGGCAAAGGCTTTGCGCAGCATTCAGCAGAACGACTTGCCCCAATGGGACCCCACACGGCGCGTGCTGGGCGTGATACGTCCCACGGCCGAGATCATCGGAAAGCTCACCCGCAACGGCCACGTGGGATTGCTCGCCACCGAAGGCACGGTGAAGAGCCAGAGCTACAACCTCGAGATCGCCAAACTATGGCCCAACATCAAGGTGACGGGGCAAGCCTGTCCGTTCTGGGTGCCCCTCATCGAGTATAACGAGGCCGACTCGCCAGGCGCCGACTACTTCGTGAAGAAGCGCATGGACCAGCTCATGCTCAAAGATCCCGACATCGACACCATCATTCTGGGCTGCACCCACTACCCCATCCTCATGCCCAAGATACTGAAATACACCAAGCCGGGAGTGACCATCGTGCCACAGGGCGAGTATGTGGCGAGCAGCCTGAAAGACTATCTACGCCGACATCCCGAGATGGACACCACGCTGACACGAGGTGCCACGTGCCGCTACTACACCACCGAAAGTCCCGAGCGGTTCAAGGAAACAGCATCCATCTTCCTGCACGAGAACGTCGATGTGGAACATGTGGACCTGGGGCAAGAACGAGCCTCCTAAGGACGAACAAGGCTGCAACCACCAACAACGCATAAAAGAATCATTAACATCCAATTAAAATAGAACAAACAACATGCAAGAGACAAGACAAAACCGCATATCACGACTTCTGCAAAAGGAGTTGGCTGAGATCTTCCAGAGCCAAACCCGCAGCATGCACGGCGTGCTTATCAGCGTAACACGCGTACGCATCTCGCCCGACCTGAGCATCTGCACGGCTTACCTGAGCATCTTCCCATCAAACAACGGTGAGGAACTGCTGAAGAATATCACAGCCAACGAGAAGAGCATCCGCTACGAACTGGGGCGACGCGTGCACAACCAGCTGCGCATCATCCCCGAGTTGCGCTTCTTCATCGACGACAGCCTCGACTACATCGACCACATCGACGAACTGCTGAAGAAATAAACCACTGGTTTTCCGCAAAATGAATTTTCCCTTTTTCATTGCCCGCCGCTATCTCTTCTCCAAGAAGAAGACACACGCCATCAACATCATCTCGCTGATCTCGGTCATCGGTGTGGCCGTCGCCACCATGGCGCTGGTCATCGTGCTGAGCGTGTTCAATGGTTTCCACGACCTTGTGGCGAGCTTCTTCACCAACTTCGACCCACAACTGAAGGTGGTTCCCGTGCAGGGCAAGACCGTTCCCGCCGACGACCCCGTGCTGACGGAGATGCGCCGCCTGCCCGATGTGGCCATCGCCACTGAGACCTTGGAAGACATGGCTTTGGCCGTGTACAACGGCCGACAGGCCATGGTCACGGTGAAGGGTGTCGACGACAGCTTCGCCGACCTGACCCACATCACCGAGATTCTCTATGGCGACGGCCGGTTTGAGTTGCAAACCGCCAACCTGCAGTTTGGCGTGCCCGGCATCCGATTGGCGCAAACGCTCGGCACGGGAACGCAATGGAAAGACTATCTTCACGTCTACGCGCCGCAACGCGAGGGCCAGCTGGACATGAGCAACGCGCAAGACGGCTTCGTCGTCGACTCGCTGCTCTCGCCCGGTGTGGTGTTCTCCGTAAACCAAGGCAAATACGACAAGGACCACATCCTCACCAGCCTGGGATTCGCCCAAAACCTCTTTGGGCAGCAAGGCATGGTGTCGGCCATCGAGTTTCGCCTGAAGCCCAACGCCGACCTCGACGCTGTGAAGAAACAGATGCAGCAAATCGGTGGCGGCAAATATCTCGTGGAGGACCGTTATGAGCAACAGCACGACACGTTCAAGATCATGCAGATCGAGAAGCTCATGGCCTACATCTTCCTCACGTTCATCCTAATCGTGGCATGCTTCAACATCATCGGCTCGCTCTCGATGCTCATCATCGACAAGCGCGACGATGCGGAGACGCTGCGAAACCTCGGCGCTTCCGACCAGCAGATACGCCGCGTGTTCCTGTTCGAGGGCCGCCTCATCAGCGTCTTCGGCGCACTCATCGGCATCGCTGTTGGCCTAACGCTCTGCGCCCTGCAACAACAGTATGGCTTTGTGCACATGGGCAACACCGACGGCAGCTACGTGGTGAACGCCTATCCCGTAAGCGTTCACTATATCGACGTGCTCGCGGTGTTCGCCACCGTGATTGTGGCAGGATGGAGCGCCGTATGGTACACCGTGCGATCGGCCACCAAACGATACACGTCGGCCAACCCTGGCGCATAAGCCCAAGCGTCGCAACCCGCTCGAAGCATGCACTAACGAACATTGACATCTAATGGCCGATTGTGATTAAAAAACCGATAAAATTTGCAATTTCTGGTCGTGTTTCTTGACAATTAGAAAGAAAAGCTATAATTTTGTGATAGATTTTATCACTAATAGTTTCCTTTTATGAAAATCAGAAATGCACTTATCGCCATGATGCTCATGGTCTGCGGTTTGGCCCAGGCTCAAATGCAAAACATGACGATTCCTGCCGACACTGCCTTCAGGGTCGGCAAACTGGCTAACGGACTGACTTACTACATCCGTTACAACAACTGGCCAGAGCACCGTGCCAACTTCTACATCGCTCAGAAAGTGGGTTCGTTGGAAGAGGATGAAAGCCAGCGCGGTCTCGCCCATTTCTTGGAGCACATGGCCTTCAACGGCAGCGACAACTTCAAGGGCAACGACCTCATTGAGTGGTGCCGCTCAAAGGGCATCGAGTTTGGTGGCGACCTCAACGCCTACACCGCCATCGACCAGACGGTGTATAACATCGACAATGTGCCCACCAACAACCAAGGCACCGTCGACTCGTGCCTGCTCATCCTGCGCGACTGGTCATGCGGACTGCTGCTCGAGCAAGACGAGATCGAAAAGGAGCGTGGTGTCATCCATGAGGAGTGGCGCCTGCGTTCATCCGCTACGAGCCGTATGCTGGAGCGCAACCTCGAGAAGCTCTACCCCGGATCGAAGTACGGCAAGCGATACCCCATCGGCCTGATGTCGGTCGTCGACAACTTCAAGCGCCAGGAGCTGGTCAACTACTACCACAAGTGGTATCACCCCAGCCACCAGGGAATCATCGTCATTGGCGACATCGACGTGAACAAGACCGAGGCTTACATCAAGAAGCTCTTCGACGACATCAAGAACCCGGAGAACGCAGCGCAGCTGGTTGACGAGCAAGTGCCCAACAACGACAAGCCCATCGTCATCATCGACAAGGACAAGGAGCAGCGCATGCCCATCGTGCAGCTGATGTTCAAGCACGACGTGTTCCCCGACTCGCTGAAGCAGACTCCTCTCTTCACCATCACCCAATATGGCAAGCAAGCCATATTCTCCATGCTCAACGAGCGCCTCACGGAGGTGGCCCAAAAGGCCGACTGCCCCTTCGTGTCGGCTACCGCCGACGATGGCAGCTACATCTTGGCCAAGACCAAGGATGCCTTCGAGCTCTCGGTGATACCGAAGACCATGGAGCAGACAGCCGAAGCCTTGCAGGCCGCCTACACCGAGGTGATCCGCGCCATGAAGTATGGCTTCACGCCTACCGAGTACAAGCGCTTCCAGCAAGACTACCTGAGCCGCCTCGACAAGGATTTCTCCAACAAGGACAAGCGCCGCAACACCACCTTCTACCAGCAGGCGCTCGGCAACTTCCTCGAGAACGAGGCCATGCCCAGCATTGAGACCTCCTATGCGATGATGAAGCAACTGGTTCCGGCCATGCCCGTGGAGGCATTCAACGAGCTCCTGCCCGAGCTGGTGAGCAAGAGCGACACCAACATGGTTATCCTCAACTTCAACAACGAGAAGGACGGCAACGTGTATCCCACAGAGGAGCAGTTGCTCAAGGCCATCGACAACGCACGCAACGCCAAGATCGAGGCTTACGTCGACAACGTGAAGGACGAGCCACTCATCACCACCATGCCCAAGGCTGGAACCATCAAGAAGGAGGTGAAGAGCAAGAAGTTCGACTACAGCGTGCTGACACTCAGCAACGGCATCACCGTGCTGCTGAAAAAGACCGACCTGAAGAAAGACCAGGTCATCATGAGCGGATTTGGTGGAACAGGTGAGGCCAACTACGGACAGGCCGACGCCGCCAACCTCAAGGCATTCGACGACGTGGTAGGCGTTAGCGGACTGGGCAACTTCTCCAACAACGAACTGCAAAAGGCTCTGGCCGGAAAGATCGCCAACGCCTCACTGAGCATGGGCCAGCGCATGAACATCGACGGCTCATCCACACCCAACGACGTGGAGACCATGCTGCAGCTCACCTATCTCTACTTCACCAACATCAAGAAAGACCCCGACGCTTACAGCAACCTCATCCAGCAGTTCAACGTCATGCTGAAGAACCGTGAGCTGTCGCCCGAAATGGCCCTCAGCGACTCGCTGACCGCCAGCATGTACGACCACGGATGGCGCAAGGCGGCCATGAAGCTCGCCGATGTGCAGAACATCAACTACGACCGCATCCTGCAGATGGCCAAGGAACGCATGGCCAACGCTGCCGGCTGGACCTTCAGCTTCGTGGGCAACTTCGACGAGGCAACCATCCGCCCGCTCATCTGCCAGTATCTCGGCGCTCTGCCAACAAGCGGAAAAGCACCTAAGGCACAGCGTGCCGACAAGCCTACAACGAAGAACGTCGACTGCATCTTCGAGCGCAAGCAAGAAACACCGAAGGCTACCGCATACATCATCTGGCTCAACCAGAACATGCCTTACTCGCTCGAGAACTCCATCCGAGCCAGCATCGCAGGACAGGTGCTCTCAATGGTCTACCTCAAGCAGATTCGCGAGGAGGCCAGCGCCGCCTACACCTGTGGCGCACAGGCCGTGTGCAACATCGCATACGATGGATTCCACATCACACAGGTGCTTGCTTACTGCCCCATGAAGCCCGAGAAGAAAGAAGTGGCTGTGAAAATCATGAACCAGGCCGTGAAGGATCTCGCCGTCGACTGCGACAAGGAAATGGTCGACAAGGTGAAGACACTCATGCTCAAGCAGTTTGACGACAACGCCAAGACCAACAAGTTCTGGGACGACATCATCTATACCGACTACATGTTGCACCTCGACGACTACACCAACTACAAGAGCTTGGTGGAGAAGCAGACGCCCGCAACCATCGCCACCTTTATGAAGGAGATGCTCAAGGGTGCCAACAAGGTCAACGTCATGATGTTGCCAGGTGAGTAAACCCTAACCCGTCGGGACGGCGCTTCACACGGCGACCCCGACCCCACACCATCCGGAAGATCAGCCACAGAGCTGGCCTTCCGGATTTTTTTTGTTAATCCCCCATCGGTCATTAGACTTCAATGAATGGATATCTAATGACCGATTGGGGACAAATTTTCTTTCCATAATATTTGCACATTTGATAGTTTTTCCATAATTTAGCAACGGATACAACAAGTTTCCGCCTTAAACCCAAATTACAAGGGTTCAAAAATCCTACGTTGGACCGATATTCTAAGAATTATGATGCAATACGGGGACGAGAACAACAATTGATAGATTTTTATGGAGGAATTGGAAGCAAAAGAGTGGGCAATGATATTAGGGGCATAGCCAAATGGAATCCTTCAGGCAGGCGTTTCCACAACAAGTCAAATGAGGAGTTTGGACAACTGGCTCCATACACAGACTATAAGAATACAACATGTTTCAAATTATACCAATTATTTTTTTCACCGTCACTTAATTCCCTTTTCTTTTGGAGGATACGACAAAAACACGTAACTTTGCACCCACTTTAAAACATTTGTTTAACGTTGTGGAAGAATTTGGCTGCTTGCAACCACAGTAAAAAATGCTAAAACTGCAAAATCCCTTTAGATTTTACGGTTACTCGCATGCGTCTCCACGTAAAAGAAAGTAATGTAAAATGAGTTATCTATTCTCATCCGAATCCGTGTCGGAAGGACATCCCGACAAAGTTGCCGACCAGGTATCAGACGCCCTGCTCGACCAGTTCTTGGCTTACGATCCCGAGGCCCACTGCGCCATCGAGACCTTCGACACCACCGGACAAGTGGTGATCATGGGCGAGGTGCGCTCATCGCAGTACATTGACCTGCAGACCGTTACGCGCCGCACCATCAACCGCATTGGCTACACCAAGGCCGAGTATCAGTTCGACGGAAACTCGTGCGGTATTCTCACCGCCATCCATGAGCAGAGCGACGACATCAACCAAGGTGTGAGCCGCGAGTGCGAGGAAGACCAAGGCGCCGGCGACCAAGGCATGATGTTTGGCTACGCCTGTAACGAGACCGACAACTACATGCCCGCCACGCTCGACCTGGCCCACCTCATCATGCGCGTTTTGGCCGACATACGCAAGGAGGGCAAGGAAATGACCTATCTCCGTCCCGACTCGAAGAGCCAAGTGACCATCGAGTATAGCGACGAGGGTGTGCCACAACGCATCGACACCATCGTGGTGTCGACACAGCACGACGACTTCGTGAAACCCACCGACGACACACCCGAGGCACAGCGCAAGGCCGACGAGCAGATGCTGGCCACCATCCGCAAGGACGTCATCAACATACTCATGCCGCGCGTCAAGAAGCAGCTCAGCGACAAGGTGCTGGCACTCTTCGATGGCAGCGAGAAGTATTTTGTCAACCCAACAGGCAAGTTTGTCATCGGAGGCCCCCACGGCGACACCGGCCTCACGGGCCGCAAGATCATCGTCGACACCTACGGCGGGCGCGGAGCCCACGGTGGTGGCGCCTTCTCGGGCAAGGACCCCTCGAAGGTAGACCGCTCAGCAGCCTACGCCGCACGCTACATCGCCAAGAACATGGTGGCCGCTGGTGTCAGCGACGAGATCCTCGTGCAGCTGGCTTATGCCATCGGCGTGGCCCAGCCGGTTAGCGTATACGTCAACACTTACGGCAAGAGCCATGTGAACATGACCGACGGCGAGATTGCCCAGAAGGTCAGCCAACTGTTCGACCTCCGTCCAAAGGCCATCGAGACGACGCTCAACCTGAAGCAGCCCATCTACCTCGAGACAGCCGCCTACGGACACATGGGACGCAAGAACGAAATAGTGAAAAAGGTATTCACAAGCCATTACCACGAACGCAAAGAAATGACCGTTGAGCTCTTCACCTGGGAGAAACTCGACCAAGTGGAGCGCATCCGCGAGGCTTTCGCCCTTTAACCCCACACTTTGCACATGACACACACGCTCACTCCAGACACCATCGCGACAGCCGACACCACACAGCAGGCCGCCGCGACAAACCATCAAGCCGACGGTTGGAACACACCGCGACAGATACTCAGTCGGCTGCCAAAGGATGCTACGCCCTGGCAGCAAGACTCGGCTATCCGAGCCAACATAGAGTTTCCAAACGTCGACTGGAGTAAGCAGCCCAACCCCATGCGTACGCCGACCACAAAGGCCGACGTACCATTGGGATTCTCGCTCAACAAACCCCTGTACCACAGCAAGTCGCTCGTACAACCCGACTCGGTCTACCGACCCGAATATGCCGCATACCGACAGGGCGTGGCCGGCGACCCTGTGCCCTACACCATCGCTGGCGACGACCTCATCACGTCGGTGCTGCTGGGATGTTTCATCCTCGCCACGCTGGCCATCACCAAATCGGGCAACTTCATAGGCCGACAGATCAAGAACTTCTTCCGACCACAAAGCGAAGGCACCACCGTCATCACCGAAACAAGCTCGGAGCTGCGCTTCCAGCTCTTCCTCGTGCTGCAAACCTGCCTACTCTATTCGTTGCTCTTCTTCCTCTGGCGCCAAACCTCCTTCAAGGAGACTTTTATCTTGCCCCACTACCAAATCATAGGCGTCTATACCGCCATCTTCGCAGCTTATTTCCTGCTGAAAGCATGCCTCAACGCAGCTGTGGGATGGGTGTTCTTTGATAAGAAAAATAACGAACAATGGATGAAGGCAAACCTGTTCCTCACATCCACCGAGGGTATCCTTATTTTTCCATCTGTCATGCTCTTGGTGTACTTCAATTTACCCATAGGAAGCATGGTGCTTTATACCGTTTTGGTAGTCATATTGGGCAAACTGCTCACTTTTTACAAGACATACATTATCTTTTTCCAAAGAAGCAGGGGCTTTCTGCAGAATTTTTTGTACTTTTGCACCCTGGAAATCATGCCATTGGGAGCCCTGTGGGGTATCCTGGTGTTGACTGATGAACTTTTAAAAACGAATTTTTAGAACAAGATGATTAAGAAGATTTTGATTTCACAGCCTAGACCCGCTAGTGAGAAATCTCCCTATTTCGACATCGAAAAGAACTACGGCGTAGAGCTGGTGTTCAGACCCTTCATCAAGGTAGAAGGACTCACTGCTAAGGAATTCCGTCAGCAGAAAATAGACATCCTCTCCTATACGGCCATCATTTTCACGTCAAGGCACGCCGTCGACAACTTCTTCATGATAGCAAAAGACATGCGCCTCACCATCCCCGAGACCATGAAATACTTCTGCGTCACCGAAAGCATCTCGCTCTACATTCAGAAATACACGCAGTATCGCAAGAGAAAGGTGTTCTTCGGAGCAACCGGTAAGTTCGACGACCTCATGCCGCACATCCTGCGACACAAGACCGAGAAGTACCTCCTGCCGCAAAGCAGCGCCCATACCGACGAAATCGCGAAGATCCTCACCGCAAAGGGACTCAACCACCAGGAGTGCATCATGTACCGAACGGTAAGCAACAACTTCACCGAAGAGGAAATCAAGAACTTCGATTGCGACATGCTCATCTTCTCTACGCCTACGGGTGTCAACTACCTCGGCGAGTCGCTCCCAGGCATCAAGGAAGGAAAATACAAGATTGGCGTCTTCGGACCCACAACAGCCAAGGCTGTGGAAAGCGCCGGAATGAAGCTCGACCTCATGGCAGGAACACCCGAATACCCATCAATGGTAGCCGCTCTCAGGAGCTACCTCGACAAGGAGAACAAATAACAACAAGGCAGGCTCAGCCTGCCTCTATACGTTACAATGAGCCACACATACCCTGCCACACTACATAAGCAAGAGCGCATCTGCAGCAAAAAGCTCATCGATGCCATCTTCGCGGGAACCAAAAGCCGATCGATGTCGGCTTTCCCCCTGCGTGTGGTCTACATGCCCTTGGACGAAGAGCACAACGGCAACAACGCTTCGGAACAAGAAGACGGCAACATGCCCAACACCCAACGCCCCAAGGCAAAGATGCTCATCAGCGTGCCCAAGAGATACTTCAAGCGAGCCGTAAAGCGCAACCGCGTGAAACGGCAAGTGAGAGAAGCCTATCGAAAGAACAAAAGCATCATCGCCGACAAGGCCGTGGCGCTCGCATTCATCTGGACCGACGCACAGCTGCACGACAGCGAGCAGGTGGAAAAGAAGGTCGTCAACCTGCTCACAAGGGTCAAGGAAAAACTCGAGAAGACCGAAGATGGCAACCATCACGCCACAACCCAAGAGGCATAACACGCCTCAACGGCCTAACCGCCACCTCTCCGCAATCACCCCAACCCCACGGCAAAGACCTCCACACCCCTCATCCACGGGTCGACGATGCAACAGGGCACCACAACAGAGGGGAACAAGACCCAAACGCCCCGAAAGGCAAACGAACCTATGGAAAGAATCCTAAAAACATTATCGCGCGCTGTTGCGTTGCTGATGGTAATGCCCATTAGGTTTTACCAAATGTTCATCACGCCCTACACACCTCCCGCCTGCCGCTTCACGCCCACCTGCTCCGAGTATGCAAGGCAAGCCCTCATGAAGCACGGACCCATAAAAGGATTCATCCTTGCGGTGTGGCGCATCTGCCGATGCAACCCATGGGGAGGGAGCGGATACGACCCCGTGCCCGACAGCTTCTCCTTCAAGGACCTGAGAAAAGGCTCCAAGTGCACCAACAAGCACCCCAAACAAAGCAAATAAATTCATGCCCCAAAGGCAATAAATAATATAGTAGAATGAAAAATTTCGTTGAAGAACTGAAATGGCGCGGTATGTTGGCACAGATGACGCCGGGTACCGAGGAATTCCTGATGGAGAACATGGTGTCGGCTTATCTTGGAACCGACCCCACGGCCGACTCCTTGCACATCGGCCACCTGTGCGGCATCATGATGCTGCGTCACCTGCAGCGTTGCGGACACAAGCCCTATCTGCTCGTAGGCGGAGCCACCGGAATGATCGGCGATCCCTCGGGAAAGAGCCAGGAGCGTAACCTGCTCGACGCTGAGACGCTCTATCACAACCAGGAGGCCATCAAGAGTCAGGTGGCTAAGTTCCTCGACTTCGACGGCGACGAGCCCAACAAGGCCGAGCTTGTCAACAACTACGACTGGATGAAGGACTTCAGTTTCCTCGACTTCGCACGCGTGGTGGGCAAACACATCACCGTAAACTATATGATGGCGAAGGAAAGTGTGCAGCAGCGCCTCAATGGAACGTCGCGCGACGGACTGTCGTTCACCGAGTTCACATACCAGCTTCTGCAAGGCTACGACTTCCTTTACCAGTACCAGAAATACGGCGTTCGCCTGCAATTGGGCGGCAACGACCAATGGGGCAACATGACAACCGGCACCGAGCTCATCCGCCGCACACTGGGAAGCGAGGCCCAGGCCTACTGCCTCACATGCCCGCTCATCACCAAGGCCGACGGCAAGAAATTTGGAAAGACCGAGAGCGGCAACGTGTGGCTCGACCGCAACCGCACCACGCCGTACGCCTTCTACCAGTTCTGGCTCAACGTGAGCGACGACGACGCAGAGCGTTACATCAAGATCTTCACATCGCTCGACCGCGAAACCATCGAGGGCCTGGTAGCCGAGCACAAGCAAGACCCCGGCCGCCGCATGTTGCAGCGTAGGCTGGCGGAAGAGGTTACCGTCATGGTCCACTCAAAGGAAGACTTGGATATGGCCATCGCAGCCAGCAACATCCTCTTCGGAAAGGCCACGAAGGACCAGCTCGCACAACTCGACGAGGCCACGCTCAACGACGTGTTCAAAGACGTTCCCCATTATGAGCTCCCTAAGGAGTTGCTCGGAGGAAAGGCCATCGACCTGTTCTGCCAAGACGGTTGGGACGTGTTCCCCTCAAAGGGCGAGATGCGCAAGATGGTAAAGGGCAACGGTGTGAGCCTCAACAAGGAGAAGCTCACGGCCTTCGACCAGGTCATCACCAGCGACGATCTTATCGACGGCAAGTACCTGCTCGTGCAGCGCGGCAAGAAAAACTACTACCTCATCACCGTGAAGTGATGCGCGAAAGCGCGGCTCAAAGCGTCACGCACAATGCGGTAGGATGTAACTTCTTGCAACTTGCAGCATAAATAAATGATAAAAAATTTGGTAGTGGCCTAAAAAACCACTACCTTTGCAACGCTAATATCTCAGAAAGATTGTCGTATGGTGTAATGGTAGCACAACAGGTTTTGGTTCTGTTTGTCGTGGTTCGAATCCGCGTACGACAACCTTCGAAAATGTCAAATGCTTGATTTCAGGCATTTGGCATTTTCGTTTGTAGAGCATTGACACCCGCATGCCGAACCTATGGCGCCAATACGTCACAGAAAAAGCGCTAACAGAACGGATGTGCTCTAAGAGAAGCGGAAGAACTCGATGAGAAAAGCAGGACGGTGCTCTAAAAGAACCGGTTTGCTTCTGCGAAGAATACAGAATGGTTCTGCGAAACTGATCGACTCTATGAACAAAACAGATTGCTGATACGATTTAACAGATTGATTTTATGAAAAGAGCAGATTGCTTATACGACAACACACACATCAATCGTATAACACACAAATCCTCATTAACGACCACACAACATCGCATGAAAACAACGATGACCGCCCTGCTGCTGTTGGTCGCCCTGGCAGCAAACGCACAAGGACTGATCAAGGGAAAAATTCTTGATCGGCAACGCAACACCCCACTGGAATTTGTAAACATGCGCCTCACCACCGTCGACGACACGATCAAGATGGTGCAAGGCGACGTCACCGACATGACTGGCCAGTTTCACATGGTGGACATTAAGCCCGGCACCTATATCCTCACAGCCAAGATGATGGGCTACCGCGACGTACGCCGGCAGGTTACCATCACCGAGAAAAGCCCCAACGCCAACCTTTTATTATATATGCGCGAGGACGCGCACCTGCTGCGCGAAGTAACGGTGAAGGGCATGCGCTCAACCATGAAGCTTGAGGTAGACCGCAAATCGTTCGACGTCTCGCAGCTCGTCACCAACGCAGGCGACGCCGCCACCGATGTTCTTGAGAACATTCCGTCGGTGGAAGTGGACAACGACGGCAACATATCGCTGCGAGGAGACGCAAGCGTGGAAGTGTGGATCAACGGCAAGGCCAGTGGCCTGACAGCCGACAACCGCGCGCAGATACTGCAACAGTTGCCCGCCGAGTCGATTGAGCGCATTGAGGTCATCGACAATCCGTCGGCCAAATTCTCCGCAGAGGGAGGATCGGGCATCATCAACATCGTACTGAAGAAGGACCGAAAGGCGGGCTACTACGGCTCCGTGCAGGCAGGCGGCAACACGCAAGGCGGCGCCAACACGTCGTTCAACATCAACATGAACAGTGGTCTCATCGACGCATACGCCAACGTGGGCTATCGACATCGTGCCGGCGAAGGCCGCAGCGAGAGCAACCAGCAGTATCTGAACACCAACACGTACCAACGCTACAAGGCCAAGAACTCGCGAAGCAGCAACAGCATCTTCTCACGTGCCGGCATCACCCTTCACGCCACCAAGAAAGACGACTTGTCGCTCAGCGGCATGCTCATGCACAGCGCAAGCAACAGCTGGAGCACCACTCCTTACCATTACGGCACCATTGGCGCACCCGCCGACACCCGCCTGATGCTCCGCAGCACCAGGGGCGATGGTGGAATGGACATGTATTATGGCGAGTTCAACTATCGACACAACTTCACCGACAAACACTATTTGGACTTTGTGGTGAGCTATAACAAATGGAAATCGGACGACGAGAACATCTACCAAGACTCCACCTCGTGGACCGACGGATCGACTCCCACCGACTACGAATGGCAGAGCCGACCCATGCACATTAACAACCGCTCCTGGGAGGTGAAGCTCGACTATGAGAACCCCATCTCAGAACAGTTGAAGTTGCAAGCCGGATACCAAGGAGACTTCTCGCATGAGAACACGCCCCAAGAGAGCTACATGGACCCCAACAACTGGGATGGAAGCCAAGCCGTGATGGACGAAGCCTACTACAACCGCTTCATCTACGACATGGACCTGCACGCCCTCTACGCCACCACCACCATGAAGTTTGGCAAACTGGGCATCATGGCTGGCCTGAGAGGCGAATATTGGAAGGTGAACACCGAGAGCTACACCTGGGCCCAGGAGAACGACCCAGCGCTGCGCGACAAGCCTTTCAAGAAAGACTACTTCCAATTGTTCCCCAGCGTGTTCCTGTCGTACCAACTGACCGACAACGACCAGTTCCAGATCAACTACACCCGACGCCTGCAACGCCCGTGGGGAGGCCAGCTCAATAGCTTCCGCGACACCCGCGACGCCACGATGGTGAGCTTCGGAAACCCCGAGCTGACGCCAGCATTCTCCAACTCGTTCTCGTTCAATTACCTCCGCACATGGACCGAGCACTCGCTAATGGTATCGGCCTACTACCGCCCCACCACCGACATCATTCAGCGAATCAACTGGCAGAGCTCCACCGACGGTAAGATGTATTCGAGCAATTTCAACGTGGCCAAGGACCAACGCGCAGGCTTGGAGATGACGCTCAAGAACCGTTTCTTCCGCTTCTTGGACCTGACGACCAACGCCAACGCTTACTACTACAAGATCGACGGCTTCAGCTACGACATTGACGGACAGACCGTGACGGGCCAGGGCGAACACAACTTCACATGGAGCGCACGCATCATCGCACAGGTGCAATTGCCCTACGACATCTCCGTGCAGACCAGCGGCAACTACCGCAGTCGCCAATCGACGGCACAGGGCTACACCAAGCCCATGTACAGCATGGACCTGGGCGTGCGCAAGAACTTCCTCAACAAAAAACTGCAGGTGAGCCTCAACTGCCGCGACCTGCTCGACAGCCGCAAGTTCAGGACCTTCTCGTCGTCGGAGACGTTCAGCCGCGAACAAATGTTCAAGCATGGCAGCCGCCGTGTGCAGCTCACCGTGACATGGAACTTTGGCAACAACAACGCCAAGCGCAAGCCCGGACACGACAACCAGCAACAGATGGACGATGAGACGGGAGGCATGAACGGCTACAACGGTGTTGGCGAATAACCCTGCAACAAACCGTTTTCGATAGCCAAACCGCTCGCTTTTCACCCCAACACGTATCCCCAAAATCGGTCATCAGACCGAAACGGAAAGATTATTAAGATGCCATTGGCTCTCTCCAATGACAACCTAACGACTAATTGGGGTATAAAAAACAGGCATGGAACAATCTCCATGCCTGTTTTTTTGACTTCAGGACATTGCGCCACACAAATTTGGCTCATCCGGCATGTGGAGTGATTTGAAATGC
>NZ_JAHKBE010000070.1 GCF_018789675.1 Hallella faecis
GCTCAAATTTCAAATTATAAGTTCATATTTTCAAAAAATGAGTTTTGACACACCCTCTTAAATGCGTGGATATGCGTCCCGAAGGGGCAAAAGCCCATATGGCCATTGGGTTTTACATGCGCCCCGAAGGGCATAAGCATATAACAGAAGGCTGTTGCCCTTACGCGTTGCTCTATCGCTACGATTCTTCCTTTTCCTCCCTGCCCTTCCAACCAACCCCCGCAGTTTTGTTACATTGTTACATGTTACAATAAGGTGGTTCCACATGTCGCGCAGCCGTCATTCGCCCTTACGGCGCGCGTTGCTCTATCGCCACGACTCTTCCTGCCATTCCTGCCATTCCTGCCATTCAATATTTCATCTATGCATTTAACGGAAGAACCTTTAGAGCACAACTACGCGGTGTGCAGGATTTACCTTTCTTTATGTTCAGAGCGTCTATGATCTTTGGATAACATGATTATATTGCCACGGACTTATGCAACTGTGCCGATAATACCGCATATTTTGCGACGTTTCCAAGAGAATGACGACTCTATGTATAAATTCTAAAAAAAAATTGTGGTTATAATAATAAAATGTACTTTTGTATCGTTATTAATGTAACACACGTATTACATTGGATAAATTATGAAGAACCTTCTATGCATAGTGTTCAGCTTTATTATGCTTTGTGCGTTGTGTACAAGCATTAACAGCTATCGCAGAACAGAATACATGATAGCCCAGGATGTGGATCAGGCATTGAAGCAAGTTCTTGTGAAAATGCCCGACAATGTGGTTACCACAGACACCATACGCTGTTACCGCAACTGTCTCACCATTGCCAAATTGAAAGATACGGCAGGTATTGCCATGCGTACCGTACGCAGAGGTGGATGTTGGGAGACCAAGATGGTGGCAGAGGCAAATTGCAGCTTTGCTACGACTTTCATGATGTCCGATCAAAAAACTTCGGGCTCTCTTTTCGTGTTTGGTGCATTGTGGTTGTTGGGGAGCTTGTGGTATGTAAGAAGGAATAAGCCAGAGCTGATAGTTCAAGGTTTGGCGTACGGAGGTATTGTGTTCCATGATGATAAATTTATGACCGTATCGGGTGAGGAGATTCGTCTTACTCCTATGCAACACTCCTTGCTTAAAATTTTCATAACGACAGATACCCATACGTTATCGAAACAGGAGATTTGTGACCGACTATGGCCTAAGAAACCTAATGCAAGCGATACGCTTTATACGCTAATTAGACGTATAAAACCTATCATAGAAACACATAGCACCCTGAAAATCGAATCGGATCGGGGAAAGAGTTATAGTCTGAAACTCAGATAGATAGGTTCGTTGTCAGTCGCTTGTCAGGGAAATGTCAGGGAAATGTCAGACTAAATAACAGGCTTTCTTGTAAAGAGGATGTAATTTTGCGCCATAAAACAAAAAATGGCGCAAAATGAAACGATTAGCTACAATTTCAATTATTCTAACTTCTGCATTCTGTACTTACGCTCAGAATGTGGACAAGACCGTCACGCTTGATGAAGTAACGGTAAAAGCCGCTAAGGTAGTGAACAAGCCTGACGGCATGCTCGTCTATCCTACCGACGCACAGAAGCAGGCTTCAAACAATGGCTACAGCATTCTTGAGAAACTCACACTTACCAATATTCGTATTGACAACATCAACCATACTATTACCGCTATTGATAACAGAGGTAGCGTTCAACTTCGGGTAAATGGTATTGTTGTAGGCAAACAGGAGATGTTGGCGCTTAATCCAAAAGATATTGCCAAGATTGACTTTATAAACAACCCCGGCGTTCGTTATGACGAAAGCATTGGCTATGTGATTGATATAGTTACACGCAGGAGCGAGAGCGGTTATACTATTGGCACGGACGTAACTTCGGCTCTTACCACCCTGCAAGGCGACGGCTCGGTGTATGGTAAATGGAACCGCGGAAAGAGTGAATGGTCGCTTTCGTATGACGTGAGTGGATATAAAAACAAAGGCGAAAAGAGCAAGCAGCTGTCCCAATATACCTTGACTGACGGCAGTATATACACTATTGAGCGAAATGATGTGGAGTCGCTTAGTAAAGCTATAGCGCATGATACAAAACTAACCTATAACTGGTCGGACTCCACAGCAACCGTATTCCAAACATCCTTGAGCGGAGCATTCAACAACACTCCTGACAACTATAACATTAAGGACATCACGGATGGTTCTCGACAATATCAGGCTACAAGCCGAGAACACAATAAGAGTCTTTCGCCTGTTTTGGATATTTATTTCTTTCGTCAGCTCACCCCACGCCAATCCATCACAGCCAATGCCGTAGGTACCTATATATCCACACAGACAGGCAGCTATTATGACGAGGGTACACCTTATCAATATGATGTGGATGGCAAGACAGCTTCTCTCCTTACTGAGGTGATTTATGAGAACAGACTCAAACCCTTTACCCTCTCAACAGGCTTGAACTATAGCTATAAACACACCAAGAACGCCTATCTTGGCGATGCTTCAGCTTTGACCAAGACCAACAACAACCGCCTATATGCCTTTGCCGAAATCAAGGGCATGCTCCAACCGTTGCGTTACACATTAGGTGCGGGTGCAAGTTATATCCATTACACCCAGAACGGGCACAGATATAATTTCTGGACTTTTCACCCAAAGGCATCTCTGACATATCAAATCAATAACAGCATGCAGTTGAGCTACACTTATCGGATGCAGGACGTAGTTTCCCGTATAGCCATGACGAGCGACGCAATGGTTCGCACAAACAGTATGGAATGGACTGTAGGCAATCCAGACTTGAAACCTTCGCACAATATGGAGCATCGATTGCAGTTTTCATATAACACCAATCGTCTGCAAACCTTTGTAGATGGTTATTACAAGCAATGTCTCAAACCGAACATGGCACATTATGAGCGGACTGACGACAATAAATTCATATACACTCAGATTAATCAAAAGGAAATTGATGCGCTGGACGCTATGGCGTACGCTGGCTATTGGCTCTTGCCCGAAAAATTTCAGATTGCAGCCTATGGAGGAGTGTACAGATGCTTTAATTACGGCAACGACTATACACATTGCTATACATCGTGGTATTATGTAGGTAGCATCACGGCTTATCTCGGCAAATTCACGTTGCAAGGATACATAGATAACGGCAACCGATTCTTGGAGGGAGAATATAAAGGCTACAATGGAGCCTATTCTGTACTGAAAGCTGCCTATTCATGGCGCGACTGGCAATTCTCGTTGTCGTGGGCTAACCCTTTCAAGAGCAACTACAAGTCGTATGAGAACGAGTTGCTCAACCGTAATCTGTATAAGCACACTATTGGTTATTCCAAGGATAGCGGTAATCTCGTTACGCTGAATGTATCTTGGCGACTAAGCCGTGGAAGCAAGCATAAGTCAGCAGAAAAGAAGATAAACCTGCGTGATACGGATAATGGCATTATAAAATAAAGCATTTTGTATATTCTTTAGTTTTAATCAAAGTGCTTCATTTTAACACATCGTTAAAACGATGCAAATGTATGTTGGTTTTCAGATAAACAACAATAGCCTATATCCAATTGGTACACGGAATAGCCAAGCACGTTTTTCGTAAGACACGTGCATAATTTGTTAAACAAATCGTACATTCTGCACGTTTTGGCATCAAAACTCGAAAAATGTCCAAATACAAAGAAACGAGGTAAGCCTTTGTTTATAAAAGACTTACCTCGTTATTATAGATTCATGCTTTTCGCTGTTTAATCCTCAATAGCAGCCTGCGCCGCGGCCAGACGTGCGATAGGCACGCGGAACGGAGAGCAAGAAGCGTAGTTCATGCCGATCTTGGCGCAGAACTTAACCGAGCTGGGCTCACCACCGTGCTCACCGCAGATACCGCAACGGAGTCCCGGACGAACGGAGCGGCCCTTCTCCACAGCCATCTCGATAAGCTGGCCAACACCATTCTGGTCAAGAACCTGGAACGGATCCACCTTCAGGATCTTGTTCTCCAGATATACCGGCAGGAAGCTGGCGATGTCGTCGCGGCTGTAACCGAAGGTCATCTGTGTGAGGTCGTTGGTACCGAATGAGAAGTACTCGGCCTCGGTGGCGATCTTGTCGGCGGTCAGGGCGGCGCGCGGAATCTCGATCATCGTACCGATCTCAAACTTGATCTCGGTGCCATACTCGGCGAACACCTCCTTGGCGGTCTTCTGGATAACCTCCTTCTGCTGCTTGAACTCGTAGAGGATACCGATGAGCGGAACCATGATCTCGGGCATAGGATTCTTGCCCTCCTTCTTAAGCTCGCAAGCGGCGGAGAGGATGGCGCGAGTCTGCATGGCCGTGATCTCGGGGAACGTGATGCCCAAACGGCAACCACGGTGACCGAGCATCGGGTTGTTCTCAGCCAATGAAGCCACACGGCGCTTGATGGTAGCCACATCGACGCCCATCTGCTTAGCCATCACTTCCTGGCCAGCCTGATCGTGGGGAACAAACTCGTGGAGAGGAGGATCAAGCAAGCGGATGTTCACGGGGCAGCCGTCCATGGCCTCAAGGATACCCTTGAAGTCGGCCTTCTGATAAGGCAGCAACTTGGCGAGCGCCTTCTCGCGACCCTCAACGGTGTCGGCGAGAATCATCTCGCGCATGGCGATGATCTTCTTGTCCTCGAAGAACATGTGCTCCGTACGTGTGAGACCGATACCCTTGGCGCCGAAAGCGCGAGCCACCTGTGCGTCGTGGGGAGTGTCGGCGTTGGTGCGAACCTGAAGCTTGGTGTACTTGTCGCATAGGTCCATCAGCTCCTTGAAGTCGCCGCTGAGCTCAGCGGCCTTGGTGGGAACCTGACCGGCGTAAACCTGGCCGGTGGTACCGTTCAGAGAGATGTAGTCGCCCTCCTTATATACCGTGCCGTCGATCTCGACAGTCTTGGTCTTATAGTCGACATTAATGCTGCCAGCACCCGACACGCAGCACTTGCCCATACCACGGGCCACCACGGCGGCGTGAGAGGTCATACCGCCACGTGCGGTGAGGATGCCCTCGGCCGAAGCCATACCAGCCAAGTCCTCAGGGCTTGTCTCGATACGAACCATGATAACCTTGTGGCCATCGGCGTGCCACTCCTGGGCGTCGTCGGCGTGGAACACGATCTGGCCGCAGGCGGCACCCGGAGAGGCGGGCAGACCCTGCGTAATGACCTTTGCCTGGAGCAAGGCCTTCTTGTCGAACACGGGATGGAGGAGCTCGTCGAGCTTCTGGGGCTCACAGCGCAACACGGCCGTCTTCTCGTCGATCATGCCCTCGTGGAGCAGATCCATGGCGATCTTTACCATGGCGGTACCCGTACGCTTACCGTTACGTGTCTGGAGGAACCAGAGCTTGCCCTCCTGCACGGTGAACTCCATGTCCTGCATGTCGTGGTAGTGGTGCTCGAGCTTGTCCTGCAACTCGTTGAGCTGCTTATAGATCTCGGGCATGGCCTCCTCCATCGAAGGATACTTGGCTACGCGCTCAGCCTCGTCGATGCCGGCGCGCTCAGCCCAACGCTGCGAACCGATCTTGGTGATCTGCTGCGGGGTGCGAATACCGGCCACCACGTCCTCGCCCTGTGCGTTGACGAGATACTCGCCATTGAAGAGGTTCTCGCCGTTACCGGCGTCGCGGCTGAAGCAAACACCCGTGGCCGATGTGTCGCCCATGTTACCAAACACCATGGCCATGACCGAAACGGCCGTACCCCACTCGTCGGGGATGCCCTCCATCTTACGATAGAGAATGGCGCGCTCGTTCATCCAGCTGCGGAACACGGCGCAGATAGCGCCCCAAAGCTGCTCCTTGGGATCGGTGGGGAAGTCGCTACCAGTTTGCTCCTTGATGGCCTTCTTGAAGCGCTCAACGAGTTTCTTAAGAGACTCCACAGAGAGGTCCTTGTCGAGCACAACGCCCTGCTCCTCCTTCACCTCCTCGATGATAGCCTCGAACGGATCGATGTCCTCCTTGTTCTCGGGCTTCATGCCGAGCACAACGTCGCCGTACATCTGAACGAAACGGCGATAGCTGTCATAAACGAAGTGGGGGTTGCCGGTCTTTGCCACCATGCCCTCGGCCACCTCGTCGTTCAAGCCAAGGTTAAGGATGGTGTCCATCATACCCGGCATAGAGGCGCGGGCACCCGAACGAACAGAAACCAACAGAGGGTTCTTCGGATCGCCAAACTTGCAGTTCATCAGCTCCTCCGTGTGAGCCACGGCTTTCGTCACCTCATCAGAAAGCAGCTCAACAATCTTTGCCTGGCCTACTTTATAATACTCATTGCAAGTGTCTGTGGTAATCGTAAAGCCAGGAGGCACTGGCACTCCGATAAGATTCATTTCTGCCAAGTTGGCACCCTTGCCACCCAGCAGGTTTCTCATGTCTGCACGACCTTCGGCCTTACCGTTACCGAAGAGATAGACTCTTTTTTCACTCATAGTTGATCTGGTAAAAACTTATAGTTGTAAATTATGTCTGACTTAAGTATATTGTTTCTATAGTGTTCCATTTCACGGCACGTTTTCTCGCCATGGCAAAGCTTAAGTAAACTTAGCCCTGCTCATCTGGCTTAACGAAAAGCTTGTTTTGTGCAAAGATAATGTTTTTTATCTTTTATTCAAAACATTCGGTCAAAAAAGTGCAATCCTGACATGACAAATATATTTGTTCGCGCCAACAAGCACATTTCTTCACATTATTTTAATTAAATTCCGATAAATTCATTACCTTTGCAGCAAAATCAAGTATGTATGAGCAGAAATCGTAAGCCCTTGCCCATGTTAGAAAGCGTAACCATCGAGGCGGTAGCCGCTGAGGGAAAATGCATTTTCCACCACGGCGAGCAAGTGGTGTTTGTTCCCTTTTGCGTTCCCGGCGATGTTGCCGACGTGCAAATCGTGAAGAAGAAACACCGCTACTGCGAGGGTCGCGTGGTGCGCCTCGTCACACCCAGCCCCGTAAGGGCCACGCCACGATGCGAGCATTTCGGCATCTGCGGCGGATGCAAATGGCAGAACCTGCCCTACGAGGAGCAGCTCAAGGCCAAGCAGCAGCAGGTGCACGACCAGCTGGAGCGCATCGGGAAGGTGGAGCTGCCCACGTTTCGCCCCATCCTCGGCTCCGTGAAGATATGGGAGTATCGCAACAAGCTGGAGTTTGGATGTTGCGACAAGCGATGGTTTACGCAGGAGGAGCTGCAAGACCCATCGCTCGACCTCGCCGCACAGGACAACTCGGCCATAGGCTTCCACATCACGGGAGCGTTCGACAAGATCTACCCCATCAGCAAGTGCTGGCTCATGGACGACCTGCACAACGCCATACGCAACGAGACCGAGCGCTACGCCAAGGAGATCGGCATGACGTTCTACGACGTTCGCGCGCAGCATGGACTGTTGCGCAACCTCATGCTCCGCACGTCGAACACGGGCGAGTGGATGCTGCTCATACAGTTCCACTACGACGAGGAGGGCGACGAGGAGAAGGCGAAGGCGCTGCTCAGCCACCTGGCCGACCGCTTCCCGCAGATCTCATCGCTCATCTACGTGGACAACCAGAAGGGCAACGACACCATCGGCGACCTCGACCTTACAACCTTCAAGGGCACCGACTTCATCTACGAGACGATGGAGGAGCTGCGCTTCAAGGTGGGACCGAAGAGCTTCTACCAAACCAACACCGAACAGGCTTACCACCTCTATAGCGTGGCGCGCGAGTTTGCGAACCTCACGGGCAACGAACTGGTGTACGACCTCTACACGGGCACGGGCACCATCGCCAACTTCGTGGCCCGGCAGGCACGCCACGTCATCGGCATCGAGTATGTGCCAGAGGCCATCGAGGACGCCAAGGAGAACAGCCGCATCAACGGCATCGGCAACACCGAGTTTTACGCGGGCGACATGAAGGACATCCTCACCGAGGACTTCATACAGCAACATGGCCGACCCGACGTGATCATCACCGACCCACCACGCGCCGGCATGCACAACGACGTGGTGGACGTCATCCTCAAGGCCGCGCCCAAGCGCATCGTCTACGTGAGCTGCAACCCCGCCACACAGGCGCGCGACCTGGCGCTATTGGACAACAGCTACCGCGTTGCCGCCGTGCAACCCGTCGACATGTTCCCCCACACGCCACACGTGGAGAACGTGGTGCTGCTTGAGGCGAGAAGCCAATAAGCCACACCATATTTATAATACACCCCTATTCTTTATACACCCCAACATATTTCCTTGAAAATGCGCAAGTCATTCTACATGCACACCAAGCCATTAGCCAACGCCCACAAACAGGCAAAGGGGATCGCCTGTCAGCCACGGCTCATGGCACAAGCAAGCCCTCCCTGCCGACCCTGACCGAATCGGCCCAAGGCAGCCACTTGCCATTTTCCAAAAGTCAAACTTTTTTAACCCCTATGCCAAATGAAATTTTTAATTGTCGCACTTGATTACTTTTTTGGTTTAGCGTTCCTTCTGCTATTCCTCCTCTTCACCCCATTAGCCGACGACTGGTCACCATTTACCGTTCGCTTCTTCTTCATATCGGGTTTCCTCGGCATGAGCTTAGCGCAGATGTGGTTCCCCGTAAACCTCGGCCGAACGGCCAACGACTCGGGACAACTATTTAGAAACGCTCTGGGCGTTTCCCTGGTGTTCATCGTGGGCACCTACATCACCATGCGCATACTTTATCATCCAGGAGTCGACACCGGACGGTGGCTATCCCTCATCGGCGTGGCTTTCCTCTTCTGCTTCCTGGTGTTCCGCTGGCTGGAGAAAAAGGCGCTCACCAGGCTTTGGGCAAGCGGCTACAAGGTGGTGAGGGTCATCGCCATAGGCAACGGCGACAACTTCAGCCGCATCATCCGCCACTTTGCCAAGAGCCCCGGACTGGGTTTCCGCATAGTGGGGTGCTACACCGACGACCCCTCCACGGAGTACGCCGAGACATTGGGTAGCGTGGCCGAGGGCATGGAGATCATACGCTCGAACAAAAGCTTCCCCGGCACCATCGACGCCCTGCTGTGCGGCTTCCCCACAAGCGAATCCAGATCGCTGAACGACTGCGCCTTTTATTGCAACAGCCGTGTCTTGCGCTACTACTACGCACCAAGCGACGACACCTTGGGCGTGCACCTCAAGCCCATGCTCATTGGCAACGACGAGGTGTTTACGCTCTTCCACCTGCCCCTCTCGATCCCTACCAACCAATTTATCAAGCGAGCATTCGACATCGTGTTCTCCGTCTGTGTGCTCATACCCCTGGGCTTGTTTATCCCCATCATAGCGCTCATCATCAAGCGCCAAAGCCCCGGCCCCATCTTCTTCAAGCAGGCAAGAACCGGTATGGACGGACGCACGTTCATGTGCTATAAGTTCCGCTCCATGCATGTCAACAAGGACGCCGACAAGGTGCAAGCCACCAAGGACGACCCACGCAAGTTCCCCTTCGGCAACTTCATGCGCAAGAGCAACATCGACGAGCTGCCGCAGTTCTGGAACGTGCTGAAGAACGACATGAGCATCGTGGGACCACGCCCACACATGCTGAAACACACGGAGATGTACAGCAAGCTGCTCGACAAATACATGGTGCGCCACTTCGTGAAACCGGGCATTACGGGCTGGGCCCAGGAATCGGGATTCAGAGGCGAGACCAAGGAGCTGTGGCAGATGGAAGGGCGCGTAAAGTGCGACATCTGGTACATCGAGCATTGGTCGTTCTGGCTCGACATCCGCATCATCCTGCTGACTGTCAAGTCGGTGTTTATCCACGACAAGCAGGCTTACTAAACCCCACCAACCGATCGCTTCGACCCATCTGTCGGAACATCGCCCTTGGGTTGGAACCACACGTTAAGGGGGTGTGTCAAAACTCATTTTTTGAAAATATGAACTTATAATTTGAAATTTGAGCATCCTAAAAGACTAAAGAAAGGGTCGTATCATTACTCAATACAGAGTTTGATACGACCCTTTTTAATATCATAGTTATAATCTGTAACTTTGAAGAGTAGTCATTTTAGTTTTGACACACCCTCTAAAATGGAAACAGAACCATAAAAACAGGTGACCTCGCATCATAGGCAAGGGCACCTGTTTTTTCTTTTCCTTCGTCAATGGGGAAGGAGCACACCGCATGCGAAAAATCCGTGCCATCTGCGCGATCTGTGGGAAAAATGGTTCTTCCGTTAAATGCGTGGATATGCGCCCCGAAGGGGTATAAACTCATAGCCCAGGGCATCACCCTACCCTTTATACACATCTTTGACAATTCTCAACATCTCACATTTGCAGAAGAAATTGTCAAGTCCTGTTTTGAAAGTTGTATATCCTGGACGTGATTGGCTGCTGAAGCCTGACCATGCTCCGAGTCTTGCAACAATCCATGCTATCCATGGCAGTGAGCC
>NZ_JAHKBE010000071.1 GCF_018789675.1 Hallella faecis
CCCAACACCCCCACTCTCTCTAAAAGGCTCATTATCAACAGTTTAAACTTTAAAATAAAAGAAGAAAATGAAGTACGATATCAGTAAAACCACCGCCCCGAAGATGCCAAACCTCGGTCGTGGACTCGAATGCGTGGCGCTTTTGCTCTCGCAAGTCTCAAAAGACATGCACCAGCCCATCGTTCCCATGCTTTTCCCTATCCTTGGAGCGCACGTAAGTGGAGCAAAATTTATGTATCCCGACCTCTCGTGGAAGGAAACAAACGGAATGATGGCCAATCTCGTGGCAGATAGTGGCGCCGGAAAGGGCCAACTGTCGAGCATCGTGGAAGCCCTTTGCCGCGACTTCCGCACCCACGACGACGAGGAGCTGGCAAAGCTCGTGGAGTGGCAGAAGATGATGAAAACCAAATCGTATCGAAACGCATCGAATCGTATCGAAACGTATGATTGCCAACGCCCATTGTTGTACCTTTGCACATGTAAAAGATACCGATCGTCACCAACACCACCCATCAACCCACCAACACCACCGTCCTATGAGTCAACCACCCATCACCAACCATCGCCACTCGTGTAACACCAGCGCCCCCCATTGCGCACGGCTCGCATCGGCTCGGATCAGAGCGGCCCACACTAACGGGCATGAACGTGAACAGAAAGCCACACGTCTGGGAGGCGAAGAGGTGCAAACAGGCACAAGGCTAAAAGAAAATAACATTCGTAGTGAAAGCCGTCTGAGGCTAAAAGGAAAAGCCATTCGGGTTGCTTTTTATTTCCCACAGATGCCATGCGGGATGAGAGATTTACGCTCAGACGCGGTCGCTCGGCTTTGCCGCTTTCGTAGCGCCAGCGGAGAAAGAACAACGAATTTGTTTCGTTAACGAGACTCGGCGAAGCCCCACCGACCAACGGGAGGTAATTGATGTAATCGTTTTACGATTAGCAATTTGAACGAATTTAGCTAACGTAGAAAAAATTCGAAAATTCGGGAAATTCGTTGTTGCGCCGTCTGAGGCTAAATTAACTATTCGTAGTGAAAGCCGTCTGAGGCTAAAGGAAAAGACATTCGTTGTAAAAGCGGCAAAGCCAATGGAGGCCTATGCAACCCGCAGAGCCATCCAACATACAACATTAGAAAACGTAAAATGCTTTGGTTAGGTCATGGTACCATTCGCTGCGCTGGCCATCGGCAGCCATCAAACAATGTTCCGTGCGCTCAAAGCGACGGGAGGTGTCTTTCGAGAAAGCAAGCAACTGGCGCTTAAAAGGCTTGCGATCGGTGGTCTTGATCATAGCCTGTCGGCACATTCTAAACCCTGACAAATAAGCCGTTTCAGTAAACCGCTCAACCACTTCTGTAGGAAGGACAACGCTCAGCACCCCCTCGTGCGTCAAGTGGCGTTTGGCAAACGCAAGGATGTCGGCAAACGACAGGTCGACATCATGGCGCGCCAGCGTACGTTGCGAATTGGGAGTCTTCAAACTGTCAATAAAAAACGGAGGATTGCTTACCATGCAATCGTAAGGCTCGCCGGGCTCCCACTCTTGCAACCTCACATGATGGATGGCCACTTGGGCGAAAGCGTGGGCGTTCTCGGCAGCCTGGCAGGCGGCCTGCCCGTCGGCCTCCACACCCTCCACAACACTATCGGGAAACCGCTGGGCCATCATGAGCGCAACAACACCCGTGCCGGCGCCAATGTCGAGGATGCGGCGACCACCCTCAGCCCATGCGCCCAGCAACACGCCATCGGTGCCCACCTTCATGGCACAACGGTCTTGGCGAACATCAAACTGACGGAACGAAAAAACATCTTTCGGCATAGTTGTAAACCTTACTTTTTCATGTTTTAACGTATTTTCTACTTATTTATTGTGCTCGCTCGGCAGTTGACACGATATTTTAGCAACACACCTTCCATAATGTGCCCAAAAATTAGTAACTTTGCACGCTAAATGTAACGTAGAAAGAAAAAAGCATTTTTATAGAGTAAGCAAATGGATAAAAATCAAAATACGTCTATACAGATGTTCGCCGACTATGAAGGCGACATCAGCACCCTCATAGAGTCGAACGCCCCGGAGGAACTGCCCGTGCTCGCCACGCGCAACATGGTGGTGTTCCCCGGAGTGCTCGTGCCCATTTTCATCGGAAGGAAGGCGAGCGTCAGTCTCATACGCAAGTTGTCGAAATCGGAAGACCCCATTTGCGCCATCTTCTCACAAAAAGACGCAGAGGTCGACGCACCCAAGCAGAAAGACCTCTACGCCATGGGCGTCTACGCCCACTTGGTGCGCGTTATCGACATGCCTGGCAGCGAGAACATCACGGCCATCTTCCAAGCCCACGGGCGTTGCAGGCTTGAGAGCATCACAGCCACACGCCCCTACCTAAAGGGCACGGCCACACCCGTTTCCGACGTCGTGCCCGACGTGCTCGGCGAGGAGCTGAAGGCCATCGTGGAGGACGTGAGAGCCACCACCACACACCTCATCAAGAGCAACGACGACATACCCAACGAGACGCTGATGACGCTGAAGAACATCTCCAACGAGATGATGCTCATCAACTTCCTCTGCACCAGCCTGCCCTTCGACCCGAAGGAAAAGATGGAGCTGCTCATGACCGACGACATGGAGGAACGCGCCATCGGGCTGCTGAAGCTCGAAAACCGCGACATACAGTTGCAGGAACTGAAAAACCAGATTCGCAAGAAGACCCACGAGGACCTCGACGAGCAGCAACGCGAGTACTTCCTGCATCAGCAGATGAAGAACATCAAGGAGGAACTGGGAGGCGACGAGAAATCGCCCGAGAAGAAAGAACTGCTCGAAAAGTCGAAAAACAAGAAATGGCCCGAGGAGATTGCCAAGACCTTCGCCAAGGAGCTCGACAAGCTCGACATGTTCAACCCGCAAAGCCCCGAATACAGCGTGCAGGTCAACTACCTGCAGCAGATGGTGGCCCTGCCCTGGAACGAATATACCGAGGACAACCTCGACATCAAGCGCGCCAAGCGCGTGCTCGACCACGACCACTATGGCATGGAGAAGGTGAAGGAGCGCATACTGGAGTATCTGGCCGTGCTGCAACTCAGAGGCGACCTCAAGTCGCCCATCCTCTGCCTCTACGGTCCTCCGGGAGTGGGTAAGACATCGCTGGGCAAAAGCATCGCCGCGGCCATGAAGCGCAAGTATGTGCGCGTGTCGCTCGGAGGCCTGCACGACGAGAGCGAGATTCGCGGACACCGACGCACCTACGTGGGAGCCATGCCCGGACGCATCATCAAGAGCATACAAAAGGCGGGATCGTCGAACCCCGTATTTATCCTCGACGAGATCGACAAGGTGACACAGAACGCCATCAACGGAGACCCCTCGTCGGCCCTGCTCGAGGTGCTCGACCCTGAGCAGAACAACGCCTTCCACGACAATTTCCTCGATGTGGACTACGACCTGTCGAAGGTGCTCTTCATAGCCACCGCCAACGACCTCAGCACCCTGCCAGCACCCCTGCTCGACCGCATGGAGATCATAGAGGTGCCCGGATATGTCACCGAGGAGAAAGTGGAAATTAGCAAGCGACACCTCGTGCCGCGCGAATTGGAGAACACGGGCTTCGGAAAACTCGAAACAAAACCTTCGTTCACCAAGGCCACATTGGAGAAAATCATCGAACAATACACCCGCGAGAGCGGCGTCAGACAGTTGGAGAAGCAAATCAACAAGGCCCTGCGCAAAATGGCGCTCATGTATGCCAGCGACGGACAGCTGCCTTTCGAAAAGGTGCAGCCAGCGCAGGTGGAGAGCCTGCTCGGCAAACCGCCCTTCTACCGCGACGCCTACCAAGGAAACGAAGACGCTGGCGTGGTGACCGGACTGGCGTGGACCAGCGCCGGAGGCGAGATCCTCTTTATCGAAACCAGCATGAACAAGGGGCATGGAAGCCGACTGACCCTCACGGGAAACCTCGGCGAGGTGATGAAAGAATCGGCCATGATCGCCCTGCAATATGTGAAGGCGCATGTGGACCAGCTCGGCATCGACTACCGCATCTTCGACAACTGGGACATACACATCCACGTGCCGGAGGGAGCCACGCCCAAGGACGGACCATCGGCGGGAATAACAATCGCCACATCCATCGCATCGGCCATCACGCAACGTAAGGTAAGAAAGAACACGGCCATGACGGGAGAGATAACGCTGCGGGGAAAGGTGCTGCCCGTGGGAGGCATCAAAGAGAAAATACTGGCAGCCAAGAGAGCAGGAATGACCGACATCGTGCTGTGCAAGGAAAACCGCAAGGACATCGACGAAATCCCAGAGAACTACCGCAACGGACTGACGTTCCACTATGTGGAGAACATCCTGGAGGTGTGGAAGATTGCGCTCACCGACGAACTGGTCGACAAACCCCTGGAGTTTGTGCGCAAGAACGACGAGCGAATAGGATTCCTCCCATTTAACTCAACATCAAACCAAAATTGATTTATGATGAAGTTTGAACTACAACATACCGACAACGCATCCGACGCACGCGCCGGACTGATAACCACGGCCCACGGACATATCAAGACACCTATCTTCATGCCCGTAGGCACGTGCGGATCGGTGAAGGGCGTACACTTCGACGAGTTGCGCGAACAGGTGAAGGCCCAAATCATACTGGGCAACACCTACCACCTCTACCTGCGACCCGGGCTCGACGTGCTACGCGCCGCTGGCGGACTGCATGGCTTCAACGGTTGGGAGCGCCCCATCCTCACCGACTCGGGCGGTTTCCAAGTGTTCTCGCTCACAGGCATCAGAAAACTGAGAGAGGAGGGATGTGAGTTCCGGTCGCACATCGATGGATCCAAGCATTTCTTCACACCCGAGAACGTGATGGACACGGAGCGCGTCATAGGTGCCGACATCATGATGGCGCTCGACGAGTGTCCGCCGGGAAAGAGCGACTACGAGTACGCCAAGAAGAGCCTGGCCATGACCCAGCGATGGCTCGACCGATGCATCAAGCGGTTCAACGAAACGGAGCCGCTCTACGGCTACGAGCAGACCTTGTTCCCCATTGTGCAGGGATGCACCTACAAGGACCTGCGACGCGAGGCGGCCAAGTTTGTGGCCGACAAGGGGGCCGACGGAAACGCCATCGGCGGACTGGCCGTGGGAGAGCCCACAGAGGTGATGTATGAGATGATTGAGGTGGTAAACGAAATACTGCCCAAGGACAAGCCACGATACCTTATGGGCGTGGGAACACCACAGAACATCCTGGAAGCCATAGAAAGAGGTGTAGACATGTTCGATTGCGTTATGCCCACACGAAACGGACGAAACGCCATGCTCTTCACCTACAACGGAACGATGAACATGCGAAACAAGAAGTGGGAAACCGACTTCTCGCCCATCGACCCCGACGGGTGCCACACCGACCAGATCTACACCAAGGCCTACCTGCACCACCTGTTCAAAGCCGGTGAGCTGCTCGCCATGCAGATTGCGTCGATACACAATCTCGCATTCTACCTGCGCCTCGTGACCGACGCACGACAGCACATCATCCAAGGCGACTTTACAACATGGAAGGCAAGCGTCGTAGACCAACTGGGAAGACGCATCTAAACAAAAAGCATGAAAAGCTACAGCAAGATTAGAAAGCACCGAAGGGTGTACAAGGCAAGACGGTGGGCAAGCCAGCATCCAGCATGGCTCCACAGGCTCGTCGCATGGATTGCCGCACACACCCTGGTGCTGCAAACGGTGTTGAAATGGATGGGAAGGAGGTTGAGCTTCATGAAACGGCTCAACCCGTTCAGATACATCAAGCGCATTGATTGGTACATCATCAAGAAGTTTATAGGAACCTATGTCTTCTCCATCCTACTGATCATTTCCATCTCCATCGTGTTCGACGTCAATGAGAACCTGGCCAAGTTTACGCAGTATCACGCTCCGTTGCACGCCATCGTGTTCGACTATTACGCCAACTTCGTACCCTACTTCGCCAATCTCTTCTCGGCCCTGTTCGTGTTCATCGCCGTCATCTACTTCACATCAAAGTTGGCGGGCAACTCGGAAATCATAGCCATGCTGGCCACAGGCATCTCGTTCAAGCGTCTGCTTAGGCCTTACATGATATCGTGTGTGCTCATCTCGGGACTGTCGTATTATCTGTCGGCATACGTCATCCCACACGGAACGGTGATACGCCAAAACTTCGAGACGATGTATAAGAACAAAAAGAAGAATACATCGGCCGAAAACGTGCAACTACAAGTGGCACAAGGGGTTATTGCCTACATTCAGCACTACGACAACAACCTGAAGAAGGGCTACGGCTTCTGCTTGGACAAGTTTGAGAACAAGAAACTCGTGTCGCACCTAACGGCCATGGAGGTGCAATACGACACCATCTCCGACTCAAAGTACCATTGGAAGCTGCGCAACTGGAAGGTGCGGCAACTGAAAGGATTGCGCGAGCACATCACGAGCGGAGACGAGAAAGACTCGCTCATCATGATGGAGCCCACCGACCTCGTTTACTCGAAGGGACAGCAGGAAACCTTCACGTCGCCCGAGTTGCACGACTACATCTCGAAGCAAATCGACCGAGGCTCAAGCAACGTGGTGCAGTATCAGGTGGAGTACCACAAACGCATCGCATCCTCGTTCGCATCCTTCATCCTTACCATCATCGGAGCGTCGCTCTCATCGAGAAAGCGAAAAGGAGGAATGGGCATGTACCTCGGCATAGGACTCGGACTGAGCTTTGCCTACATCATGCTCCAAACCGTATCGGCTACATTTGCCATCAACGCGGGATTCCCGCCCATCCTGGCAGCATGGATGCCAAACATTATTTTTGCCATAGTGGCATGGTTCTGCTACTTCAAGGCGCCAAACTAATTAGAAAACATGAAATTTACAGATTTAGACTTAAACGACGACATTCTCGACGCACTCTACGACATGCGTTTCGACGAATGTACACCTGTACAGGAAAATTGTATTCCAGAGATATTAAAAGGAAACGATGTGCTTGGAGTGGCCCAGACCGGTACCGGAAAGACGGCTGCCTACCTGCTGCCCGTTCTCTCCATGCTCGACGACGGCGGCTATCCCAAGGAGGCCATCAACTGCCTCATCATGTCGCCCACACGCGAGCTGGCCCAACAAATCGACCAAGCCATGCAGGGCTTCGCCTACTATGTGCCCAACGTGTCGAGCGTGGCCGTGTATGGCGGAAACGACGGAAACCGATACGACCAGGAGCTGAAGAGCATGCGCCTGGGAGCCGACGTCATCATAGCCACGCCCGGACGTCTCATCTCGCACCTCTCGCTCGGCAACGTCGACTTGTCGAAGGTGAGCTTCTTCATCCTCGACGAAGCCGACCGCATGCTCGACATGGGCTTCTCGGAAGACATCATGAAGATTGCCTCCTACCTCCCACAAAACTGCCAAACCATCATGTTCTCGGCCACCATGCCCAAGGACATAGAGAAGATGGCCCAAAGCTTGCTGAAAAACCCCGTGGAGATCAAGCTCGCCGTGAGCAAGCCCGCGGAGAAGATCCAGCAAAGCGCATACATCTGCTACGAGACGCAGAAACTCGACATCATCAAGGATATCTTCAAGGCTGGCGACCTGAAGCGCGTCATCATCTTCTCGGGATCAAAGCAAAAGGTGAAGCGCATCAACCAAGCCCTGACACGCCTCCACATCAATAGCGGAGAGATGCACTCAGACCTCGACCAAGCCCAGCGCGACGACATGATGTTCAAGTTCAAGAGCGGACAGATCGACGTGCTTGTGGCAACCGACATCCTCGCGCGAGGCATCGACATCGACGACATCGCCATGGTCATCAACTACGACGTGCCGCACGACTGCGAGGACTATGTGCACCGCATTGGCCGTACGGCACGCGCCGACCGCGACGGACGAGCCATCACGTTTGTCAACGAGGACGACATGTACGCCTTCAGCCAAGTGGAGAAATTCCTGGATAAGGAAATAACCAAGAACCCGCTGCCCGAGGGCTGTGGCGAGGGACCCGAGTACGTAACCTCGAAGCGCAAGGCCTCAGCCAAGAGCAACCGACGCAAGGACCGCGACGCCACCTCACACAAAGCCAACAAACAGCGCAACCGCCGCAACACACGCAAAGACAGACAGCCCAAAAGCGAGAAGCAAGCCAAGGGAGAGCAGCAACCCATGGGCGACCAGCAGGCCGAGAACGGAAGCGGTAAACAGCAAGGCGAGAAGGCTGGCGCTGAAAAGAACAACGCCAACAAAAGGCGCAACAACCGCCGTCAGCAAAAGCCACAAGGCGAGCAGGCTGAGACCGAGAAGCGAAACGAGAACGGCGCTTCGAAGAGACGCAACGAAGGCGACGCTCCCACCAACCGCAACGAGGAAGGCGCACCCGAGAAGAAGCAGAACAGGAGAAGGAGAGGCAACAACAAGCAAGCCAAGCCGCAGGGCGAGCAGCAGGCTGCACCCGAGAAACGCAACGACAACAACAAGTCGGCTAAGCGTAACGAGGGCGAGCAGAAAAACAACAACAAGCAACGCTCCCAAAAGCCCAGACGCCGTCGCCAACAGCAGGAGGCGGAGGCACCAACCGTAGGAAGAACCACACGCTACAACGGCCTTCCCGACGATTTCAAGGCCCCTGAGGAGCACGAGAGTGGCTTGAAGAAGCTCATCAAGCGCCCCTTAAAGTGGATTAAGAGCATTGGCAAGAAATAACCATCGCACAACACACATTACACAAAAAAGGATGCACCTTCCAATGCATCCTTTTTTGTTTCTATTTTTGGGGGGGATTATCGTTTCTCTTGCGTTGGATAATCGTTTCAGCTCTGTTGGATAATCGTTTCAGCTTGTCTTGGATAATCGTTTCGTCGCCTAATCCTCACAGGCCTGCTTATCACTACTCTTCCTAATTTTGAAGATCATGGGAATGACTTTCTTATAAACCTTACGGTCGCCCTGTATACGACGCAGCAGCAGTTCGCAGGCTGTAGCGCCCTGAACGTGAGCCTGGTCCATAACGGCCGACAACGATGGTGTGACGAAAGCCGCATTGTCGTCTTCTGTAAAACCAATGATGGCCACATCCTGAGGAATGTGAAGGTTCAAACTCTTGATGGCATCGAACGCAGCATAGGTCACAATGTCGTTGAGCGCCAAGATGGCGTCGGGCGGATTGGCCGACTGAAGCATTTGGAGGGTCTTGTCGCGTGTTTCGGCAAACTCTATCTTACCACACACCACCAAGTCGCGGTCGATGGGAACACCTGCCTCGCGCAACGCTTCCAAATATCCATGCTTACGACGCTTCACCATATCTATATGGTTGGGACCTCCCAAAAACGCCACACGTCGCGAGCCCGTGTCCAACAAATGCTTGGTGGCCTCATAAGCTGCCACATCGCCATTAGAAACCACTTGGGAGAAACGGTCGGGAAGACAAGTGCGCGTGAAGAAAACAAGAGGCACGTCTAAGCGTTCCATCTCCTCATAATGCGAATAGTCGATGGTGTCTTGAGCCAAACAGGAGATGACGCCATCCACATGCATCGTAAGGAAACTCTCTATGGCACGCACTTCGCGCAGGCAACTCTCATGACTGTTGGCCGAGAAAACCAGGAAACCATGCTGCTGGGCATAGTCCTCTATGCCGTCGAGCACCGAAGCAAAGTAGTGGGTAACGAGATTGGGAACAACCACTCCTATGATATGAGGCCCCTCCTTACGAAGACTTTGCGCAAAGGGGTTAGGATGATAATTGCATTGCTTGGCCAGTTCTTGCACCTTTTTCCGCATTTCCTCACCCACCTCATGGCTACCATGAAGAGCTCGCGAGACGGTTGCTATGCTGACATGAAGCTCAGCGGCTAAGTCCTTAAGGGATGTTCGACGTTGTTTCATAAAAGGAACCTTCTAAGTTATTAGGTTTGTCATGCAATGATAGTGCAAACGAGCGCCATGAGAACTTGTTCTCTAATGGCCGAGTGCAGCCTATCTTATGCAAA
>NZ_JAHKBE010000072.1 GCF_018789675.1 Hallella faecis
TTGGACAATCATGTATCGTTTGGCAACATAGTTTTTGGGTTAGCATCTGCACAGCCCTCCACAGGGTTTGTCGGGTGCGCCCATTTACTTCTAAAATTTCTTTCTCTTTTTTTAGCTTTTTCAATATTTCTTCGTAAATTTGCCCATGTGAACCACGTCCGAAACCTTATCGGCTGAAGCAAGGAACGGCATTCGTGCCCGTCCGCAATGCAGAAGCCCGCAGAGGGCGGAAAGAGTCGCCCATGAGAAGCGGCTTGATTGTGGGGAACCATTTATGGATTAGGCGTTTACTTGACGCTTTGTTCTTGACGCATAGAAATCTGGTAAATTTCATTTACTGTCAAAGAACATGGCAGCGGTAGATGTCCATGGGTGTGTATTCACCAGCCGGAGGTATACCTTATTGTATATAAGGTATGCCAATGGTGAGATATACATACAGGCGTGGGCTTCTGCGTTGCTCGTTCTGACAGTGATGGGCATTACCAGAGCCTCTATGCGTGGAACGGGTGACGAAGGTTCCACGCTTTTTTCATATACCTAACATAAAACCTATGGACACGTTGTCTAATGTGTACATCCGAGAAGGCGGCAATCTCCTTTCCGGTGCGCGGCTTACCCCTCGCACGTTCCCCAGTCAGTACAAGAATGGGGTGTCGGTGGAGAACGCCCCACAGGAACTTGGTGACACACGACAACAGGAGCAGATAAAACAATGGTTCGTCCTGCGTGTCGCTTACCATCACGAACAGGCAGCTAAGGACTGGCTGGAAGATTTGGGCTTTGACACTTACCTTGCCATGCATGATGCTGAGAAGGAGATGAATGGCAAGAAAAAGCGGGTGCGTGAACCGCTTATCCCCAATCTGCTCTTTGCCCATGCCACCAAGAAAGAGATAGTCCCTGCGCTAGCTGCACCTGGCAACGCCTACCTCAGCTACTACTACGACCACTTCCGCACCGATGCCGACGGCAAGAACCCACCGCTCATCGTCCCCGATAAGCAGATGGATAATTTTATCCATTTGACGAGCATCGACAACGACCACATTCTCTTCGTCGACCGCTCCCAGTGCCATTTCAAAAGTGGCGACCATGTCGTTGTCACCGATGGCGACTTCCGAGGCATTGAGGGCCGTATCGCCCGTGTCTCCCGCCAGCAACGTGTCGTCGTCGAGCTTGACGGAATAGGCTGCATCACCACCGCATATATACCCAAAGCGTTTTTAAGAGTGAAAGGGAAATGAAATTTATCTACTTCAACTCACGAGACGAACTCATTCGGTTGCCCATCAATAGTATCGTATATTTCGAAAGTGACGGCAATTATACGAATGTCGTTACCATTAACAAGCTTCGTAGCACTATTGGCATGAACCTTGGTGATATGGAAAAGGCTTTGGCATCACAGTTAGGGCCTGTTTCCACTATCTTTATACGCATCGGCAAAAGGTACATCGTAAATCGGAACTTCATATATAAATTCAATATCCAGAAACAGATGCTTGTTTTGTCTGACTTGATGCACTTTGCCTTTCAACTTAGCATTTCCAAAGAAGCCCTCAAGAACATGAAGCAACTCCTTATGGAGAGCAAAAACAATAACAAATAATGGAATTTATTATAGGACGCGATCCTCAAACCTCTCAACTCAAAGTTGCCTGCGGTCAACAATCGATAAGGTTGGGTAATCCAGGTGATGTTCCCATGACCGTAAGTCGCCAGCACTGTTTGCTGACAGTTGACAATGATCATTACACAATAAAGAACCTAAAACCGCAGAATGTTACGTTCGTCAACGGCATGGCCATAGCACAAAAAAGCGTCAAAGAATCAGATGTTATTACTCTCGGGCCTGAGAAATATCGCATTGACTTAGCTGCAATTCTAAAAGCCGTCCGGCAACTGGCACCCAAGACAGCCGACATCCGCCCGTTGCAAGCGCTATGGGAAGAGCATGACCAGCACTCTTTGGATCAGGTGATTGCAGAGAGAAAGTTCAACGCCTTGCGAGGTGCGACGGGACTCATCACCATGACAGCCATCATACTTGCCTTGACTGTAGGGCGCAACGTTTGGTACATCATGCTGTATTGCGTAGCCATCTTCGCCTCTTTCTTCTTCACCATCAAGGCATACAGGGACTCAACAAATGTCCCCAAGAAACGAAAAGAGCAGGAAAAAGAGTTCCGTAGCAAGTATGTCTGCCCTAACTGCGGCCATCATTTCACCATGCCCTACGATGAACTCTCGCAATACGATGTTTGTCCGTATTGCAAAGCTAAATTTATAAGATGACGTTATCCCCATTCCACCCCATCCATTTCATCATCTAATCCCACCATTTCATACGATAACCCTTCTTTAGCGGAACAAGTTTGTCGGAGATTTCCGATATTTGCAGTGGTAAACAGAAAATAAACCCTTAATGCGGAAAGATATGGAAACAAATGAAGAGACTAAGTATCTGAACCCGACTTCAAAAGTCGAGTATGCAGAATTTGAGGAGCAGCCCATCAGTGAGCCACAATCAGAGAAAACAGGATGGAAAAAAGTTGCCATCGGCTCTGCCGCCGGCATCCTTCTGGGTGCGGGGGCTATCTATGCAGTCAGTGGAGAGGAAAAGCAAGATGCTGCTTCAACAGCTTCTTCACCAACGGCCGACAAGCAGCCTGTCAAGGTGGGAGAAGTAAGCGACGACATGTCGTTTACCGATGCTTTCAACTCTGCTCGCGCACAGGTCGGTGCCGGTGGTGTGTTCCACTGGCATGGCGGAATCTACAGCACCTACACCGCTGATGAATGGGACAACATGACGGCTGACAACCGAGAAGAATATGCCCAGGCTATCAAGCCCGAGATCAGGGCCGACGAGATGGAGAACTCTTACGTTGCGGAAGCACACACAACGTCTCATTCTCAAACTGAAGATACCAAGGCCGACGTGGAGCCTGTCTCTCACGAGCCCGTTCAAACGGCAGTTCATCAGCAGGCGGATGTAGAGCCTGCATATGTGGCGGCATCCCAAAGCAATCAGGATACGACTAACGCCGATGACGACGTGCATGTCGTGGCACAAGGAACAGTGCAAGGCCATGCCGCGGCTGCCGTGGATCTCAACGGTGACGGTGATGCGGATGTGGCTGTCATCGATGTTAACGACAACAACGTGCTTGACGACCCCGACGTCGTTGTCGACCATCAGGGCAACATGGCAACTGTAGGGCAATTGGCGGAAGCCGCAGGGCAGCAACCTGACGACGGAACCGACTATGCCATGCAACATGATGATGGTATCGACCCGAACATGCAGCAGGTGTCTTACGGCGAGAATCCGGACGTGTCGCCCGACATGCCTGACTACATGAATGACGCCGACATGGGAACGATGGTGTAAGAGCGATGCGAAGATTGGGCCTTGTCATATTGCTCTCTGCGTTTGTCTGTCTTGTACAGGCAAGGACGTACGTTGTCTGTGCCGGAATCAGCGATTATCCCGGCACGGGCAATGACCTTAGGGTCAGTGCGTACGATGCGCAGGCCATTGACAATATTTTTCAGAAGAACAAATATTCCGAATCGGTCTGCTACACCAATGCTAACGCAACCACTACCAACATCATAGAGGCAATGAACACGATGTTCGGCAAAGCCGATGAAGATGATGTCATCATGCTTTATTTCAGTGGGCACGGCATCCCCGGTGGACTGGTCTGCTACGACGGTTTCCTTTATTACAGTACTATCTATCAAGTAATGAGAAAGTTCGACGTCCGCAATAAGGTTATCTTTGCCGACGCTTGCTTTTCTGGAAAGATGCGGTATAGCAATCAGCGCAATGACAGTAGAAGCAAGGATAACGTCATGCTGTTTCTCTCCTCCCGCTCCACGGAGCTGTCTATGGAGATGCCGAGACAGACAGGATTTCACAATAGTCTGTTTACGGTATTTCTTGAACGTGGACTTCGTGGCGGGGCGGATATAGACCGCAATCGGATCCTCACAGCTAACGAACTGTACACATACGTTCATGAAGGAGTGGTAAAGGCCTCCGGCAACCGCCAGCATCCTGTGATGTGGGGAAAGTTCGATGGTGCCATGCCGGTCATCAAATGGTAAGAATATGGAAATAAAGAGAATACAATGCCCCAACTGCGGTGTCGTCTTGGATGTGAGAAACTCCAAGATGGAGGACGAGAAAGTCATTACGTGTCCGCAGTGCAAGGCCGTGCTGAAGGTGAGATTCAGGCACGAAGCTCCTTTGGAGGCGAAAACCGTCCTTGGCGGAGGATATAATGGCGGCGAGACACAGTTGGGCGGGCTGAAGGGCACCACGCAATTGGCTTCAGCACCCAACACCAAGAGCTGTTGCCTGTGTGTGGACGAACGAAGTTATCCGCTCGCTATCGGATTGAACACGGTGGGACGGAAAGCACCCTCCTCGCAAGCCTCCCTCCAAATCGAGACCGACGACCGATATATGAGCCGCCGCCACGCCAAGATAGAGGTGAAGGAAGTAGTAGGAATTCGTCAGGCAATCATCAGCAACGACCAAAACAAGAATGCCACGTATGTGGATGGACAGGAGCTGCAGTCGGGCGATGCTGTTATATTAAGGGATGGAAGTGAAATCATCATGGGAAAGACCCATGTCATCTATAAAGAACGATAAACGATGAAGATAGAGATATACCAGCCACAAGCCATTTGGGAGTTGGGGCAACGCGACAACCAGGAAGACAGTATTTTCCCTGCATTTGGCAAGGCGACAGATGATGACCATCTGTTCATCCTTTGTGATGGCATGGGAGGGCACGAGCATGGAGAAGTGGCGAGTCAAACGGTGTGCAAGGCGATGAGTGATACTATTCTTAGTCTGAGCAAGCAGTCGTTTACTGATGACGACCTGCTCTATGCCCTTCAAGCAGCCTATCGTCAATTGGATTGTCTGGACAACAGTCATCTGAAGAAGATGGGCACGACGCTCTGTCTTCTCTATTTTCACAAAGGAGGCCTGACAGCCGCTCATATTGGTGATAGCCGCATCTATCATATCCGTCCTAAAGAGAACCGCATCATTTACCAAAGTCGCGACCACTCTCTCGTTTATGACTTGTATCAAGCTGGCGAAATCTCTTACGATGAGATGCGGACGTCGACGCAGAAGAATATCATCACACGTGCCATCCAACCGGGTGAGGAAAACCGCGTGCGTCCGGCAATCGTACATATTACTGACATCCAACCCGGTGACTATTTCTATATCTGTAGTGATGGAATGCTGGAGCAGATGAGCAATGAGGAACTCTGCCATTTGCTTACCTCCGATGGATCCGACGAGAAGAAACGGATGCAGCTGGTTGCTGCCACATCTGATAACAAAGACAATCATTCGGCTTATCTCATACACATAAAGAAGGTGGAACATGAATCTGATGACAGCTTGTTATTGGAAGACGAACAGACCTCTAAAGACAATGCACTCAATATCCGGCCACATAGTCAAAGTGATGATGTCTCCATCGTCAGCAGGCCGATTCCTAAACCGCAAGCTGAGGTTAGGAAATCACCAAAGAGAGGATATACACTTTATGTTCTGTTGGCTGTCTGCATCATCCTTGCAGGTGGGGTGGGGTATAAGATGCTACGGCCGCAAAAGACAATTCAACGGGAAAATCAAAACTCCGTTATTAAGACGGATGTCTATAGTACTCCTCGCCCACAGAAACCTATCAGCAAGACTGCCTCCAAGCCCTCAGAGCAAATTGAACATAAAAGTACTCCGAGGAAAGAGGCGACAGTGTCCAAACAATCAAGCTCTAAAGACTCTCTAAAAAATCAGCAAAAGCTTCCTGCTCAGGAGAAAAGGTCTAAAAAACAGAAAACTAAAGAGGAAGATGCTATAAAAAAACTGAAAGAAAGCAGTAAAGTCAAGGATTTATATAACCAGGATTCTCATGGAGGGGCGAATCCGAAAAACAAGCAAGAAGTTAATATATGAACAATAATATCAATACCGACAACATGCTGCGTGTAGGCACTGTTCTTCACGGCACCTACCGCATAGACCGCTACCTCTCATCGGGTGGATTCGGAAATACGTATGTAGCAACGAACATTCAGTTCGGGGAACAGTATGCCATCAAGGAGTTCTTCATGCGTGGTATCAGCCAGCGTGACAATAACAACACGACGGTAAGCGTCAGCTATACCGATAATCGTGAAACCTTCGCTTCGCAGTTGGAGAAGTTCAAGAAAGAAGCGCGGCGACTACGCAAACTTAACAACGAGCATATCGTCAGGGTGCATGACTTGTTTGAGGAGAAAGGGACTGCTTACTATGTCATGGACTACATCGACGGTGAGCACTTGAGCGACCGTCTGAAACGCACTGGCAAACCATTGTCGGAAGCGGAAGTCATGCAGCTTCTTCCTCAGATTCTTGACGCCTTGCAAGCTGCCCATAAGGAGGGCATCCTACATCTTGACCTGAAACCCGCCAATATCATGGTGGACAGACAGGGTGTGGTGAAGCTAATCGACTTTGGAGCCAGCAAGCAACAGAGCGCACAAGGCGGTGCCACCACTTCTACGGCAGTGAGCTATACCAACGGCTACGCTCCCCGTGAGCAGATGGAACAGAACTTGGAGAAGTTCGGTCCTTGGACAGATTTCTATGCCCTCGGCGCTACGATCTATACCTTGCTTACCAACAAGAAGCCACCATTGCCATCGGATATTGATGATGATGGAAGCGAGGATAAGCATCTTGCCCTGCCGATGCCTTATATTAGCAATAAGTCCACAAAACTGGTATTGTGGCTAATGGCAACATATAGGAATCATAGGCCACAAAGTGTAGTAGAAATTAATATGTTTATGGATAAAGAAAAACGGACTGACTCTAATCCCCAACGTGATGCAATTGTAGATGACAATAATACGCTTTTAATAACTGAGGGGGAAAATGTTAGAGATTATTCTGTAATGCCTATATATAATTTAATAGTCATGGCAGAACGAGGTGATGCGGATGCTCAAAATGAATTAGGGCTACGTTATATGGATGGGAAGGGTGTTAAAACTGACTTTGCAAATGCTAAAGAGTGGTTAACTAGGTCCGCACAAAAAGGCAATATAGACGCTTTAAATAATTTGAATCTCTTAGGAAAGCCTTTGAGTTATAGCGATTGCAAAAAGAATTAAGAACTTATTCAACCAAAAGAATCCCATGAAGTTTTGAAGCCTAAAGAAAAACAAGAAGTTTTAATATGAGCAATAATATCAACACTGCCAACATGTTGCGTGTAGGTACCATTCTACATGGCACCTACCGCATAGATCGCTATCTCTCATCAGGTGGTTTCGGCAATACGTATGTAGCTACGAACATACAGTTTGGGGAACAATATGCTATCAAGGAGTTCTTCATGCGTGGTATCAGTCAGCGTGATGATAACAACACTACTGTCAGCGTCAGCAACACGGACAATCGTGAGACCTTCGCGTCACAGTTAGAAAAATTCAAGAAGGAAGCACGACGGCTGCGAAAGCTCAACAACGAGCATATCGTCCGGGTGCATGACCTGTTTGAGGAAAATGGTACCGCCTACTATGTCATGGACTACATCGAGGGTGAGAACCTGAGCGAACGTCTGAAGCGCACTGGCAAGCCTTTGTCAGAAGCGGAAGTTATGCAACTACTTCCTCAGATACTTGATGCTTTGGAGGCAGCACATAAAGATGGCATCCTGCATCTTGATCTGAAACCGGCCAATATCATGGTGGACAAACAGGGCGTGGTAAAACTAATCGACTTTGGTGCCAGCAAGCAGCAGAGTGCACAAGGAGGAGCTACTACTTCTACGGCAGTGAGCTATACCAACGGCTACGCTCCACGTGAGCAGATGGAGCAGAACTTGGAGAAGTTTGGCCCTTGGACAGATTTCTATGCTCTTGGTGCCACGCTCTATACCCTGCTTACTAACAAGAAACCACCATTGCCATCGGATATCGATGATGATGGAAGTGAGGATAAACATCTTGCTCTGCCGATGCCAATCGGCTGTGACGACAAGAGGAAGAAAATGATTTTGTGGCTGATGTCTACAAATAGAAAAGATAGACCACAAAACGTGGAGACTTTTCGTGAGCAGTTTGAGTTGAATGTTTGCTATAATGTTGAACAAAAGTCTTCTCTGCATAGTGAAGATGAGACTATGCTTGCGGATACACATGGAAATAAGGCTGAATGTCAAGAGCAATCCCTGTCATGGAGTCAAATGAATGAAGATTCAATTACGCCTCGTTTTTCTTTTGACCCGAAAGATATAGTTATTTTTGTAACAGCAATATTCTTTATAATTGGAGTTGGATTATACTTTTATTCTACCCAAAATGAGTACGAAGAATACAAGAATAATGTTACGTCTGTGTATCCTATACATATTTCCAAAATAGAGATTGGCAATACTGATGAAAACAACAATGTCATATCTGACTATGGGAAACCCATATATGACTATCAAACAAAATATCTTAGTCCAAGAATATATTATTATGGCTTCGGAACGGGTTGTTACACCCTAAAAATAAAGATATTTAACCCTGATGGTACCTTGTCTCAAGGGGGAAACTCTCCTAAAGACTGTTCATATACTTCTGATTTATATGTGGACTCCGAAGATGGTAATACATATTTTGATATAGGAGGTTGGGGTGGAAATGATGCTGGTCATTGGTGGAGTGGCTCATATAGGTTAGAAGTATGGTACGGCAATACAATTCTTTATGTTAAACATTTTAAGGTCTTATTCAAGTAATATTGCTTTATAGCCATGAACAAATTATCTGAGAGTAATAAGGCTAAGTTATATGATTTCTTGTGCTTGTTTGAGCGAGAAATTTCTTCGCAGTTCGGAGTCTTCGACATTAATAGTCCGAAACTGCAGAAATTCCTTGATGAGAAATCTATTTTAATTGGCAGATTAAATAAAAAAGATACTAAGAAGAAATCCCAATTTAAATATTTTGTTTTATACGACGATGACAAGCCTAAGGGATCTAAAGAAAAAGGGAACGATTCTGTCCACAATCTTTTAAGGCACATAAGAAATGCTATTGCTCATGGATTAGTTGTAGCAGAAAATAGACAGAAGTTATCTATAAAGGACAAAACCAAGAATGGACGCCTTACTTTAGAAGGAAAGATTCCTAATAGATTGTTTTACGAATTATTAGAAGCCTTACTATCAACACGTAACAACAAAACACACTAATATATAATATCTTGCATTATGCTTTACAAGTATTATCCATTAACACCATACAACCTTGATGCCTTGAAAGTCGGTTACTTTTACTTTTCGAAGGCTAAGTGTCTAAATGATCCTTTTGATATGACTTTTGAACTCGTATCTAAGAATATCATCAGCAAATTGTTCTCTAATGAGCCAACAATAGCATCAGCCTCAAGAAAAATGAAAAATTATGGAGTGTGCTGTTTCGGCGCACCCGACAAACCCTGTGGAGTAGGCCGTGCAGATGCTAACCCAAAA
>NZ_JAHKBE010000073.1 GCF_018789675.1 Hallella faecis
TAATTAACTCCTTCATTTTCAAACGATTACGTTAGAATTAACAGAGTATTGATTATAGATCTACACTGCAAACAAACAGAGAGAATAACTCCGAAGAGTATTAACAAGCCACGTTGTGCAGAAGATCTGACTTGCTTGTATGATGAAGAGATTACACAGGCAGAGAAGAAAGAAATAATCGCCAGACATTACAAAACAAGCATATCTACAGCTCAACGCTGGATGAAGCGATATGGACTTCTAAAGGAGTCAAACAACAAAAAGCATGAAGATAGAGTTGCCAAAGAGCAAGAGACAGAAAATAATATAAAGAAACTAATGTAGAATGACAGTTACAAGATGATAAGTCCATACGCTTAGTCTATCATTGATGTGCTAAATTCAACCATAAAAGAACTTCATGAAACCATAGACAAGCGAGATGGAGAAATAGAAAGTCTCAAAGAATATATAAACAAACTGAATAAGAATTAGTAGGGTGGCGTATTAAGTGGAGTCAATGACAACGATGATACTGATTGGATGAATGTAGACTTAAAGGCACAAGGAATGTTCGGATAATAAGATTATGTCTAAGAGTATGTTGTACAACATCAATGTTTTTTATTTGTCAACTCTACTTAAAATAATTAGGTCTTTTTTTTGCGATACCAATAATAATTAGTAACTTTGGCACGCTAAATTGCATTCTATGTGCAATGACGGCATGTAGCCCTACGCCGAAGTCGCTTGAAAAGTGACGGTTGGTAGAGGGCAAACATAAGAAAAGCGTTATTGGCGCTTGGTTTTCTGACATCTTGAAACTTCGAACACTTCAATATCTGTCACGAAGCCATGCAATGATGATGCCTATGGGTATGTAATATACGTACCTTTCATTAGTCTGCTCCCAAAAGAGCTGACTCTATGGGAGTGTATCTATACATATCGGCGTGGGGTCTCGTTGCTCGTTTCTGACAGATGGGTAAGTTCGAAGACTTCAAGATGTGAAGCGAGCGACAATGGGCTTCACGCTTTTTCGTGCTTACACTAAAGTACACGACCTAAACAAGAAACAGTCCGAACGGAGCCATAGGACACAAACCTTGAAGTCAGGCTCTATGGGCAACAGCATAAGACAAAGCAGCAAAGACACTACGACGTGCGAATAAAATCGTGCAGTCGCAGAGTCTTTGCTGCCTTTTTGTTTTGTTAACATACAGTCTGACTTAAACAAAAGACAGAATATGAAAAGTACTAACAAGGACAACATTATTGAAACTATCGAAGAGTATGTTGGTAGTTCACCAATACGCCCAGTGCTTATATGGTTTCATTCAAATCCCGACATTGACAACGCAAGACGTGCTATCAGCGAGATGAACGGTTGTGCGACTTGCGGACATGCACTTTACATAGATAAAGCTGGGACAATCCAAACGATCACTCCGTCTGGAGATGATGAACAGTTCATTATTCCTAGAACATACAACGAGAACACCAAGTTCTTCCTGTTCCACTGCTATATGGAACAGTTAAGAGGAGAATATCTTAAATATGCTTTAGACTTGATGTATGAGACCAAGCTTCCTGTGGTATATCTCGCCAATGACTATTCTAAGGAGGAAGAGCCACAAGCTAATGTCTCGGCGTTTGAGGAATGGGATTATGAACAAGAATAAAAATCATTAGAGATAAAGGCCATGGAAAAAGAAAAGGATTATGCTTCTGCCACTAATGATGAATTTCGAACCGCTCGATAGGAAGTAGACATGAACGAATAAAAACATAAACTTATGCCACGTTACAATGTATATTTCAAGTCTGAGAATGCAAGTCCTTGGGATAGCAACAGAAGTTGTTACACAGTAGACGCTTCAAGCGAAGCTGATGCTATCTCTAAATGGGAAAGAACAAGCTATGTTACCAATGGCAGTTGTCGCAACAAAGTTGTCGGAGTTGAAAAGATTGCCTAGCAAGCAGTCAATAACGACAATGTTATTCAGGTGCATTTCGTTAAATTATAATGAAATGCACCCTTATATTTCTTCTTGACAGAATACTACGCTAACAGACAACCTTACCTAACTGTATATTTCACGACATATTCCAGATAGATGTCATCGGTATAGCGTAGTTTAACATCTTTCCTGTTTTTCCGACACTTCATTCCGGTTTGTCCGATAATGACGATAGTGGACAGAGGCAGAAAAAGATATACCTTTGCATCAGAATAAAAAAATACAACAATGGAGAAATATCATATAGGACAAGAGATTCTGAAAGAGGTAAAGGCTAAGTTTCCTTCGGTGGCAGCCTTTGCCAGAGAACTGTGCAAGTCGAACTCTGCCACATACGAGATATTCGGAAAGACGAGTCTCGACACCGACTTGCTGCTGAAAGTATCAAAGCTGCTTGATAGAGACTTCTTTCGCGAATTCTCGGAGAAATGTCTGAACGGAGAAGTAGCGGTGGTAGACAAGCAGACGGCAGAAAACAGCATCTCGCTACTCTTACCAGAAGATAAACTACATACATTATTGCCAAGCCAAACAATGGATGTGGTGGAAGAATATCTTCTGATGCCACGCAAAAAGCCGCTCGTAGTGTTCTACGGTGGTGTACGAAGTCGCAACCTGCCCCGTTTTGTATGCAAAAAGGGCGAGGAGATATATGGCAAAGGCATGGTGAGAAGGATAAGGCTCGACCCCGTAGAACTGATGCGTTTTGAGCTTGGCGTGATGTCGCTCGCCAAAATGCCGCAGAAGGTAGTCGTGATAAAATGTACTATGGCAAGAGACTATAACACCCATGTACTCATTGCCGAAATACTGGCCCAGGAGTCGGGAAAGCACGTCGTGCTGCTATGCCTTGACCCTATTCATATTCCAACGCTGCCAAATGGACGAGTGGTGTTGAAGTCGTTCGCCGTATCTACCTTCAACTCCTGGCACCAACGTGCGCACATATTCATAGCAGATGGTATGGAAAAGCGTTTCGCTTACCTCATCGAACTGTTCCAAGCCATCAAAGGCAAGGGATATATGGACAGAATATACGACAGCATAGAGGGCAACGAGAATTGGGCAGACACCTTGAAAGATTTGTTAGAGGAGGCAAAGCAGAATCTCACCACTTACGAAGATATTGTGTTGGAAGAAAGCAGTGATAAGGATAATCGTCAGGTGGAATATCATCAAGTGAGCACCATTCAGCCTACTATTAACGACTTGAATCGTCCAGAAGGGATTTCACATATCCGCACCCATCTGCGCTACCGCATGATTAAGGAGACAGGTGAGATATTAGAGTATGAGCCCATGAGCTTCGACCAAGTGAAGGAAATGATGTTGAAACTTGCGACATAAACAGTATCATATCAATAACAAGATACCTATACCGCTTTTTCCGTTCTTTTACCGCCAAAAAATTGAACATTTGTTTTGTCTTTTAATCAATATTCTGTAACTTTGAGCGTATTTTCATATTATACGCAAAAAATAACTAAGATAAATATATAAAAGCCTATGGCAAATTTATCAAAATCAAAATACATCACTTATTGCCAATGTCCCAAAGCATTGTGGCTGAAGCAGTACAAACCAGAAGAAATGGTTATCGACCCGTTGACGCAGGCACGTTTCGACGCAGGCACCGAAGTGGGCGAACTGGCTAAGCGTCTGTTCGGCGATTTCGTGGAGGCAACCACCTATAAGACAGCTGCCGACGGAACACAGCGCCTCGACCTCGGAGCGATGGCAGCAGCCACACAGAAAGTCCTTGCCGAAGGTGCTGAGAATATTGCCGAGGCGGCGTTTATATACGACGGATGCTATTGCGCCGTCGACCTGCTGCACAAGACACCCCAAGGCTATGCCATCTATGAGGTGAAAAGCAGTACCGACCTGAAGGAGCTGGAAGTGTATGCACAGGATGTGGCATATCAGAAATATGTACTCACCAACTGCGGGCTTACCATAACGGGCACTTATCTTGTGAACATCGATAACGAATATGTACTTGACGGCAAACTCGATGTAAAGGGATTCTTCCGCATAAACGACATCAGCGAAGCCGTTGCCGAAGAATATGCCAAAGTCGCAGCCCAAACCAAGGCCGCAAAGAAGGTGCTTGAAGGCGCAGAACCCAAGCAGCATCTGGCTGAACATTGCCGCAAGCCCTACGCATGTGCGTTCTGGAACTATTGCAGTCGCAATGTCATACCTTCACCATCAGTCTTCAACCTGTACCGCATGTCTTTCAAGAAGGCGTTGGAACACATGGACGCAGGCCGCTTGTCGCTTGAAGATATGCGACAGGAAAAGCTCACCGACATTCAGCAGCTACAGTTGGAATGTACATTGAACGACACAAACTATATCGACCGCAAAGCCATCGGCGAATTTCTCAAGAAACTCTCATATCCGCTTTATTTCCTCGACTTCGAGACCGAGCAGACCGTGATACCGAAGTATCAGGGCACGCATCCATACCAGCAGGTCACGTTCCAGTATTCGCTCCATTACATCGAGCACGAAGGTGGCGAACTGAAGCATCGTGAGTTTCTCGGCATATCGGGTGAAGACCCTCGCCGCGCTCTTGCAGAACAACTCTGCAAGGACATCCCGCTCAACGTCTGCACCACAGCCTACAACAAGGCTTTCGAGTGTACGCGTCTGAAGGAACTGGCAGAGGCATTCCCCGACCTGGCGCCGCATCTTCTCAACATCGAATCGCACATCGTAGACCTTCTCGACCCGTTCCGTGCCGGCTATTACTATATGCCTGCCATGAACGGCTCGTTCTCCATCAAGAAGGTGCTCCCCGCATTGTTCCCCGATGATCCGGAGCTCGACTACCACAACCTCAGTGGTGGCGTGCAGAATGGCGGCGAGGCAATGAGCATTTATCCTCAGATACAGTTTATGGAGCCAGAAAAGCAAAAGAAGGCTCGTCGGGCATTGCTCGACTACTGCTGCCTCGACACACTGGCAATGGTGAAGCTGTGGGAGAAGCTGAGGGAAGTGAGTGAAGAATAATACTCTTATATACATAATATTAACATTTTAATGATATTGAATTATGGCAAATTCAACAAACAACAACACCTTTACTGTTCTTATAGAGTTTGCGAAATGGTATAATGGACAGGGCATTACGCGTAATTATGTATCAAATCTGAAAAGTGTTCAGAAAGATATTTGCGAATACTTGAAAAATTATCCATGGAACGTAAAAAAGGATGGATACGAATACGAGGTGTCACAATTCGCAAAGAAAGCTATACTACACCCTACAAAGAGCTATGACTTCATAGAAGCAGTCGACTCTTTGCTCAAAGAAGGTGATTATTTGTACGCCAGAACTATTGTAGAAGGAATAAGCTATATAGCAGAAAAATTTAAGAAAGCAATTATTGCCATGACCGGAACGAACACTTTTAATGATAAGTGCTCAGCCCTGAAGCTATTCCGTAAATACTTAGAGACCGACCTATCTGGTCTTAAAGTTAAAGGTACATACAACAACAACAACAATACCTATAGAAATGCTATCAACAAGCCGATGTTGGCAAAGATTGATGGCATTGTAGCTTTGGCTAACGAAATTGGCGAAGATAAATTCATAAAATGGGCTATTGAACAGTCTTATTTCTTTGATCCTGATATTGTTGCTGAAAGAATGAAAAAACTTATCAAGGACTTGGAAAATGAAAACACTCCTTTACCTGCCCGCAAAACCACCAAAAATGACAAGGATGCAGAAGAAGGTTACTCCCACTCAAAAATGGGCGGAAACACCTATTATATAGAGGGTAACATAAAAATTCCTGTCACGCTTTCGAAAGACGGTAATGACTTCGTCAGATCTCTCATCTCTAACGAAACCGGATTTACTGTTGGAGCAGGCAAAGATAACATCTTCCAGAACTATATCATCTCTCATTTGTGGGGACGAGCATACGACCCTCGCTACTATACCAACTTCTGGAATATTGTACTTGTGCCAGCATGGGCAAACAGTCTTCTTGATAAGAATGGAGAAGAAGGCAGCTTAGCCTCAAAGCTCAAGGCAACCTTCATGGCTATTTCAAAGAAATTGTATTCAAAGAAATTGTATAAGGCAAAAGGGGTAAACTGGAATGGTTTAAATATGACTGAGCCGAAAATACCAAACAAAGATGACGTCAGAAAAGGCGATTATAGCATCAAGATATTGTGCAAGAAGGACAATAAGGGTAAATGCAGACCTATAAAAACCATATATATAACTCTACGATAATTACACCATTCCTGATTTTCCGGCATCACATTCCGGTTCTTCCGAATAACTAAACTGGGTGCAAAGGCAAAAAAGCATTACCTTTGCACCCAGTTTTATTCTCTTAAGCAAAATAGAGTTATGACAATATAAGTAAAGAATATGAATACTACAGAAGATATGAATACAAGATTGACAAAAGAAGATCAAGCACTCATCAAGAAAGCCAGACGCAATAAGTGTTCTGGACCAATCTACAGCGAGGATGGACTTCGTTTGTTGAAAGTACTCGGCAATCCGGAGTACCTTGAAGTGGAAGATGGTGTGAAGGCAATCTGTGACTATGCATTCCAAGGACTTAACAATCTTCATGATTTGGTGTTGCCAGCATCTGTTGTCGACTTGGGCGAAGAAGCGTTTGCAAGCTGCCACGAACTCTTCAAGATAACAATGCCTGGAGTAGAATTTATCGGGAAAGAGTGTTTTGGTCTTTGTGATAATTTAAAGGAAATAGCCTTACCTGAGACATTGCGCCAGATTAGAGCAGGTGCCTTTGCTTGCTGCAAAGCTTTAGAAGAGATAAATATTCCAAGCCACATGAAGATTATCGACAAGTCTGCGTTCAGAAATTCCGGTCTGAAAAGTCTCAACATCGTGATAAGCGATGACTGCAAGTGCTGGATTTATGACAGAGCCTTTGCTTATTGCAAGCATCTGGAGTCTGTATATCTAAACAAGAATGTGAAGATTGTGGAGCGAATGGCGTTTGCCGACTGCACTTCACTAAAGACGATTGAGTTTGAGCAGCCGTCATTGACATGCTGTGCTGGTGAAATAAACGCAACGATGCTCATTGGCTGCACATCTCTCGAAAAGATTATCGTGCCAAAGAACAAGTACAACCATTACCCAGACTTTAACATCCAGGGATATGAGTCCGCTCAGTTTGAGACTCGCGACTTCAATAGTCTTATAACTCCGAAAGAATAGACAGAGACTCTCGTTGGCACTATGAATAAGACATGATTGCAACTAAGATTGCAACAAAAAGTTAATTTTTGTTGATTTTCTATGGTCTGATTTTTTTATTTCAGAAAAACAGGGTAAATTTCGCGCGACAACATTTTTAAACATTAAGAAATATGGTGAACAAAAACGAAACAACAAACAGTGAAAAGAAGCCTATCATCGACAACGATGAGGCTTTGCGTCTTATCGACCTCATCCAGCAGGGCGACTCCAATGCGGAGAACGAGTTGGCAGAACTCGGTTCTGTCTTTGTCAAGGCAGTAGCAAAGCAGTATGTGGGCAAGGGACTCTCTGACGAAGAACTCATTGCTGCCAGTCGTTACGGAATGTTACGTGCCAGCCACAAGTTCGACAAGTCGCGTGGCTTCAAGTTTGCCTCGTATGCCGTATGGTGGATGCGCCAGGCTATTCTGCAAGAGATCCGTAAAAAAGAAAACAACTAAACGACGAAGAATATGATACGCAAAAATTGGGGTGACGACGGTGCACTTACACTCATCAAAGTGGTTCTTGAAAGGACTGAGGACCAAGAGTTGAGAGAACAACTGCTGGAGTTTCTTCAAAACAACGAAGAGCTACGGTCAGATGCTCACAAGAAAGACTTCTACGGCTTTGCCACCACTCTTGCCAAGGAGTGGCTGGCAAGTCATCAATCATAAAGTAACTAAACAATACAACTGACAATGAAAGAGATTGATGTAGAAATATATATAAATTGGGATAATAACGGAGCTACTGTCAAATTCTCTGACGAGGAAGCGGATAAGTTGCTGGCATTATGGAAAGAAGCCCAAGATACAATTCTCAAAGACATGGAGGAAGAGGACTATTGGGAGAAGTTCGACCCTTGGTTGCAGGAGAAGGCTCCAGACCTATACGAGAAGATAATGAAAGCCTTCCACGAGGAATTTTGGGAAAGAATAGGTTGCTATTCAAGTGATGAAGGTGATGATTTTGTCTCTATTTCTTATGATATAGACGGAGCGTATCTTGACGACAGCAATAAAATCGTAATCAATCAGATTTTTCCTCCATCAGAATAAAGGTCTAAACGAAAAGAAAATGAAAATATATCTGAAAGTAAAGAAAGACAATGCCTATTGCGTTGCCAGCCTTTGGAGCAAGCACATCAAAGAGCAAATTCTGGAAACTGTCAAAGAAGTAAGTCAGAATTGGATGTTTGAGCCGAAGTTATATCCTATGTTTTATCAAGAGGATACGCATAGCCACTTTGTTGAAGCAAACAACGAACGTTTCTTCTTCGAATGGTTGATGTACGAGCTTTGCTTTGTGTGGGAACTAAACGATTTCGAAGGTTACGAAGACGAGTACTCTGATTTTGCACGCGAAAGAGATGTATTTTTAGATAAAGATAAGGTAGAACCTCCCAAAGAATACGTCTATATCGGTTCGTACATATATGAACAGGAAGAACCGCTTACTCTCCCAGGACTTGTGTTCGACCCCGAATACGCAGAGGATAATGGTGAGGTTTTGGCAGAATGTATGTTTACGAGTGATTTTGAAGACGAAAAATTAAAACGGGCATATATGTCTAATGGAAACTATGAGGAATGTGAAAAGGATACTCCAGCTTTGTAGCATAGCCTTGTTGGCATTGTCTATATGCTCTTCATGTTTGGACAAGTCTTCCGATACAAGTCTCGATAAGAGTTCAAGTATGTCTGACTCTATCGAGACTTACCATACAATAGTCTCTGACGACAGTCTCGTGACAGCCATCTGGCATGACACCGGTGAAGGTGGAACAGCACCCGATATAGATTGTGTGGTGAAATTCAAATCAGAAGATGGCAAATTGCACGAGGAGCATAGACCTTTGCTACGACTTGCTCACCCTAATGATGATTACAGCCACCATGAAGTGCAGAAGATAGTAAGTCTGGATGATGAGTACGGCAATCGCTCCTATGTGTTCTTCCTCTCCGCTAAAGTGGGAAGCAACGAGTACGCTCATGACATTGTGGTTTTTGAGATTGTAGGCGACAGTCTGCGACCATTGTACAACTTTAAAATTGATTAGAGATGGAAGAAGACATAACAATAGATTGGGAGACTTTTGTCAAGTCACAGTTGCATTGGATAAGAGTGGTATATAAAATAGGGGTTGTCGTTTAATTCTAAGAATTCAATATCTATAGACGAGGGTATGCCTT
>NZ_JAHKBE010000074.1 GCF_018789675.1 Hallella faecis
GGGGGCGGGGCCCCCCCCCCCCCCCCACGGGGAGCTCCCAGTTGTGCATATACGACTTGAGGGTCTGGTCGGACCAGTAGAGCGTAGAGAACGCCACCTGACCCTCGGTCTGGATGTTGATCTCGTTGCCCTGACCGTCGGAGAGCGTGAGCTCGCGCAGATCCTGGCGGTTGCCCATGGTCTGCGGGCGCAGGTAATACTCGTTCATGTCGAACACGGTGGTGGCGTAGCGACCGAGGTTTGATCCTGTGCAACGGTCGGTGTAGTTCTCCAGCGGGCCACGAGCGTAGTAGTTGACCTGGCTGAACTCGCCCGGCATCTCGAGCTGCATGCCCAGACGGCGCACGGCGCCATAGAGATCGGTGGCGGTGACCTGCGGTGTGAACTGGGTCTTGAGGTCGACCACACCGTTCTTATAGATGGTGTAGGTGAAGGTGTAGTTGACCCATGAGCCGGTGCCTGTTACGGTGGCCGTTACCTTGTTGCCACCATCCACACGACTGATGGCTACCTTATGGCTGCTGATGCCGTTGCCCTGGTCGTACCAGGGGTCGCTACCATAAGGAGCGTCGTTCTCGATCCAGCGATAGTTCTCATACTCGGGTGTGGCGCCATCCTTGACGATGCTGATGCCGTTCTGCGACCACTTGGTGAGCTTGCCCGAGTTGGTGTTGAAGGCGATCTCCACCTTGCTGTTGCTGATGGTGGTAACGCCGTTCGACTTGGTGACGCTCAGCGGCTCGGCGCTGCTGCCCTTGAGGTCGACGGCTGCGAGCTTGTCGCGATCCTGCAACACATACTGTGCGGTGGCGACAGCGTAGCCGGCGGGAGCGTAAGCGGTGGCGGCGGGTTGCACAACGCTCAGGTTGAGCAGCACCTCCTTGCCCTTGGCCTCAGCCTCATCGTAGGCGGTAGGCACGGTGACAGAGCCTGTCTCGCCCGGCTTGAGGTCGTCGAGAGCCACATTGCCCTCATTGGCCACCTTGCCATCGACCACCACCTGGTAAGCCAAGCGCAGGGCGCCCAGCGAGGTGAAGTCATACTTGTTGGTGAGGGTGATCTCAGCGGTGTTGCCGCCGGTTGTTTGGCACTTGTCGAACGACACATACTGATAGACCTTCTTCAGCTCATCGAGCTTGGCGCTCCAAGAGCGGTCGGCATTGATGATACCATTGTTGACGAAGTTGCCCTGGTGGGGAGCGTCGGGATAGTCGTAACCAGTGCGGTACTTGTGGAAGCCGTTCTGCATGAGGTTGCCGCTCATGATATCCTCAGAAGCCACGATCGACTGGTCGACCCAGTCCCATACGCAACCGCCGATGCCATACTTGCTGCCCTCAAGGATGTCCCAGTACTCCTGGAGGTTGCCCAGCGAGTTGCCCATGGCGTGGTCGTACTCACACATGAAGAAAGGCTGCTCGGCCCAGTTGCCATTGGCCTGCGCCTTCACTTCATCGAGCGACGGATACATGCGGCTCCACATCTCGGTAGCTGTGGCGCGACCGGCGTTGGTGGCACCCTCGTAGTGGACGATGCGGTTGTCGAGCGTCTTCATGAGGGCGAAGGCGGCGTCGTGGTTGGTGCCATAGCCGCTCTCGTTGCCAAGGCTCCAGAACACCACCGACGGGTTGTTGCGGTCGCGCAGCACCATGCGGCGGGCGCGGTCGAGATAGGCGGGCTGCCAAGAGGCGTCGCTTGAGATGGCGGCGCCATCCTGCCAGTTCTTGTGGCACTCGATGTCGGCCTCATCCATGACATAGAGGCCGTAGTAGTCGAACATGGCGTTCATCTTGGCCTGACGGGGATAGTGGCTGGTGCGCACGGTGTTGACGTTGGCCTGCTTCATGAGGGTGATGTCCTTCAGCATGGTCTCCACATCGATGGCGCGGCCACGGGTGGGATGGGTGTCCTGTGTGTTGACGCCCTTGAAGTAGACCTGCTTGCCATTGACGTAGACGCGGTGGTCGTCGTTGGGGATCTCCACATAGCGGAAGCCATACTTGGTGGCGAACGCCTCTTCCTCCGACCCCTTGGCATCGGTCTGTGCCACCTCGACGGTGTAGAGGTTGGGCTGCTCAGCGTTCCAAAGCTGGAGGTTGGTGAGGCCCTCGAATGTTACATACTGTGTGAGTTCCTTCTCGCCCTTCTTGAAGGCGAAATGGGTGTTCTGCTGGCCTACCTGCTGGCCCTCGGGGCTGATGAGGCGCACGCACACATCCTTGTTGGCGGCCTCAGCGTCGCGGTTGTTCATGGTGAGGGCCACGGTCATAGAGCCCGACTTGTAGCCGTCGGCGGCGTCGAGCATAGAGGTGATGTAGTGGTCGCGGATGTAGGTCTTCGGTGTGGCGAAGAGGTACACGTCGCGATGGATGCCGCTCATGTGCCACATGTCCTGACCCTCGAGGTATGAGCCGTCGGTGAAGCGGAACACCTGAACGCTCAGGTTGTTCTCGCCCTCGTGGACATAAGCCGTAACGTCGAACTCGGCGTCGTTGTTGGCGCCCTGGGTGTAGCCCACCTTCTTGCCGTTGATCCACACGTAGGCACCGCTATAGATACCGTCGAAGTGGAGGAACACGCGGTCGCCGGCCCAGTTGGCGGGCAACGTGAAGTTGCGGCGCAGGGAGCTGACCGAGTTGTAGAGGTTGCCCTTCATCGTGATGTAAGGAGGATTGTCCTCGAAGGGATAATCGACATTGACATACCAAGGATCGCCGTAGCCCTTCATCTCAACGCATGAGGGCACGTCGATGTTGTCCCATGAAGAGACGTTGACATCGTTGCCGTAGAAATCATCCTCGCCCGGACGCAACGACGGGTCTTTCACGAAGTTGATCTTCCATGTGCCATTGAGCGTCATCCAACGGTCGCTGGCGGGGTCGAGCCAAGGCTTGTCGTAGCGGGCCTTGTCGGCACGCAGCGCCTCGGTGTTGGCGTAAGGAATGTAGGCGGCGTGGCCCTCCTCCTTGTTGACGGCGAACACGCGCTGGTTCTCCCAGTCGGAGAGCACGGGCACGTAGGGGTCGGTGTACTCCACGGTGAAATAAGTGGTCTCGTCGTTGGCGTCCTGAATCATGCGGGTGTCGCCCTTGCTGTCGGCGGAGAGGTAGTAGACGGTGCCGTTGTACTTATAGGAGATGCGGTAGACGCCCTGCTGGCCCTCTACGGCCTCGAACGTCACCTGCTGGTTGTAGTTGGAACCATCGAGCGCATACTGCAACGGCAGCTTCTTGCCGTTCAGGCCGGCGTCGATGGCGAAGTTGTACTTGGCGTTGAAGAGAACGGTGGAATAGCCGGTGGAGCCATACTTGGAATATTCCACGGTGCGGTACTCCCAGTGCTGGCCATAGCTTCCCTCCTTATAAGGTTCGGTGTGGAGCAGGGCGGCCGACTTGCGGCTCTCGAGGTTGCTGAGCACCCAACCGGTGTTCTTGCTGCGGAGCAGGTAGGTGTAGCCCTTGATGATCTTGTCGACCTTGTTGGTTGTGGCCTGCAGGGTGAAGTGGCTGTTGGCAGCGTCGAGGTCCTCATCCATGTAGATGGTGCCGTCGGCACGGAGCGTCATGGCGCGATTGCCGGCAACATTGAGGAACTGGAAGACGCCCTCGCTGACCTGCTTGATGACAAACTGCTGGTTGGAACTGGTGAACTTGGGATCCCACTGCAAGAGGCGCCATGCCTGCTGGGCCGCGGGAGCCATGTCGAAGCCCATGTCGTAATGGGGATTGTAGAAAGCATAGATGCTGTCGGGTGGCGACACTGGCACAATCATCCAGTCTTGTCCCTCGGCCGAGAGATCAATGGCATCGGTCGTGAGGTACGTGTTGTGTGCGCTCTGGTTACCATTCGTCACGGCCTGGCCGTTCGACTGGCACACGATGCGATAGATAATGCCCGGGTCGTTGATGTTGACCGCTTGCGAGAAGCTGGCCACCATTCCCAACAGGACCACTATCAGCGCTCTGCGCAGAAGCCCGAATTGTTTCATGTTGAAAAAGTTACTGTTGTTTAATTATTTGGTTATTGTAGTTGCTATCGCCGGTAGATAATGGGCTGTCGCGGGGGCCTTGGGTAGATGGCAAGGAACCGCGTTTGCGCTGCAAAGTTACAACAAAAAGTTAGAAGCGCGGTAGAAAAAAAGCTGAATTGTGATGGGAAAATATACTATTTAACAAATGGGGGTGTTGGGTGTAGAATGACAACTTTTTTAATGTGGAATATTAAAGGTAAATGTGGAATGGGCCATGCGGGGCGGTTTTATCAAAGAACACGAGACCCGGCGAAGCCACGCTGGCCGAAGCAAACGCTCGCTGATATTTAAAAGAACACGAATCTATCGAATCTATCGAATGACTACTGAAAGGAAACACCGCCGGTGTTTATTATCTCACGAATGACGTGCGAAGCCCCACCGACCGAAGGGGAGGTAATTTCACCGATGCGCACGGATTGGTCTTTTCACGGATCGGTTAGTCTTGCGCCGCATTCCGCGGCGTGTGTCGATGCGCCGTCGGCGCGACGGATGGGCACGGATTCTTCGCATGCGGAGAGTTGTTTCTATGAGGGCGCGTTTTAGCGGGCACGTCCCGAAGGGACAGAAGTTCATAGCCCAGGGCAAGCGAAGCGACACCCTGGGTATAATGTGCCGCGTAGCTTACGCCCTGCAAGGGCAAAAGCGCTGAAACAGAGCGTGTTATGTTTACTTTTGCCCCTACAGGGCGTGGCATGGCGCTGCGATTTACCCAGGGCGTCGCTTCGCTTGCCCTGGGCTATGGAGGTCGTTGGGCTTTCAGCCCGCATAGCTTGACTTTCAACACGGCTCCTCTCACACGAGCCAGAGCCTTCCCATACCTATTGACACGCCTACTCTCACACGAGCCAGCGCCATTTCTGCCCGATTCTCCAACGTGCCCATCCAAAACTCAATGCCCTTTCAATACTCTACATCCCTCACTCAACAATTCCCATTCAACACCCAACATTCCCCATTTAACATTCAACACCCAACATTCAACATTCAACACCCAACATTCCAACATTCAACCCCCAACATTCCACATTATAAAATGTTGGGGGTAAGCTAAAAATGAGTACTTTTGCACAACAAACCATAAAAGGACATTCGTCTATGCAAATCAAAGCCATCAGCCAGAAGCTCAAGGGCAAACCCACCATGACCGAGGGAACGGCCTACTCCATACTCATGATTTGCGGCATATCGCATTTTCTGAACGATATGATACAGTCGATCATTCCCTCCATTTATCCCATCCTGAAAGACCAGTTCGACTTCTCCTTCGCACAGATTGGCATCATCACGCTCGTGTTTCAGATGACCTCGTCGATCCTGCAACCGTTCACCGGCCTGTACGCCGACCGCCACCCGCGACCGTACGCCCTCTCCGTGGGCATGTGCTTCACGTTGGCGGGCCTTCTGGCACTGGCCTTCGCCAACCATTACCTCACCATACTCATAGCCGTGAGCATCGTGGGCTTCGGATCGTCGGTGTTCCACCCCACGGCATCGCGCGTAACGCAGATGGCATCGGGCGGCAAGAAGAGTTTGGCGCAATCGATCTTCCAGGTGGGTGGCAACGGCGGATCGGCCCTCGGACCCCTTTTGGCGGCCATCATCATCCTGCCTTACGGTCAGCACTCCATCTCATGGTTTGCCTTGGCCGCCCTGCTCGCCGCCTTGATCATGGTGCGGCTCGGCGCATGGTATAAGGCCCGTATGCAGTATGTGGTGAAGCATCCGCAGAGAAAGCCCGCGCTGAACAACCACATCTCCAAACGTGCCAAATACGGAGCGTTGGCAATACTCGTGCTTCTCGTGTTCTCGAAGTATTTCTACACCTCGTGCATCACGAGCTACTTCACGTTCTTCCTGATCGACAAGTTTGGCGTGTCGATAAAGGCTTCGCAACTGTTCCTCTTTGTGTTTCTCGCCGCGTTCGCCATCGGAACGGTGGCAGGTGGCGTGCTGGGCGACAGGTTCGGCAGGAAATATGTTATCTGGTTCTCCATCCTCGGGGCGGCGCCCTTCGCCTTGGCCATGCCATTCGTGGGCCTCACGATGACCATCGTGTGCTGCTTCCTCTCGGGACTGATCATCGCATCGGCGTTCTCGTCGATCGTGGTTTACGCCACCGACCTCATGCCCGACAAGGTGGGAATGATCGCCGGCGTGTTCTTCGGACTGATGTTTGGACTGGGAGGACTGGGGTCGGCCTTCTTCGGATGGCTGGCCGACAAGACCAGTGTGGAGTTTATTTTTCAGGTGAGCGCATTCCTGCCGCTGATGGGAATCGTTGCCGGACTGCTGCCCAACACACAAAAAGCGGAGAAATAGATGAATTTTGAACGTGAGTCGGCACATTCTTGAAGATTATTCGTAACTTTGCGAAAATAAGAGCGCTTGCGCTCAAAAGGGACAAGAACAAATTCCAAAACAAACCATAAAAATGAAGCTGACAAAGACATTATCGACGGCGGCCCTCGCAGCCGCCATGCTGCTCTGCCCCATGGGCAGCCAGGCAGCCAAGCCAGGCGACTTCACGGTGGGCAAGGGCACGTTCCTGCTCGACGGAAAGCCTTTCGTGGTGAAGGCCGCCGAGCTCCACTACCCCCGTATTCCCAAGGCCTACTGGGACCAACGCATCAAGATGTGCAAGGCTCTGGGAATGAACACCATCTGCATGTATGTGTTCTGGAACATACACGAGCAGAAGGAGGGGCAGTTTGACTTCACCGGCAACAACGACATTGCCGCCTTCGTGCGCCAGGCACAGAAGAACGGCATGTACGTCATTGTGAGACCCGGCCCCTATGTGTGCGCCGAATGGGAGATGGGCGGACTGCCCTGGTGGCTGCTCAAGAAGAAAGACATTAAGTTGCGCGAGCGCGACCCCTACTTCATGGAGCGCGTGAAGATCTTCGAGAAGAAGGTGGCTGAGCAACTGGCACCGCTGACCATACAGCGCGGCGGCCCGATCATCATGGTGCAGGTGGAGAACGAGTATGGATCGTATGGAACCGACAAGCCGTATGTGTCGGCCATTCGCGACATGCTGAAGGACAACTGGTACCAGAACGGTCGCGGACCGGCGCTCTTCCAGTGTGACTGGGCCAGCAACTTTGAGCGCAACGGACTGGACGACCTGGTGTGGACCATGAACTTTGGCACAGGCGCCAACATCGACCAGCAGTTCCGTCGCCTGGGCGAGTTGCGCCCCGACGCACCGAAGATGTGCTCGGAGTTTTGGAGCGGATGGTTCGACAAGTGGGGCGCACGCCATGAGACGCGCGACGCCAAGGATATGGTGGCCGGCTTGGACGAGATGCTCTCGAAGGGCATCAGTTTCTCGCTCTATATGACCCACGGAGGAACATCGTTTGGCCACTGGGCTGGCGCCAACTCACCGGGATTCGCACCCGACGTGACATCGTACGACTACGACGCGCCCATCAACGAGTATGGCCAGACCACACCCAAATATTTTGAGCTGCGACAGATGATGCAGAAGTACACGCAGGGCAAGATGCCTAACGTGCCGAAGGCTGCCGCTCCAACGATGAACGTGGCAAAGTTCACACTCGACCAGTATGCCACCATCGGCTCGGGCATTGACAGCACCGCCACATCGGTGACACCGCTCACCTTCGAGGACATGGACTTCGGCTGGGGTTCGATGATCTATCGCACAGCCCTGCCCGAGGCACCCGCAGGCGCCGTGCTCACCATCGATGGAGCGCACGACTATGTGCAGGTGTACCTGAACAAGAAATATGTGGGTAAGATCGACCGCGTGAAGAACGAGCGGTCGCTCGTAATGCCTGCCACCAAGAAGGGCGACAAGCTGACGGTGCTCGTGGAGGCCATGGGACGCATCAACTTCGGACGCGCCATCAAGGACTTCAAGGGTATCGTGGGCAACGTGACGCTGAGCGCCGCCGTGGATGGCGACGATGTGGTGTGGACGCTGAAAGACTGGGAGCAGAGCCGCATTCCCGACACCTACGCCGACGCTGTGCGCGCCCTCTCGGGCAAGAACAAGATGGGACAGCAGGACCGCCTGAACACCAAGGCTGGCTACTACCGCGGCTACTTCAACCTGAAGAAGACAGGCGACACGTTCCTCAACTTCGAGAAGTGGGGAAAAGGCCTGGTGTATGTCAACGGGCACGCCGTGGGTCGCTTCTGGCGCATCGGTCCGCAGCAGACTCTCTACGTGCCGGGCTGCTGGCTAAAGAAGGGTCGCAACGAGGTGATCGTGCTCGACGTGGTGGGACCGAAGGAGACCACCGTGTGGGGAGAGGACAAGCCGGAACTGAACAAGCTGCAGCTGGAAGAGAGCAACAAGCATAACAACATCGGCGACAAGCCCGACCTGAACTCAAGCACACCGGTGTTTGCCGGACAGATGAAGGCTGGAAACGGTTGGCAGACGGTGAAGTTTGACAAGGCGGCTACGGGTCGCTACCTCGCCATCGAGGTTAGCAGCAACCAAAGCGGAAAGGCGCTGAGCGCCATCGCTGAGGTCTACGTGCAGGACGCCCAGGGCAAGCGCATCAGTCGCGACGCCTGGAAGACGAAGTATGCCGACAGCGAGGACGACAATGGCAACCACACCGGCGACAAGGCGTTCGACCTGCAGGAGTCGACCTACTGGCAGACGGAGAATGGCGCCGCCCTGCCCCACCTGTTGGTGATCGACCTCGGTCAGCAGCAGACGGTGACGGCACTGGAGTATCTGCCGCGCGCTGAGCAAGGAGCACCGGGCAGCATCAAGGACTGCAAGGTGTTTGTGTACTAAGAACCGCTTGGGAGACCAACACCAAGATACAACGGGGAGGTATCGCTTACGGAGCGATACCTCTTTTTTTATGGCTCATCCGACATTTGGAGTGATTTGAAGTGCGCATCACATCTAATAGCTCTGG
>NZ_JAHKBE010000075.1 GCF_018789675.1 Hallella faecis
ACACTGACAATTAGATCGTTAGGTTGTTTTTGACTGATTTACGAGCATCCCTAAAATACGGTCATTATGAAATCAAAACTGCAATACTTTGACTTGGAAGTATGCCTCCTTTGGATGTTGAGTGCTTTCTGTGGACGATACTCACAACGGTGTACCTTGGTGCCATTGTCCTATTACGCCTCGCTATTTCTTTTGGAACGTAAGGAGAAGAAAACATGGATGTCATTGCTTGTGTTTGCTAGTATGTGGGTGCTTTTGTCCTATGATCTCCGTATATACAATGGTATCGGTGAGATTGGCGACTATTTCTTCCATGTTACCCGATTGGAATACAATCGTTACGTAGATTGGTGTATTGCTGGCTGTATCTGGGTATGGATTGTTGTGATGCCTATTGCTTATTATCTGTATCTGCTGTTCCGCAAAAGGCTGGACAATACAGGGATGACCAAGAAAGAACTCTTTGGCAGTATTCTTTGGCATGACAGGCGAGCTCAATACTTCTGTGCAATAACTGCAATATCATTCTTCTCGCTATGTGCCGTATAGCATGAATCAGCGTTTCTGTCAGTCCATGTGCTTCGTAGCACCGCCTTTGGTATATTGGATGGTATGCCGTTATTTCAACCTTAAAGCCGAAAAGGTATGGCTATTGCTGCTTGGTTCTGTGGTATTCTGGTATGCGCAAAGCCTTGGCGGTGTATTCAGAGTTGCTGCGCTTACTGCAAGTTTTATGATGATTGCTTATACCTGTACCTATCTGTACAAGTCCCTCAAGTCGCATACGGTAACAATAGCCTCTATCCTTTACCTTGGAGTCTTGCTTCCTACATTCAGCATTGGATATAACCAATACACCTGTTTGAACTATCCTCGAAGCGGATATTACTACCTCGCTCCCTACAATGGTATTCTTTACATTAATGATACCACGAATGGAGATTTAGTAGGATTGAGAGACCGTTACGGACTGCTTGTAGAACCCGAATACGAATACATCCGACCAGGATTTGTAACACAATGGGGATGGACCACGTCTTTCCTGCTCCAAAAGGATGGTTACTCACAGACTTATCACATCTATGACAACAAGATACTTCCTTCTGACATAAAGCCAGAACTTCAATCCCGACTGTGCAAAATCATCACAGGGTATTTTGACGGATTTGATGAAGGATGTGCTGACAGAGGTGAAATTCTTGTTACAGACTTGCAGAAAGACAAGACAATCGGGCATGTAAGAGTGTCGATGCATGGTCTTGCTATATGGCAATATGAAAACTCGAACTTCCTTCCAGAAGACACTACAACGGTACAGGTCAATGAGTTCCTGCGTACAGACTCCGTTGACATCACAGAATATGAGAACAAGAATATATTGTGCTATGCCGAGAATATTCCAAATGATAGCACCGCAAAATACAAGGTCTATGTGCGTCTTGCATTGGATAAGACTCCAACAGAAAAGGAGTAGAAAGGGATTGTAAACAAGGTCAGGAATATGAATTGGGAAAAATGGTAAGCAAAATTTGCTGATACAATGGTTACTTCTTCCTCTGACTATGCATAAATAAGTGTATTAACATTCAAAAGTTATATAGTCATGAAGAAGTTTACATTTGATGCCTTCATCAAGGCAAACGCACAGGTTTTGGATGAGATCCGTCACGCAGCTTGGACACTGCACGAGAACGTTGGACAGACTTATGATACTAATCTGCCTTATGGTCATCACCTCTCTATGGTTGCTGATGCTGCTATCAAGTATGGATATGAGGTTGTCAACAATGAGGCTGACATCATCCCTGTAGTTTTTGCCGCTTACTTCCATGACAGTATCGAGGACGCACGTCTTACCTACAATGATGTAGTGTCTATCGCAGGTCGTTTCATGACCAACGAGCAGTGCATCACTGCGGCTGAAATAGTATATGCCCTGACCAATGATAAGGGACGCACACGCAAGGAGCGTGCCGGTGAACACTACTATGCAGGCATTCGTGAGACACCATACGCTCCATTCGTAAAGCTTTGCGACCGTCTGGCAAACATGACATACTGCTTCAATGGTACTAATGATGCCAACAACCACATGCACAAGGTCTATGCAAGCGAGTGGTCTCACTTCATACAGGCTATAACCGTATGCAATCAGGACAGCCGTTACTCTCTTCCTGCAAGTATGGTATCTGAGGTTCAGTCATTATTCGCTTAAAATAAGTACAGCCAAAGACGTTTAACAAAAGAATATCAAATTATGAACATCATGAACTTTTTCAAGGTTAATAAGAATCAAAGCAATGATTCCGCTGCACAAGACCTTTATACAAGGCTGAATACTGAAATGTATAAGTCAGGTTCTTGGCGAACAGAAGACAATGGTGAGGATATGGCTATCGTAAGCCAAGTTATCTGTCAGTATTGGAAACCTCGCTTCATCATCGATCATAGAGCCAAATGCGCATACGAGTTCATGGACGGCAGTGAGACTCTACGAACTGTAAAGCAGGATGATATTGATTGGGAGTCGTTGAAAGGAATACCAGAAGATGTAATCAACAGAGCCAGAAACTTAGACTTCCATTTCCCTTCATTTGTCCGCAAATACGAGAACGGAGTAGCCGAAGTAAGCTGGCAGCTAAATCCCGACGGAATGTATTACATGGACGAGGATGGCTATGGCAAGACTGATGATGACGAAGTTGAAATCTATGGTTTCATTGACCGCAAAGGCAATGTTATAGTTAAGTTTAAGAACATTCAAGAGGATTGGAACCTACTGAGAGCTATGCGTAAGGAAGCAGAATCAATCAGAATCAATCATAAACAAATAATCGAAACACACTACTGTCCCGTAAAAGTGGATAAATAGTTCTTTGAAATTATTGAAATATAGTCAATTACGCGGTTTTTTGAAATGAAACGGACTTGATTTTGCAACTTTGCAATCTAATACAAATGGCTGCTATGTTCCAAGACAAATACGTATTCTCTCAATTAACCGCTTTTCTGAACAGGACTCAGTTCAACAACTATGTCCGCAAGTATGATGGCAACAGATATGTGAAACATTTCACTTGCAGGAATCAGATGCTCGCGATGATGTTTGGACAACTGAGTAACCGTGAGAGCCTGCGAGACTTAATCGTTGCTTTCGAGGCGCATAGGGCCAAGCAATATCATCTTGGTTTAGGTCGTGAACCGATAGCTAAGACAACTCTTGCGACAGTGAACCAGAACCGTGATTACAGAATCTTCGAAGACTTTGCATTCTATATGATGAAGGAAGCCTGCGAGAAGCGGACGACCAACATCCTTGACATTTCCGGAAAGAAATACGCGTTTGATTCAACAACGATTCCGTTGTGTCTTGCAACATTCCCATGGGCAAAGTTCCGAAGCAAGAAAGGAGGGGTGAAAGCTCATGTCTTATACGACATTGAAGCACAAGTTCCTGCCTTCTATACTGTAACCACTGCTTCAAAGCATGATTCCACAGCACTGTCTTCAATCCATTATGAACCAAATGCTTATTATATATTCGACAGGGCTTATGACTCCTTTAAAGAACTCTATAGGATACATCTTACAGACTCTTTCTTTGTTGTCAGAGCCAAGACGAACTTAAAGTATAAGACAGTCAAATGGAAGCGAAGAATGCCAAAGAACATAATGACAGATGCGGAAGTGAAACTGACAGGATATCTCTCGGAGAAAAAATATCCTGAGTCATTCAGACTCGTCCGATATTACGACGAAGAGGATGACCGTGAGTTCACTTTCTTGACGAATGCAAAACAACTTTCTGCACTGGATGTCGCCAATCTTTATAAGAAAAGATGGTTAATCGAGCTGTTCTTCAAATGGCTCAAGCAGCACTCAAGATAAAGAAATTCTGGGGCACAACAGAGAACGCTGTTCGCATACAAATCAGTGTGGCTATTATCACGTACTGTCTTGTGGCTATTGTCCAACATGATATGAAGTTGAACCGTTCAACCTATGAAATTTTGCAAATTCTCAACATATCATTGACTGACAAAACCCACTTGCGTGACCTGTTCGACAAGACTAATTTCAATGATGTCAAAGATCTAAATGATCCCCTGATTCCTGGGCTTTTTGATTAATTGTTTAACTCGTCTCATTTTAACGGGACACTAATGATCGAAACATAATGAAAACAAGAGTATTTAACTTGCTGATCCTCGATGAGAGCGGCAGCATGAGTAGCATCGAGAAACAGGCTGTGGATAGTGTAAACGAAACCCTCCAGAGCGTACGTTCCGCTCAAAAGAAGTATGATGATCAGGAGCACTTTGTGAGCTTTATAACCTTCAACAGTAATGGAGTCAAGACCGTCCTCGACAGGGCAGAAGCGTTGAAAGCGGAAGACATTACTCCCGATCAGTTCAACCCGGCTTGTTGTACACCACTTTATGATGCAATAGGTCAGTCTGTAACGGAACTGAAGAAAAGCGTTGCGGAGAATGACAAAGTCCTTGTTACCATAATCACAGATGGTTATGAGAACGCATCAAAGGAATACAACCAGGCAAGTGTCAAGGCATTGACAGAGAAGCTTGGCAAGGAAGGTTGGACTTTTGCTTACATCGGAGCCAATCAGGATGCCATGGCTGTATCACATTCCTTGGGTATTGTGAATGCTATGAACTTTGATGCCACCGCTCATGGAACTGCAGCAATGTGCGGAAGGTTGAACGCATCACGAGAGCGTTGGTTCTCTCGTATTGCTGATAACGATGCTAATGCTAATGAGGATTTCTTTGATGAAAAGTAGTCTTCTTAGCGCAAATCATTGGGTTTAGCCCATAAAATCACTCGGTTTTTCAACTTTCCCAAATAATTTGCGTCTTATTTAAATAAAAACGTGTAACTTTGCGCACAAAGTGCGCCAATCGGCAAATAAAAGACGAATATGAAACAGACAATGAACATCCATAACTTACATGTAATCTCCACTTTTATGGTGGCGAAGGGATGTTTTATTTCTGGACATGGGGCACGGCATGAGAATTGATAACCGTTCACGAGTTGCTACTTTCAAGCAAAACATAGAAGGCTCGCCTCCATACCAGATAAAAAGGTAAAGAGGCGGGCCTTCATCAGTTTTAACCGTTTTAACAAGAAAAGATATGATCAATATAGACAGAATAATTCAAACGAACATACCAGATATTGCGCCAGTCTATGGTGGTGTAAGAGGACGTACAATGTCTTCCAGACATCAGTCATACGCATGGCCGGCACTTGTTGAAGCTGGTGTCAAGCGAGTGATTGACCTCCGTGACGTGGATTCATCAAACAAGCTTCCGTTCCTCTGCGATAAGTACGGCATGGAATATTTCCATTATCCCGTCAACAACCACGCCAAGCAGGTTGAAAGTATGGTTGCACTCATGCCCCAGTTCTGCGAGATGATAGATAAGGGCGATTTCTATATTGCCTGTGCCATGGGACTCCATCGTACAGACATAGCGCTCTGCACCTATTGGGTGTTCTATTCCGCTGACAAAGGCATTGCACCTCCACCAATCCGTGGTTACCGTCAGGAAGATGGTCATAACACTTCAAAGATAATGTACGTACTTAACTCCATTTACAAGTACATGACTGAACAGAATGGAGTTGAACCAATTCCGATGGAAACCTTCAAGGCAAGAAAGAAGGTCATCAACGAACTCAGCAAGGAAAAGACCGAACATGAGGATGTACCCTTGAAGCGAGTATATGTTGATATGGATGGCGTACTTGCAGACTTTGAATCTGGGCTTGCAAAGGTGGACGATGAGGTTAAGAAAGAATACCTTGGTCGTTTCGATGAAATTCCCGGACTATTCTCATTGATGGAACCAATGCCTGGTGCTATTGATGCTATGCACAGAATCCAAAAGGATGGTCGTTACGAACTGTACATCCTCTCTACAGCTCCATGGAACAATCCATCTGCATGGTCGGACAAACTGCTTTGGGTTCAAAAGCATCTTGATGACGTGTTTCACAAGCGAATTGTCATCACCCACTGCAAGAATCTCCTGAAGGGTGACTATCTCATTGACGACAGAAGCAAGAACGGAGCCAAGGAGTTTGAAGGAGAGTGGATTCAGTTCGGAAATAGCGAGTTCCCTGATTGGGATAGTGTTCTTAAGCAGCTTGGTGTTTGTTAACGGTTCGGCTTGACTATAAAAACGACCTTAATCACAGCTTACTGACATCGATTGTTAAAATTATTAAGAAAGGACAAGAAAATGGACAAGAATAAACAATTAGACAAAATACGTGGCTCACTCGTAGGAGGTGCTGTTGGTGATGCTCTCGGCTATCCTGTAGAGTTCATAGGTTCATATATGGGCATCAAACAGAAATATGGCGAGCATGGTATCACACAATTGGACACAACCCAATGGTGGTTACCAGATGGAGGCAAAAACAGCAAGGCATGGGTTTCTGACGATACTCAGATGACGCTGTTCACCGCCTGTGGATTGCTGAATGCAAAATCGCAAGGTAAAGCCCCCAAGTATGCAATCTGTGAAGCGTACATAGAATGGCTTTTTACACAGATCGGTTGGAAGTCAAGACGCTTTTCTGATTGCTGGATAGGTCATATCCCTGAACTCAATAACCGTCGAGCACCCGGAAACACTTGCATAACGGCATTGCAAACCATCATGAACGGCAAGGAGCTTTTCAACAACAGCAAAGGATGTGGCGGTATCATGCGAACAGCACCCGTAGCTCTGTATGGTGCAGTTTGGAGGGACAAACCAGAGAATGAAAATCCAGAAGGACGTATCTCCAACATCAATGACGTAGATATACTTGCAGCTGATGCTGCAGAGATAACCCATCAGCATCCGCTCGGTTGGTTGCCATCGGCATTGGAAACACACGTAATTTACCGACTTTTGCAGAACGACAACCCTATGGTCGAGGACTTCAAAGCATATCTCGAAGAAGGATATGAGACATTAGAAGAACTTTATCCTAAAGAAAAGAAAGCTCTCTATGAACTCATGACAATAATAGAGAAAGTTCTGTTGCTTGTTGACTCAAAAGCATCTGACGTTGAAAACATCGAGAAAATCGGTGAAGGATGGGTTGCAGAAGAGACACTGGCAATAGCTATCTACTGTACAGTCAAGTACTTTGATAACTTTGAACAGGCAATGATTGCCTCTGTCAACCACTGTGGCGACAGCGACTCTACAGGAGCCGTTACTGGCAACATCCTCGGTGCGGTTGTTGGCTATGATGCTATCCCAGAGTTCTTTAAGACAGACCTCGAACTTCATGATGTTATCCTCCATGTAGCCGATGACCTCTGGAGAGGCGAAACGACAAAGTATGAACGCAATAAAAGATAATCATGAACGACATAATAAGAAAAGGCAAGAGATTGGCATTCCTCCTCAGGCATGATGAGGAGTACCAGTTTGATGAACATGGATGGCGTGAGGTTTCTGACCTCATTGCCAACCATGGCTATACGATGGAACTCCTTGATGAGATTGTTGAAACCAACAACAAGAAACGTTACGAATTTTCAGAAGACAAAACGAAGATTCGTGCTCGCTAAGGTCATTCAATCAATGTTGATGTGGAATTGAAAGAAACAACTCCTCCCGACATCCTTTATCACGGAATGGCAGAAACTACTGTTCCTACAATCCTAAAAGAGGGCATCGTCAAGGGCAACCGCCTCCACGTACATCTTTCACAGACAGAAGAAACAGCAGTAAAGATTGGAAAGAGATATGGCAAACCTTACGTTCTTAGAATCAATACCAAGCAAATGTCTGAGGATGGTATTAAGTTCTACCTGAGTAACAACGGTGTTTGGTTAACAGATTTTGTAGAATAAAAATAAATATACAATGAAGTTATTAAATTACATTTGTATGTTGGTTGTGTCGGTAACATTATTTAGTTGCCATAATCAAACCAACCATGAGATTGTTCGTAACGATACTGTTATGAATGTGTCCATTGAGGCAGATATTACTTATGCCCTTGATGGTGATACCGCAAGACATACGGTATTAAAATATATTGACTTTGACGCCATCGAGGATCTTCCTGGATTCTTTCATATTCTTTCCTCAAAATACCCTATAGTCAAATGGGCAGGAGAAGAAGATGAGATAGACATGGTTATCGATAGCTGTATTGCAAAGATTGATGCATACCGCAGGGGAAAGGAACGTTTCTATCCTGACAGCCTTGTAAGACATTGCATGAGCTATATGGGCTTCAATATCGCAGCCATAAACAATCATTCAGGAGGAATGACAGACTTTGTCCTTGCTGAATGGGTTATGATGTGTGCTGCCTACTATAGTCCGGACATAACTTACTTGGTTGAAACACAAACCCCAAATCACAAAGCAGGTTTCTATAACTTTGGACAATCCTACAATGGTGCGCCTTGGTGGTCATACTTATTTGTTAAGCGTGAAAAGGGTTATCAGGTATTCTGTCTTGGGGATTATGTGAAGGTTAGAAGCATATTTCAACTATCTGATGAACAGAATCGAACATATTATCTCTGTTCCAACAGTCTGACTTCTGTAGAGTTTTATCAGTGTTTGTTCTGGGCAAAAGACGATAATACATGCCTGAAAGTTGCAGAATGTAATACTGCGCCTCAGAAGAATACGACTGATTATCTGCGTTATTACTTTGACCCCAAGAATCTGATTTGGAAATATGCAAGGGAGGAACAGGGCACAGATAAGCTGATTGCGACTGATGATCCACCTGCTTTGAAACTAATCCTTGATGGCGAAAAATCATGTTTCGCCAAATAAAAAGGCGCACCCGACAAACCCTGTGGAGGGCTGTGCAGATGCTAACCCAAAAACTATG
>NZ_JAHKBE010000076.1 GCF_018789675.1 Hallella faecis
ATAGTTTTTGGGTTAGCATCTGCACAGCACTCCACAGGGTTTGTCGGGTGCGCCGTATACTCCATGTACCTTCATTCCACAAGAAAGTATAAAGTATGTCGCCAAACTCTTCTACAGATACCTCAATCTTGTATGTCTGTTTGATATTAGCAAGTATCTTTGAGCGGAAACGGCTGATATTGCATCCGTTGGTATTTGTGCTGTAGAAGAATTTCTGGGCAAACAACTGGTCACCTGATTTTAATCGATTGATGATTTCTTCAGACTCTTCAGTGTTGGCTTCATACCATGCTACTTCACGTGTCACAATACCCCAATAGCGGAGTTCTTCCTTTTCTGTAGTAAACTCCTTATTTGCTTCCGATACCTTGCTCATTATCTTCTGAACAAGTTCTTCATCACCTATCGTGAGTGTTTTCTTCTTACTCTCAATTTCCAAACGGACAACCTCTACAAGACCGAGGATAGTCTGCTTTGCAGTAAAATCGTTTGTTCTCATATCTGTCAAAATCCTTAAATTTATACATACAAAAAACCGAACCTTACATCGGATTTTCTGATGCAAAGTTCGGTGGATTTTGACAGGTTGGCTGTTCTTTGCTATGTGAACAATGTGAGTCTTATATCTTCATTGATTATCAATATGTTAGAGTTGTGCATTTAAACATTTTAACACTAAATCAGTGCCATGATTTTTTCAGGCAAAATAATGTGTTTTGGCAGAACTGCAAGGTGGGCTTTCATATCTTGCAAAAGGAACGGCTCTGCAGGTTCCTGCATCCTTTCGCAGGTATTTCCAATGTCTTCACGAATACTTTTCAGCACTGTGTACAAGCCTTTCTGTTGTAATTCGCCTTCTGAATTGAAATTCTTCACCATGTCGGTAAATATTGTTTCTCCATTGATGCCATAAGTCATCTCGTACAGTTTTCCAAAGAGCTGCTTGTATTGGACAATGTTCAACGTATCAACCTTGTCACCGTTTTTCTTGCGGTCTATAAGATAGATAAGATAAAGCACAAAACCTGCACTTCGACTGAAATGCACCATTAACCTCTCGTCACCTCTGCTTAGAAAGAGACGATAATGACCGTCCGTCTTTCGTGTTTTGTCAATTTTTTCAGACCAGCGTATCTCCAAATCCATTGACGAGACTTCCGCCAAATGTTTCGGATTGACGAAATCGGACATCTTCTCTTGCAATTTTGGTGATTGCCTTTGGAAGAACATTCGTAGAGTAGCAGGATCTATAGACTTAATGATAAATTCTATTTCTGCTTCCATCTTTGGGTCATGCTTCTTATGACTCTTTTTCAAGTTGTCCAATAGCCGGTCATACATTTCCATGCGTTGTTTATGGGTGATGACACCCTTAATCTCCATCTGTTCTTTGAGCTTGGCGGTGGAAGATGCCATTCCAAAGGTCGGATGGATTGTATTCGCTGATAGCGCAGCGAAATAGTTGGACTGGAAACGTTTGTCTGTTATGGCATTCCTCGCAAGTTCAACGAACTCATCTGTATTATCTTCTACAAACGAGCGGAGTAATGCCGCTATATCAAACTTTGCTATGCGTTCTGCCGCATAAATCATAAGATTGATATTTTCAAACAGCTTGTCGTTGTCAGTCTTGGCAACGATAAACCGCTTCTTTTCATTGAAACCATGTGAAGCCAACTGGATGAGAAAATTGTCACCATGTTGCTCGATATGTTCTTTTATCTTGGGGTGATTTTTTAACTCCACATTCTGGACGACCTCCAATTCATAGGTGTTGTAGTAGTCATCGCAGTCAGCAATCTGCTTAAACTGCTCCATAATGTCCACTGCACGTTTGGCTATGGCTGCCTCTGGATCGGCAATCAAATAAAGACAGTTGTCGGCAAATTGCCCTACTGCACACTGTTCTTCAATCAACTCGCCAATACAAGGCTTGTCTATAGGGTCATTATCTATGATTTTCATCTTCTTGCGCTTTTGATAGTTTGTATTTTAAGACAGCTTGCTTAATCAGATTACTGTCAGGCAAATCTTCTATTCTATATCGTACTGGCTCTTGTGGAGAATATTCCAATTCGTCAAGCAACTGATACCAGTCTGTCTTCAGTTTCTTTTTATGTGTAAAGACGAAGGTGGGCATAATCTGTAGCACCATATTCATCATCTTTGTACCGTTCACTATTTGCTGTTCAAGATAGTGCCTTCCACATTCTACAATGTTTTCTCTTATTTTCCCATCGGGGTGAGTAATGCTGTATTTTTGTGTGGATAATGCGTACTTGAACTTTCCTGTTGCCAAATGATGTCGCTCGGCATATAGTCCGGCTGTTAGATCTGCGGCCAGTTCCTGCATCCAGCGTTCACTGCAAAAAAGCATAAATTGGTACCTGTGAAGAGCTTGGTGAGCCATCTCATGAACGATACACAAAGTGAAAGCATCTTTGTTGTTGATGCCCGCAGTTCTCAGCATTTCCAAGTTGTATGAAAGCTCACATTCCCCTGCTTTGTCGCCAAGCAATACCTCCGCAAAAGATTCACATTTGCCATTTATTTCAGGTACAGGCAAGCTGAAAAACGATGCCACATCAGCAATGATACGCTGAATGTTATCTTCCGTGACTTCTTCCTTGTCATAGAAGATAGCATTGAACACATTCGCCTCATGCCGACGCATATACTTCATCCATTGCGCATTGTTGTATTCGGGCATAGGCTAACCTCACACTTTCTGCACTTTATGTAATGACATAGTATAACCACACTTTATACACCTCGTACCATTTGTTGGCTTTGCACCAGGGTAAGCTTCTTGGTAGCAGAAATGATGGTCATCTCTTGAATACTCATGATGTGGGCATTTTAGCCCACGGATTTCTTTTACTCTTGCCATATAGTCATTCTAAAAAATGAATATTAAATGGTTATAAAAATGGAATATTATCCACTATATCAGGATTACATGTTGCTTCTACACCATCAAAGAAATAATCTTTTAAAGGCTCTGTTATTGGAGACAATAACTCTCCCATAGCATAACTCTTTATTGCTGCTCCTCCTTCGGCTAATGCCATAGGAACGTTCCCGTAAGCAAGGTGAAACGTTGCCGCACCAATGTGATATATTGTACCAATGCCCATAGTTTCCCAATTTTAAATTCAACCTTGTTTTGAAGGATATATATTGGCATATTCACTTGCCAACTTTTGTTCAAACATTTTTTATGGTTCTACGGGATTTATTGTGAGTTAATTTAATGCCATTTCACATTTGCCTGTATCCGAGCTATAGGAAAAGGCTTTGCAAGGCCCTCTTTGTGATAGTTCTCCGATAGGGGAACATCCGAGATGTTAACGAATTAACAATCCAGGAATGTTAACTCACACTAAATCCTGTATAACCTTTTTTATTATTTATCTTTCGACTGATTAATTTTATCATCAATCCATTTTGACGCTTCGCTGGCGGCTTTAAAAGCCTTACCGCTAAGGAGATAGTAACCTCCCATGATTGCTAATACTGTACCCATAAGTTAAATATTTAATCGTCAAACAATTTTCCAATACACCAACCAATTCCTGCACCGATTGCTCCACCAACAGCAATGGCTCCAACAAAAGGAGCTGCCGCTACGACAAGTCCACCAACCGCAGTTCCTACAGCACTGGCTCCTGATGCTACTGCTCCTATTCCAGATGCAACTGTTGAGCCTGTGGATGCGATAGCTGTACCAACTGTAGCTCCAACTGTACCGAGTCCAGACAGGGCATTTCCGATACCAGAGGATGCTGAATTAATAGAATTAGAAAAAGAATTCACAGCATTATTACTTGCACTTGTTATAGAAGAGCCTAATGCATTTGCTCCCATCTCTGAAAGTGCGGAACCAGAAGCCATACCAACGGTTGCGCCAACAGTTCCTGTAATTGCGTTGTAGCCTAAGCTACCTGGTTTAGGAGGACGTACCATATTTTTATTGTTTTATTTGTTATACTTATGTCTTATACTACAATTTGAATTGTATTTTCAAGAATTAATGCAATGCTTGTATAGTTTGTAACCAATGTTTTCTCATTTTTCTGCATTATATCATTTAACATTGTTAAAACCGATTGCAACTATAAGTTCCAAATGGTCACCATGTATATGTTCCATTGTGGACAATCCCCATTTGCATTCCAATTCTTCGCCCAGTTTGTCTATTACCTCATGAATGTCATTTATCTTCTCCATGAAACAATTATCTTGTGGAAGTCTAATGACGAATAGCAATCCTTTTACTTGTTTGCTATCGTTTCTCTCGATAATTGAGGAAATGGAGTTATCGAGCATAACGCCAATCTCTTCAATCTTCCCAGAAACCTTTTCGGCGTCAATATCGCTGACATTAGCCTTGAAACTATCAACATCGTTTTGGTCAATGTTAATGAATCCCTGACTACTTACGATTTCAGCCAAAAGGCTATTTACTTTTTCAGTTCTCATTTCTTCTTGTTATTTTGGCTTCTCTTATAATCATCATACCACATGCCAATTTGCTTTGCTGCAATATATGAGCAATAAGCAATCATTCCTGATGTAATAACCATAATCGTTGGATTTATTATGTTACACTTAAATTATTGAAATGAAATTTGCCATTGACAGACAAATAATCTCACATAACCACTCTGATTTATGAACCACCGGCTCCAGCAGCACCACCTGCGAGAAGTCCTTTTGTTCCAAGAGCCACAGCACCTGCTGGACCACCAATTACGAAACCAATTACACCTAATGCTAAAGCACCACCTATTGCACATCCTGCACCTTTCTTAAGACCATCTGTAAATTTACTCATAATATTTATATTTTTAATTATTACTCCAACAATGATATGCTTCGTTACATATCCCTTTGTCTTTGTTTCTACTGCAAAATTACAAGGAATGAATCAGTTGGCAAAGCGCACACATTTTCTTACATTGCACTTTTACAAAAAAAAATCTGGAAGTGTGTAACTTTATGTACTCACTCCCAGATTCCATATAATGAAGCTTCAAATATATTATATAAAAGTTCCCCAATCTTGGTGTTCTTTTATAGGTATACCATTTACAGTAACCTTTTCAGGTAACACGATTGTATTGATATATTCTCCTGTGCCTATTTGGATTTCTCCTATCAGTCTGCTCCCAACAACAGTATCTATAGCATTGCGTATTTCTGAAATTCTGTTCACTACATTGGGGTATAATGGTTTCCTTTCAGAAGTTGCATTGTTAGACAAATGTGAACAAATCCATTCATATTGATTTTGAAGACATTTTTGTTCACTTGTTGTTAGGACATTAAATGCTTTGTTCATCGGAAGCCCTTTCTTGTCACCAAAGAATGACCTACACAGTATCATAATGTAAATAGCAGCCTTACCCATAGCCAATGGCAATTTTCTGTCATTAATAAACACTGCATGTAGATTAGTACTGATGTTGATATTGTATTGCTGAGGATTGTTCTTGGCTAAAGCAACCAACCTAAAAAAGGCCTTATGTATTCCATGATACAAAATCTTATCTTTAGATGGATTAAAGTCTATATGGAAATTAAATGTAACAAGTTTGTTGAAATCATGTATAAAATCGCCAATCACATCAAGAACCCTATCTTCCCCTATATTTATTTTGAGAAAATTGGCATTTGTGTCATAAACCAATCCTTTCTCAGATATATTCTTACCAATCACGCTCGAACGACCAAGCATAACCATTAGGGTTGGACGGGGACAAATGATATTGAAACCTAATTTTTCATTAAGATAGTCTTTGACAAAACTCTTGGTGTCCATCTTTATGATTTTATCAAACACTTTTTCCACTTTATCTTCAGGTATGTCAGGGAATACATACATAGACATCGCCTTAAACTTTTCTAATCCTCTTTTTTTATATTGTTCTACAATTTTAGGAATATAGATAAATTGGAAATCGATACTTGCCAATAGGTTTACTATCAAATCGTAGTTCTCCTCTATTTCTAGACTTTTACTACTATTACTATTGTCTACATACAAAATGAAACGTTTACCAATGAATATGTCTGTCAATTTGAATGACTGAACATCATATTTTGTATATGAAACATTGTTCTTCTTGATAAAATAGTCTATAGCCAATAGTAAAATAGCCTCAGAAGGAGCGCAATAGCCATCGCTATTTGCCGTCTCATTCAGAATGCCAGCAGCTTTTTCTGCTTGTTTACGCCATTGTTCCGCATGTAATTTCCTGACGGCTTCACTTTCGCTATTTTCATATGTAGGCAAATTCAATAGTTTTATAGCCTTCGCAAATGTAAGTTCTTGAGCTTGACGGAAAAGATTTCGATTGTTCTCCTCTCCGAACAAATCAGCAAACTTTGTTATTTCTTCGTCATCTATAATTTTATCTGCCATTATCAAGTCATAGACGATACGAGCCAAGGCTATGCGTTGGTCTTTTCCTAAGTCTTTAATACGACTATCCATTTCTATTTATTTTTTCTCATTTGTTATATTATTGATAGACTTGAAATCATAATGCAATTGCATTGTGGATGGGCTTTTCATAATGTACTTCCACAATGCGGTTGCGTGTATCCCTGTACATATCCGCATGATACTAAATTCCGATATGATTGCTCCCATGATGCCGCAAATGATAAACATGAGGATGCTCAACAATGATTTTGTCAAAAGAATCATTCGTATCATCTTCACGATAATACAATTCATTGTCACAACCATGCCCAAACAGCAAGATACGTTCTTGTTTGGATGTATGCAACAACATACGCCCACCTCTTTGGTTGAGCAAGCATCATCTACAACTTGCGCATTTTGCCCTTCATACAATACTGAGAGCATAGCAGCCGTTCTGTCTTTAGGGTGTATCACCAACATCATATCATTCATATACCAATGCATCAAAAAACTCAGATAGGGTTTGGTATCTCTCACTGGGGTCGAATGCCAATGCTTTTTCCAGTACATGCTTTCCCACACCGTCCAATCCCTTCTCGATTTGTCGTTCACAGGTTATTCGGAATGCTTCCTCAAATGGTATTTCTTTTAACTCTCTTGAAGACAACCAAGGATTTCCATGCTCATAACAACCGAGCGAACGAGCAAGGGCGAAGATATCTGCACGACGGTCATAGTGGGCAGTCCTTGTTTCTGGAGCTAGATACCAAATGTCACGCTTAAGCCCATCTTCCGTAAAATCAAGGAAACCTTGGTCAGGATATGAAGCTAATGGTATAGAATCTATACGGAGATCAGTGATGATTCCATTGGATTGTTTAAAACCAAAACTCACTCCAATATTATAGATACCGCCACCTTTAAGATAATCCTCGATGCGTTCCAATTCAGGGATTAAAGTGATTAATGGATTAAATAGTTCCTTGGCATAAAGTGGACGTTTCCTCCGTTCAAAGTGGGAGTAAATATAAAGTGAATTATATTCTTTGCTTTCATCCTTTTCAAAGACGATCCACGCCAACTCTACATCTTTGGTCTTCTCCAAGCCATAATCCACCACTTCTGGGAACATCTCACTTTGAAAATGAATCATAAAATCCATCTCAATAGGTATTTTCCCCAATTCAGAATCGACTTTCATCCCCTCTGGCACTTCCCACATATTATAGGTATTCATTTTTTGCCAATGCTCATCCTTGGAATCTTTGACACTAAAAGTGTGGCAAAAAGGTTGATAACCTCTTGCACCCCCAGCCACCACTTCGTGCCCCGTAATGGCAGAGACTCTTGGGGTTGTGGCATGATATGCGAATGTTCCCATAATCAATGTTGGATTAAATATTAGACATGATGATTTTTGTTCTTAATGACTTTTCCTACCAGTCGTAAGGAATAGTCGTATGGTTCGCCATCATCAAAGACAGGATAGGCTTCGACAACCCCCATTCCCAAGTCGAAGATATAGACATCATCATCATATTCTATAGTGCTACTCCAATAAGTGGTTTCGGGTGTTAGTCCAAACTTTTTAAGATTTTCTGTAGCAACGTCTTTGTCAAATTCCGTCCATTCTGTCATACGATCACATCCAGCAATCTCCTCACTTCCTATAACATCAGTTTTTCCCAATCGTGAGATAATCATATTCCACTCCTTAAAAGACGGGACATGCCATTGCAAGTATCGGTTGCCATGAGCCTGATTGTAACTTTTCGCAATATCCATGATTTCTTCAAGATCATAGGAATGATGACTATTAATGTCTTCAAAAGGCAAAATGAAATAAGCCTCTTTGGTTTCATTAAAGATGACACCCAATACCTTCTTTGTTTTTGGGAGAATGTCTACGATGCTACCGTCTTTTAATATGAATTTTCCTATCATAAAATTAGTAAGCTGTCATTTTGCCCCGTTAACCTTAAAATTCGTTTTTTAGGGGGACTTCATCCTAACTTGGCGCGTCCCTTTTCAACTGTTTTTTGCAAATCAACCATTTTTTGCTTCCAATTAGCAAACAGTGTATTTAAGAATTTCATCTTTTCATAGGAATAGTCAGCAATAGTAACTACTCAGCACCCCTATAGAAAACCTCTCGTTAATAAACCATAAACTTGATTTTGCTTATTTTCATCACTGTCACAAACT
>NZ_JAHKBE010000077.1 GCF_018789675.1 Hallella faecis
ACGTTAATTAACTCCCTCATTTTCAAACGATTACGTTAGAATTAACAGAGTATTGATTTAGCGTACAACATAAAAAAGAATAGGATATGTCAACTCCTCACAATTCAGCCAATCCGGGCGACATCGCCAAGACCGTCATCATGTCGGGCGACCCTCTGCGAGCCAAGTTTATGGCAGAGCATTTTCTCGAGAATCCCAAGCAGTTCAACGGCGTGAGAAACATGCTGGGCTATACAGGAACCTACCAAGGCAAACCCGTCAGCGTGATGGGGCATGGCATGGGCATTCCTTCCGTGGCCATTTACTCTTACGAGCTTTACCACTTCTACGATGTGGAGCAGATCATTCGCGTGGGCACCGCCGGATGCTTGCATAAGGGCATGGACATTGGCGATTTGGTGGTGGCCCAGGGGTCGTGCACCGACTCCAATTATCTCCAGCAGTATCATTTGCCCGGAACCTATGCGCCCATTGCCGACTATGGCCTGTTGTCGAGGGCCGTCGACGAGTGTCGCGCGATGGGAATAAGGTATGATGTGGGCAATGTGCTCTCGTCCGACATCTTCTACGACGAGAACCAAGACTGGCGCAAATGGGCGGCCATGGGTGTGCTCGCCGTTGAGATGGAGAGTGCGGCGCTTTACGCCAACGCTGCGGCCTGCGGGCGCAAGGCGCTCACCATTCTCACCATTAGCGACAGCCTTGTGGAGGCGAAGTCGGCTTCGGCTGAGGAGCGCCAGTTGGCGTTCACCAACATGATGAAGGTGGCTTTCAGCTTGGTGTAAACACTTATTTCTTCCTTGCCCGCATGGTGACGATCGGAATGAGCATCTCCTCCATGGAGATGCCACCATGCTGGAAGGTGTCTTTGTAATACGACACGTAGTAATTGTAATTGTTGGGATAAGCAAAGAACGAGTTGCCGGTGGCGAACACGTAGCTTGTGCTTACGTTGGGCGAGGGGAGCTGTGCCTGCCGCGGATCCTTGATGGTAAACACCTCCTTGGCGTTGTAGCTCAGGTTCTTCCCCAACTTGTATCTCAGGTTGGTGTTGGTGTTTCGGTCGCCAACGATCTTGATGGGCTTCGACGCCCTGATGGAACCGTGGTCGGTGGTTACGATGATGCGGTAGTTGCTTTGCGACAATCGGCGGAACAGCTCCGCCATGACAGAATGGCGAAACCACGAAAGGGTGATGCTGCGATAAGCGCTCTCGTTGTTGGCCAACTCGCGCACCATTCTCGACTCGGTTCGCGCGTGCGATAGCATGTCGATGAAATTGATGACCACCACATTGAGGTCGTTGTCCCTGAGGTTGTTGAACTGTTGCAGAAATTTCTCAGCGGCGGCCGAATCGTTGATCTTATGATAGCTGAAGGTGTCGTGGCGCCTGAAGCGGTCGATCTGTGTTTGTATGAGGGGCGCCTCGTTGATGTTTTTGCCCTCCTCCTCATCTTCGTCGACCCATAGCTCGGGAAACATCTGCTCGATCTGGTTGGGCATTAGCCCGCTGAAGATGGCGTTGCGCGCATACTGGGTGGCTGTGGGCAGGATGCTCTGGTAGATGTCCTCGTCGATGTCGAACTGGTCGCCAATCTGCTGCGCCAGGATGCGCCATTGGTCGTATCGGAAATTGTCGATGACGATGAGAAACACCTTCTCGCCAGCGTTGATCGCAGGAAACACCTTCTCCTTAAACAGGTCGGGGCTCATCAGGGGGCGTGGGTGTTGGCGGTCGCTCATCTTGTTGGGCGAAACCCAATCCATGTAGTTGTTCTTGATGAATTTGGCAAACCCGTTGTTGGCCTCCTCCTTTTGCATGGCCAGCACACCCATCATCTGGCTGTCGGTGTCGCTCAGCTCGAGTTCCCAATGCATGAGGCGTTTGTAAACATCGGCCCAATCGCTCCAGGTCTTGCAGCCTGTGATTTGCAACGACAGTTGCTGGTAAGCCTGCTGGTAGCCGCTTTGCGTCACCTCGCTAACGATTTCTTTCCGATGGATGTTTTTCTTGAGCGTCAGCAGGATTTGCGATGGGTTGACGGGCTTGATGAGATAGTCGGCAATCTTGGCGCCAATGGCTTGGTCCATGATGTTCTCCTCCTCGCTTTTGGTCACCATGACCACGGGCGTCTGCGGTTGTATCTCCTTGATGCGTTGCAAGGTGTCGAGCCCCGTCAGGCCCGGCATCATCTCATCGAGCATGATGAGGTCGAAGGTGCGTTGCTTACATTCCTCGATGGCGTCGGCGCCGTTGCTCACGGTCGATACGTCGTAGCCTTTCTTTTGCAGGAAGATGATGTGAGCTTTCAGCAGCTCAATCTCATCGTCGACCCATAATATGTAGCCGTTGTTTTGTGTCATTGCCATGATTCGTTCCTCATTCGTTTAGAAACCGTCAAGGTCGTAATATTCGTCCTCCAGGTCGAACGTGTTGTCCTTTGGGTCCTTGTTGTCGTTGGTTTTCTGTGAGTCGTCGTCTTGCTTGTTGGTGCGGTCCTTCTCTTGCTTGTTGGTGTCTTTCTTCTTATTGGAAGCGTCGTCTGCCGTTTTCTTCTTGGCAGGGCTCTTGCTGGGCGGCACCTGCGTGTCGTCGTCGAAGAAGATGTAGGCGCCATTGCTGATCGTGGGCTGCGCCTTCTGCTCCTCCTTCACCGTTGGGGTGGCGGGCTTGGTGGCGGTTTGCGTCGGCTTGCTTTGCGCCGGCTTGTTGGCCGCCTGTGCCGGCTTGTTTTGCGCCTTCTGGGTAGCTGCGGCTTGCTTTGTGGTTTCTTTTCGTTTGGCAGCTGCCTTCGGCTCTTTTGCCACAGGGTCCTGGCCGTTGGTTGTAACGGTTGTGGTTTGCACCTTGGCATCTTTCGCGCCTGCAGGTTTTTCTTCCTCTTGCGCAGGCACGATGGTCTCATTCTGGCCCTTGCCAGCAGGAGCGTCGTTGCCTATGGGAATGATGGTTTCCTGTCGGTTCGTGCCCTCGTCGTTGTCGTTGACGGGGATGGTTGTGCCCGTTTGCGCAGGCTCGTTAGACGGCTCGTCCACAGGAACGACGGTTTGCGTGGGCGTGTCGACCTTCTCGTCGGGCGAGATGAAGGTTCCCTCCAGATAGTCGTCGACTTCCTTCTCCGTCTCGAGCGCTTTCTTGGGAGCGTTCGTCGTGATCTCGGCCGGCTCGGTGAGTAGGCGGGAGGTGGCTATTTTCAGCGGGGCAAAATGCTTGTTGTAATAGGCGTCGTACTCATCGTAGCTGAAGTTGGTGCCCAACAACGGCAGGTTCTCCTCGCTGATGATGACAGGACGCGATTTTCCCAAGAGGCGCAAGATGGGGGCCTGCCTAAGCACCTGGCGGGCATATTGCAGCGCCTCGTCGTAGTTGCGGAATCCCGACACACGCATGTGCTGGATGCCGTCGCCTTCGTCGGTGGCAATCTCAAAGTCTCTTACGAGATAGTTGGTGAAGTTGTAGCGAGCCAGTTCGAAGAGCAGCTTGTTTTGGTCGACGCTGTCGGGTTGGTACACAAACATGAATACGAAGTTGGTGTTTCGCTCATTGGTAAACTGGCGCGCATGGATAGAGTCGCTATCGCTCAGCACCACGCTGCGGCGGCTCCACACGTCGCCAATGTCGAACTTGCCGCCGCGCAGCTGTTTGCCTTCCTTGACGCCATTGATGATCATGCCAGCCATTTCCGACACGCTACTCTTGGGATATTTCTCGACCACCGTGCGCATGGCGTTCAGGCAACCTGTGCCATCGCCGTTGTTGAGCTTGCTCAATCCGTCGATGAAGATAAACTTGTCGCGGTTAGCCCCCAAGGGGAATCGACTCTCGGAGAGATGCGTGTTGGCGTCGACCTCGGCGTAGCGGTCGGCCTTGAAGGCCTCGTAGGTTGCCGCATAAAGCGAGTCTTCGAGATGCACGCCTTCGCGCGCGTTCTGCGTAAAGAAGGGGTCGGTGAGCAGGAGGGTCCATTGGCTCTCTGGATAGCCCGCCTTCAGTTTCTCCACAAATCCCTCAGCGGTAGCGGGTTGGCCCATGCGCGAATAGAGAAGGAAGAGGTGGTAGTAGGCCTCATCCATGTGCTCATAGGTGGTGTATTGCGAGGTGAGGCGGGTGAGCGCCTTCTCTGAGAGCGCCAACTCGTCGAGCTTGTCCTTGAAAATCACGCCACTATGGAACAGGCCGTCCATGATGATGGCGTTGCTGGCGGCCACCTGCTCCTCGGAGAAGGGTATTTGCGCCATGTAATACTCACGCTTGTGGGGGTCGTTTTGGGCGCTGTCCATCACCTGCTCCAGGGAGTCTTGGGCAGCCTCAACCCTGTCGAGCGAATCGCGTTGCGCATCGGTAAGATTGGCCAGCGAATCCACGCCCAATCCAGCAACGACGGTTGTGTTGACGCGTTGCCAGTTGTCTACATTCTCGCGCTTGCCCCATTGGCGCTGGAAGAGTTGCTTGCCTTGCTGCACCGCCATGGGGTTATAGAAGTACCATTGGCCGTTGGCCTGTTGGTTGGCGGTGTTGTTGGTGTAAGTGGTGTTTTGGTTCCTGTTGCCAATGGCGTTGTTTCGTTGTTGGGCTTGCTGGGCGTTGGCCTCCGCCGCTTTGTTCTTTTCCTCTTTCTCCTTCTTTTTCAGAGCCTCGATAACGCGGTCGATGGCTTCGTTGCGCTCCTTGGCTGGCATTTGGGCCAGTTGCTGCAAGGAGTCTTGCAGATGTACGGCTTCGGTGAAGGGCACCAGCTCATCGAGCACCTTCGAACGGTTCGACAGTTGCTTATAGTCGTCGCGCTCCTTGTCGAGCAGTCCAATGGCTTGGCCATAGCATCGCTGGGCATCGCTAAATTTCTTCTTTGTCCAATACAGATCGCCCAGCTTCAGCAGCAGCACACCTTTCTCAATGCCGTTCCGTGTGGCCTTTTCGGCGCCCTTCTCATAGTTGGCAATGGCGCTTGCGGTGTCTTTCTGGGCAAGGTAAATGTTGCCGATGGCATAATAAACTTGGTCGAGATAATCCTTGTTGTTGTCGGATGCGGCCATGCGCTTGAGGCGCCTAACCATTTGCTTCGACTGGTGGGCGGCCAACACCTCTGTTTGGGCAATCTGGGCGTTGAACTCCAACTCGTATGGCGGGTTCAGGCGAACCACCTTTCTGAAAGCCTTGTAGGCTTCGGCCTTGTTTCCCAGCGCGGCCTGCAACTGGCCCATGAGGTACCATTCGCGCGCGCGTTGTTTCTTGCGCATCTCGTGCTTGATGACGTTGCGGAGATAGGGAATGGCCTTGGCGTAGTTGGCCGTGTGGATGTAGTAGTCGGCGTAGGTGTAGTCCCACTCCTTGCGCGCTCTCCAATGCAGGCTGTCGCGTTGCATGTTCCTTATGATATCCTCGGCGTCGTAGAGGAAATCGTTTTCTATGTAGCACTTGGCCAACCAAGCGCGTGCGCGGCCGTAGATGGCCGGTTGGGTGGCATAGAGGCGGCTCATGTAGTTGAACGTGGACGCCGCACCATCAAAGTCGCCTTGGAAAAACTGGGAACGTCCCATGAGCATCCAAGCCTTCCACAGGAAGGGGTTGTATTCTTTGCGGTTGAGCCACTCCAAGTCTTTCTCCGTCTTGCGGCGGTTCTTGGTCCATTCGGGCTTGCGCTTGATGCTATGCAACTTTATGGCTTTTTCGGCTTTCTCGATGGCCTTGTCAAACTCGCCCTTTCCCAACTCCCTGCTGGCTTTGTTGCTAACGGTATAAAGGGGGATAATCTCCGTGAAATTATCCTTGTTGCCGGTTTCTTTGGCCAATGAACCGTCGATGTAGGCCAAAGTGCCATTGTAGTAGGTGTTGTATCGGGTGTTGAACGCCTGCCACCACCGAGATTTTGCAGTATTCTTCTCGGTGGAACATGCTGTGATGACCATCACGCCCGTGATGGCCAGTAGCAGGTGTATGTATCGTTTCATTCTCAACGTGTTGATAACGAGTGTTGCGCGCTATTTATTGCTTTCTTTCGCCTAAAAACCTTCGGCAAGGGTGGCAAACTCATCTTTTATGCCGTTTGGCATGTTGATGCCTCTCAGCACGAGGCTCCTTCCCCAGGGCTTCACCTCTTGGGGTTGCAGCGTTTCGAGCACTTCGGCAAACTGCTCGGTTTCCTCGTCGGTGTATTGGTCGGAGGGGCGCCCTTTGTATTCGTCGAGCTCCTCGTCGTCGAAATACTCTATGTCTTTCGTTGCCGCCTCCATCATGCACGCTTGTTCGCAACGGGTGTCGTTGCCGTTGCACGATGAGCAGTCGCCGTGGGTTGTGATGGGGGGCTCTTCGTTGGTGCCTTTTCGTTGGGCAAACCAAGTGGACAGGGCCGTGAGCAAGCCTAATGCAACAAGGCCGATGATAAGATATGGCATGCAGGTGCTATATAATAAGGTGACGTGGGGGTGTTGCTTAGTCTGTTATCTCTTCGATTGTGAAGCCAGCCGACTTGAGGTCGTCCCAGAATGTGGGGTACGACTTGGAGACCACCTCGGGGTTGTTGATGGCCAATCCGGGGAATTTGATGGCGAGTGGCGCGAAGGCCATGGCCATGCGATGATCCTCGTAGGTGTCGATAGGTTCCATGCTGGGCTCGCATTTTGTTCCGTCCCAAATGAGCTCGCTGTCGTTGGCGCTACGAACGATGTAGCCCACCTTGCGCAGTTCGCGCTTCAAGGCTTCTATGCGGTCGGTTTCCTTGATCTTCAAGCTCGTCAATCCTTTGAAGTGGAACGGTATGTCAAGGGCGCAACACGTTACCACGACCGTTTGCGCCAGGTCGGGACAGTTGTTGAAGTCGAAGTCGATCTTTCTCACCGGTCCCATTCGTGGAGTGATGGTGACGAGGGTGGGCTTTCCTTCCTCGTGGTCGCTAAACTGCGTCTTTACGCCCAGGAGCGAGTAGATGTGCTTTACGCACGAGTCGCCTTGCTTCGAGGCGTCCATGAGTCCGCCAAGCCTCACCTTGGCCATGTCGCGCTCATAAAGAGCCACCATCTCATACCAATAGCTGGCTGCGCTCCAATCGTTCTCTATGAGGAACCGACGTTGGCAGTAGGGTTGCGGCTTTACCACAATGGTGTCGCCCGACGCCCAATCGGCGTTCGCGCCAAATTCACGCATGAGCCAAAGGGTCAAGTCGATGTAAGGCCTTGAGATGATGTTGCCCGAGAGTTGCAGCTCCAAGCCGTTCTTAAGCACCGGACCGATGAGCAGCAAGGCGGATACGTATTGGGAGCTTATGTCGCCAGGGATGCAGACCTGTCCGCCCCAAAGCGTCTTGCCGTTGATGTGGAGTGGGGGAAAGCCTTCTTCCTCCACATAGCGAATGTCGGCGCCCAAGGTGCGCATGGCATCTACCAAAACGCCGATGGGGCGGTGCTTCATGCGCTCGGTGCCTGTTATGACGTGCTCGCCTTCCCTCACCGACAGGTAAGCGGTAAGAAAGCGCATGGCTGTGCCTGCCGCCTTGATGTTGATGGTGTGGGGCATGGTTTCCAAGGCCTGCACCACCACATCCGTGTCGTCGCAAACGGATAGGTTGTCGGGCATCATGTTGCCTCCCGAGAGGGCGTGTATGATTAACGCTCTGTTGCTGATGCTTTTTGAGGCGGGCAACTTAATGGAAGCCGACAGTTGGCTTGGGGCTGATATTTTGATTCTCATAGTTTATCTCCTTATTTATATGTTGTATTGACAAAGTTAGCCATTTTATCTTGATTTTCAAAAGATTTTATGACAGAATAGGAGAAGATAACACTTTTTTTGCAAAAAGTTGCCTAAATATTTGGAGGTTCCAACAAAAGTGCGTACCTTTGCAATCGCAAATAAGGAACGGGATTTAGCGCAGTTGGTAGCGCACACGTCTGGGGGGCGCGAGGTCGCTGGTTCGAGTCCAGTAATCCCGACCGATAAAAAGGGAAGTTGAGCAATCAGCTTCCCTTTTTATATTTCTATAACGCTACTCTTAAGCATGTTGGATGCTCCGCCATAGGCATCGGGTTCCAATTTCCACATCTGATCTTTCACCTTGCCCTTTCTTCGATACAACATTCGCCCTTTGCGGGGTAAACTCATGTGCTTTCCGGTTGTTTTCCCTCTCCACTTCGCAATTTCTCTATATTTTTATTGTATCTTTGCATAAGATAGGCTGCACTCGGCCATTAGAGAACAAGTTCTCATGGC
>NZ_JAHKBE010000078.1 GCF_018789675.1 Hallella faecis
CATTCGGTTTGCACGATAATTCAGCCCGTCTTCCCTAAATCAGAAACTCCAATAAGGAATAGTCTTCCTTGAGGTTTCATAAAATAAAATATCGGTCAAGCAAAGGCAAACCAATGAATGATTGCTCCTTGCTTGACCGATATTTGTATATTCTATATATATTATATTTTGTTATCCTGATATTTGGAACATTTGGTATAACGAATTTGGAACATTTGGTATAACGAATTTGGGACATTTGGTATAATAATACTTTTAAACCATTCATTTTCAATGGATTTTTAGTAACTTTGCTTCGGTAATCATAATAGACAAAGTAAATGAAACAATATAGACCTCGTATTGCCGATAAAATGTTAAGTCGCAGGCTTATGGGAGTTGGCGCAGTTCTGATACAAGGGCCAAAATGGTGTGGCAAAACCACAACAGCCGAACAACAGGCTAAAAGTGTCGTATATATGGATGACCCTGAATATATGGATCAAAACATAGAATTGGCAAGTCTGTCTCCTAAGAAACTGCTTGTTGGTGCGACGCCACGCTTGATTGACGAATGGCAACTGGCTCCACAATTGTGGGATGCAGCACGTTTTGAAGTTGATCACAGAGATGAAGAAGGTCAGTTTATATTTACTGGCTCTGCCGTTCCTGCCGATACGGACAAAATACACCATTCTGGCACAGGTAGGTTTGCATGGCTGACAATGAGAACAATGAGTCTTTATGAATCTGGGGAATCTACTGGCGAAGTCAGCTTGAATGATTTGTTCATTAAGCCCGATGTTGATATTTTCGGAACTAACAATCTTAATATAGACTCTATAGCATGGCTGATTTGTCGTGGAGGTTGGCCTAGAGCTACTACAATAAATAAAGATGTGGCATTGGACATGGCGTACAGGTATTATGAGGCTGTTGTCAACAATGACGTATCCCGTGTTGACAATGTTCGTCGCGACGCAGAGCGAACAAAAAGAATTCTTCGCTCTATAGCAAGAAATCAATGTGCACAGATATCTGTCAATACTATTTGTGCTGATATTGAGAGCAATGACACTGTTTCTGCAAACCGTCTTACTATAGCTTCATATTTGGACGCATTGAAAAAGATATTTGTATTAGAAGATTCTCTTGCTTGGAATCCAAACTTGCGAAGCAAAACAGCAATAAGAAGTTCAGAAACTCGTTATTTCTCTGATCCTTCTATCGGAGTTGCTGCATTGGGTATCGGCCCCAATGACCTTATAAACGACCTCAGTACAATGGGATTGTTCTTTGAGTCGATGTGCGTCAGAGATTTGAGGGTATATGCAGATGCTTTGGAAGGCACGATTTATCATTATCGTGACAGTAAAGGACTGGAGTGTGACGCTGTCTTGCATTTGAGAAATGGAAGTTATGGACTGATAGAGATAAAATTAGGCGGGGAGAAAAATATAGAAGAAGGGGCGAAGAATCTGAAACTCCTTGCTTCTAAAATAGACACCACAAAAATGAAAGCGCCATCCTTTCTGATGATTCTTACTGGTACAACAAAGTATGCTATACGACGTGAGGATGGGGTGTATGTAATTCCTATAGGATGTTTAAAAGACTGATTATCTTATTATTAGTGTCACATGCGTGAGGTATCCACTTCATTCACTGTTCTCTCCTTGTAGCCACCAAACTTATAGACAACTGCATAGGTGACATATCAATCCTACATGCAAACGATTGTTTTTTCTATCACCTTTATGCCCTATTCCTTATATTATTTGTACCTTTGCACCCAATTAGCATGAACCTACTGCCAAAGGGCAGCGCAAAAGAGATTGCTTACAGGACAACAAAACCAACAACGACATTATGGTCAGACAATGTTTCATCCTCTTCGGATGCATGGCGCTGGGTGAGTTGGTGACCAAACTCACAGGCGTAAAACTACCTTCGAGCATCATCGGTATGCTGTTGCTTACCCTGCTGTTGAAACTCAAGGTCATCAAACTGGAATGGGTAAGGGGCCTTACCGATTTTCTGATAGCCAACCTCGGTTTCTTCTTTGTGCCGCCTGGCGTAGCGCTGATGCTCCATTTCAACCTCATCAAGGCGGAGCTGGTGCCCATCGTTGGTGCCACCGTGGTAAGCACAGCCCTGGTGTTGCTCGTCACTGGACAGACCCATCAGGTGGTGGCCAAGGGCGAGAAGAAGATAACCCATAAGATTAAGGACAAGATAGCCGACAAACACAACCATCATGATTAAGGGCATTCTGACCAACCAATACTTTCTGCTTGCGCTTACCTTCGGCATTTACCAAGGGTGCAAGATGCTGCAACGCAAGACGGGATCGATCCTTCTGAACCCCATATTGTTCGCCATCGGACTCATCATCTTGTTTCTCACGGCGTGCCACATTCCCTACGACACCTATCACGAGAGCGCCAAGCTCATCGATTTCTGGTTGAAACCCGCCGTGGTGGCCTTGGGTGTGCCGCTTTATTTGCAGTTGTCGCAGATCAAGAAAGAAATCGTTCCGATCCTGGCCTCGCAGATGATGGGCTGCATGGTGGGCATCGTGAGTGTGGTGGTCACGGCCCGCCTGCTGGGCGCTTCCGACGCCGTCGTGGCGTCGCTGGCCAGCAAGTCGGTCACCACGCCGATCGCCATGGAGGTGTCGCAGGCACTGGGCGGCATACCGTCGCTCACGGCAGCCATCGTGGTGATCACCGGACTGATCGGTGGTGTGGCCGGATTCAAGATCATGTCGGTGGGCCACATCCACAATCCTGCCGCCAAGGGCCTGTCGATCGGTGCCGCCTCGCATGCCGTGGGCACCTCGGTGGCCATGGAGCGCGACGAGTTTGTGGGCGCCTACGCCAGTTTGGGCCTCACCCTCAACGGCATTTTCACCGCCCTGCTCACGCCCACCGTGGTGGCGTGGTTGTAACGATCAGCACACGTCGCCTACCTGTTTCGCCATTCGCCTCATGTCTTCGATGATGGAGTGAATGGCGTTTTTCATTTCCTCATCTGCCAATTCGTTGATATGTTCGGGCGACAACGCCTGCAACTGCGGCACACACTGGGCGCCAATCAGCGTCAACACAGGCAACGCCTTGTGACCCACGTGGGCGGCTTGCTTGCGGTTGAGCGTGGCCAGGGCCTCCTCCAGGATGCCGAGATAGGCATCCAACTCGTGCTTAAAGCTTCCCAATATCTCGCGCTCGGCTTCCTCGTCGCCCGAGGCGAAGGCCGTGAGGGGCGAGAGGTCGTAGGACGGGGATGACGGCTTAGCGGCCTGCGGTAGGTCGGTGGGAACAGGAACATTCAGTTCCTTGGCCAACTGCTCCATCCTGATGGGCTTGAACAGGCAAGCGTCGAACCCTGCCTCCTTAAGTCGGGGCATGATGCTGGCGTCGTGGGCGGTCATGGCAATGAGGCGCATGCCGGGCTTCCGGCCAATGAGACGCGCCACCTGCATGCCGTTCATCTCGGGCATCTCGATGTCGATGAGACACACGGCGGGTGGCGCCTGCCGTATCTGCTGAATGGCCTCAGCCACATAGCGATAAGCGGTGACGCGCCAACCGGTGGGCGACAAGCGGCCCACCATTTCGGCCACCAACTGCCGTTGCAGCTTGTCGTCGTCGAGGATGAGAAGGTGTGAAGGAACGGCGGGCGTGTCCTTGGCATGGCTGTCGGGCAACGACGAACCGGCCGACGGCACACTGGGGGACACGGAAGGCGCATCGCCATGGGCCACAGGCTCTATGGGGAGCGTCAGTCGGAAGGTGGTGCCCTTGCCCTTTTGCGATGTCACCTGAATGTCGCCATGGAGCAAGGAGGTCAGTTCCTTCACGATGGAGAGGCCCAGTCCCACACCCTCAATGCCCTGCGCCTCGGTGAGCCGGGCGAAGGCGTTAAACACCCGGCGCGTCTCCTCCTCGGTCATGCCCAACCCCGTGTCGGTCACCGAGATGGTGAGGCGATCGCTGCTTGTGGCCGCCTTGATGGTGATGCTGCCCTCGGCGGTGTACTTAAAGGCGTTGCTCACCAGATTGTCAACGATCTGCTTGATGCGGAAGGCGTCGCCACGCAACCACTCCTGGGTGCATCCCTCCACGTGGCACACCACCCGCAGGCCCTTGGCCTCGGCTTGCGGGCGTATGCTGTCGGCACATTCGCTCACAAGGCGGGCTGCGCTAAAGGTCACGGGATGCGTCTCCACGTTGCCGCTCTCCAGCCGATGGTAATCGAGCAGGGCGGTGACGAGGTGGAGCAGATGGGTGGCCGACTGACCGATGTTTTGCACATAGGAGGCCGACTTGGCATCGCCACGCATGCGCTCGTCAAGCAGTTGGATGAATCCTGAGATCGAGGCGGCGGGCGCCTTGATGTCGTGGGTGATGGTGAGCATCAGTCGTTCGCGCTGCGCCATGAGCCGTTCGGTTTCGTCCTTGGCCGCCTTGAGCCTTTGGCGGTCGCGCTGCTCGCGTTTCACATCGCGCCAAACGAAGTAGACCAGCACCAAGGCCGATAGGAGCGACACCAACGCCAGCAGCACAACCTTGGCCATGACGGCGTGTCGCGCCTCTATGTCGTGCTCAAACGCTGCCTCCTTGGCGTTGTGCTCATCGCTACGAATGTCGCGCAGCAATTGTTCGGTTTGGTCGGCTATCTGTATGCTCACAAGCTGCTGTTGGCGTTCGCGTGCCGCCAGTCTCTGGCGGCGCTGCCGCTTCTGCAGGTCGTCTTTCTGGGCTATGTCAGAAAGCACATTGGCCACATCGTGCGCTATATCGATGCTTTGTTTGGTAGTGTCGTTCTCCTGGGTGTGGTTGTGCTTCACGCTCACCGTGTCGGCATGTTGTCGCTTGAAGGCGTCGGCCAGTCGGGCGAAGAATCCCTTTCGGCTCTTCACCACCTCGTAAACCGTCACCTTGTTGTCTTTCACCTTTGCCGCCTTGGGATGGATCATCACCGAGTCGGCGCCCTTGTGCAAACTGTTCACCTTTTCGGCCAGGAAGCGGTTGCCCTCGTTTTGGGCCATGAGTTGCATGATGAGAAGCGTGTTCTCGCGTTTCATGCGCAGCAGGAGTTGTAGCGAATCGATCTTCTGGTCTTGCGTAGAGTCGGCAAGCACCTCTTGCAATCGCTCGGAAAGGGCTATGGTGCGGTGAAGCGAGCGGTCGAAATCGTCCCACTGGTCGGTGTCGCCCAAACTGATGGCGCGCTCCTTGTTGTTCATCTGCATGAAACTATACACCAAACTGTCGATGACGTCGCGCCGTTGCATAAACGCCCGTTCGGTTTGGTTAATGCGCATGAAGGTTCGCGTATTGGCATAGACCATCCATGCGGCCATGGTGAAGATGGCGATGATAATGGCATAGCCTATGGCCACCTTGATGGGAACACTCGTTTTCATGATGCTATGATTGTTTCTGCAAAATTACGCCAATTCATTCGTTTGGGCAAACATTGAAATGAAAAAACCCCGCTACGAACCATCGCAGACGGGGCCTCTGAAACCTGAATCAACTTTTTAACTTACTTAACTATCACCTATTTTAATCCAAATCTGTCGTTAGATTTCAATTCTTGTTAGTGTTTGTTTCGAGCAGGTTGCTACATGAGCGTTGAAGGCATAGCGGGCTATGGCGAAACGCGAATGGAAGCAAGATGCCGAAAGAAACGCTGACAAGGGTTGAAAAGAAACCAAACATCACTGTCTTCTCAGATTTTTCGGTCTAATGACGATTTGGACTGAGTCTACGTAGGGACTTAATCATGCTTTCTCAAATCTTCATTGTGTGTATTAGGCCACGTTGGTCGAGTCGGCTACCGGCTTGGCGGTGCTGTCGGCAGGGGCAGCCGGTGTAGCGGGGGTGGCGGGCTCCTCAGGAGTGGCGGGCGTTACCACCGTGTCGGCGGGGACCGTGGGGGCTACGGCCATGCTGGCCTCGGGTGTGGCAGGACCTACGGGCTGGGCCGCGCTGTCGGAAGGAGCAGCGGTGCTATCGGCGGGAATAGCGGGGGCTACAACGGTGGTGTCGACCGTGTCGTTCACCTGAGCCATGCCGGCGTTGTCCATCTGGGCGCTACCGTTAGCGAAAACGTTGCTCACTGAAACCATCACAAATGCAGCTGCTACTGCGAAAAACATCTTTTTCATAATCGTTATTTTTTAATTGTTTTATTATTGTTGACTGTTGTTTGGTGAACTGTGTCACCGTTTGTGAACTGTGTTCGCTTAACATAATGCAAGCTGCGTGCCAAACTCGGAAGAAATATTTCAAAATACTGGTTATCAACGGGTTGCATATTTTGGCACGCATATCAAGCGTTGGGGAAAGTGTGGAACGAGTGTGGAAAAATTCCCCAAAAAGGTGGGGAATGTCCATTTCCCCAATTCCCCACTGGCATGGGATGACTACATAATAAGGCGTGGCGCTGACCGGAGGCACACTCCTTCTTGTCTGTCCATGAGAGGTCAAGAATACATAGAGAAGGTGGAGAGGGTGCGTAGCGAGCGTGCGAGGGTGCGACAAGAGGGAAAAGAAATCCTAAGTGAAGCCGAACGAAAAACCGTACCTTAAAACACATTATTTATGTTGGTTCGTAAATAAAATACGTCTGTTAATTGTGAAACGAAAGCAAAAACCGCATTTTGATACAAAAAAACAACTTAAAAGTTTTCGATATTCATTCAAATGTATTACTTTTGCGTGCATATTAAACGCAATTACAAGATTTCAAGAAAGATTTCTTCGGAGATCATTATCGAGAGTTTCGTTTTTCAGGATACACATACGAGACACCCTCGGAGCTATCAGGGCGCTCTCATAGTAAAGGTTATGGGGGCACCGGTGAGGGTGCCCCATCCTACGCAAGCCAGTATTCACTAACAAAAATCATACGTTAATATCAAAATTACAGCATCATTTATGAGAATCAGAATCCTGCAAGTACTGCTCGGATTGATGATGATGGCGCCGATGGTTGCACGTGCAGCCGACGGCGACAAAGTCATTGACGTGCTTGTACTGAAGATGGCTGATGAAACCACCGAACTCTTTGTGCTCGACGACCATCCCACCTTACGTTGGCCGACGGCAAGTTTACGGTAACCTCAGCCAGTGTCAACACCGACTACAACCTGTCGGACGTGACCGAGTATCATTTTGAGAAGGTCGACACCGTGACCTTGGGCGTTGAGAAACTGGAGAAGGCCAACTTCACGCTGACCTACACCGACAACACCCACGTGCGTGTGACGGGCACCAAGGCCCGCGTGGCCCAGCTCTACAGCCTCGACGGTCAGCTCCTCACCACGCGCCCCACCGCCAACGGTGCCGTTACGGTGAGCCTCGCCAAGTGTAAGCCGGGTGTCTACGTGCTCCGCCTGGAGAACGACCGCTCCTTTAAAGTTATTAGAAAGTAAGACGTTACGCCAAGCGTAGCCTTCCACAAAACCATTTATTTATGAAGAAATCTCTACTCATCATTACGCTTCTCGTGGCTGTGGCCTGCTTGCCCGCCACCGCACAGCAGCTCGTCAAGAAACGCACCTCCCTGTCGCTCGTCAAGAAGCGCGCCTTCGGCCTGCCCCTGAAGGCTGTAGACACCACCCCGCAAACACTCAGCAATGTGGTGCTCGGCGCCTATTATCCCGCCTCGGCATCAGGTGTCGACGGCAAGGAGAACTATTACCTCGTGCTGGCCAACAAGGCCGATGTGACTAATAGCATCACCGAGGGAACCATCACCGCCACCGATGCACACGTGGCCCTGCTCGACCTCTATGCACCCGAGGGCAACGGCCTACCCTTTATACACATCTTTGACAATTCTCAACATCTCACATTTGCAGAAGAA
>NZ_JAHKBE010000079.1 GCF_018789675.1 Hallella faecis
ATCTGTGGAAATCTGCGGGATCTGTGGGCGACAACTAAGCGCACAATGCGCTAAAATTTTTATTCGCCCACGGATCGCACAAATAAGCACAGATGCCATTCGGGTTGCTTTTATCAAAAACACGAATATCTAAGTTGGCATGCTCCGTTTTCGCCATCACATGCTCCATTCCTATATGTTAATGTTGTGTTAAAACGACGAAAACCTGTGTGTACTTTTGCTCATCATTCGTTTTTATATTATACTATCAACACCAGGTACGACAGAAGGCAACTTTCCTATCAACAGAGAACGTGTGTTCATAATGCCTTTGATGACATTATGGAATACACGATTGAATGCGATGACCCTTTAGAGACAAAGGGAATCGTAGCAGATATAAAAAGGAGGTAGAACAGACTTTTGGCACGCCTGTATCAACAGGAAGTATGTATCAAGAAATTGAAATGTATCTAAGTTTGCGTTGAACATGAAAATATTGCATTTGTCTGACACACATGGCCAGCACAAGAATTTGAGGTCATTGCCCGAAGCGGATGTCATAGTGCATAGCGGTGACTTTACTTTTGCAGGAAGTGAAGAGGAAGCGTATGACTTCATGAATTGGTTCTGTAACTTACCTTATGAGCACAAGGTTTTCATTGCTGGCAACCATGATATGTGTATGTATGGGGCAGACCCTATTGGCGGACTCTCCAAAAACGTTCACTACCTCAACAGCAACAGCGTTGTGATAGATGGCATGAAGTTTTATGGCATACCGATGTTCATGGAAGACTGTATGGATGGCAAACTGGACATGTTAATCCGAAATATTCCAGACGATATAGATGTCTTGGTCACGCACATGCCCCCAAAAGGAATATGCGACATCGCTGACTACGGAAAAGGTCCTGAGCATAGAGGCAATGCAGCCCTTGCGGAACACCTGAAAGTTTTACATCCTACCTGCCATTTGTTTGGTCACGAGCATGACGCTTATGGTACGGCAACGATAGGGAATGTTATATATAGCAATGCCTGTGTGGTGGATAGCAGGTACAATCTGATAAATAATCCAACAATAATAAACCTAAAATAATTAACAACTCATGACTTACGAAGATTTTAAGAAGAAAGTGTACTCTCAGTTGATAAGATATAAGAAGGAAAATCTTGGAATCGTAGAAAAGGGTATCTCATCACATGGTGTAGAACACGATTGCTTGTTCCCCAAACCATATTGTGAAGAAAAACTTCCTTCTATGTTATATGCTGGCATAAAGCCTGTGGTGGCAGATATTCAAGCAAGCCGTTTTGCCTACAAGCCCCATCTTGCGGCATCAGCACATGTCGCAAGTTCACAGACAGCATGCATCAACCTGTTTGTTCCTATCCTTGAAAGCGAGCAAGCAGAACAGATACTCTTAGCCTCTGGAGTTGCACCAAAAGGATTCGCCCACATCGACAGAGAGCAATTACGGAAAGGATATTGCTTTGAATACTGGGAATCTTCATTAGAGGGCTCAAAAGGACTGCTTGGTGACCATAGTCCTCATGCAGGGACTGACTCTGATGTTGCTATTGCATATCGAGACAAAGACAATAAGTTATGCCTATGGCTGATTGAGCACAAGTTGACAGAACAGGAATTTACCACCTGCGGAGGTTATCGCTCAAAGGGCATTTCTAAATCGGAGAAGGCTAACTGCACCACTTGTAGTATGGCAGATTTGTTGAATGACCACGAGAAGTGCTATTATCACAAGCATTGTGGCTATTATTACTGGAATATCATGGATGCCCAATCATTGTTTTTCAATGGTAGCTATAAGGGAACTGGGTGTCCATTTAGAGGTGGCATGAACCAACTTTGGAGGAACCAGATGCTTGCTTTAGAACTTGAAAACCGTGCGCTATTCGCTGATGTCTTTTTCTCCGTTGTAACCCATCCTGAAAATACGTTCCTCGACAAAACCATGAATGAATATCGCGAACTCACAAAGCACTCTCATAAGTTCTTTGACTTCAAGTCGGACTCTTTGGTTAATGCAGCCGCCAAGTATTTACCCGATTGGGCAAGCTGGTACAAGAAGGTGTATTATGGAATGGAGTAGTTATCTGTAAAAGCCACCGATAAAGCGGACGCTGTTACAAAAGCCCTTGATAGCTTTATTGCCAAGGAAAACAAAGAAATCCTCACTCGCCATTTCTATGATTGCTGAAAAATCCGTGGAGGTCAAATTTTCCTCCACGGATTTTTCAGCAATGTCTATTATGACATAATATGAGCAAATTAATACTTACTGAGATAATCCTGCCACATTGATGGATAAATATCCTTTTCTCTCTTTATTACATAATCGGGAATTGGAACTGTATTATAGTCAAAACCTCTTGATTTCAGAAATCTTATTATCATCCTTTTGACCTTATGTAATTTCACATTGATGGTCTGCTGTTTCCTATTTTAATATACCATAAGGTATTTCAGTAGTATCTAAATAAAAATAATACACATTACCTGTGCCTCTCTCTACAGCAGTCATGCCTACAGGTGAAGCTGCTCGTGAATTATTTACGATCTCTTCATTTATCCATGAAAAACCTAAGTAAATAGGAATTGCGGACCATAGGAAAGAATATGAACTATTCGATATGTCATATAAAAAGATGTTTTCGGCAGAAAATAAAGAAAGGGAAAAAGCTGAATTATCCATAAACAGTGTGTAATTTCCTGTTTCTTTTAAGCTACAAGATTCATCACATAAGTAAAAAGACCTATTTTCGTCATTAACTAAAAACAGACAATCTCCTTTTTTATAATATGAATTGTTCGGAATGGGATTAGCTAATCGCAAACTTAAATAACGGTCCACTACTTTAATCCTGATAGTAACGCTTGTATTATCCATATTATCTTTCACAACAAGAAAAACAAAGCCCTTCTTCTTTGTCTTTATTTTTATTTTCCCATTACTTATTGTGGCCTCTAATACATCATCATCTGACACTTCGATTGAGAGATTATCGCTTCCTCCACTAAAAACAATTTCTTGCGAGTTTTCTAATAATGGCTTTTCGTAATATTCTTTTTCAAAGCATAATGATGAAATAACATTATCATCACTACTACAGCCATAGACAATGATAGACAAAAGCACAAACGTCAATAACTTTCTCATAATTTTTTATTGTTTTTATACTTGTTTCCTTTATACGGTCTTTTCGATTGTTTATCTTGTCGCATCATACATTGACAAGTAAGCTGAGGATGGGGTGATGTGGAGTCACCACATCCTTTTGCCTTTTATAGCCTATACTTCTTTTTCTTCCCAATTTTCCAAGAGACTTGAACTTCTTGGTGATGCACTTTTTGTTTCTATATTTACATGCTAAAAGTTATACCATCCTCAGTGTCCCATGCGCGAGGTATCTACCTCCTTGACCGTCTTCTCCTTGTAGCCACCAAACTTATAGATAACTGCGAAGGTGACAGATGCCCAGTTGTAGTTAACCTTCATACGGTAGTCTTGGTTGCCTTGCACGGAGCGGGTGTCGTATAGGTTGTTGAAGATGTTGTTGCCATTGATGCGTAATCCCCATTTTCCGTCATGCGATGTCCATTGCAGTTTGGCATCCATACTAAAGATAGGACTTATGTCGTAGACTCCTTGTATGGCTTTCGACTGAAAGAAAGGGTTGAGTATGAGGCGCAAGTCTTGAGTGTTGCATAGTTTTACAGATGCTGTACCTCCAAGTATAACAGAGAGTTTCTTGCGATTGAATGGCAAGTCGAAGAAATTACTGCTCTTGTCGTGCTTGTAGGTTCCTACAGCAAACACATTGCCATTGAGCCATTTGCCTGCATTGAATATGACTGACGCCTGCAATCCATAACTATTGGAATAATCGAAGTTGGTTTCCTTCATTATCACAGCCATGCGTTCTGTGGTCTGATATGGCAACTGTACGAAATAGTCGGGCTTCAGACTTGCAAAAGCCATCAGCGTATAACGTCGCTTTATCTGCCACATCAGGTTGACGTTATAATAAGCGAAGGGTTTCAAATCGGGATTGCCATGTATCTCTGAGTATGTTGAAGAATAGAAAACGTTACTCATGGTCGACCAATAACTCGGGAACTCCGAATTGGAGCTGAATGATAGATTGAGCAAATGGTTATCGTTGACGTTCCACAAAGCATTGAGCGTAGGATACACGCGCCATTTATCCCATATCGGAGAGTGGTATTGCTCGGCGGCAACGGATGCTTCAAGACTAAGGGCCTTGTTTATCTGCTTGCTGAAACCAGCATATATGTTCCATATCCGCTCATTGTTGTCCACGCTACTTGTCCCATTGGGCTGGATGGTTCCATCCTTATCTATTGTGGTCTGATAACTCTTGTTGCTTGTGAATTGCCCTTTCACACCATACGACAATCCCCAGCCGTGTGCCAACGAATGGGTTTGGTCGGCTGTGAACATCCATTCGTTGATGGTCTGCTCACTGCCGCTTGTCAGATTGCGTTCTGTTTCCGACATGCTTTCATCCGTATGCATCGTGCCGTCGAGGGCTTGTAGCTGACGCGTGCGATAGTAGGTGTACGAACCGTTAAGGGTGAGTCCGAAAGGAAGCGAGTAGTTAACATCCACATTGTGCAGATACTCATGACTGTCATGATGCATTCCACTAATGCTCGATCCTGTGGTGTTGCTGTTTGAGCACGTCTTGTCCCAGTGTCCTGTATAGGCAACGTCGAGACGATGGTTCTTACTGAAAGCATAATTCATCCCCAGCCGGTAGTCGTGTGTAATACCAAACGACTTCTGTCCTGTTTCGTCATTATAATAAACACGATTGTTGCCAAGCGGATGATTGGCTATGCGTGAAGATTCACCGTATGAATTGCCGTTTACATATTTATATTGTGCGTCAAGTCCAAACTTGCCCCTTTGCAAGGAAAGATATAAATTACCAAACTCATTGGCGTATTTGTTTTGCCGCATGCCACCAATGATCTGTCCTGATAGCTGATTGGTACCGGCGTAGTCTTTCGTAACGATGTTGATAGCCATGCCACGCACATGATAGCGAGCAGGGGCAGACAGCATCACCTCGGCTTTTGCCAACTGTGCGGCAGGCATTGCCTTCAAGCGTTCAGTAAGTTGCTCTTGCGTCAATGTGGTGGCTTGTCCGTTGATAATCAACGTTACTTCATTGCCAGAGAAGGATATGCTGCCTGTGGCATCGCTGACACCAGGTATGCGTGTCAATGCCTCGTAAGCGTTGTCGGCAGGCAATTGTTTTAGGAGTAGCGGCATATTGTACGACAGCATACCCCGCTCTGCCTTGACAATGGGGCGAGAACCTTTTACCATCACTTCCGGAAGATTGTGCAACATGGTCTCCATGGTGAGCGAATCCGTTTGCGTCAGAGTTTGAGCTTTCACGTTGGCAACAGAAAGCAGAAATAATCCTAAAAGAAATATCTTGTTGGCCATATTTTATCTTTTTCTATGTTATTCAAAAGTACGAAAAACAATCCACAAACGAGAATGTTCTGCTATACGTATTGTAGTGTATTACCCTTTGTTGATTCGTTCCACCAATTCATCTGGTGTAAGTATCTCCATCTTAGAGAAGCCAAACCACTTCTTGCCCAAGTCCTTTATGGATGCTCCTATATGATACACATCATCGTCTATACAAAGGAAGCGGTCATGTGACAAACGGAATGTTTCAACATCAATCGGTGCATATTGAGCATTATGACGGTCTATGTCGAGTTGGAACTGACGGCTTATTTGCTGGGTATAGATTACGGCAGACACATCGTTTTCTCTTTTATCGAGCAAGGTCAGTACAGTCTCGTCAACATAGTTGTCGATAAGGACAATACGCTTCTTCGCACTCTTAATCAAGTCGGACACGAAAGTATAGGCATCATAAATTTGACCATTGTAGAACACACCTTGTTTCGGCTTTGCGTTGCCCTCGTCCAATCTGCGAAACACCTCGTCTATGCGCTTGTCGGATTCTTGCAAGTGTTTATCTGTATCTTGTTGGTGCTGTAAAATTTCCAACTGGTGATATTCTATTGTTTCCAAACGACTAAAAACAGAAGCATTGTTCACCATAAAATGACGCATGGAAACAAAGGCTCGCATAATCTGAATATTGACCTCAATAGCTGTTTGTGAACGGAGAACACTACTAAGCATTGCCACGCCTTGCTCAGTAAAAGCATACGGCATATATTTGAGGTGTTGACCTTGTTTTCCGTTTAAGGTCACAATTTGTGACCTTAAACATTCTTCCTTTGTCAATTGAAACCGAAAGTCATTAGGGAAGCGTTCAACATTGCGTTTAACAGCCTGATTCAGAACTTTAACTTCTACCCCATATAGCATTGCTAAATCTTTATCAAGCATAACTTGTTGCCCTCTAATTACTTTTATTAGAGGTTCGATATTACCTGCGAGTTCATGGTTGTCGCATTTTGTAACATCTATTTTGGACTGGTCGCAATTTGCGACCGATTCTTTTTTATCTATGTTGTTTGCCATATTTCTATCTTTATTTTTGAGATCACAAATTGTGACCTTAAACGTATTGTTGTTATATTGGGTACAAAGGTAGTGCTTTTAGCCTTTAAGCCGCTATTGCACAACCCCTTTTTGGGGGAAGAACGTAAAATCAATAGTATTATTGCGATGATTGTACTTTTAGTAATCGCTTCACTCGTTGCACGGTACTTACCCCTTTACCACACAACTTTGCCACATCCCGAATGGAATATCCCTTGCGAAGCAGACTTATTACTTCCCTATATTCGGCTTTCATCTGTTCTTCCGTTTTTACAGAGCCTACCTTGCGTCCGAGCTTCCCACCTTTCTCTATATACTGCTTCCTTCCTGACAGCAATCGGCAGGAGATATTATCACGTTCCAATTGCGCACAGGTCGAAAGCGTGGCTATCATTATCGGGGCAAAGACAATAAGTTATGCCTGTGGCTGATTGAGCACAAGTTGACAGAACAGGAATTTACCACATGCGGAGAACCTTTCTATGAGGGCGCGTTTTAATGGGCACGCCCCAAAGGGGCAGAAGTTCATAGCCCAGCGGCAAGCGAAGCGACGCCCTGGGTATAATGTGCCGTTGAGCTTACGCCCTGTAAGGGCAAAAGTGCTGAAACAGAGCGTGTTATATTTACTTTTGCCCTTGCAGGGCGTGGTGTGATATGGTGTGGCGGTTTACCCAGGGTATCGCTTCGCTTGCCCTGGGCTATGGAGGTCATTGGGCTTTCAGCCCGCTTGGATTGACAGGGCTATGCGCTACCATGACTTTTCAGCCCGCTTCGTTTGACAGGGATGAACAGAGCGTCACATATTCTTGGTATGCGGAAAATCCGTTTAAGATCCACAGGCCCAGAGGGCCATCAAAAAAGAAAGAATTAACAGATTCGTGATGATTGATCCGTGCGCATCGGTGATATCCGTGTTCTGTAGACCCCAGAGACCATCGCCGTAGGCGGTGGGCACTAACAATTGCGCAATGGCCATGCGGGGTGCCTTTATCAAAAACACGGATTGCACCGATGCGCACGGATGGGTCTTTTCACGGATTCTTTACT
>NZ_JAHKBE010000007.1 GCF_018789675.1 Hallella faecis
TTAATTAACTCCTTCATTTTCAAACGATTACGTTAGAATTAACAGAGTATTGTTAACGAGGAAATGGTCAAAACAAAGGTGCCGATGTGCATGCGTTCGGAGCTCGTATGCGGATGGCCTTGGCTACCGTTGGGGCAATGCGATCGGTAGTGACAGCTGTTGGTACGCGCTGGGGAGCAACCTCTGAACCCATGAAGATGATGGGGAATGGCACAAAGCCTGCGCGGCTCGTGAATGTTTCTTGAGTGTCTTCGTTGAGCAATTTCCATCCAGGGGCTACATCGATAATGATATCGCCACTGAGAGTTGCGTTGAAGCCATTGCGGATCTTAATGATGTCGTTGTTGCCCGCCAACAATCTCTCGCTGGTGTAGACGTCCGCTACGCCTGCGTTTTGCATAAGGAACTCTTGGCTGCGGGTTAGCATTTCCGACATGCCTACACGCTTTTGCTCGATGAGCTTATGGTTCAGGTACATCTGGTTGCCGTAACACTGCTCCACGTATCGGCCTTGGCCATAGATGGCACTTAGGTACATATTGAGCAGTGAGGCAGTACGGTTTATGTAGAACGTGCCTGTCGGAATGCGATATTGGGTTACATTGGTGGCCGTCTCGTCGGTGTAACCTGTAGAGGTGACAACAAAGAGCACCCTGTCAAGACTTATCTGTTTCTCGACACCGCTTATAAGTCGCTCTAATGACTTGTCGAGTTGCATATAGACGCTCTCCATCTCTGTCTGCCAATGTGTCACAGGGGTCTTGTCGGCCTTTGTGGCAGAGAGATTGACAAACAGCATGTCAGATACGTCGTCCCTTCCCATGGCAGTCTGTGTGATGGCGTTTAGGGATGCGTCAATGACGTCATTGTTAGTAAAACTGGTGTTGGTGGGGTGTTTGGGGTGCAAGCGGTTATGTGCCCTAACCCATTCTGGCAAAGTGTTGCTGTAATACGAAGACCCTTGCCATTCGCCATTTTTGTCCATCCAAAAAGCACCGTTGGCTGCATGTCCGCCTGACAAAATGGCAGATTCGCGATCGGCCGCAAACGAATATACGATTGCAGCGCCATTGGAATTGACTTTTAACTCGTCGCCAATGGTTGATGTCTTGAGTCGGTCGGCCGAAGTGAAATATCTTGAATCGTCAACGCAAAACACGGGGTGCAGGGTCTCACGGTCGAGCCATCGGCTGCTGATAATGCCATTATAAAACGGGAAAGTGCCTGTGGATAACGATGCGGTTGCAGACGCTTTGTCGACGGGAGAAAATGGATAGCTGGCTCCGTCGTAGACAAGTCCCTCGTTGAGCATTCGGCGGAAGCCGCCTTGCGAATAGAGTGGGGCGAAGGCTTCCATATAATCAGTGCGCAACTGGTCAATGGTGACATTCACGACCAATCGCGGTGCAAGCTGGAAAGCTTGCATCTCGGCTGTGGTGAGTGCTGCGAGTAAAATTGCTATGTATCTCATGCGGGTTGCTTGCCTTTTGTGCGTAATGTTTTTATATTGATAATACATCTTACCATCAAAGTTAATGCCAAAATGTTCATGCCCTCTGCATAATCCTGAAAAATATTGCCTAAAAGGAATAAAACCAAGCATGCTAAAAGTACTTTCCAATACCAGTGACATAGTCCTTTAATCTGCTGACGTATAATGGAATAGACGAATATGATAGACAATGGGTTCAGGAGCAATATCTGTAAGTTGAGATTTACTGTAGGGTGTTGCGAAAAAACCATGGCGAACAAGATCAAACCTGCCAATCCGTCGGTTGTCAATAGTGTGGCGTCGATAAACCAAAATGGCTTTTTTCGTTTGAGTTCCAGCAATGCCAACACGAATATCAGCAGTGCTATTGTGCTGAAAATCATGATTGGACTGATGTCGTCCCATATGTCGTTGCTCGTATCTGTATAGGAGGGGTAAGGCTGCAGCACAGTGTAGGTGGAGTCGACCAATAGGCGGTGTGTGCCATTGGGGGCTACTATCACGGCGTGGTCGAAGTCTTTGCGAAGCGTGTCGGGTAGAAATTGCTGTTGCGTGCGAGTAGTGTGCGCGTCTGCCTTAACACCTAAAAGCAGGTCGTTGCCCATTTGCGACCATCGGTGTTTTCCCGTCCATTGATGTGTCATCTGACGATAGGACGGGGATACTGCGTCGTTGGTGTCATATGTCACACGCCCGTCTATGTTGTTGACAAGAATGTCGCGTGCTCGGGTGGTGCAGTTGTCGTAAAAATAATTGTATCTGTAAACGCGGTTCGCCGGCTTGTAGTTGTTGTTTAGTGCATCGGCAATAGCTTCTTTTTCCTTTGTTGTTAGATTGAGGCGTTGGCCAATTACGCCACGCCCATTACGTGCATATTCCTGCAGGAAAAACGCAAAAGGTTCGATGCCCATTTCGTAGTCGGTAATCCCGAATACAAACCGAGCGATAAAATTCTTTTGGTTGAAGTTGAACATGCCGTAATTGATAGCCAAGTCCACGTCGTGGGCTGGGTCTTGGAAACGGATGGCGGTGTGCCCATACAAACTCCATACCTGACTTCCTGGCGAGCAAGTGAGCAGGCTAATGGTGATGTCGTCGGCTGCTGTTTGTCGCGCCGATTCGTTGGTGACTTGCGTTTGTGCGTAGGTTGTTAACGAACTTAAAACGACCAAACAAATAGTTATGAAAAAGTCTTTGAAACGTTTCATGATGCAAAAATACCTTATTATTTTCACTTAACCTGCTTTTATATCGTTTTTTTTCAATACTTTTGCAGTTGAATTATAAATAACGTGAAAGAAAAAGGACTTGATCCGTACTTTTTATGAAGAGAAAACATATATCGGCAGCTGTTGTGATGGCCATGTTCTGTGGTGGCGCTTATGCCCAAAGTGGCACAAATTCTCCCTATAGCCAGTATGGACTGGGCATATTATCCGACCAGACGGCAGGATTCAATCGTGGAATGAACGGATTGGGGCTCGGCTTTCATGAGCATAACCAAATCAACTTTTCCAACCCGGCTTCTTATTCGGCATTAGACAGCCTTACTTTTATCTTTGACGCTGGTTTGAGCGGGCAGTTGACGAACTTTAAGGAAGGTGGCAACAAGAAGAACGCGCAAAATGCGGATTTTGAATATGTTGTCGCGGGCTTTAGGGCTTTCAAACATGTGGGTGTTAGCTTTGGATTGATTCCGTTCACGAATGTGGGCTATTCTTATTCGTTGACTCAAAAGGTGGGAGACGATAACAACACTGTGGCTACTAATAGCTATAGTGGAAATGGCGGCATCCATCAGGTTTATCTTGGTGTTGGATGGCAACCCGTGAGAGGTTTGTCGGTTGGTGTTAATGGAAGTTACATCTACGGAGAGTACACGAAGACCGTCGTGAATAGTTATAGCGATGGCTACGCCAACTCGTTGACCAAGAACTACATGGCTGATGTGAGAAGCTACAAGGTCGATTTCGGATTGCAATATACGGCCCGTTTGACAAAGAAGGACCAACTGACATTGGGTCTCACTTATGGCTTGGGGCATAAGATTGGCGGTAAGCCTACTATGGAGATTATTTCTAACAATGCACAGACTGGCGTTGCAGACACAACCCGTTTCCCAAAGGTTGGACAGGCTGATTTGGAACTCGAACTTCCGACAACTTACGGAGCCGGCTTGATGTATGACCATAACAATGCCATCAAGGTGGGCCTTGACTATACTCTTCAGAAGTGGGGCAGTGTAAAGACACCTTTTTATGAGACATCGGGGGCTACTATGAACGATTATTCGATGAAAGCCGGCTTCTACAAAGACCGTCATAAGTTTACTCTGGGTGCTGAGATATGCCCTCAAGAGTATGGAATGAGGTTCTTGCAGCGTGTTCATTATCGTGCAGGAGTGTCATATGCCACACCTTATTATATTATTAATGGGCAGGATGGCCCCAAAGAAATGAGTGCCAGCATTGGTTTTGGCTTTCCGATTGTCAACAAGTGGAATAACCGTTCCATCCTTAATATTAGTTGCCAATGGGTTCAACAGACAGCTAAGAACTACATTACTGACAATACGTTCCGTATTAATGTCGGCCTGACGTTCAATGAGCGTTGGTTCGCAAAGTGGAAGGTGAAGTAATCGTTTGTCTGCAATCATGATGAGAGGACTGTTTAAACAGAAATTGTTTTGCCTCTTGGCTTTACCATGGGTGGTGTCGTTTGTGCTGACCTCGTGCGATCAACCTGTGGAGCATACGGCGGGCGCGATTAGTGATCGCGATTCTGTGCCTATGATGGTAAGTTATGGAGTTAACACGCTGATTTCCGATTCGGGTGTCATTAAGTATCGTATTGTGACCGAACGCTGGGAAGTCAATCAGAACAAAAAGCCCTCTCGGTGGTATTTCGACAAGGGACTCTTCCTGGAACAGTTTGATGAGAAATTCCATGTAGAGGCTTATATCCAGTGCGACACGGCATATTATTATGATCAGCAGAGGCTTTGGGAGCTTCGCTCTCGTGTGCGCATATTGACTAAGGATGGCTTGCGCTTTTCCAGTGAGCAGTTGTTTTGGGATGAAATTAGGCAGGAATTGTATTCTTATACCTTCTCGCGTCTTGTCACTCCAGAACGCACGTTACAGGGTACCTATTTCCGCTCTGATGAAAGGATGTCTAAGTACTATGTGTCAAACTCTAAGGGTTCGTTCGATAGGGAAGACGTTGGTGGCTCAGGGCAGTCGACTACCGACTCGGCTCGAAAGTCGCAGGATTCCTTGTTGATGAAGCAGCGTGGACAGATGTTGCCATATCGCAACAATTAATTGGCGTGGCTTAACAAAGAAATCCCTTTTAAGGGGCAATCATAATAAATGGCTGTATCGTAACAATATAATTCTAACGCTACTATTTTGGAACAGACAGTTGATATATCACTGATTATAGAAATCCTTGTAACGATGGTCTTCAGTGCCTTTTTCTCGGGCATGGAGATTGCTTTCGTTTCCAGCAACAGAATGTTGGCGGAGATGGATAAGGAGAAAAACGGCATTTCGCAAAGGCTTATCTCGTTCTTTTATCGTCACCCTAATGGTTTTGTGTCAACGATGTTGGTGGGCAATAACATAGTACTTGTCATCTATGGTATTCTGTTTGCCGATATTTTCGACAACACATTGTTTAAGCCTTTCGATCCTGCTACGCGTGTCATTCTTGATACGGTGTTTTCCACTATCGTTGTGCTGTTCACAGGCGAGTTCTTGCCTAAGACATTTTTCAAGAGCAGCCCTAATCTGTTACTCGCTCTTTTTGCTCCTTTGGCTTTTGTCTTTTACGTCATTTTGTGGCCTATTAGCAAGTTCGCCACATTCCTTTCGCGTTTACAGTTGCGTATGTTTGGTATCAAGGTGACCGATGAGGATGACGGGGAAGGCTTTACAAAGGTCGACCTCGATTATCTTGTGCAATCATCCATCGACAGCGCTCCAAACGACGAGGCTGTTGATAATGAGGTGAAGATCTTTCAAAACGCCCTCGATTTCCCTGATACGAAGGTGCGTGACTGTATGATTCCTCGAACGGAAATCAATGCGGTTGATATGGATGACTGCACTTTGGAACAGTTAAAGCAGAAGTTTGTGGAAAGCGGTAATTCCAAAATTATTGTTTATAAGTCAGACATTGACCATATAACGGGCTACATTCATAGTTCGGAGATGTTCCATAACCCGAAGCGTTGGCAAGATAATGTTCGCACATTACCATTTGTGCCTGAGACCATGCCTGCACAGCGATTGATGAAAATCTTCTTGCAACAGAAAAAGAGTTTGGGTGTTGTTGTCGATGAGTTTGGTGGTACCAGCGGCATCGTTTCATTGGAAGATATTGTGGAGGAAATTTTCGGTGACATTCAGGATGAGCACGATACGGATAATTACGTGGCTAAACAATTGGAGGATGGTGATTACCTTCTTTCGGCACGCTTGGAGATCGACAAGATCAACGAAATGTTCGACGTGAATCTTCCTGAGGGCGATGAGTATATGACGTTGGGTGGTTTGATTCTGCATGAATATCGCAGTTTCCCGAAGTTGAACGAAGACGTGAAGATTGGGAAATTCAACTTCAAGATCATCAAGAACACTATGACGAAAATAGAACTCGTACGCTTACACATCGACACATGACGCTGTAACAGTCACGTTAAAAGCGCTATATCATTCATTTTCTTGGTGAAAAGTTGCCGTGTTTGCTAAATAATTAGTAAATTTGTACGCTTTTTGTTATGCAGAGGGCAACCATAAACCTTACGAGAATAAAAACAATAAAATAAAACAATAAAAACAAATGGCAGCATTAGGAAAAATCAGAAGCAGAGGCATTACGCTGATAGTTATTATCGGCTTGGGCCTTTTTGCTTTTATTGCCGAGGAGGCTTTCCGTTCTTGCGAGTCGACTCGCAACAACCAACGCCAGCAGATCGGTGAAGTGTTAGGTGAAAAAATCAATTATGAGGAATTCGCCAAGCTCGTAGAAGAGGTTCAGCAGGCCATGAAGATGCAGGGCCAGGAAAACCTCAACGACGACCAAATGAACCAGGTTCGCGATCAGGTGTGGCAGAACTACATTCAGTACAAGATCGTGGAAAATGAGTGCAAGAAGCTGGGTCTCACTGTTACTGACCAAGAGATGCAGGATGTTCTCAATCAGGGAACTAACCAGATGCTTCTTTCTACTCCTTTCGTGAACCGTCAGACGGGTCGTTTCGATGCAAATCAGCTCAAGCAGTTCTTAGCTCAGTATAAGGGCGCTCAGGCCAACATGAATCCTCAGGTGGCAGAGCAGATGCAGACGGTTTATAAGTATTGGGTGTTCATCGAGAAGTCACTTCGTCAGCAGCTTCTCATTCAGAAGTACAATGGTCTTTTGGCTCACTGCTTCTTGTCGAACCCTGTTGAGGCCAAGATGAGTTTCAATGATGAGACAGAGGAAAGCCAGATCCAGTTGGCTGCTTATCCTTACTCGAAAATTTCTGATTCTCAGGTTAAGGTTTCTGATAGTGACTTGAAGGCTAAGTACGATGAACTGAAGCCACGTTTCCAACAGTTTGTTGAGACTCGCGATATTCGTTATGTTGACGTTCAGATTACAGCATCTGCTGCAGACCGTGCTGAGCTCATGAAGGAGTTCAAAGGTTATGCCGCTGAATTGGCAGAGGCAGCTGACCCCACAGAAGTTGTTCGTAAGTCTACTTCGTCGGTAGCATATTTGGGTCTTCCCCTTACTAAGGGTGCTTATCCCATGGATGTTGCTGCTCGTTTGGACTCTATGTCTGTTGGTCAGACCTACGGTCCAGTTGCTAACGCGCAAGACAATACTCTGAACGTCATCAAGCTGGTTGCTAAGCAGCAGCTTCCCGATTCTGTCCAGTTCCGCGCCATTCAGGTTGGTGGCACCACAGCAGAAGAGGCTCACACACGTGCCGATTCCATTGTCAATGCTTTGAATGCTGGTGCCGACTTTGCAGCCATTGCTAAGAAGTATGGTCAGGAAGGTCAGGAGCAGTGGCTCACCTCTCGCATGTACGAGTCTTCTAACACGATGGATAAGGATACGAAGAACTATCTTAACACGTTGCTCACTTCTGGTGTGAAGGAAGTGAAGAATATTGAGATGACACAGGGTAATATGATCGTTCAGGTACTTGATCGAAAGAATATGGTTGATAAGTATACCGCAGCTGTGGTAAAGAAGACCATCGACTATTCTAAGGAAACCCGTGGAGCTATTTTCAATAAGTTCAGCTCATTCGCAAGTGCTAACCAGACAGCAGACGCTATTGCCAAGAACGCCGCAAAGAGTGGCTATCGCGTGCAGGAAGCAAAGGATATCGCAACTACCCAGCACAATTTGGTGGGCATTCGCTCAACACGCGATGCTATGAAATGGCTCTTCGACGCTAACGAGAACGATGTTTCTAAGATGTACGAGTGTGGTAACAATGGCGACCATCTCTTGATTGTCATTCTCGATAAGATTCATCCTGTAGGCTATCGTGGTCTCGATGATGCTCAGGTTAAGGAGATTGTCAAGCAGGAGGTTATCCGAGATAAGAAAGCCGAGCAGTTGATGGCTAAGGCAAAGGGGGCTACGAGCATCGCCGCAGCTAAGGCCAAGGGTGCCCAGATCTCCACTGTTAACCAGGTTACCTTCGCTGCTCCTGTCTTCGTTCAGGCTACTGGCGCAAGCGAGCCCGCTCTGAGTGGTGCTGTTTCTGCTACAAAGGCAGGTGCTTTCTGCTCTCATCCCGTAAAGGGCTTGGCTGGTGTTTACCAGTTCCAGGTAGTGAAGCGTGCTAAGAACGCTGCTACATACAATGAGCAGCAGCAGGAGATGAAGCTTCGCCAGAAGGCTATGCAGTATGCAGGCAACTATATGAACGAGTTGTATGTCAATGCGAAGGTTGTGGATAATCGTTATCTCTTCTTCTAATAGTTGACATCTTACATTAAATATTCAAGCGCAAGGTTAATAGCCTTGCGCTTTTTTTTATGTTCAATCGTTAGTTCTTATAGTAGCCGTTCTTTCTTAATAAAACTTAATTTACTTATTCTTCTCGAAGAAAAAGTCGTAGGTTCGTTGAAATGTTTGTACCTTTGCATCCGCTATTACGAGTTGGTAGCATAATTCAAACCTAATTTAAAAGTATTTAAACAAAATGGCAACAAAAATCAGATTGCAGCGTGGCGGTCACAAGGCTTATGCTTTCTATCGCATTGTTATCGCTGACGCAAGAGCACCACGTGATGGTAAATTTACTGAGAAGATTGGTACTTACAACCCTAACACCAATCCTGCTACTGTAGATTTGAATTTCGAGCGCGCCCTTTATTGGGTCGAGAATGGCGCACAGCCCACTGATACTGTCCGCAACATCCTGAAGGCCGAAGGTGTCTACATGATGAAGCACTTGAAGGGTGGTGTCAAGAAGGGTGCCTTCGACGAGGCCGCTTGCCAGCAGAAGTTCGAGGCTTGGAAGAGCGCTAAGGACCAGAAGTTCGAGGCTGTTCGCAACAGCGTAGCTAAGGCTAAGCAGGATGCTGCTTCTAAGGAGCTCGAGGCTGAGAAGAAGATCAATGAGACTATTGCTAAGAAGGTGGCTGAGAAGAAGGCTGCCGAGGCTGCAGCAAAGGCTGAGGCTGAGGCCGCCAAGGCTGCCGAGGCTGCCGAGGCCACCGCTGAGGAGGCTCCTGCAGAGGCATAATAGACATAGTCTAACGTAACAAAGAATGTCGAATCCTATTGGGTTCGGCATTTTTTTGTATATTGTGATTTGGATTATGGTCGGCTTTGGCTATTCTTTTTTGCTGTTTGCTATTGAAAATTCAAGTTTGTGGCACATGTTTTGCTATGACTTGTAGTGTATATAAGATAGAACTGGAGGTACTAATTATGGCATTCATTGATTACTATAAAATTTTAGGAGTAGATAAGAACATTCCACAAAAAGATGTTCGTGAGGCTTATCGCAAGCGCGCTAAGCAGTTCCATCCTGATCTTCATCCAGATGACCCTAAGGCCAAGGCTAAGTTCCAGGCTTTGACAGAGGCCTACGAGGTTATTGGCGATCCTGAGAAACGCAAGAAATACGACCAATATGGCGAGAATTGGAAATCGGCTGATGCCTTTAACCAGCAAGGTGGTGGTGGCGGTTATCATTGGTCAAGCGCAGGCGGTGGATCTCCGTTTGAGGGCTTCGATTTTTCTGGGTTTGGCGGTGGAGGAGGTTTCTCTAGTTTCTTCCAGGATCTCTTTGGTGGAATGGGCGGCTCGTCCCGTTCACGTTCAACAGCGCGCCAGAGTACAGGTGAGATGAATGCTACGGTTAATCTTGACCTTTATACTGCATTGTTGGGCGGTCAGATCATTATCCAATTGAGTAATGGAGGCAAGCTGAAACTGAAGATTAAGCCCGAAACGCAGAATGGCACTAAAGTCCGTGTGCGTGGCAAGGGCTATGACCGAGGTGACGGTACGTTTGGCGATTTGATAATTACCTATAACGTGAAGTTGCCAACTAATCTCTCGCAACGCCAGAAGGACCTTCTTAATGAGATGAGGAATGCGTAAGGCCCCATGCCTTTAGCTTTCTATAATGACATTGTAGGTTGAAGCCTTTTCGCTTTGCCGTATTTGCAGGATAAGGCCGATGGCACAAGTGAAGAAGTTGAGATAAAATATAAAGATAAAAGAAAAAGAGGACCCAACTATAGGGTTCTCTTTTTCGTTTATGAGTTTTGGTTAATTTCTTTGAGGAAGAGTTCAGCTCGCTTCAAGTCTGCGGGCGTGTCGATTCCAACTGTTTCCACATGGGTCACACCCACTCGTATGCGATAGCCGTTTTGCAGCCAGCGCAGCTGCTCCAGGCTTTCCGCCTTCTCCAATGACGATTGTGGAAGTTGGGTGATTTGCCGAAGCACTTCACGTCGGTAAGCATAGATGCCTAAATGCTTTAGGAACGGGAACTCGCTAAGCCATGTTTCATGCTCCTTGCCACGCACAAATGGAATTACAGACCTTGAGAAATATAGTGCGAATCCATTGACATCGGTTACAATTTTGGGCGAGTTGGGGTTGTCCACACTCTCCATGTCGGCAAATGGTTTTCCGATGGTGGCAATCTGCGTGGAGGCGTCGTCGAATTGTTGGCATACCGTTTTGATTTGTGACGCTTGTATAAACGGCTCGTCACCCTGTATGTTCACAATGACATCGGCATCGGTGCTGATCTTCTCGGCCGCTTCCTCTATGCGGTCGGTGCCGCTCTTGTGGTTAGGGCTGGTCATGATGGCTTTTCCGCCGAATGATTCCACGGCCTCCTTGATACGCTCGTCGTCGGTGGCTACCCATGCCTCAGGTATTTCCCGTGTCACCTGTTCGTAAACTCGCTGAATGACGGGTTTCCCGCCTAATAAAGCCAATGGCTTTCCAGGAAAACGCGTAGAAGCGTAGCGCGCTGGGATGATAGCAATGAATTTCATGGTTTTTTGTTTTAAACGTCTTGGTATTGCAAAGGTACAATATTTGTTGGCAAAGCCATCATGTTTTAGGCTAAAGATATCCATATGTATTGCATTTCTCAAAGAAAAGCAAGGGGGTGTGGTTTAGAATTCGTACCTTTGCACTCGTTTTTTTATTTATTATTTCATATTTATGTACAACAAACCCATGGCATTGTGCGAGCCGATGAAGTTTAAACGCTTCTCTAACAAAGGCTATGCACTCTTCGCCTGCTTGGGTAAGGTGGTTCTTGTGGGCACCTTGAGCGTTGCCACAGTCTCTCATGCCAAGGCTGAGGGAGTGAGCACCAAGGAACTTCGCCCAGACACCCTTTCCACCCAGCGCGAGGTGATGCTAAACGAAGTGAGCGTAACAGGCTCACGCGCACCGTTGACGAGAAGTCAGGCGGCGAGAATGGTAACTGTACTGGACAACAAAGAAATTCAATGTGCGCCAGTGCAAAGTGTTAACGATTTGCTGAAATACATCGCCAGTGTGGATGTTAGACAGCGTGGTCCCATTGGCGCGCAGACCGATATCAGCATCCGAGGCGGCAATTATGAGCAAATCACAGTTCTGCTCAATGGTGTTAATATTTGTGACCCGCAGACAGGGCACAACGCCTTCGATTTCCCAGTTGATGTGGCCGACATAGAGCGAATAGAAGTGCTCGAAGGACCTGCTGGAAGAGTGTTTGGCACCTCTTCGTTGCTCGGTGCCATCAACATTGTTACGAAGACGGAGAAGACGAACAATGTTTCCGCCCATATTGATGGCGGAAGTTATGGCTACCTCAATGGTGGAGCATCGCTCAACATTACGTCTGGAAAATGGACAAATCGCGTGTCGGGCAGTTACACGCGTTCCGATGGTTATAGCCGCAACAATGCAGGAAAGCTCAATGCTGATTTTTATGGTGGCAAGGCTTTCTATCAGGGTGGCTATGAGGATAGTGATATAAAAGTGGGTTGGCATGCCGGGCTTAGCAGTCGCGACTTTGGGTCCAATACTTTCTATGGAACCGGTTCTGACGACCAGTTTGAGCACACCTTCAAAACCTACACAGCCGTGCAGGCGGAGACGAAGCGTGGCATGTTCCACTTCAAACCGTCTATGTATTGGAACAGGAACATGGACCGTTTTGAGTATTTCCGTGGACTTGACGGTGTTAAGCCCGAAGGACTTTCGTATGGTGTGGCTTACAATTACCACCGTACCGATGTTTATGGCGTGAATCTCAATTCCTATTTCGATTGGAAGCTCGGACGCACTGCCTTCTCGGCGGAGTTGCGTAACGAAGACCTTGTGAGCACCACACTTGGCGAGCCACTCGACAACCCCAAGCATGTTCATAAGACCGACCGCGACTACACCAATGGTCTCAACCGTACCAACATCAGTTTCGCCTTGGAACACAATATCCTGCTCGAGCGGTTTACGTTGTCGGCGGGTCTTGTGGCGGTGAAAAACTCATGGAGCAATATGAATATGCGTGTCTACCCGGGTGTCGACATCAGTTATCGCATAGGCGAACACGTAAAGTTGTACGCGTCTTACAATACGTCGCTGCGTATGCCTTCGGCAACTGAACTTTATTATTCCGTAGGCGGACATAAGGCCGACAAGCATCTCAAGCCCGAGGAATTGCAGGCTTTCGAGGGCGGAGTGAAATATCTAAGTTCAGCCATTTCGGCCAGCGCAAGCGTTTTCCACAACCGTTGTAAGAACATGATCGACTGGATATGGGATAGCAGCGAGGGGGAGGATGCCGTGTGGAAATCGGTAAACTTCACCAAGATAAACACAATTGGCGTAGAGGCGCAACTCAGGCTAAACGTCCTGCGTCTTATCCCGTCGCAGCGTGTCGTTAAGCAGTTTGCCCTGCAATACACCTACCTTTATCAGGACAAGGATGAGCCTGCCACCATACAAAGCCGTTCCACGTTGGAGTATCTGCGGCATAAGGTTATCGCCAATCTCGACCTGAACCTTTGGCATAATCTCGACCTGACGGTGAAATACCGTTTCCAAAAGCGCGAGGGTAAGTTCACCACTACCGATGCTTCCGGCAACGCCGCAGTGAAGGAGTATCAACCCTACGCTGTAACTGACCTGCGTTTGGCTTGGAACGATCGTTCATATAAGGCTTATGTTGAGGCAAACAACGTGTTCGCCAAGAAATATTACGACTTCGGCAACATTCCCCAGCCTGGGGCGTGGGTAATGGCCGGCGTGGCAGTGAACATCAACTTGTAAATATGTGGGTGTCTGGTAAATAAGGCGATGTTTTGTCTATTTACGAGGCACCCTTTGCTTTTCTTAAATGTGAAAGCTTAGCCATTTCCGTTTTTGATGGATACCGGGGTGGTGACTATGGTCAGGATTTTTTGCCATAAAGTTTGTTGGACATTTCCGGCAAAATAGAAAGCGAAAAAGTTGTTTTTGCAGTATTGCGTTGTCTGTGAGTGGCGCCCCATTCACCGTTTGGTATGTTTCGACTTGCGATCGGGCATGTTTCGCGTCTCGTCTGGGCATGTTTCGCGTTGCGAAAGATGGTCTTTCGCATCTCGATTAGGCATGTTTCATGGTATGGAATGTGAATGTTTGAGCGCAGAAAGTGTTGTTTAAGTTGTAAGATGCTGATTGATAGTGCTTTATGTGGATGTTCTGAGAATCGCGTATTTGCGCCCAATATTTTTCTCGCTCAAAAGAAACGTGTAGTTTTCACTATAGTTTGTTGGCATTTTTTTTGCGTGGAAGGGTGAGTCTACAGATTTTTCCGCAACTCACCCAAGATGAAAATCTTGTCGCTTCTTGATAAATCCCCAGGATTGCTGCCTGGCTCGCCTTCGGGCACCCTCAGCCCTTGGCGTCCATAATAATCCTTCCAATAAGGGGTGATAGCGCCAGTCTTATCGTGAAACGACATAGGAATAGGCTTGAACACCAAGTTGCCTTCCTTTGTCTTATAACACTTTTGCACCAGTTCGCTGCAATACATGGCGCTGTCGGATGGCATGAAATTGAAATCGTAAGGCGTTCCAATGAATCGCAAGGCCCGTTCCACCGAACAAGCCACCCCCATGGTGTCTTTGAGCTGCGCTACCATGACGTTTTGCCGCCTTGTCATAAAACTGTCGATAGGGGAGAGGCATACCCCCTTGTGGATGGCCTCAAGGGCAAAGCCCTGGCCGTCTTTTCGGTGGAAAATGGCTACATGGTCGATACGCTTGCCTTCAAGTCCGGTGGTTACATCGGTGATGTTGTTGTCGCTCTCAGCCACACAAAAAAGCAGGTCGCCTTCAGATAGTGTGTTGGGAGCGATACGTTTGTTATCCTGTGCGCACACGCTAAGAGCATAGCACACGGCTGCCAGGGTCATACAAATCTTTTTCATGGTGTTGTTTCTGAGGGTGGTTTTGATAACCAAGTTCATATAAGAAACGTTGCAATGGCGCGTATGTTGTGTGGTGGTGGATGAAAAATTTGAGGGGGGAAGGATGCGCCAGCAAATTTAACGAAGTGTGGGGGTACATGAGCTGGGGTTAAGGCCTTGGTTTCCCTTGATAAGTTAAAACCTTGGCTAACCCACGTAAAATAAGCCAGTTGTCCTTGTTTTGAGGCTAAAACCCCCAGTTCGGGTGTCGAAAAAATAAAAAAATGCTTAAAAAGCAATATTCGTTGGAGTATTTCTTTGTCATCTAAATCTTTTTATATAATTTTGCACTCTGTTTGGAATAAGTATCAAAATCGAAATCAAAAACAAAGAATAGCAATGTCTAAGATTTGTCAGATCACAGGTAAGAAGGCACAGATTGGTTGCAATGTGTCTCACTCAAAGCATCGCACAAAGCGCAGCTTTGACGTTAACCTTTTCAGCAAGAAATTCTACTATGTAGAAGAGGGTTGCTGGATTTCACTCAAGATCAGTGCTGCTGGTCTTCGTCTCATTAATAAAGTAGGTCTTGATGCTGCCCTGAAACAGGCTGTTGCCAAGGGTTATTGCGATTGGAAGGACATTAAAGTTATAGGAGATTAATCATCATGGCAAAGAAAGCTAAGGGTAATAGAGTGCAGGTTATTCTGGAGTGCACAGAGATGAAGAACTCTGGTCTGCCCGGAACAAGCCGTTACATCACCACCAAGAATCGCAAGAATACTCCCGAGCGTCTGGAACTCAAGAAGTACAATCCCATCTTGAAGAAGATGACTGTTCACAAGGAGATTAAGTAATCCATTGTTTAGTTAAAATTAAAAATAACACACCATGGCAAAGAAAGCGGTTGCTACCCTCCAAGAAGGTAAGACGGATGGTCGCGCATATTCAAAGGTCATCAAGATGGTGAAGAGCCCCAAGACTGGTGCTTACGTCTTCGATGAGCGTATGGTCCCTAACGAGGCTGTTAAGGATTTCTTCAAGAAATAATTTATCTTGACCTCATATATATAAGTCGCAAGGCAAAACCTTGCGACTTTTTTGCGTTTATGGTATTGCTTAGCCACAAGTTTCTATAGGAGGAAAGAATTGTGACGTCCCCAATCGGTCGTTAGGTCGCAATTCAGAAATGTTAGAGCCTGGCCTAATGTCCGATTGGGGGTTATGTGTTGAGTTGATGGCAAGTGCATATCGCAGCAGTCTCTCTTTACGTAGAGGCTGTTGTAACAAAGGTTTTGCGTGTGCGATTACGCTGTTTTTGGGGCGTTTTTAGATAGTTATTTCTCCTGCAATCGATTCGTTCATCATCTTTCGGATGAGATTGGTGTCGGTGTAGCAGGCTTGCAGGTACATCAGTTTTGTAATGGCCGCCTCTACGGTGGAATCGTAGCCCGATACCACGCCGATGTCTTGCAACTGATAGCCAGCCCCGTATCGTTTCATCTCAACCGTTCCTGCTACGCATTGGCTGATGTTCACAATGACGGCTCCGCGCTCAGCCGCTTTCTTCAAGAGGTTGAGGAACCAAGGTTGTTGTGGTGCGTTGCCGCTTCCGAACGTCCGCATGACAATGCCGCGAAGGTTCTCCAGGGTAAGCACGCCTCTAATGATGTTCTCCTGTATGCCGGGGAACAAGCTCAGCACAACCACGTTGTTCTCCATGGCCATGTGGGGAGAGAGGGGCTTGCTGAAGTCGGGTGTAAGGATGTTGTGGGTGTGGAACGTGAAGTTGACGCCCGCATCGCACAAGTGTGGATAGTTGAACGACTCGAAAGCATAGAATCCGTCGGCGTTAATCTTCGTGGTGCGGTTTCCGCGAAGCAGTCGGCCACTGAAATAAACACTGACCTCCGGAATGATGGCGTGGCCTTCCTCGTTTTTCATGGCGGCCAGTTCTATGCTGGTAACAAGGTTCTCCTTGCCATCGGTGCGTAGCTGTCCGATGGGAAGTTGCGATCCCGTGAGAATAACGGGCTTGGTGAGGTTGCCCAACATGAACGATAAGGCCGATGCCGTGTAGGCCATGGTGTCGGTTCCATGCAAGATGACAAAACCATCGTAATTGTTGTAGTTGCGCGAGATGATGCGTACCAAGTTGGCCCATCGCTCAGGTGAAATGTCGCTCGAGTCGATGGGTGGCGTAAACTGGTAAACGTCAATTTGGGTCTTGATCTGGCGGAATTCAGGCATCGATTCAACCAAGTGGTTGAAATCAAGTGGTTCCAAAGCCCCTGTCAGAGGGTTGTGCCCCATGCCTATGGTGCCTCCTGTGTAAATCAATAGTACTTTATTCATCGGCTTAATATATTTATTGCAAAATTAGTCTAAAAGACCTTATATTCCAAAGATTTATGCTATTTTTGCATCAACAAATCAAAAACAATCAAACTTATTTCGAGAATGAAAGCATTTATGGACGAAAACTTCCTGCTGGAGACCGCGACCGCGCAGGATTTGTTTCACAATCACGCGGCCAAGATGCCCATCATCGACTATCATTGTCATTTGGTGCCGCAGATGGTAGCCGAAGACCATCAGTTTCGAAGCATCACTGAATTGTGGTTGGGAGGCGATCATTACAAATGGCGTGCCATGCGCACTAACGGTGTTGCTGAGAAATATTGCACGGGTAACGACACCTCCGATTGGGAGAAGTTTGAGAAGTGGGCGGAGACAGTGCCTTACACCTTCCGTAATCCCTTGTATCATTGGACCCATTTGGAACTGAAGACAGCCTTCGGCATTGATAAACTCTTGAGTCCCAGCACGGCCCGTGAAATTTTTGATGAGTGCAATGAGAAACTGAAACAGTCGGAGTATAGTGCCAGAGGCTTGATGCGACGTTATCATGTGGAATGTGTGTGCACAACTGATGACCCCGTAGATGATTTGCATTGGCACAAGGTTACGCGCGATAGCGGCTTTGAAATCAAGATGATTCCAGCATGGCGACCCGATAAGGCCATGAACATCGAAAAACCCGACTTTTCTGATTATGTGGCTAAGTTGGGCGAGGTGAGCGATATGGAAATCAATTCGTTTGCCTTGATGGTTGACGCATTGAAAAAGCGTCATGAGTTCTTTGAGGCCAATGGATGCAAGTTGTCAGACCATGGTATTGAGGAGTTCTACGATGAGCCTTACACTGATTCGCAAATAGAGATAATCTTTGAGAAGTCGATGCGTGGCCAGCAACTCTCAGCTCAGGAAGTGCGCCAATATAAGCACGCCTTCCTTAAGGTTTGCGGTGAGATGGATAGTGATGCCGGTTGGACGCAGCAATACCATTATGGTGCTATTCGCGACAATAACACACAGATGTTCAATCTGTTGGGGCCTGATACGGGTTTCGACTCTATAGGCGAGTTTAACACTGCTCGCGCTATGAGCCATTTCCTCAACGAACTCAATGAGGAAGGTAAGCTCACGCGCACCATATTATATACGCTTAATCCATGCGCCAATGAAATGATAGCCACCATGTTGGGTAATTTCCAGGATGGCGTGACACCAGGAAAGATTCAGTTTGGATCTGGTTGGTGGTTTAACGACCAACTCGACGGTATGACGCGCCAGATGAACGCCTTGTCGGTACTCGGGTTGCTGTCGCGTTTTGTGGGAATGCTCACGGATAGCCGCTCGTTCCTAAGCTATCCGCGCCACGAGTATTTCCGTCGCTTGCTCTGCAATCTGTTGGGCAATGATGTTGAGAGGGGATTGCTCCCCAACGACCACGAAGCTTTGGCCCGTATGGTTGAGGACATCTCGTATAATAATGCACGCCGTTATTTCAAGTTCTATTAAGGCAATTCGCTTATCAAACCGCGCATGGAGAAGCAACTCTATGTGCGGTTTTCTAATTTTGTGTACAGCTTCTGGAATATAGCTCTCTGTCTGTTCTGGTCATATTGATAGCCTGAGCGTTTCTTGATTCTTTTACCCCATATGAAAATCAATCTATTTTTTCAGCCATTTGCTTGTGATTTTCGAAAATATATAGTACTTTTGCAAAAAGATTAAATGAGCTAATTGTCACTTTGTTAATATGAAGAAAATACTTCTCTCATTCATCTTGATGGCGGTGATCATCATGATGGGCGGTTGTGCAGGGTCTAAGAAAGTCGCTTATTTTCAAAATATCGACACCCTCAGTTTGGCAGCCTCGCGTGGCCTTTATGATGCACATATCATGCCTAAGGACATGCTGACCATCACGGTCATTACCACCAATCCAGCCGCTTCAGCTCCATTCAACCTGACGGTGAGCAACACGGTTGGTACCAGCGGACAGTTGTCTACGGCTGGTGTGGGGTCGTTGCAGGGCTATTTGGTCGACAACGATGGCAACATCAACTTCCCGGTCATTGGAACGCTGCATGTGGGTGGCCTTACCAAGACGGCTTGCGAGGAATTGGTGAAGAGCAAAGTCAAGCCTTATCTTGCAGAGAAGGAGAATCCTATTGTCACAGTTCGAATGGCTAGCTATCGTGTAACGGTGACTGGTGAGGTGGCATCGCCGGGTGTGAAGCCTGTTACTACTGAGAAGATGAGCATCATTGAGGCCATTGCTCAGGCTGGCGACCTTACCATTTATGGCCGGCGCGATAATGTGCTTCTCATTCGTGAGGATGCCAATGGTGAGAAGCAGGCTCACCGTTTGAACTTGAATGATGCAAACATCATCAATTCTCCTTATTATTATCTCCAGCAGAACGACATCGTTTATGTTCAGCCTAACTCGGTAAAGGCCAAGAACTCTGCTATTGGTAGCAGCACAACGATTTGGTTCTCGTTCGTTAGCATTGCAACTTCGCTTGCGTCGTTGTTAATCAATGTGTTGAGAAATTAGTAGTGAGAAACATATTTTGAGTATGATATAAAAGATTGAAATATGAAGAAAGCCTTCTTTGGGGAGTTTCTTGTATTTCAATCTTTTTTTATAACTATAAAGGATAGTCTTGTTATTGTAAGGTATTATGGATAATAACATTCACGAGGATTGTGGCGTGGCCATGATCAGATTGCTTAAGCCGCTGAGCTACTATCAGCAGAAATATGGTACATGGATGTATGGTTTGAACAAACTGTACCTCATGATGGAGAAACAACACAACCGTGGACAGGAGGGTGCCGGATTAGCATCGGTGAAGCTACATACGCAGCCTGGTCATGAGTATATGTTTCGTGAGCGGGCGGAAGGTTCCAGCGCGATCACCGAAATCATGGGATCGGCACGTAAGCAGATAGAAGAGGCTCGTCGGTTTTGCGGCGACAGCACCGATTTCGATTATCAGGAAATGCCTTTTGCCGGCGAGCTTTATATGGGCCACCTTCGTTATTCCACCACAGGAAAGAGTGGATTGAAATACGTTCATCCTTTCTTACGCCGTAATAACTGGAAGGCCAAGAACCTTTGCCTTTGCGGAAACTATAACATGACCAATGTGGAGGATATCTTCCAAAAGTTGATAAAGCAAGGGCAGTGTCCACGCATATATAGCGACAGTTACATCATGATGGAGGCCATGGGCCACAGGCTCGACCGAGAGGTGGAGCGCAACTTTGTTGAGGCACAGCAAAAAGGGCTGGAGAACGATGCCATCACAGAGTATATAGATCAGCATGTGCTGATGGAAAATGTGCTGAAAACCACAATGGCCGATTTTGATGGAGGTTATGTGGTGTGCGGACTGACAGGTAGCGGTGAGATGTTCTCTATGCGCGATCCTTGGGGAATTCGCCCTGCGTTCTATTATAAGAATGACGAAATTGTCATCTTGGCTTCTGAGCGCCCCGTGCTTCAAACCACTTTCGACCTCGAATATGAGGATATACAGGAACTTCAACCAGGCTGCGCTTTGTTGGTTCGCAGCAATGGAGAGGCTGTTGTGAAACGCATCCTGGAACAGAGAGGCGATTATGCATGCTCTTTTGAGCGCATTTACTTCTCAAGAGGTTCCGATCAGGACATTTACAACGAGCGCAAGAAGTTGGGCGAACAGTTGACACCTCAAGTGCTGAAGACCATCGATAATGACATTGCGCATACAGTGTTCTCGTTCATTCCAAACACAGCGGAAGTGGCGTTCTATGGTTTGTTGCGTGGTTTCAAGCACTATGTAAACGAGCAGAAAATCAAAAGGATTGAGGCTTTGGGACGCATCCCGACACATGCGGAATTGGAGGATATCCTTCATGATTATGTGCGCTCGGAAAAGGTGGCCTGGAAGGATATTAAGTTGCGTACGTTCATTACTGAGGGAAATGCGCGTAACGACCTGGCAGCGCATGTGTATGACGTGGCGTATGGCAGTATCCAACCGGGTGTCGACAACTTGGTAATTATTGATGATAGCATCGTTCGAGGCACAACTTTGAAGGAAAGCATCCTTCATATTCTCGATCGTCTTCATCCCAAGAAGATTGTTATGGTAAGCTCGGCTCCACAAATACGCTATCCTGATTACTATGGCATCGACATGCCGCGCTTGGAGGAGTTTTGCGTGTTCCAAGCCACGGTGGCCCTGCTGAAGGATAAAGGTATGGAACATGTCATTACGGATACATACGAGGCGTGCAAGGCTGAGTTGGAGAAGCCTGTCGGTGAGATGCGCAACTGTGTGCGCGACGTGTACGAACCTTTCACAGTCGAGGAAATCAACTGTAAGATTGTTGAGATGTTGCGTCCAGAGGGCATGACCACACCTATCGAAATTGTGTTCCAAAGCATCGATGGACTGCATTCGGCCATACCAAACCATAAGGGCGATTGGTACTTCACGGGACACTTTCCCACGCCGGGAGGAACGCGTCTGTGCAACCAGGCGTTTGTCAATTACGTGGAAAGAGTATGGAAGTAACGCCTTTTTCCAGTTCCTTGACGTGGATTTAGGAATATAATGAGTAATTTTGTAGATTGAGAAAAAATAAGATAAACAACAATAGAAGATGAAGAAAGTAACCTTGGTACTATCAGACGGGACGCGCTTCCATGGCAAATCGTTTGGCTATGAGAAGCCTGTCGCTGGGGAAGTGGTGTTCAACACGGCCATGATGGGATACCCTGAGTCGCTCACGGATCCGTCGTACGCTGGCCAGATCCTGACGTTCACCTTTCCTTTGGTAGGCAACTATGGCGTGCCTCCATTCACGTTGGAGGCCAACAAGTTGCCCAGTTTCATGGAAAGCGACAAGATTTATGTGGCTGCCATGATATGCGCTGATTACAGTGAAGAATACAGCCATTGGAATGCTGTAGAGAGCTTGTCCGACTGGTTGAAGCGTGAACATGTGCCTGGCATTACAGGCGTTGATACGCGCGAACTGACCAAAGTGCTCCGTGAGCATGGAGTAATGATGGGAAAGATCCTTTTTGACGATGACGAAGAGGTGCCGGAGGCCGACTACGAGGGCGTCAACTTTGTCGACAAGGTGTCGTGCAAGGAGATCATCCGCTACAATGAGGGAGCTGGTAAAAAGGTGGTGTTGGTCGATTGCGGCGTGAAAGCCAATATTATTCGTTGCCTCATTGAGCGTGGAGTAGAGGTGGTGCGTGTGCCTTGGAACTACGATTATACAGGCATGGACTTCGATGGTCTGTTCCTCGGTAACGGTCCTGGCGACCCTGACATGTGCCAAGAGGCTGTGGATGTTATCAAGAAACAAATGAGCATGAGCCGTAAGCCTATCTGCGGTATCTGCATGGGTAACCAATTGCTGAGCAAGGCAGCTGGCGCTACCATCTATAAGCTGAAATATGGTCACCGTAGCCACAACCAGCCTGTGAGACTGGTGGGAACGGACAAGTGCTATATCACGTCGCAGAACCATGGTTATGCTGTGGATGGAAAGACGTTAGGCAGCGAATGGTCGGAGTTGTTTGTCAATATGAATGATGGCAGCAATGAGGGTATTCGCCATAAGACGAACCCTTGGTTCACATCGCAGTTCCATCCGGAGGCTTGCAGCGGCCCTGTGGACACCATGTTCATGTTCGATAAGTTTATTGAGGAATTGAATGCTTGAGCAACTAACGTAATATTGAAATCTCATGAAGGATTCTAACATAAAGAAAGTCCTCCTCCTTGGTTCAGGTGCACTGAAGATCGGTGAGGCAGGCGAATTTGACTACTCAGGCTCACAAGCCTTGAAAGCTTTGCGCGAAGAGGGCGTGGAGACGGTTCTTATCAACCCCAATATCGCTACCGTGCAGACATCGGAAGGTGTGGCAGACCATATCTATTATTTGCCCGTTCAACCCCATTTTGTGGAGCGCGTTATCCAAAAGGAGAAGCCCGATGGTATTCTCTTGAGCTTTGGTGGACAGACCGCCCTCAACTGTGGTGTGGAGCTCTATGAGCAAGGAATTTTGGAAAAGTATGGCGTTAAGGTACTCGGAACGCCCGTACAGGCCATTATGGACACAGAGGACCGCGAGTTGTTCGTGGAGAAGCTCGATGAGATTGATGTGAAAACCATCAAGAGCGAGGCCTGCGAGAACATGGAACAGGCTCAGAAGGCCGCTAGCGATCTGGGCTATCCAGTTATCGTGCGTGCTGCGTATGCGTTGGGCGGACTGGGTTCTGGATTCGCAAACAACGACGCTGAGTTGCAGAAAATCTGCGAAAAGGCATTCTCGTTCTCCCCTCAGGTGTTGGTGGAGAAGAGCTTGAAGGGCTGGAAAGAAATAGAGTATGAGGTGGTTCGCGACCGTTTCGACAACTGTATTACAGTGTGTAACATGGAGAACTTCGACCCGCTGGGCATTCATACCGGTGAGAGTATCGTCATTGCTCCGTCGCAAACGCTGACCAATTCTGAGTACCACAAGTTGCGTGCTCTGTCTATCAAGATTGTAAGACACATTGGCATTGTGGGTGAGTGTAACGTGCAGTATGCTTTCGACCCCGCCAGCGAGGACTATCGTGTGATTGAGGTTAATGCTCGTTTGAGCCGAAGCTCTGCTCTCGCCTCTAAGGCTACCGGATATCCTTTGGCTTTTGTGGCCGCTAAATTAGGCATGGGCTATGGTCTCTTTGAGTTGAAGAACTCGGTTACTAAGACCACTAGCGCATTCTTTGAGCCTGCGCTCGACTACGTTGTTTGTAAGATTCCAAGATGGGATTTGAGCAAATTCCGTGGCGTAGACAAGGAACTGGGCTCTTCTATGAAGAGTGTCGGTGAGGTGATGGCCATTGGCCGCAATTTTGAGGAGGCCATCCAGAAGGGTCTTCGCATGATAGGTCAAGGCATGCATGGATATGTGGAGAACAAGGAATTAGAAATTCCCAATATCGACGAGGCGCTATGTGAGCCTACAGACAAGCGTATCTTTGTTATCTCTAAGGCCATGCACAAGGGCTATACGATTGACCAGATACATGAGTTGACGAAGATTGACAGATGGTTCTTGTACAAATTGAAGCATATCATCGATATCGATGAGCGTCTGAAGACCAAGAATGTGAACACATTGGATCGTGACTTGTTGCGCGAAGCTAAGGTTTATGGCTTCACAGACTTCCAGATTGCTCGCGCCATTGGTCTTGAAACGGAGATGGGCAACATGCATAAGGCTATGCTCTTGGTGCGTCGCCAGCGCAAGTCGTTTGGTATTGTGCCTGTCGTTAAGCAGATCGATACCTTGGCTGCTGAGTATCCTGCACAGACCAATTACCTTTATGTTACCTATGCGGGTGTTCAAAGCGATATCTCGTTCAGCAATGATCGTCAATCTGTCATCGTGTTGGGATCGGGTGCTTATCGCATCGGTTCATCGGTTGAGTTTGACTGGTGCGGTGTGCAGGCGCTGAACACCATCCGTAAGCAGGGCTATCGCAGTATCATGATCAACTACAACCCGGAGACCGTGTCGACCGACTACGATATGTGCGACCGCCTCTATTTCGATGAGTTGACGTTCGAGCGTGTGATGGATATCATTGAGATGGAAAATCCACATGGTGTCATCGTGTCTACAGGTGGACAGATTCCCAATAACCTTGCGATGCATCTTGATGCACAGAATGTGCCCATTCTTGGTACTTCTGCTAAGGATATTGACAATGCTGAGGACCGTGCAAAGTTCTCAAGCATGCTGACTCGCAATGGTATCAACCAACCGGAATGGAGTGCTTTGACAAGCATGCAGGATATTGATCAGTTTGTTGATCGCGTGGGATTCCCCGTGTTGGTTCGCCCCAGCTACGTATTGTCGGGTGCTGCCATGAACATTTGTTCGAACAAGGAGGAATTGGAGCGCTTCCTTCAACTTGCTGCCAATGTTAGCGTTGACCATCCTGTTGTCGTGTCTAAGTTCATTGAGCACGCCAAGGAGATTGAGTTTGATGCAGTAGCACGCAATGGTGAGATTCTGGCTTATGCCATATCTGAGCACATTGAGTTTGCTGGTGTTCACTCAGGTGATGCGACTATTCAATTCCCGCCTCAAAAACTGTATGTTGAAACGGTGCGCCGCATCAAACGCGTAGCCCGTAAGATTGCTGAGGAGCTGCATATTTCAGGTCCGTTCAACTGCCAGTTTATGGCTCGTGAGAACGATATCCTGGTTATCGAGTGTAACCTTCGTGCCAGCCGTTCGTTCCCGTTTGTGAGCAAGGTCTTGAAGCTCAATCTTATTGATTTGGCAACAAAGGTGATGCTTGGTGTTCCTGTTGAGAAACCCAACAAGAATCTCTTCGATCTTGATTATGTGGGTATTAAGGCATCTCAGTTCAGTTTCAATCGCTTGCAGAAGGCCGATCCTGTATTGGGAGTCGACATGAGTTCAACGGGTGAAGTGGGTTGTTTGGGCGACGATACAAACCAAGCATTGCTTAAGAGCATGCTTTCTGTGGGTCATCGCATTCCTGCTCACACTGTGCTTCTTTCTACAGGTGGTGCTAAGCAGAAGGCAGAAATGCTTGATGCGGCCAAGGAGTTAATCAAGAATGGTTACGAGTTGTATGCTACCGTTGGCACCAGCAAGTATCTTACCGAGAACAATATTCCTAACACAATGGTTTATTGGCCGTCGGATGAGAACAAGACTCCGCAGGCTTTGGATCTGCTTCACGACAAGAAGATCGACATGGTGGTTAACATTCCAAAGGACTTGACTCCTCGTGAGTTGACCAACGGTTATAAGGTTCGCCGCGCAGCTGTTGACTTGAATGTGCCGTTGATTACCAATAGTCGTCTTGCTTCCGCGTTCATCCATGCATTCTGCACCTTGAAGCCAGAAGATATTGACATTAAGTCATGGGAGGAGTATTAGTAGATTAAAACAAATCGTTTGATTTGTAACTTATAAATGCCACTTTCATGTTGTCTGCAATTGACGGCGTGAGAGTGGCTTTTTTATGTACTAAAAACAGGAGTCGCCTTGAAGAAATGGCTTTTGATGAATTGGAGATTGTGCCACGCCTAATACGGGATTTCATAATGCCGGATAGTTTGTTTTGTCATGTCGAACAACGGTCTTGTGCTATGACGAATTGGAGAGTTCATTATGATGTGCTTGGAGTTGCATGCTGATGTAGTTGTCGTCGTAGGCAGGTTCAGATATAGTTGCCGCATGCCTAAATATGAAAAAATCATTGAAGATACGATACACGCTTTTAGAGTTCTGGTTAGAGCTATTTCCTGGTGATATAAGAGCAGGGATTAGAATCGTGCAGAAATCGTATTGTGTGATGTAAGAGCAGCCAGTGATTAACGTTATGGAATTGTTTGGGAAAGCGTAGTCTTTGTCTTTCGATGGCCATTCATCAGTTTTACCAATGGCGGAACAGCTCGAAACCGAATGTTGCGCCAATGGCCCTATTGCCTCGGCCGTTGCTAACGAAGAGTCCAAGCGACATGAGGCGGCATGTTAAGCCGTATCCCACTTCCACGTATGGGTGCGCTCTTTTTACATCGAGTGCGGAAACATATACCCTTTCCATTTCCACGTAACGTCCAACCCATGGAATCCAACTTAACAAAAGCAATGGACTCTCATAGGTTAAGTTGGCTCTGACGTAATATTCCGACATGTTGTAAGTGTCACCTCTCAGCAGTTCAAACTCACCATTCGTATCGTCGTTCCATCCTCCAGGTAGGTTGTTCTCCCTGAATTTCTCATAGTTAAGGAAGTAGGCGTCACGATCCTTGTTGGTGTAGAAACCCGTTCCCAGTCGCATCTTCCATGATTGCAACTGGTTTACTTGGTAAACGTAGTCGGCGTTGAGTTCCCATCGTTCATAGCCGGTATTGGCTTTTGCAAATCCTTTGATACCTCGGTCATAGTCGAGGGAGAGGATAGGCCCATTCCATCCTATGGGTCGATATTGTATTTCAACCACAGGGGCGAATGATATATATTTCTTTTCCCACGCAAACTTGTCGAAATCGCTCTTGTGAACGGCCGATTTCCGTTGAAAGAGCGAACCCAACTGAATACTCCATTTGTCAGAAAGGTCGTAGTTGACAATTGCCCTAACCTCCGTCTGCTTAAACTCATTCAACCGTCCATAGTCGTATAGCGTGCTATCAGGATTAGCTTGTTCAATCTTTCTTCTTACCGATGCATTTTGAATGTGATTTCCATTGTTCCATTCCAACTTGAGATACCCGTTGCGCCGCTTGTTGAAATAATAGTAAACGGGTAATCGGAAATAGAACTGGTGTTGCTTGAAAGCGTATCCGGCGTTGAGGCGTAAGGAAAGCTCAGAGTTTTGCGAGAATTGGTAACTGGCACGGATGTCGAACTTATATGTGAAGCCACGTCGGTTGTCGTAGCCCATGTACAGTGGATTTAGTACAGGGTTAAGACGAATGTATCCTTGGTTGTTGAGGCCAAAATGAGTTCTTACTCGATTGAACACGTTATCGCCAACCACATCCCATAATACGTCTTTTCCAAAATTGCGTTTCTTCTTTTCGTTTTCGTTGTTGGCAGAACTTGTTCTTATAGAGTCTTTTACCCGTTGTTGTTCAAGTAACTTATCGTAAACGGTTTGTTCGTTTTTGTTGAGTGGCTCGGGCCTTATTTGGCATAGTTTTTCGTATTTTGTGAGTGTGGTGTCTGCTTGTAGGGTATTGGTTAGTCCATATCTCGCCATGTATTTTCCTGTTACTTTGCTTTGTAAAAACATGAACCTTATGTCCACTTCGCATCGCGAGGGTATGAGTGGGGCGGCATCTCCCTTTCCCATGTCTATATGCATTTGGAAGTTAGTCATGTCGTATTCTCCCGTTAAGTCGCACGACACGATGCGTCCACTTTGCGTGTCCACAATAGCTGTGCCAATCACCAGTTGCGTGTTTTTTCGTTTTGGGGTGATTGTCAGTAAAGTTTTTCCATTTGCAGACTGACTCATCTGATACTTATAGAACCGATGGTTGGCTGCGTGGAAGGGTGAGATGATGGTGTTGTCGATGATGGTCTCACTATAAATCTTGGGTGTTAGATACCTCAACATCACGTCGAACGTGCTTCGTTGGTGTGGCACGGTAGTTAAGTTGATGAGGTTCTTGCTTTCGTAATGGTGTTTGCCTTTTCGATAGAGGATGTTGTAAGTTTCTCCAACAAACTCACGCTCGTTCCTATGGGCAATGGCATACACCGATGGAACCAACATTAGGGTAGGGTTCTTTCGGTGTATTCGTAGATAAAATTTTGTGTAGGCGTAGCTCGTGTCGTGTGGGTTAGCGTTTGTGTCCGTACGACAGGCATATTGGTATATGCGCTCCAATAGGGCGCGATCAGCTTGAACCTTAGAGTCTTGATTGGTGATTTCCGCATCCTTATGATGCGTAATGCTCGTTTTTTTCTCAGGAACGGGAGAGTGTCCTTGTATTTGAGGGCAAGCAAAAAGTATGCACACAAGGAGCCATGTGATGCTCCTTGTGCGCCTGTTTTTGTCAAGTGACTTGCTTGCTTGATTGAACATGATGCTTTCCTCCCGTCACTTTTAGGGGCTTGTTTAGTGATCGAGCTCGTCCAACTCCAGCCAGCGCATTTCTTTCTCATCGAGTTCGTCGTTGACCAGCGGTAGGCGTTTGCTTTTTTCAGTTATCTCGTCCACCGATAGCGTTCCGGAGCTCAAAGCCTCTTCGATGCAGGCTTTTTCCTTTTCCAAGGCTTTTATTTCCTTTTCCAGTTGCTCGTATTCGCGCTTCTCCTTGTACGACATGCGTCGCCTGTCGTCGTGGTGATAGTCTTTTTTCTTCGCAACCTTAGTGTTAGCGACCTTGTTTTGCTGGGCCGTTTCTTCCTCCTTCGATTTCAATGACTTCCATTCACGGTACTGTGTGTAGTTGCCGGGGAAGTCCTTAATTACACCATTGCCTTCAAATACCAACAGATGGTCGACCACCTTGTCCATGAAATATCGGTCGTGGCTGATGATGATAACACATCCGGGGAAGTCTTGCAGATATTCTTCGAGCACCTGCAGGGTCTGAATGTCGAGGTCGTTGGTAGGCTCGTCGAGCACCAAGAAGTTGGGGTTGCGCATCAGTACGGTACATAGGTACAACTTTCGTCGCTCGCCTCCACTCAGTTTGTAAACATAGTTGTGCTGCTCTTCTGGTGGAATCATGAAGTAGTTGAGAAACTGCGATGCTGTCATCTTCCGTCCACCGCCCAAGTCGATATAGTCGGCAATGTCGGTAATTACGTCAATCACCTTCTCGTTCTCATCGAACTTCAGTCCCTCTTGTGAGAAATAGCCAAAGCGCACCGTCTCGCCAATGTCGAATTTTCCAGAGTCGGAAGGCGTGAGCCCCAATAGCATCTTCACGAAAGTCGACTTTCCTGTGCCGTTGTTTCCCACGATTCCCATCTTCTCAAAGCGTGCGAAATTGTAGTAGAAATTGTCGAGGATCACCTTTTCCTGCCCATTGTCCTCAAATTTTTTTGATACGTATTGGCATTCGAATATTTTCGATCCGATATATACGTTGCTAGCTTTGAGGCGCATCTGCCTATCCTCAATGCGCTGCTTGGCTTTTGCTTCCAGTTCATAGAACGCGTCTTCCCTGTATCGCGCCTTGTGTCCACGTGCCTGTGGCATGCGCCTCATCCATTCAAGCTCTGTGCGATAGAGGTTGTTGGCTCGAGCGATCTCTGCCCGTTGGTTGTCGATGCGCTCCTGCCGCTTGTCGAGATAATAAGTGTAGTTGCCACGATAGCTGTAAATGCGATTGTCGGCCAGTTCCAATATGATGTTACATACGTGGTCGAGGAAATAGCGGTCGTGGGTCACCATAAGCAGGGTAAGGTTGGAACGCGACAAATATCCCTCCAACCAAACAATCATCTCCAGGTCGAGATGGTTGGTCGGCTCATCGAGCAGCAGGAAGTCGGGATCGTTAAGCAAAGCGTTTGCCAAGGCCACGCGTTTCTGTTGTCCACCGCTAAGTTGTCCCATGGGTTGCTGCAGGTCTGTGATGTGCAGTTGGGTCAGTATTTGCTTGGCTCTCAACACCTTCTCTTCGTTGCCTTGATGGTTGAAGCAAGCATCGAGCACCGATTCCTCGGGGTCGAACTTAGGCGACTGCTCCAAGAAACCGATGCGCAGGTCGTTGCGCCAAATGATGGAACCGCTCTCGTAGCCCTCATGTCCGGTGAGGATCGACATGAGCGTTGACTTGCCCGTTCCGTTTTGGGCAATCAATCCCACCTTTTGTCCTTCGGCGATAGAAAACGAAATATCCTCAAACAAGACCCTCGCTCCGAAGCGCTTGGTCAGGTTTTGAATGTCCAAGTAGGGTGTCATAGCTTCTTAAGAATATCATCAATATAGTCAAGCACTTCCTGGCGGCCGGTTTTGGCTTCCGAACTGGTTACGAAGTAGGGTGGAGGAGTCTCCCATGTGTCGAGCAACGAGTCGATCCATGCCTTAGCGTTGGCCCTGGCGCGTCCACCACTCAATTTGTCGGCCTTTGTGAAGATGATAGAGAACGGAATTTGCGAGAGTCCGAGCCAGTCGATAAATTCGCGGTCGATCTTTTGTGGATCGTGCCTGATGTCGATGAGCACAAAGAGGTTCACCAGTTGCTCGCGTTGTAGGATATACGTGCGGATCATTCGGTCCAACTGTTCCTGTACCTTTTTGGAACGCTTGGCATATCCGTAGCCTGGCAAATCCACCAGATACCACTCCTTGTTGATGATGAAGTGGTTGACAAGCAACGTCTTACCCGGTGTGGCACTGGTTTTGGCCAGTCCCTTATGGTTGCATAGCATGTTGATGAGCGATGATTTTCCCACATTGCTTCGACCAATAAATGCGAACTCGGGTTTGTTGTCTGACGGGCACATGTTGACGTTGGGTGCCGATATAACGAATTGTGAGTTTACAATGTCCATAATGATATTGATTTTATGCAAAGGTAGTGAATATTGTTGGAAAAAGCTAAAAAATATGTATGTTTCTATGTGTACTGTTGGTAAAAAGCAGTATCTTTGCAATCTAAAGTTTAATTCCTTGAAGCCACAGCGTTTACTTTTTCCCATCCTAATAGCCTGCCTGTTAGCATCGTGCAGCGCCACCAAGTTTGTTCCAGAAGAGAAATATCTTTTGGAAAGTGTTCAAGTGAAGAGTGGAGAGAAAGGGTTTGACGCTTCTTCCTTGGCTCCATATATTCGCCAAAAGGCCAATTCCAAATGGTTCTCGGTGTTTAAGATACCCATGGCCACTTACGCCTTGTCGGGACGTGACTCCACTAAATGGATAAACCGCACCCTGCATCGCATTGGTGAGAAACCCGTGGTGTACGATAGTGTGCAGGCCCGCTTGTCGGTGGAGGATCTTCGGCAGGCCATGGTCAACCAAGGTTATATGCACGCTGTCGTAGATTTGCGTACGAAGGTGAAGGGCAAAAAACTGAAGGCCATTTATACGCTGCATCCGGGCAAACCCTATTTCATCGACCGGATGTCGTATAACATTGAGGATTCGGCCGTTGCCCAAGTGCTTCTGAATTACCAGAAAAGCCAGATGGCGAAGGGAAGTAAAGGCATGGGCGACGGATTGCGCTCTGGCGACCGTTTCGTCGTGTCGCGTTTGAACGATGAGCGTAAGCGCATCACTACCATCTTGTTGGACTCAGGCTTTTACAAATTTCACAAAGACTATATTCTGTTCGATGCAGATTCCTCAAGTAAGGACAACCAGGTGAATCTCACTCTCCACCTGTTGAAATACCGTGAGAACAACAATTCGCCTGCAACCAACCATCCGCGATATTTCATTCGTTTCATCGACTACCATCAGGGTGGTGAGGGACCGTTGCATTTGCATCGTTCGGTGATGGAAAACGCTACCATGCTGACTGAAGGAGCACCCTTCAGCGCTTCGGATTTGCAGGCCACCTACAACAAGTTTGCCCGTTTGCAAGCGGTTAGATATACGAACATTCGTTTTGCAGAGGTTCCCGATACGACACTTCTCGATTGTGACATCTTGGTGAGCACGCAGAAGCCTTCCACCATTTCTTTCCAACCCGAGGGTACCAATACGGCAGGCGACCTTGGCGCAGCTGCTTCGCTTACCTACGTCAATCGCAACCTTTTCAGAGGAAGTGAGCAACTCAGTCTTCAGTTTCGTGGGGCCTTCGAAGCCATCACGGGCCTTGAAGGCTATCACGATGAGGATTATGAGGAATATAGTGTTGAGGCCAAGTTGACCTTTCCGCGCTTCATGGCGCCATTCCTTTCGCGCTCTTTTTGCAAGCGAAGCAACGCAACGTCGGAACTTGCTGTGGCATGGGACTTGCAGAATCGTCCTGAGTTCCACCGTCGAGTTTTCTCGGCGGCGTGGCGCTACCGTTGGTCTGACACTCCCCGTCATCTGAATTTCCGTCTCGATGCGCTCGATTTGAACTACGTTTATATGCCTTGGATCAGCGAGAAGTTTAAGCACGACTACCTCGACAGCGTATCGAACCGAAATGCTATTCTTCGTTACAATTACGAGGACCTTTTCATCATGAAGATTGGCTTTGGCCTGACCTATAATAATGGAGTCGATGCCATTCGTGCCAATGTTGAGACAGCAGGCAACTTGCTTAGCGGTATCTCGCGTGTTGCGGGTTTCAAGACGAACAGCAGCGGACAGCACACGTTGTTCAACATCGCCTTTGCCCAATATGCCAAGTTCGATTTCGATTATACACGCCTCATCCAATTTGACAGTCATAACGCGTTGGCGCTTCATGGCGGCTTTGGCATAGCTATCCCGTATGGCAATAGTAGCGTGCTTCCCTTCGAAAAACGCTATTTCTCAGGAGGAGCCAACTCCGTTCGCGGATGGGGGGTGCGCCAACTTGGTCCGGGTAAGTTCCGTGGTACCGACGGCCGCATCGACTTCATCAACCAGACGGGCGATATGAAGCTTGACCTGAACATGGAGTATCGCACCTTCCTGTTCTGGAAGTTTAATGGCGCCGTGTTTGTCGACGCAGGAAATATCTGGACCTTGCGTAACTACCAAGAACAGCCTGGTGGACAGTTTAAGTTTAATGAATTTTATAAGCAGATTGCGGTGGCCTACGGTTTGGGCTTGCGCCTCAATTTCGACTATTTCATCCTTCGCTTCGACATGGGTATGAAGGCCGTCAATCCCGCTTACACCAACCAGCGTGAGCATTGGGCCCTGTTTAATCCCGTTTTCAGTCGCGATTTCTCCTTCCATTTTGCTGTCGGCATGCCCTTCTAACACAGGTGCCCTAAGTTTGCCTGAAGGGCAGAGTGGTGATGTGGATTGTGAATAATAAGGTTAAAAACCATAACAAACTACATCTAAAACTACACATTTCTTTTTCACGGCAAAAATATTTGGCGCAAATGAGCGATTTTTAGCGCGTGTATGCAATTTGCTAATAATCAGTGCATTATGTATTTGTCTTTATATCTGCTATATCATTTGTTGCCTTCCGCATTACCGTTAGGCATGTTTCGTAGTGCCAAACATGCCCAACGGTAATGCGATACCTACTCAACTGAGGCTCGAAAGATGCCTAACGTTACTTCGATAGACCATGTTTCGCAATGGCATTGCTTGTTTGCGCCCTTATGTTGTTGTAAAAATGTCGATTTCCTCTTCTATTTCATCTCAAAACTAAGACTAACTTTTTGGCAATAAAAACCAACAATTTTGATCGTTATTATGTTTGTTTTCAAAGTTTGATGATTCGGCTATAATGAGTGAAAGAATAAAACCCATGATGGCTTATTGGAGGGTTTGGGGACGTTGTTTGCCGTAATATGCCTTGATTTTTGCGCAAATGTAGCGTGTGTGGTTAAAAACCCAACCCAATGTAGGTATTGTCATTCGTTTTTTTTGTAACTTTGCGAAAAAGAAGGCCTTGCGCCCCAACAAAGCTATGAGACGAATCAGCATATTACTTTTAACGATGCTTTTGAGCGTGATAATGGTTCATGCGCAGAAGCGAGAGTTTCGTGGAGCTTGGATCCAAGCAGTTAATGGACAATTTATGGGCATGTCGACCCGTCAGATGCAGCAAACTCTGACCTATCAGCTCGATGAACTGCAAAAAGATGGAGTGAACGCCATCATATTCCAAGTGCGCCCCGAGTGTGACGCTCTTTATGAGAGCCAGTTGGAACCCTGGAGCCGTTTCCTCACCCGCCAACAAGGTCGCGCCCCGCAGCCTTATTGGGATCCCTTACAGTGGATGGTGGAGCAATGCCATCAGCGTGGCATGGAGCTCCATGCTTGGATCAATCCGTTCAGAGCCAAGACAAAAGGCACCACCGCGCTTGCGCCCAACCATGTGGTGAAGCGCCATCCGGAGTTGTGTTTCGCCTATGATGGTCAGTACCTTCTCAACCCAGCCTATCAAGCCAACCGCGATTACATCTGTAAGGTGGCCGAAGATATTGTGTCGCGTTACGACATCGATGGATTCCACATCGACGATTACTTCTATCCTTATCCTGTGGCCGGCCAAGCCATTCCCGACCAGGCGCAGTTTGAGGCCGACCGACGTGGCTTTTCGTATATTGGCGATTGGCGTCGCGATAATGTCAACTTGTTCATCAAGCAGTTGTATGAGACCATTCATCGCTGCAAGCCTTGGGTGAAATTTGGCGTCTCTCCCTTCGGTATTTATCGCAACCGCAAGTCCGATTCGCAGTTGGGCTCGCTGACCAGCGGCCTGCAAAACTACGACGATTTGTATGCCGATGTGCTGACGTGGATCGACAACGGCTGGGTAGATTATTGTGTTCCGCAGATCTATTGGCAGATAGGCCACCCCACAGCCGACTACGAGACGCTCATCAAATGGTGGGACAAGCATGCTTCGAAACGCCCGCTTTTCATTGGTGAGGATGTGGAGCGCACGTGCAAATATCCTGACCTGATGGATTCGAGAAGTCATCAGATGGCTGCTAAGCATGCCCTCCATCAGGACATGCGCCATGTGCAGGGCACCGTGTTGTGGTATGCCAAAGCCGTAGTCGACAATATTGGCAACTATGGCATGGTGCTGAGAAACCATTACTGGAAGTACCCTGCGCTGCAACCTTTGATGCCCTTCATCGACAGCAAGCGTCCTAAGTCGCCGCGTAAGGTGAAGCCCGTTTGGACAAGCGGTGGCTACATCCTCTTCTGGCAGGTTCCTAAGGGAAAGAACTGGGGCGATATTGCCAATAAGTTTGTGATCTATCGTTTTGCCAAAGGTGAAAAGATCAACCTGGAGGACCCGTCGAAGATTATTGCCATCACCGATAAGACCATGTACCAGTTGCCTTACCGCAATGGTTCGCAGAAGTTTACCTATGTTGTCACGGCGCTCGACCGATTGCAGAACGAGAGCAAGGCAAAGAAGGTAAAGGTGAAACTGTAAGTGAGCGTAAGCATCGCATGGGTAATAAAGATTGTTGAATATGGTCAATGAATATCAGATAAGGGTTCTTCCGCAGGTAGCGTACAATGAGCAAGGCCTCGTCGACTTTTTGGCTCGTGACAAGGGATTAGACGCTCGCACCATCCAGCGTGTGCGTGTGCTACGACGTAGCATCGACGCCCGTCAGCGCACCATCTATGTCAATTTGTCGGTACGGGTTTATGTCAACGAACTGCCGCAGGACGAAGCTTATGTGCCTACCGTTTATGGTGATGTGTCGGATCGTCCGCGTGTTGTTGTGGTGGGTCTGGGGCCTGGTGGCCTGTTTGCCGCCTTGCGCTTGGTGGAACTGGGCTTCAAGCCAGTGGTGTTGGAGCGTGGAAAGGATGTGCACGAACGCAAGAAAGACATGGCTTCGATAACCAAGACGCAGCGTGTGGACCCTGAGAGCAACTACTGTTTTGGCGAGGGTGGTGCTGGCGCTTACAGCGATGGCAAACTCTATACGCGAAGCAAGAAGCGTGGGTCTACAGAAAAGATCCTGAATGTGTTTTGCCAGTTTGGCGCTTCCACTTCGATTTTGGCCGATGCCCATCCCCATATTGGTACAGATAAGTTGCCGCGTGTCATTGAGAACATGCGCAACCAGATCCTACAAAGTGGGGGAGAGGTCCACTTCCAAACCAAGATGACGTCGCTACTGATGGAAGGCGATACCGTGGTGGGTGTTGAGGCTGTGGATCAGGTTACCGGTCAAGAGCAGGTGTTCCGCGGCCCAGTGATTTTGGCTACCGGTCATAGTGCGCGCGACGTATACCGTTTCCTCCATAAAGCCCATGTGGAGATGGAAGCCAAGGGAATTGCTGTGGGCGTTCGCCTGGAGCATCCCGCGCAACTCATCGATCAACTACAATATCACTCAAAGCAGGGCCGCGGCAAATATCTGCCCGCAGCTGAATATTCCATGGTGACGCAGGTTGATGGCCGCGGCGTTTATTCGTTCTGCATGTGTCCTGGTGGTTTTGTCATACCCGCCGCCACCGGACCTGAGCAAATCGTGGTCAACGGCATGTCGCCCAGCAATCGTGGCACAAAATGGAGCAACTCGGGCATGGTGGTCCAGTTGGAGCCAGACGATGTAAGGGCTATGCCTCCTTTGTTGAGTGAGGCTGAACCGGTCTCGGACGATGCCGTGCTCAGCATGATGCATTTCCAAGAACAGCTTGAGAAGATGTGTTGGCAGCAAGGCAACCGACAACAGACGGCACCTGCCCAGCGCATGGCCGATTTTGTTAATAATCGCCTTAGCTATGATCTCCCTGCCAGCAGCTATGCTCCAGGCTTGATCAGTTCGCCTATTCATTTCTGGTTGCCTCCGTTTGTGGCCCATCGTTTGCAAGAAGGATTCAAGTATTTCGGCAAGCACAAACATGGCTTCTTAACTAATGAGGCGGTGATTATTGCTACCGAGACACGCACGTCGAGCCCGGTGCGCATCATCCGCGAGTCCGACACCTTGCAACATGTTCGTTTGCGCGGACTCTTCCCCTGTGGTGAAGGTGCTGGCTATGCCGGAGGTATTGTGTCGGCCGGTGTGGATGGTGAGCGTTGCGCGGAAATGTGCTCGCAATACTTAAACGCCTGATCATATAGAATGAGAGATAGCCCACCAACTGAAAGGTTGATAGCATTTTCTTCAAAGTGAAAAATAAAAATCCGCAAGACTTCACCTATATGGAGTTTTGCGGATTGTTTATTTGTGTGGTGACGCATGTCTGACGCCTCCATCGCTTAAGGGCTGGTTTTGCCCACCGCGAATGGTTGCTTATAAAATGGTCTTTACTGCTTCAAGCATTCCCTTCTCTTGGATGAGGTCGAGATAGCGCTTCACCATGTCGCAGAGCCCTGGCACTGTTTGGTTGAGGTCCTCATGCCATACGTAGTCGAACGCTAACACGCCCTCAGCAACAGCCTGTGTATTGCCCGTTGCCCACAACTCGGTGAGGTGGTCCATAATCTTCTGGTCATCGTTGGGAACGATGTTGGTGCCGTCGTCGCGCTTTCCACCTTTATAATAGGTAATGATGGCGGCCAAACCCAATACCAATCCTTCGGGCAATTTACCCTTACGTTTGAGATAGGTCTTTACGCCGGGTAAGTCGCGTGTCTCGTATTTGGGGAAGCTGTTGAGCATGATGGATGTAACCTGATGGTCGACGAACGGGTTCTCGAAACGCTCGAGCACATCGTTGGCAAACTGCTTGCATTCGTCGATGGGCAGGTCGAGGGTTTGCATGAGTTCGTCGAACTGCACCTTGTGGATGTAGCTTCCGATAACGGGATGCTCGCATGCATCGCGAACGATGTTGACTCCGCTCAGGAAAGCCACAGGCGAGAGTACTGTGTGAGGACCATTGAGCAAAGTAACCTTGCGAGCATGGTAAGGCTTCTCATTGTCGGTGATGAGAACATGAAGACCAGCCTTCTCTGCGGGGAACTCCTCTCTCATCTGTTCGACGGTCATATTCTCAGCCTTTTCGATGACCCACAGGTGGAAGTTCTCCGCTTTCACTACGAGGTTGTCCTTGTAGCAAATCTTCTGTTGGATTTCGTTGATGGTGTCGCGTGGAAAACCAGGTACGATGCGGTCTACGAGTGTGGCGCAAACATAGCAATGATTGGTGAACCATGCCTTGAATCCTTCGTAGTCCTTACCAAGGTCGTTTTTCCACAGTTCAATATATTGGTAGATACACTCCTTCAGGTGATGCCCGTTTAGGAAGATGAGCTCGCAAGGCATAATGATCATGCCCTTTGTGGGGTCGCCGTTGAAATACTGGTAACGGTGGAACAACAATTGCACAAGTTTTCCAGGGTAGCTGGCCGCAGGTGCGTCGCCCAATTTGCAAGCAGGGTCGAAGGCGATGCCAGCCTCGGTGGTGTTGGAGATCACAAACCGCATCTCAGGCTGCTCGGCGAGCGCCATGAAAGCTTGGTTTTGGGTATATGGATTCAGCGCTCTGCTGATGACATCGATGCGCGTAAGCGTGTTGACGGGGGCGCCGTTCTCCTTGCCCTGTAAGTTCACATGGTACAGACAGTCTTGCCCGTTGAGCCAATCCACCATGCCACGCTCTATGGGTTGCACAACGACAACACTTGAGTTGAAATCGGTCTTTTGGTCCATGTTGTAAATAATCCAGTCGACAAATGCGCGAAGGAAATTGCCTTCACCAAACTGAATGATCCGTTCGGGCATTGCGCTTTTGGGTGCCGTGCGTCGGTTCAACGCTTTAAGTTCTTTCATGATGGAATGATTGTCTTAGTTATAAGTTCATTATGGGTTTGTGCAAGCAGAATCCATGGGGTATAAGTTATCCAATGGTTGTGTATTGCTTTATTACATGCAAAGGTAGTAATAAATATGAATGGGGTACATGGGTACGAGTGTTAAAATGTACGCAAACCTTTACGCTTGATAATTTATGATGGGTTTTACTCTCGTAATTCCAAAAAAATATAGTAACTTTGCACATACTCAAATAGGATCAAAATTATGAAACAGACTAAGATTGTATGTTCCGTCAGTGATTGCCGTTGTGATGTGGATTTTCTGCGAAAACTCTTCTTCGCTGGTATGAATGTAGTCAGGATGAACACGGCTCACGCTACTCAGGATGGTATTCGTAATATCATTAGCAATGTGCGTGCCGTTTCGCCGCATATTGGAATTCTCATTGACACCAAGGGCCCGGAGGTCCGAACGACCGATGTCAAGGAGAAAATCGCTTATAAAACAGGTGATGTGGTGAAGATCTTCGGTCGGCCGGAGATGGATACCACCCACGACATCATCAATGTGAATTATAAAGATTTCACTCGCGACGTGAAGGTGGGTGACCATATCCTCATCGATGATGGCCTGCTCGATATGGTTGTCATGGATATTGTGGGTCCCACGGTTTATGCCACCATGCAAAACGACGGTGTGTTGGGCGCTCATAAGAGCGTCAATGTGCCGGGCGAACATATCGATTTGCCAGCCCTCACCGAGAAGGATAAGCGCAACATCTTGTTGGCCATTGATGAAGATATTGATTTCATAGCTCATAGCTTTGTGAGATCGGCGGCAGATGTGAAGGCCGTGCAGGATATTTTGGATGAGCATCACTCAGACATTAAGATTATCGCAAAGATTGAGAATCAGGAGGGCGTTGACAATATCGACGAGATCATAGATGCCTGTTACGGTATAATGGTGGCTCGTGGCGACTTGGGTATAGAGGTTCCTATTGAGAAGATACCCGGTATTCAGCGCATGATTATCAATAAGTGTGTGCAGAAGAAGAAGCCGGTTATTGTGGCTACGCAAATGCTTCACACCATGATTGAGAATCCAAGACCCACTCGTGCTGAGGTGACCGATATTGCCAACGCCATCTATTCGAACACCGATGCGTTGATGTTGAGTGGCGAGACGGCAAGCGGAAAGTATCCGTTGGAGGCCGTGCAGACCATGGCTGCTGTAGCGGAGCAGGCCGAGCAAGACCGCTTCAACTTGGGTTATCAGGACGAGGTGCCTCTCAATGAGCGTTGCACGCAGCGTGAGTTTCTTGCTCACGCGGCTATCGACTCCACTCGCCTGTTAGGCGTTTCGGGCATCATCACCGACTCGGAGACGGGTGAAACGGCACGCAACCTGGCTGCCTTCCGTGGTCCTAAGCCTGTGCTGGCCATCTGTTATAAGGAAAAGACGCAGCGGTGGCTCAATCTTTCGTATGGTGTCATTCCTATCTACCAAAAGGAACACGTGAGCCCCGACTACATGTTCACGGCTGCGCTTCGTATGCTCAGGCAGAAGGGGTACATTCGTTTGGAGGACAAGATCGCATATCTGTCAGGTTCGTTTGGCGAGGGTGGTGGCACCACATTCCTCGAAGTGAACAAGGTGAAAGATTATTTCGACAAGAACTACGAGTTCCACTTGCCCAACATGGAAAACAAGTAAACAATAATTTGGAATCGAAATAGTTTTGATTTCACACTCATATAATTGTACAAGCGGGAAGCCTCTCTAACTATGGAGGATTCCCGCTTGTGTATTTGGGTTCACCAAACGTGTTGCATAGGTGACGATATACATTCGTGTGATAACATGTATGAACCTGTAGGCTTGCCGTTGTGAATGGTTGGAGACAATTAGTCCTCAAGCAGGTCGGTCAGGAAATTGTCGAGGTCTTGGTCCAATCCTTCCATAAGGTCACCGCCTAAGATGACGGTGTCGTCATCGGCTACATACAATTCGGCGATGAAATTCTTTTCCTCGTCTTCCAATACAAAACTGAAGGGTTTCAGGATGCCCATCGCGTCGATAGCCTCGTGATTGTTCCTCCAAACCTTACGAAGTGTTGCCGTTGCTTTTTCGTAAAAGTTTTCGTCTTGGTTGCCAATCCACTGCTCCACCACACATCGAGTGATTTCTTTGTCGTCGTCGTCAAAGGCAACCAGCTCACCACTGTCTTGCGAGATGCGCACGTGAACGTCTGTCATGATGGACGTGTCATCACAAGTGGGGAATTTCTCAACAATCTTTCTTAAAAATCGCTCTGTTTGGAGAGTTGTCAGCTCGGTAGCTTCCATAATGTAGTATTTATTAGATTTATTGCAAATATACCATATTATTGATTAAGTTCAAAGAAATATAGCCTTAATTTGAACAAGATTTGAAAAAAATAGTGATTCTTTTGAATAATCCGAATAATATTGGTAATTTTGAGCGCAAGTTATGCGTTATTGATGAACAAGAAAATTCAGCACAGCGGTATCATCGATTTAGTGGACAGTAAGCATGTTGTGGTGCGAGTCACCCAAATGTCAGCCTGCGCGTCGTGCCAGATAGCAGGCCATTGCCGTTCGTCAGAGTCGCGTGATAAGCTTATAGAAGTTTACATGGATGACACAAACACTTTTCATGTGGGTGACCCAGTTCGTGTTATAATTGATGCAAAGGTTGGGTACCGCGCCTTAGCTTTAGGAATGGCATTTCCCTTGGTGTTGCTTATAAGTGTAATGGTGTTGGTGCTCATGTTGGGCGGAACCGAAGGAATGGCGGCGTTGAGCGGATTAGCATCGCTAATACCTTATTATTATATGTTGTTTCTTATGAGAAAAAAGATACAGCGGTCCGTTTCGTTCTTGGTGGAGAAGGCGAGCTTTTGATACGAACGATTCTTATACGAATACAAATACAAAAAATAATGATGATTTTTATGTTGACTGCAGTTATCGTCTTGGCTGTCATTGCATTGATAGCCGCGGTGGTGCTCTTTGTCGTTTCAAAGAAGTTTGCAGTGGAAGAAGATCCCCGAATAGGCCGGGTGCAAGAAGTGTTGCCTGGCGCTAACTGTGGTGGATGCGGCTTCGCTGGATGCTCAGGATTGGCCACCGCTTTGGTGGCAGGTGCCGACAAGGGTAGCATTGAAGGGCTGAGTTGTCCGGTTGGAGGTCCTACTGTTATGGGACAAGTGGCCGATTTGTTAGGCATGGCCATTGAGGCGAGTGATCCCAAGGTTGCCGTTGTGCGTTGTAATGGTGGTTGCGAGAGTCGTCCACGCGTAGCAGAATATGATGGTTTGCACACATGTGCGGCTATGAATGCTACGGGAGCAGGTGAGACGGCATGTGGCTATGGCTGTCTTGGCTGTGGCGATTGTGCTGCTGCGTGTCAGTTTGGAGGTCTTCGCATGAATGAGGAAACAGGACTCCCAGAGGTGGACGAAGACGTGTGTACGGCGTGTGGTGCTTGTGTGAAAGTCTGCCCCCGACATATTATAGAACTTAGGAAGAAAGGCCCCAAGAATCGCAGGGTGTTTGTGTCGTGTGTCAACAAAGACAAAGGAGCCGTGGCCCGCAAGGCATGTCAGGCAGCCTGCATAGGATGTGGCAAGTGCCAGAAAGTATGTAAGTTCGATGCCATTACGGTCGTTAATAACATTTCGTATATCGACGACTCGAAATGCCGACTCTGTACTCAATGTGTTGACGCTTGTCCTACACATGCCATCGTGAAGGTTCATTTCCCCATCAAAAGAAACGTTGTGAAACTCGAAGAAGAGAAGGAGGAACAAGCATGAAGTTGCATACATTTAAAATAGGTGGCGTTCATCCAGAAGATAACAAGCTTTCTTCCGACGTGGTGGCTGTGGAGGCCGCTTTGCCCAAGGTGGCGGTGTTCCCGTTGTCGCAGCATATTGGCGCTCCGGCAAAACCAGTGGTTGGCAAAGGTGACAAGGTGAAGGTTGGGACGATGATTGCTGAAGCCAGTGGTTTTGTGTCGGCTCCCATTTTCTCTTCTGTCTCGGGCACTGTGGCTAAGATCGATACCGTCATTGACGCTACGGGTTACCAAAAGCCTGCCATCTTTATCAATGTGGAGGGCGATGAGTGGGAAGACCGTATAGATCGGTCGGAAACGTTGGAAACATTGGCCAACCATCCCGAACTTACCCCAGAGGAAATAGTTGCTCGGGTCAAGGATGCTGGAGTGACAGGCATGGGTGGCGCAGGATTCCCCACCTTTATCAAGTTGACGCCACCGCCGACGGCCAAGGCGGAGTGTGTTATTATAAATGGCGTGGAGTGTGAGCCCTATATTACCGCAGATTACCGCCTTATGATGGAACATCCGGATGAAATATTGGTGGGTCTCGACCTGCTCATGAAGGCTGTGCGCGTGGAGAAGGGGTTCATAGGCATTGAGGAGAATAAGCCTGAGGCCATTAGGTTGTTGACGGAGAAAACGGCTCATGATCCGCGAGTGGAAGTGGTTCCCCTGAAGCAGAAATACCCTCAAGGAGGAGAAAAGCAACTTGTGGACGCCGTTATGAACCGACAGGTTCCGGCACCTCCAGCCATTCCTGTGAGCGTAGGTGCTGTGGTGCAGAACGTGGGAACAGCCTACGCCGTTTATCAAGCCGTGATGAAGCGTAAGCCTCTTTTCGAGCGATACACCACGGTGACAGGTAAGCGTTTGGATCATCCTGCTAACTTCATCGTGCGTATGGGGACGCCCTTTGGTCAATTGATAGAGGCTTGTGGTGGCCTTCCCGACTGTGACAATAAGGTGCTGGCCGGTGGTCCCATGATGGGAAAAGCGGTCTTGAACCTGGATGTACCAGTATGCAAGGGAACCAATTCGGTAACCGTTTTGTCGGGAGCAGACGCTCATCGGCAATCGGCCCAGCCCTGCATACGTTGTGGAAAGTGTGTGGAGGCGTGCCCCATGGGCTTGGAACCCTATTTGTTGGCAACGTTGTCGAGCCTGAAGGATTATGATAGGCTTGAAAAGGAAGAAGTGACCAGTTGCATATCTTGTGGATCGTGCCAGTTTACGTGCCCTTCTCATCGTCCGATTCTCGATAACATTTTGCAGGGAAAGGGTGCTGTGATGGGAATCATCAAGGCACGTAACGCCGCAAAACAAACAAAATAATAAAGAGTAGTAAATTCAGAAAACACATATCATGGGAAAGTTAATCGTTTCACTATCCCCTCACGCCCACGGCCTTGACAGTGTGGAGCGCAACATGCGTGGTGTGATTATCGCCTTGTTGCCTGCTCTTTTGGTGTCGTTCTATTACTTTGGCCTGGGTTCTGTGGTGGTCTGCCTAACCAGTATTGCCTCGTGCATGTTCTTTGAATGGGCCATCACCAAATATTTGCTTCGTCGTCCGACCACGCTTTCGGATTGCTCAGCCATGCTGACAGGTTTGCTCTTGGGCATGAACTTACCAAGCAATTTCCCCATTTGGATGATACTCATTGGCTCGTTAGTGTCTATAGGTGTTGGTAAGATGACGTTTGGAGGTTTGGGCTGCAATATATTCAACCCTGCACTTGTGGGTCGTTGCTTCTTGCTCGTCAGTTTCCCCGCCGCCATGACTTCGTGGCCTGTCTCGGGACAGATGGACGCCTACACTGACGCCGTTACAGGTGCCACGCCTCTGAGCCTTATGAAAACGGCCATTAAAACAGGCAACTCCCATTTGTTGGAGAATTTGCCGAGCTCGATCGATATGTTATTGGGCAATATGTCCAATGGTATGGGAGCCGGCACGATGGGTGAGGTTTGTGCCTTGGCCTTGTTGCTGGGACTTGTCTATATGCTTTGTAGACGTATCATCACGTGGCACATTCCTGTAAGCATTATCGCTACAGTACTTGTGTTTAGTGGACTGTTGCATCTCGCCAATCCTATTTATGCCAATCCGCTTCAGGTAATTCTCAGTGGCGGTCTGTTGTTAGGCGCCATCTTCATGGCTACCGATTATGTTACGTCGCCCATGACGCATCGTGGACAAATCATATACGGAGTTGCCATAGGATTCTTGACGGTTGCCATTCGTAACTGGGGAAGTTACCCAGAGGGAATGTCGTTTGCCATTCTCATCATGAACGCATTCACCCCATTGATCAACTTTTATGTAAAACCCAAACGGTTTGGCGAGAAGCCAGCCGCTAATAGATAGGAGGTGCATGATGGAAAAGATGAAATCATCCTTATTTAATATGGTGATGGTTCTTGTTGGCTTTGCCATAGTCATTGCCGTTCTCTTGGCGTGGGTCAACCATATCACGGAGGCCCCGATCAAGGCAAAGGCAGAGAAAACCCTGCAGGATGGCATACAAGAGGTAATGCAAACGCAGGACATGAAGGTGACAAAGAACGATACCATTAGACAAATGGCCGATGGCAAAGAGACCGTCTTTGTTGTGCATGAGGTTGCCAATCAGGCCGGAAAAGGCATTGGCGCTGCTGTGGAAAGCACTGTGATGGGCTTCGGGGGCGATCTGAAGGTGCTGGTAGGCTTTGACGATTTGGGTAAAATATTGGGGTATACCATCTTGCAAACGTCTGAGACACCTGGCTTGGGAATGAAGGCCGACAAGTGGTTTCAGAAGGACGGCAAGGGAAATGTTATTGGTAAATCCCCTGCTACTGGCGATCTGGCGGTAAGTAAAGACGGAGGCGATGTAGACGCAATCACGGCTTCAACCATTACGAGCCGTGCATTCCTGAAGGCTATCAATCAGGCATACGCTGCTTATGCCCATAAGGGTGTTGATGGCGATAGTGGGGCAAGTAAGCAAATATAATAATGTGTAGGAAGAAATGAGCAAATATAAGATTATACTGAATGGGCTGATTAAGGAAAATCCAACGTTCGTGTTGTTGTTGGGTATGTGTCCCACCTTGGCCACCACGACCAGTGCTCTGAATGGCTTGTCGATGGGATTGGCCACCATGTTGGTGCTCTTGTGTACAAATACGGTTATCTCTTGCATAAAGCGCATCACGCCTGGCCAAGTGCACATTCCTGTTTTTATCATTGTGATAGCCGCTTTTGTCACCTTGCTGCAAATGTTCATGTCGGCTTATGCGCCTGATGGCATCAATAAGGCACTTGGCATTTTTATTCCGCTGATTGTGGTTAACTGCATCATTTTAGGACGTGCTGAGAGCTTTGCATGTAAGCATACACCACTCGAAAGCCTTTGTGACGGAGTGGGCATTGGCTTAGGATTTACCTTTGGCTTGACCCTGTTGGGTGTGGTGCGCGAATTGTTGGGGGCGGGTTCTGTATTTGGAGTTGTGCTTCTGCCTGAGACTACCAATATGCTCTTGTTTATCCTTCCTCCGGGAGCCTTCATCACATTGGGCTATCTGATAGCCATCTTCAATCGTTTTAAGGCGAAGTAATGACAGCGCCACCAGTGTGTGCGCATGCAAAAGTAAATTATTAAAGTGAATAGTATGGAATACCTACTTATATTTATCAGTGCGATATTTGTCAATAATATCATATTGAGCCAATTTCTTGGCATCTGTCCTTTCTTGGGTGTGTCCAGGAAGATTGACACGGCCCTTGGAATGGGTGCCGCCGTGGCCTTTGTGCTCACGCTTTCGACCATCGTTACGTGGCTGGTCCAGACCTATGTACTCAACCCATTAGGACTTCAGTATCTGCAAACTTTGGCTTTTATCTTGGTCATAGCCACGTTGGTGCAGATGGTAGAGATCATTCTGAAGAAAGTTAGCCCACCGCTTTATCAGGCTTTAGGTATTTTTCTGCCATTGATAACCACCAACTGTGCCGTTCTGGGAGTTGCTATTCTTGTCATTCAGAAGGATTTCAACTTGTTGTCGAGTATCGTCTATGCCTTCTCCACAGCATTGGGATTTGCCCTTGCCCTTACGGTTTTCGCTGGCATTCGCGAACAGTTGTCGTTGGTTCAAGTACCCAAAGGCATGCAGGGAATGGCTATTGTGTTGGTAACAGCAGGATTGCTTTCCTTAGCCTTCATGGGCTTCTCTGGAGTGGACCTTGGGCTGCGCCAAATGATGGGACTGCAATAAAAATGAGGATTATTGCAAAAAAAAACAAGATTTTGGATACTATAATAAAAAGATTTTGTAACTTTGTCACGAATTAAAGACCAAATATTTTAATACTATACCAGTCATGAAACAGACTATTCTTGTTACAGGTGGAACCGGTTTTATTGGCTCTCACACAACAGTGGAATTGCAGCAGGCCGGCTACAAGGTCGTTATTGTCGATAATTTGTCTAACTCTAACATTCAAGTGCTTGATGGCATTGAGAAGATAACGGGCATCCGTCCTGCTTTTGAGAAGGTGGATCTCCGCGACAAGGACGCTACGGAAGCTGTGTTCCAAAAGTACCCTGATATTGAAGGCATCATTCACTTTGCTGCCAGCAAAGCTGTGGGCGAGAGCGTGCAGAAGCCTTTGCTCTACTATCGTAACAACATCGTTTCCTTGGTCAACCTGCTCGAGTTGATGCCTAAGTACAATGTAAAGGGTATCATCTTCTCTTCAAGTTGCACAGTTTATGGCCAGCCAAAGCCTGAGAACTTGCCTGTCACTGAGGCTGCCCCTCACCAAAAGGCTACATCACCTTATGGTAACACCAAGGAGGTCAATGAGCAAATTATCTACGACTATATCCACAGTGGTGCTCCCATCAAGAGCATCGTTTTGAGATATTTCAACCCAATTGGCGCACATCCCACAGCTTTAATCGGTGAGTTGCCTAATGGTGTTCCGGCCAACCTGATTCCTTTCGTCACACAGACTGCCATGGGCATTCGCAAGGAGTTGACCATCTTCGGTAAGGACTATGATACGCCTGATGGCACTTGCATCCGTGACTATATCTATGTTGTCGATTTGGCTAAGGCTCACGTTGCCGCTATGCGTCGCGTGCTTGACGATGAGGATTCTCCCGCTATCGACTACTTCAACATTGGTACAGGTCACGGCAACACCACGCTGGAGATTGTGGAGACCTTTGAGAAGGCTACGGGTGTTAAGCTCAATTGGAAGTATGGTCCTCGCCGCGAGGGTGATATCGAGAAGATTTGGGGCGATTGCAGCAAGGCCAATAAGGTGCTTGGCTGGTCGGCCGACACACCTCTTGATCAAGTGCTCGCTTCTGCTTAGAAATGGCAGCAGAAGTTGCGCGAGAACGGGATCATGTAATCCCTCTCTTATATTTACGAAATAAAGGCGGGGCTTTGCCCCCCGCATTTTTGTGTTTGTGTTGTTGTGAGGTCGCGACGTGAGTCGTGGCCTCATTTTTGTTTTGATGGTTGTTCCTGTTTGCGATTTTCTACAATGGTGTGAAAACCTTACTCTAAAAAAGTGCGTGGGGATTATTCAGCGAAAGCCAGAGCGTTTTTTATGACGAACCTGTTGTTATTCGTTTCATGAACAGGATCAAACTTAGTTCATTATGCAATATGTTGTAGTATAGGATTTTAGGTAAGTTTATAATGTTTCGTAAGACTTTTTTGTGTTTACTTTAGGGGTTGTCAAGCTGTTTGCGGTGTTTTTTTTCGTTTGGCAAAGAGTATTTAGTCCATTATATTTCTGTTTTTATCACATTTACATAGGCGATAGTTGCTTTTACCTTGAATAATTACTTGTTTTATTGGGGGAAATGTTGTACTTTTGTAGAAGTTTAAAAAATCTACAAAATGGACTGGATTATCAATCTCTTTACTACGACCGACAGTGTAGCCCATATTGCTTTGCTTTACGCTATCGTCATTTCTGTTGGCATACTTTTGGGCAAGGTGAAGGTTGGGGGAATCTCCCTAGGTGTCACCTTTGTGTTGTTCGCAGGCATTGTGGCTGGCCATGTTGGCTTTACGGCCCCTAAGCCTATTCTTACGTTTGTGCAAGACTTTGGCTTGATTCTCTTCGTCTTCTGCATTGGTTTGCAGGTGGGACCAGGTTTCTTCGAGAGTTTCAAGCGAGGAGGTGTCACTCTTAATGTGCTTTCCACCGTTACGATCTTTCTGAACGTGCTGGTTATGTTTGCGTGTTATTACATTTTCTTCGACACGTCAGACATCAATAACCTGCCCATGATGGTGGGTACGCTCTATGGAGCTGTTACCAATACGCCAGGACTTGGTGCCGCAAATGAGGCTATGACTACTGTGTTCGGAAATCTTCCGGTACCTCAGATTGCCAATGGATATGCATGTGCTTATCCGTTGGGCGTGGTGGGAATCATTGGTGCTACGATTGCCATTCGCTATATCACACGTACCAAGCTTGAGGAAGAAGAGAACAAGTTGAACGAGGCTGAGGCCGACAACACTCAAGTCAAACCTAAAAGCATGACGTTGCTCGTGAGCAATGCTTATTTGGCAGGACGCAGCTTGCAGCAAATTACGGAGTTCCTCAATCGTGACATTGTTTGCACACGACTGCATCATGGAGACGAGGTTGTTACCCCTCGTCGAGATACCGTGTTCTCTGTAGGCGACCAGGTGCTTTTGGTTTGTGCAGAGGCTGACGCAGAGGCCATCAAGGCATTCATTGGTCCTGAGATAGAGACGGACTGGGAGGTTGAGGACGATAAGACCCCCATGATCTCAAAGCGTGTGGTTATTACCAATCCCAAGATGAACGGTAAGACCCTTGGCAAGATGCATTTCTCTAGTGTTTATGGTGTGAACATTACGCGTATCACACGCCAGGGAATGGACCTGTTTGCCAGCCGTAACCACCACTTCCATGTGGGCGACCGCATCATGGTTGTAGGCCGTGAGGATAACGTGAACCGTGTGGCTGAGCTTATGGGTAACTCGGTGAAGCGCCTCGACGCGCCCAACATTGCAACCATTTTCATTGGTATTTTTGTGGGTATCTTGTTTGGTAGTATACCATTCTCCATTCCAGGAATGCCTGTGCCATTGAAGTTGGGTATTGCTGGTGGTCCGCTGATTATTGCCATCCTCATTGGTCGTTTTGGCTATCGCTTCAAACTGGTTACCTATACCACAACGTCTGCCAATATGATGTTGCGTGAGATGGGGTTGGCCCTATTCTTGGCCAGTGTCGGAATTAAGGCAGGTGCTGGTTTCTGGGAGACGGTAGTGCAAGGCGATGGATTGAAATATGTATATACCGGTTTCCTGATAACCATCATTCCTATTCTTATTATTGGAACGATTGCCCGTCTGAAGTTTAAGTTCAATTACTTTACGATTATGGGTATGCTTGCCGGAACTTATACAGACCCGCCTGCATTGGCGTATGCTAATTCCATTTGCTCAAAGGAGGCTCCTGCTGTGGGCTATTCTACTGTTTACCCATTGAGTATGTTCTTAAGGATATTTGCGGCACAGATAGTGGTGCTATTCTTCTGCGGAGCCTAACGCCTTTAGCATCTTTCAGCTAAAGGAAATGCTGACAAGGGTAGGGAAGATGGTCCCACGCTTGTCAGCATTTTCATTGATGCTATAATATAAAAAGAAAAGTCCGCAATCATTTTCTTGGCTAAGAACGCCAAAAGAATGATTGCGGATTCTATTTGTATGGTGCGTTTCTTTGTTCTTCTTGTAACTTTGTAAGCTGTAAGCTATTACACCTTCATTCTTAATTTACCCTCGTAGCTAACGATTAACTCTATTTGGAAACTACTAATGTTGTCGGGCATTCCCAAGGATGCCGTGTAATGGATGCCTTCCTGGTCAACCTTCTTGAACAGCACATCATTTAAGATGATTTGTTGGATGACATCCTTAGGTATGAAACTGGCAAATTGTTGTTTGTGGAAGTCGCGTGAGAATAGTTTCTTGGCACCTTGGTACACATTCAGATTTACGATGTTATCGTAATAGACGTTCCCAACCTCAACACCTTCGTCATTGTACGATGACTTTACCACTTTGTAGCTTGTGGGGTTTACTTGCACATAACAGTGATAACGCTTGCCCTCATAGCTGACAATCGTGTCGCGACGAATCAATTGGTTTTGATTGATGGCCTGTGGTTTCTCGTGGCGGAATGCATTGGCGTCGTCTGGGTCGTCGCTCAAAGTAAGCCTAACCTCGTCACCGTTTTGGTTTTTGAAAACAAACAGGTGCCGTGTCTGTTTGACTACTGGGTATTTTACCTCGTTTACCCCATGAAGCACCAACGTGTCGTCGATGATTTGGAAGTAGACGGGTAAACTTGTTGTGTCAGGATAGAAGATGGTGTCGCCCTTTGCTTTGAAAGCCACAGTTTGTGCATCCTCATCAACCCAGATGCCCTGAAGCATTTTTTTTGCGGTGGTGTCCTCTTGGGGCGTATTAGGACTGCTAGCTTTGTTCTCGCAAGCAGTCAGAAGGGCCAAAAAGGCAACAACCAATATAGTCAGTCTTTTCATTACCAATTCTTTATGTGAGCAAGCCATAGTTAGCGGCCTATGCAATGATACTCGAAGCCAGCCTCGGCCAACTCCTCTGGGTCGAAGATGTTACGTCCGTCAATGATCAATTTCTTGTTCATGGCGCTTCCTACCACATCCCAACTTGGCAAGCGAAATTCTTTCCATTCTGTGAGTAGTAGTAACGCGTCGGCATGGAATACGGCTTCGTATTTGTCGCGGCAGTAGATAACGTTATCTCCAACACGACGACGGCACTCGTCCATGGCTACAGGGTCAAAAGCGCGTATAGTGCAACCGGCTTCCTTCAGCAACTTGATGATTACCAAAGCGGTCGACTCTCGCATGTCGTCGGTCTCAGGCTTGAATGACAATCCCCAAAGAGCAATGGTCTTGCCCTTGAGCGACTCTCCATTGTATGCAGCTTGCAGCTTGTGGAAGAGTATCGATTTCTGCTTTTCGTTAACATGTTCAACGGCTTTTAGCACCTCCATCGAATATCCGCAGTCGTCCGCGGTCTTGATAAGCGCTTTCACATCCTTGGGGAAGCATGAACCACCATAGCCACATCCTGCATAGAGAAATTTGCGGCCGATACGTGTGTCGCTGCCTATGCCTTGGCGAACCATGTTTACATCAGCGCCTACACATTCGCAGAGATTAGCGATGTCGTTCATAAACGAGATGCGGGTGGCCAACATGGAGTTGGAGGCGTACTTGGTCATCTCGGCGCTGGGAATATCCATAAAGATGACCCTAAAGTTGTTGATAAGGAAAGGCTTGTAAAGTCTTGTGAGAATGTTCTTTGCGCGTTCGCTCTCTATGCCTACTACAACGCGGTCGGGACTCATGAAGTCTTTGATGGCGTTGCCCTCCTTTAAGAACTCTGGGTTGCTGGCAACGTCGAATGCAACGTCAACGCCGCGTTTGTCGAGCTCTTCCTGAATGGTGGCTCTAACCTTGCGTGCCGTGCCTACGGGTACCGTGCTCTTAGTTACTACAACAAGGTATTTGTTTAAGTTCTGGCCTATAGTTTTTGCCACTTGAAGCACATATTTCAAGTCGGCTGATCCGTCCTCGTCGGGCGGTGTTCCAACAGCAGAGAACACAATCTCTTGTTCATTTAGTACCTCGGGTAACGATGATGTAAATTTCAGCCTTCCGGCTTTCACGTTCTTCAGCACGAGTTCATCGAGACCTGGCTCGTAGATGGGGATCTCGCCCTTTTTGAGACGTTCAATTTTATTGATGTCCACATCTACACAAGTAACATTGGCTCCTGTGTCGGCAAAGCATGCGCCACTTACCAAACCTACGTAACCTGTTCCAACAATGGCTATATTCATAATGTAATGTTAAGGTTAGATTTTAATTATTCGAATACATCAGCATCGCAAAGTTGCGGTGCTTTCAAATCTTTCTCACTTGTAACGACATTCTTTGAATCGATAGGCCAATGGATGTCGATGTCTGGATCGTTCCAGCATATGCCAGCCTCGTGTTGAGGGGCGTAAACATTGTCCACTTTATATGTGAAGATGGCCTCGTCGCTTAATACAAGGAAACCATGGGCAAACCCTCGTGGTATAAAGAGTTGACGTTTGTTGTCTTCTGAGAGCTCCACCATCACATGCTTTCGGAATGTGGGCGATGATTTGCGAATGTCTACGGCAACATCAAGGACGCGCCCTTTAATGACACGCACCAACTTGGCTTGTGAGAATTCTCCTTTTGGGTAATGAAGGCCTCTAAGGACGCCATAACTGGATTTCGATTCGTTGTCTTGAATGAAGTGGATAGGGCCAACGTGCTCTTCGAATTCGCCTGCTTTCCAAGCCTCAAAGAAGTAGCCGCGGCTATCATCGAACACGTTAGGTTCGATAATCCAAACTCCTTTAATTTCTGTTTCTTTGTATTCCATTTCCTTAGAAAATACGTATTATGCCACAAAGATAATCATTTCGTTTGAATTGAAATCGTTTCTAAAACAATATTATCAATTTTTGCTTTTTTTACCACAATATCTTGCTCCGTCGCCATATTTTTAGTACTTTTGCAGTTGTGATTGAATTAGACAGACATCTTGAGATATTGCTTCTGAGCAACGATTGTGTGATCGTGCCAGACTTCGGAGGCTTCATGGCACATCATGTTGACGCTCGGAGGGATGGTGCGGATGGCATGTTTTTGCCCCCTGCTCGGACAATTGGATTCAATCCCAAGCTCACGATTAACGATTCTTTGTTAGCTCAGTCGTATGTGGAATGCTACGACATTAGCTATCCCGAGGCCTTGCGACGTATTGTCGACGAGGTCAGAGAGTTGCGTCAGCATATTGAGAATGATGGCTATTATGAGTTGCACGGCATTGGCGTGATCTCGCTTAACAGTGAGGGCCGCTATGTGTTTGAGCCTTGTGAGGCCGGTATATTGACACCCTCTCTCTATGGCTTGTCGGGTTTTGAGATTCTCTCATTGCGTGAGATTGAAGTTGGGCGTAAGACAGAAGGTCTTATGATGGTTGACGGTGCGGGGGCTACTACCGGTGGCGGTGTGGTTGTTACATTGGCCGATAAGGTGGAAGAGGAGGAAGACGAAACAGTTCCTGGCCAGCGTATGGTAATGCTTTGGCGTACGGTAGCTGCCGCATGTGTTGCTGCGTTGATATTCTTGTTGTTTCCTTCACCCTTGGACAATAATCAGAAATTGTTGACTGCGGGTACTATCAATGTCGACCTTCTTCAGAAGGTTCTTCCCAAGACAGAAGTATCTGGAATTGATATAGAGGCCAATGGCATTAGTAAGGATGCCAAAGATGCTGAGCCTGTGTCTGACGCACAGAATAATGCTCCGCAAGAATCGCATGAAGGTTTTGTCATTGTTTTGGCAAGCCGCGTAACCAAGACCAATGCTCAAACTTATGTGGAAAGTTTGCATAAGCGTGGTTACCAGGATGCGAGAGTGGTAAGTGACCCTCGCAACACAAAGGTAGTCTACGGATTCTATAATTCTAAGGCAGAAGCCTACGACTCGCTTAACGACTTAAGGAAGGTCGGAGAGTTTAATGAGGCGTGGGTTATGAAACATCATCAATAATCATTCATGAAAAACGTTCGTTGCCCTCAATGCCAACACGTCATTTCTTTTGACGAAACGAAATACGAAAATGGTCAAGTTCTTGTTGTGAGATGTCCATCTTGCGATAAGAAATTTGGTGTGCGTGTTAAGCGTGAGGTGAAAGAGCCTGTTAACGAATCTGCTAACGTGGATGAAGATGCGCTTCAGGAGCCGCAGAGAGAGAGTTGTGGACGAATTGTCGTTATTGAGAACAACTACTGTTATCAGCAGGAGTTCCCCTTGTATATGGGTGATAATATCATCGGAAGAGAGAAGAAGAACTATGTAGTGGATTGCCCTATTGAGAGTGGTGACCTGAACATAGATTATAGACATTGCGTGATTAGCGTAAGCCGAAAGAAGAGCGGAAAACTTCAGTTTGTATTGCGCGATATGCCCAGCAACAAAGGTACGTTTGTTGAGGGTCTGCGCTTGGCTCCGAAGGAGAGGAGGGTTATTGAAGACGGATCGGTCTTTACCATTGGTCTTACGTCGGTTATGCTCAAACTTTCATAAACGTTTTGTGTGGCAACACTTGTTGTTGACATATTGTCACTTAGTAGTTGGCTTTGTCATTTTTAACTCTTAGGATGAGTTTTGGGTGTGAGCATCTCTGGGGTTATTTGCGAACCCGACATTATGCTTGAACCCGACATTATGCTTGAACCCGACATTATGCTTGGGCTCGATATTTTGCATGAACTCTTTGTTTGCTTACACTCTGCATCTGCTTGCTTTTTTTTGTTTTACTATGATTCGTTATGCAATCTTTTTTGTTGCAAACGGCCTGAAACAAAAGCCACCCCGAGTTGTATTCCTAAGTTCGGTTTGCGTTTAAGAAGCAAGATTGATTGGCATTTGTATTATTGGTTATACGCTGCATAACCCCTTTTGGCGATTAGTTGCGTAACAATCGTAGGCTGCCGACTGATGGGAAGCACTCGGGTAACAGACTTGGTTTGCAATGTAATGCGTTGTCCCGTGGACTTAGGTAATTGTGGTAAAACAGCGAATAGTTATACATTTCTATAAAAAATCCCTTGCTTTTCTACAATTCATTTTTCTATTTGATAGAATTTATGTAAATTTGCAATGTTATAGGAGCTATGATACCTCTAAATTTGAAAGGGAAATGGAAGTTGCCATCGTTAAATATAATGCGGGAAATATATTCTCGGTGATAAGCGCTTTGAAAAGACAAGGTGTTGAACCCGAGTTGACTGACGACGCTGAGCGGTTGGCTAAGGCTGACTGTGTTATCTTCCCTGGGCAGGGAAATGCTCGAACTACGATGGATAATCTCAGGAGAAGTCGTTTGGATGAAGTGATTCGTTCCCTCACACAACCCGTTTTGGGCATTTGCGTAGGCCAACAATTGTTGTGTCGGCATTCTGAGGAAGGCGATACGGATTGCATTGGGGTGTTCCCAGTTGATGTGAAACGATTCCGTCCCGATAGCCTCGAACAGAAGATTCCGGCTATGGGTTGGAACGCCTTGTACGACCTGTCCTCTCCTTTGATGCATGGTCTCTCGGCTGATGATTATGTTTATTTCGTACATAGTTATTATGCTCCTGTTTGTCCCTTCACCATCGCTAAGGCCGATTATATTCAACCTTATTCGGCATCTTTGCATAAAGACAACTTTTGGGCTACCCAGTTTCATCCTGAGAAGAGCGGGAAAGTGGGAGAACAGATTATTAGCAATTTTCTTACTTTGGCAAGATGAAAATACAACTGATACCAGCAATCGACATACTTGACGGAAAATGTGTTCGTTTGACCAAAGGCGACTATGACCAAAAGAAAGTCTACGATGATAACCCTATCGACCAAGCCCGTCGTTTTGAGGACATGGGGTTTACTCGTTTGCATGTCGTTGACCTTGATGGCGCCAAGTCGAAGCATATTGTCAACGAGCAAGTGCTTTGCGACATTACCTCCCACACACATTTAGAGGTTGATTTCGGAGGAGGCATTAAGTCGGATGCCGATATCCAAAAAGCTTTCGAGGCTGGAGCTTCTATGGTGACAGTAGGTAGCGTGGCGGTAAGCAACCCCGACCTGTTCGTCTCTTGGTTGGAGAAGTATGGTTCCGACCATTTGATATTGGGCGCTGACACAAGTCATGGCAAAATCTCCGTTAATGGATGGTTGGAGAATTCCGAGGAAGAACTGATTCCCTTCTTGGGACGTTACGTCAACGAAGGTGTTACCAATGTGTTGTGCACGGAAATCTCTCGAGATGGCACCTTGAGTGGTCCTGCAATCGACTTATATGTAGATATCTTGAAGCATTTTCCTCACATGAACCTCATTGCCAGCGGAGGCGTGGGCTCGACCGATGATATTGTAAAGTTGGACGAGGCGGGTGTCCCTGCCGTTGTCTTTGGCAAGGCATGGTATGAGGGGCGTCTCGACGTAAATCGTTTAGGGTATGGCAAATAGAGGTCTTGCAAAGCGCATCGTTCCTTGTTTGGATGTCAAGGACGGGCAAACTGTTAAGGGAACCAATTTCGTCAACCTTCGCCAAGCGGGCGATCCGGTAGAGTTGGGTAAGGCCTATAGTGATGCCGGAGCTGATGAGTTGGTGTTTCTCGACATAACCGCTTCTTTGGAAGGTCGTCGTACCTTCACCGATATGGTGACCAAGGTAGCGTCAGAGATTAACATTCCATTCACTGTGGGTGGCGGCATTCACGAGTTGAGCGATGTGGATAGGTTGCTCTATGCTGGTGCTGACAAGATCAGCCTTAATAGTGCAGCCATCAAGACCCCATCGTTGATTGATGAGATCGCTGCGAAGTATGGTTCTCAGGTCTGTGTTTGCGCCATCGACGCCCGATTGGACGATCGGGGATGGTATTGCTATATGAATGGTGGGCACACTCCAACCGACTTGCCTCTCTTCGAATGGGCGCATGAGGTGGCTGATCGTGGAGCAGGAGAAATCTTGTTTACGAGCATGAACCATGATGGTGTGAAGCAAGGCTTTGCCCTCGAGGCGTTAGCCCGTTTGGCCGAGGACGTTCCGGTCCCAATCATAGCCAGTGGTGGTGCCGGAAAGAAAGAGCATTTCCGTGATGTCTTTACCTTAGGACATGCCGATGCAGCGCTCGCTGCCAGCGTTTTCCACTTTGGAGAGATAAACATCCGTGAGTTGAAGAAATACTTGAGAAACGAAGGAGTTAATGTTAGACTTTGATATTTAACAAGCCATGATAAAGATAGATTTCGATAAAATGGGAGGCCTCGTGCCGGCCATCATCCAAGACGCCGTAACGAAAAACGTGCTGATGCTTGGGTTCATGAACGAAGAGGCTTATCAGAAGACAATAGATACAAAGAAGGTTACTTTTTGGAGCCGCACGCGCAACTGCTTGTGGACCAAGGGCGAAACGTCGGGCAACTACTTGAACCTGGTTGACATCAGGTTGGATTGCGACAATGACACGCTCCTTGTCAAGGTGCATCCACAAGGCCCCACCTGTCACTTGGGCACCGACACTTGTTGGGGCGAGGACAACTCGCTGAACCCCATTCTGTTCTTGTCAGAGTTGCAAAACTTTATCAACAAGCGCCATCAGGAAATGCCTGAAAATAGCTACACCACCAGTCTTTTCAAGAAGGGCATCAACAAGATGGCCCAGAAGGTGGGCGAAGAGGCCACAGAGACCATCATCGAGGCTACCAATGGAACCAACGACCAATTGGTGTATGAGTCGTCTGACTTGTTGTATCATCTCATAGTGATGCTGACCGCCAAGGGCTTGAGTATCGAGGATGTGGCAAGCGAACTGATTAAGCGCCACGATCCCAATTGGGACAAGGCCAGGAGAATGAAAAAGAGTAACCAAGCGTAATAACTAAACTAAGAATCATGGGCATGCTTATTGATTACAAGCAAGTAAAAATATACCAACAGGAGAAGCTTATCCTCGACCAGGTTGATTTTCATGTTGAGGAAGGCGAATTTGTATATATCATTGGTAAGGTGGGCTCGGGCAAGAGCTCTTTGTTGAAGACCCTTTACTGCGAGCTCGACATCTACCAGGATGAGGCCGAGAAGGCAGAGGTGTTGGGCCGAAGCCTTACGTCTATTCGTCGAAAGGACATTCCTGCGTTGCGCAAGGAGATGGGCATCATCTTCCAAGATTTCAAGTTGTTGACCGACCGAACCATCTACAAGAACCTTCAGTTTGTGTTGAAGGCCACAGGTTGGAAGAAGAAGGACGAAATCAACCAGCGCATTGAGGAGGTCCTCACCGATGTAGGTTTGCTGGATAAGAAAGATAATCTTCCCCACGAGTTGTCGGGTGGAGAGCAGCAGCGCATATCCATTGCCCGTGCGTTGTTGAACCATCCTAAGGTGATCATCGCCGATGAGCCCACGGGCAATCTCGACCCGGAGACGGCCAACAACATCGTGAAACTTCTCAAGGACATTACCACGAACGGAACAGCCGTGGTCATGTCGACCCACAACATCCCCATGCTCGACCGTTACCCTGGTGTGGTATACCAATGTGCGGATGGGGCCATGCGCGATGTAACGTCCTCTTACAACAAATTGAATCTTTCCGAGGAGCAAGACTGATCCTTGGGTCCGCATCATTTTATAGAATAAAAAACAACACATAAAGCATACAATCATGAAGGTAATGAAGTTTGGTGGCACATCGGTTGGTAGTGCCGAGAGAATGAAAAACGTTGCTTCCCTGATCACGGAATCTGGTGAGCCTAATTTCGTGGTACTTTCAGCCATGAGCGGTACAACCAACTCATTGGTTGAAATTAGCGATTATCTTTACAAGAAGAATCCTGAGGGTGCCAATGAAGTGATCAATGCGCTGGAGAAGAAATACCAGCAGCACGTGGAAGAACTTTATAGCACCGACGAATATAAGCAGAAGACCCGTGAGTTCTTGGCAGAGGAGTTCGACTATCTCCGTTCGTTCACCAAGGATCTTTTCACAAGCTTTGAGGAGAAGACCATTGTTGCCCAAGGCGAGGTGATGTCTACCAACATGGTGGTCAACTACCTGAACGAGCAGGGCGTCAAGGCCGTGCTTCTCAACGCTCTCGATTTCATGCGCACCGACAAAAACGCCGATCCCGATCCTCAATACATCAAGGAGAAGCTCCGTGCCATTATGGAGAAGAACGAGGGCTACCAGATTTACATTACCCAGGGATTTATTTGCCGAAACGCATACGGTGAGGTCGACAACTTGCAACGTGGTGGTTCCGATTACACCGCCTCTTTGATTGGCGCCGCCCTTCCTGCCGACGAGATTCAGATTTGGACCGACATCGACGGCATGCACAATAACGACCCTCGCGTGGTGGAGCACACCGACGCCATCCATCAGCTCAACTTCGAGGAGGCTGCCGAGTTGGCTTATTTCGGAGCCAAGATCCTTCACCCTACGTGTGTGCAACCAGCCAAGTTTGCAGGAATCCCCGTTCGTTTGAAGAACACGCTGGACCCCAAGGCAGATGGCACCATCATCGACAATGTGCTGATTCGAGGCAAGATCAAGGCCGTGGCAGCCAAAGACAACATTACGGCCATCAAGATCAAGTCGTCGCGCATGCTTCTGGCCACCGGCTTCCTTCGTAAGATTTTTGAGATCTTCGAGAGCTACCAAACCCCCATTGACATGCTGGCCACGTCGGAGGTGGGCGTTTCCATGAGCATCGACAACCATTCGCATCTTAACGAGATTGTCGACGAACTGAAGAAGTATGGAACCGTTACCGTCGACACCAACATGTGCATTGTCTGCGTTGTGGGCGACCTCGATTGGAGCAACCTCGGCTTTGAGACCATTGCCACCGATGCCATGCGCGACATTCCCGTTCGCATGATCAGTTACGGCGGAAGCAACTACAACATCTCCTTCTTGATTAAGGAGTCTGACAAGAAGCGTGCTTTGCAGAGTTTGTCCGACACCCTGTTCAAGTAAACGTCCCCAACAACACAACACAATCATACAAGCACTACACATGAAAGGTATTTTTCCCATTGAAAAGTTTCAGAAAGTAAGAACTCCGTTCTACTATTATGATACTACGCTATTACGAGCCACGCTCCATGAGATCCGCAAGGAAGTGGAGCGCCGTGAGAATTTTGTTGTCCACTATGCGGTCAAGGCCAACGCCAACCCGAAGATTCTGAATATTATTCGCGAGGCAGGATTGGGTGCCGATTGCGTTAGTGGTGGCGAGATTGAGGCAGCTTTACGTGCTGGTTTCCCGGCCAGCAAAATAGTCTATGCGGGTGTGGGTAAGAGCGATTGGGAGATTAACCTTGGGCTCGACAACGACATCTTCTGCTTCAACGTGGAGAGCATAGCCGAGCTGGAGGTGATCAACGAGCTGGCTTCTAAGAAGGGCGTGGTGGCCAATGTGTGCCTTCGCATCAATCCCAACGTAGGTGCCCACACGCATGCCAACATCACCACGGGCCTTGCCGAGAACAAGTTTGGCATAGCCATGAACGATATGTTCGACGCCATCGATGAGGCCTTGTCCATGAAGAACATCCGCTTTAAGGGTTTGCATTTTCACATTGGTAGTCAGATACTTGACATGGGCGACTTCAAGGCCCTCTGCAATCGCATCAACGAGCTGCAGGCCGAGTTGGAGCGTCGCCATGTTCGGGTGGACAACATCAATGTGGGTGGTGGTCTTGGCGTGAGCTACGACCATCCCAACCACATTCCGGTGCCCGACTTCCAATCGTATTTCTCCACCTTTGCGCGCCATCTCACGCTCCGTCCCGGCCAGTCGTTGCATTTCGAGTTGGGGCGTTCGGTGGTTGCCCAGATGGGATCGCTCATCACCAAGGTACTTTATGTGAAACAAGGAGCCACCAAGCAGTTTGCGATTGTCGACGCCGGCATGAGCGACCTCATTCGCCCCGCGCTCTATCAGGCCTATCATAAGATTGAGAACCTCACCGGCGACGGTCCTCTTTGCCCCTACGATGTTGTGGGTCCCATTTGCGAGTCGAGCGATGTCTTTGGCAAGTCGGTCGATCTCAATGAGGTGCATCGAGGAGACATTTTTGCCATTCGCTCTGCGGGAGCCTATGGTGAGATCATGGCTTGCCAATACAATTGCCGCCCCCTTCCTCAGGGATATATCACCGAGGACTTTTGACATTGATATTATAACATAGGATTAAAGAACATGGTAGAAATGTTATCCGACAACGTTGCGATTATCTTGGGCATCGCCGCTCTCTTGTTGGCTTTGACCACACCCTTTTTCAGTCCTCTTTTCAGATGGAAACGAAAAGAGGAGGAGGCGCACGATGTCGATTTGCAGCCTGTGTCCATCATCATCGCTTCGCACGACGATGCCCAGCAGTTGGAGAAGCACCTTCCGTCCATCCTTCAGCAGGATTATCCTGTTGGGTATGAGGTCATTGTGGTTATCCAAAAGGGCGACCACGATGTTGAAGACGCGCTCAAACGCATTAAGTACACCTACGAGCAGCAGGGTGGCGACGCACATTTCTACGTTACCTACATTCCTCAGACCTCGCGTTATATGAGCCGGCGCAAGCTGGCCATTACGTTGGGTGTGAAGGCCGCCAAGAACGAGTGGTTGTTGTTGCTCGATTCCGATTGCGCTCCCTCTTCGCCCCAATGGCTTGCCGCCATGGCCCGCCCTTGCGCTGACGAAAAGTCGTTGGTCGTGGGCTATAGCAGTTACGACGCCGACACCTCGTCGTTTAAGCGTTACGAGCGTTTCTACCATTTCTGTTATCTGTTGCGCGAATGTGGCACGCAGGCCTACCGCACCAATTGCCCCATTGTCATGTTCCGCAAATCTCAGTTTATGTCGCAAAATGGCTACCTTGGCAATTTGGAGTTGGTTCGTGGCGAATACGATTTCTTGGTCAACAAGTATGCTGAGCCCGATGCCACGGCCATCTCTGTGAGTCCCACCGCATGGGTCATCCAGGATTCGCCCACCCGCAAGTCGTGGCTTAATGCGCATGTCTATTATATGGAGACGCGCAAGTTGCTCCAACGTGGCTTTCTCCACCGTTTGGTGTTTGGCGCCGACCAAGTGGCGATGCGCTTGTTCACCTGCGTGTCGCTTGCCGCATTGGCCTACTCGGTGCTCACCCTCAACTGGCTGTTGCTGGGTGTGGCCTTGTTGAGCGTCGTGTTAGAACTTCTCTTGCGCTATTGGGTCGACAAGCGCGCTATCCATCGTTTTGGCGAATCGTTCCCCTGGGCGTTCGTCTACGACCGTGTGATCATGTGGTCGGACCTCTATTTCATGATGCGCCACAAGTTTGCCGACCGGCGCGATTTCACCACCCATAAGCAATGATGGGATAAAAGCATCAACCTATGAAACGCAGAAAAATCCTATACCATGTGACCCCCGACACCGACGCCTCTCCGATCTATCACGAGATGGTGTCGCAGTTGGCCCTCGGCATGCAAGCGCAGGCCGATGTCGACCTGTCGGCTGCGTTAGACGATCACCCTCGCCTGTCGTTGGCCGATTACGACCTGGTTCATGTGTTCGGATGTTGGAACAAGGTAGCTGCCAACCTCATTGCCCGTGCTTATCGCGAGCATGTGCCCACCGTGTTCTCCCCCTTGGGCGGCTTGCAGCCGTGGGTCATGAAGCAGCGCAAGTCGTCGTTGGCCCTTTCTTCGCAACGCGAGATGACAAGCAGGGCATTGGCCGTTCATGTGTGTGGCAAGTTGGAACACGACACGTTTCTCTCCTTGAAATGGAACAATAGGGTGGCGCTCATTAAGAATCCCGTTCTTACCAGCAAGGTGTCGTTCTCCGAGATGGCCTCTCAGATGGACGCCCTCTACCAAAAGGTTATCGACACGTTTGCCCGATTGTTGCTTAGCCACAATTCGTGCCAGCTCATTGGCGAGCTGCTGGTGGCAGGGATCGACGACACCCTCTTGCGCGACCACAAGCGGGTGGGGGTGATCCGCTCAGGCTTGTCGCAGTTGGACGAGGCCGAGTGGCGTAAGATATACCTCTACGCCTCCGACGAGTGTGTTCTCGAGACCCTTAGGCAGGGATTGGCACGCCTGCAGATGGACGCGCCCGACCTGCCCGTCGACACCATCGATCGCTACCCACGCCACCTCCATTACACCACCGACTCCTTGGAGGGCGACAAACTCTTGTCGCGCAACCCCTTGACGAAGAGCAAGCTCAGCGATATCATCGATACCGACGAGAAGAAAGAGAGGCGGATCATCGTCAGGTTGCTTAATTTGAAATACGAGATGGAGCGCAACGAAGCCCCCTTGTCCCATTTGGCCGATCTGTACCAATCGGTGCGCTTTGTCGACGCCGACGAGGATCGTCTCAACGAGGTGGCGCGCGCCATGGGCGTTCTCGAGTTTGCTGAGCGTCTCATGGCCGTGTTGCACCACACCTTTGGTCTTACCGAAGGGTTTATGCCCTTCAGGGAGCGCGCCGACAAGGCTTCCTTAGCTATGGTTAACCATATCACCAAATTTAATACTTACTAATATGAGCAAACAGTATGACATGGAGAGCGACAAGCATTATTTGCAGCTGCTTTCCCAATCTTTCCCAACCGTGGCCGACGCCAGTACGGAGATCATCAATCTGCAAGCCATATTGAACCTCCCCAAGGGGACGGAGCATTTCCTTGCCGATTTACACGGAGAGTATGAGGCTTTTCAGCACGTGTTGAAGAACGCCTCGGGCAACATCAAGCGTAAGGTGAACGAGCTCTTCGGCACCACCCTTCGCGACAGCGAGAAGCGCGAGTTGTGCACGCTCATCTATTATCCTGAGCAGAAGCTTGAGTTGGTGAAGGATTCGGAGCCCGACATCGATGATTGGTACCACATTACGCTCCACCACCTGGTGGCCGTGTGCCGCGACGTGTCGAGCAAATACACCCGCTCGAAGGTGCGCAAGTCGCTGCCCGCCGATTTCTCCTACATCATCCAGGAGCTCCTTCATGAGCGTACCGACGACAACGACAAGGCCGCCTACGTCAATGTCATTGTCGACACCATCATCTCCACGGGTCGCGCCGACGATTTCATCATAGCCATCTCCCACGTCATCCAGCGCTTGGCCATCGACCAGCTCCATATCCTCGGCGACATCTACGACCGGGGCCCGGGTGCCCATAAAATTCTCGATATGCTTGATGGTTACCACCATTGGGACATCACGTGGGGCAACCACGACATCCTGTGGATGGGAGCCGCCGCGGGCAACGACGCCTGTATCAGCAGCGTCGTCCGCCTCTCGCTGCGTTACGCCAACCTCGCCACGCTTGAGGAGGGCTATGGCATCAACCTCTTGCCGCTTGCCACCTTCGCCATGGACGTCTATGGCGACGACCCCTGCAAGGAGTTCCAACCGAAGATCACGGCCGGTTCGGAGCGTCTCGACGACAAGACCAAGCGCCTCACGGCTCTCATGCACAAGGCCATCAGCGTCATCCAGTTTAAGTTGGAGGCGCAGCTCTACGAGCGCCATCCCGATTGGAAGATGCAAGACCGCGAGATGTTCAATTTCGTCGATTTCGAGAAGCAAACCATTTGCCTGGATGGTAAGGAATATCCCATGACGAGCTGCCATTTCCCCACCATCGACCCGAAGCACCCCAACAAGCTCTCGGCAGAGGAGGCCGAACTGGTGGATAAGCTCCATCATAGTTTCTCGGTGAGCGAGAAGCTCCACAAGCATATCCGCATGTTGCTTTCGCATGGCTGCATGTATGGCATTTGCAACAACAACCTGCTCTATCACGCCTCTGTTCCCCTCAACGCCGACGGCACCTTGAAGGAGGTGGAAATCTATCCTGGGCACAAGAGCTCGGGCATGCAACTGATGCTCGATGTGGGCCACATCATCCGCTTGGCGTTCCAGACCGACGCGGCTCCCGAGATGAAGAAGTATGCCATCGACTATTTCATGTATCTGTGGTTGGGCCCCAACAGTCCGTTGTTCGACAAGGCGAAGATGACCACCTTTGAACGCTATTTCATCGAGGCGAAGGAGACCTACGAGGAGAAGAAGGGCAACTACTTCCGCTTGCGCGACAACGAGGAGGTTTGCGACCGCATCATGGACACCTTTGGCGTTACGGGCAACAACCGCCACATCATCAATGGCCATGTGCCCGTGAAGGTGGGCAAGGGCGAGACCCCCATCAAGGCCAATGGCAAGCTCATGGTGATCGATGGTGGCTTCTCGCAGGCCTACCACAAGGAGACGGGCATTGCCGGCTACACGCTGGTGTACCACAGCCGTGGCTTCCAACTGGTTCAGCACGAGCCTTTCACAAGCACCGAGGATGCCATTTTGCGAGGCACCGACATTAAGTCGACCATCCAGATCGTGGAGATGTCGGCCCGCCGCATGCTGGTCAACGATACCGACAAGGGTGTGGAGCTGCGTGGGCAGATCTCCGACCTCGAGGAGCTGCTCTACGCTTACCATCATGGCTTTATCAATGAGCGCGAGCGTAAGAAGTAGCGGCTGCCTATTGGTTGGCTGGGTGGCCATTCCCTATCTCATCTATGCATTTAACCCCCAATCGGTCTAACGGCCGATTGGGGAGGGTGCTTTCTTGCTGAGTAGATATGCCAGCCGCTCCGTTGTTGGGTCGCGTTGTTGGGTCGCGTCGCCGGAGCCGCCCGCCGCTTGCCACTTATGCCCCGCACAATGGATCACCCCACAATATTCGAACCCCTCTTTTTCTATCGCTCGTTGCATCACGATGTTGTCGCGATGCGTGTCGAGGCGTAGCGTGTCGTGGTGTTGTAGGGCGAATTTTATTGCCAGGCTCACCACGCCTTTCACCTTGCCGTTCGAGGCTATGCGATGAATGGTGGCGTATGGGTCGTCGTTGGGCCACGCCCCCTCTTCTATCACCTCGTAGGTGGGATCCACACCTTCGCGAAGCACAAACGTAGCCACAATCTTGTTTGCCCGCACGCACACATAGCAGTCGCCGCTCGCTATGTCGTCGCTTATCAGTGGCTCGCTCGGGTAGCCATCGGTCCATTGCGTGGGGTTGCCATGCTCCGCCATGTATTTGCGCGCCATGGCGAAGATGCCGAGCAGGTGGGGTAGGTCGGCCAGGGTGGCTTGCCGTATCGCCCAGTCGTCGATGACCGTCAGGCGGTCGCCCTCCCTCCTGACCTTCCAGAACGTAACGCCCCGCTCCGCGCAGTAGGGCTCCATGCGCCACGCGCTCTCAAAGCCACTCATCACAAAGTGCATCGGCACCAGCAACTTCACGCGAAGGCGGCTTATCAACTGCCTTGCGCCCAGCGTGTAGCCGTTGCCTATGCGGCCATCCACGGGAAACATGGCGATGTCGACCGTTGGGCACACCTCACCTATGTCGTTGAGCTCTTGCAAGAACCTCCGCTCCTCTTCGGCAGGGTTCACCCACATGCCAAACTCGTGGCTGTAGATGGCTCCGGGCGTGTTGTCGGAAACGAAACGGGCATACCAGTTGCAGAGGTCGCCAGCGTGGAAAAGGCGTTTCCCCTCCACCTCCACCACCCAGCTCACCCCGCTGTCGTTGCTTCCTGTGGCCGTCACGCTAATGTTGTGGTCGTGCCATTGGTCGCCCTTCTCCATCCAAGCGTCGGCAGCCTCCTTGGCGGCACAATGGTGGTCGAGGATGTCGCGCGATAGCAGGTAGGTAAAGGCTGCGCGAGGGTTCGCCTCCCGCCACCCGAAGATGTGCTTGTTGAAATGGTCCCTGTGAAAATGACTCACAAACACATACACGTGCTTGTCGCCGCAGGGGGTCACGAAGCGTTCCATGACGTTGGCGGGGTCCATCCAGTAGTCGAAGACCAACACGCAGCAATCGGTTTCCACCACAAAGCCGCTATGATATAGATAGGTGAGTTCCATTTTCCGTTTTGCTATTGTTCTGCAAAATTAGCCATATTTGTTCGCTTACCCAAACTTTTTGCCATGATGCGTGCGCCATGATGCGTGCGCCATGTGGGCCACGCAACCCAAAAACATGCGGTGCGCCCGTTGTGCCATACAATATTATGACCGTTCGAGCGTTATATAAGCATGAAGAAACAAACAATATATATGTGTGTCATGATGTTGCTGGGCGTCCTCTCGTCGTGCACCGACGACGACAGCTTCACCACCGCACCCTCTCATGTGCTGACCCTCTCGGTCGACACCGTCAACATCGACACCGTTTTCTCCAACGTGCCCACGGCAACCCGGTCCTTCTGGGTCTACAACCATTCGGGCGACGGGCTGCGCTGCCAAAGCGTGCGCCTCGCCAACGGTGCGGCAACGGGCTTCCGGGTAAACGTCGACGGCCAATACCTCGCACCATCGTCTGGCTATGCCGCCTCTGGCATCGAGGTGCGCAACAAGGATAGCATACGCGTGTTTGTGGAGCTCACCTCGCCCGAGAATGGGAAGCCCGACCCGCAGCTATGCCAAGACGACCTCATCTTCACGTTGGAGAGTGGGGTTGAGCAGAAGGTGAACCTCAGGGCCTACACCTGGGACGCGCTGAAATTAACGAACGTACACATCACCCGCGACTCGCTCATCAGCGCCCAGCAGAAACCCATCATCATCTACGGTGGCGTGGAGGTCGACAGCGGAGCCACGCTCACCATAGCACCGGGCACCACCCTCTATTTCCACAACGACGCGGGCATGAACGTCCGCGGCACCCTCAAGACCCTCGGCGAGGAGGGGCGCGAGGTGGTGCTGCGCGGCGACCGCATCGACCGCATGTTCGATTACCTTCCTTACGACCGCGTGCCGGGGCAATGGCAGGGCGTCAGGCTCTATGCGTCGAGCTACAACAACCACCTGGCGTTCATCGATATCCATAGCGCCTACCATGGCGTGGTGGCCGACTCGTCGGATGTGGAGCTCCAGAAGCTCACCCTCGACCATTCCACCATCCACAACTGCCAAGGCTATGGCCTCCACGCCATCCACGCCAAGCTCACGCTTCTCAACAGCCAGATAACCAACACGCTCGAGAGCTGCCTGCGCATCGATGGCGGCAACGCCACCCTCAACCAGTGCACCCTCGCACAGTTCTACCCCTTCGACGCAAGGCGAGGAGCGGCCCTGCAGTTCACATCCACGCAGGCGCCGCTCGTCAACCTCTCGGTGAGCAACACGCTCGTAACAGGCTATGCCGACGACGTGCTGATGGGCGAGGCGGGCGATACGGCCGTGGCCTTCCAGTACCTCTTCGACCATTGCATCCTACGCACACCCAAGGTCACCACGGCCGATAGCGTGCGCTTCACGCAGGTGGTGTTTGAGGACGTGGCAGACACCACCCATTGCGGAGACAAGCATTTCGCCAATATCGACACCGACAACCTCATCTATAACTTCGAGCTCTCCTCGCTCTCCTCCGCCATCGGAAAGGCCAACCCCCAAACGGCGCTGCCAACCGACAGAAAGGGGCGAAAGCGCGACGACAAGCCCGACGTGGGAGCCTTCGAGTGGATAGAGCCGAAAACAGAGTAAAACACCAACAACGAGCAAAAACCTAAGACATGGAAAAACTGACCATCGAAATCCACATGGATTATTGCCAACAAGACGAACTATCTGCCGAGGAGGCACAACTGGTGCAAGCGGCCGCCAAGGCCACCAGCAACGCCTACGCCAAATATAGTGGGTTCAGGGTGGGAGCCGCCCTGAGGCTCAACGACGGACGCATCGTGATAGGAGCCAACCAGGAGAACGCAGCCTATCCCTCCGGGCTCTGCGCCGAGCGAACCGCCATCTTCGGAGCACAAGCCAACTACCCCGAGCAGCCCATCAAGTGCTTGGCCATTGCGGCAGCCGACAACAATGGGCTGAGAGCCAAGCCCGTGTCGCCTTGCGGAGCCTGCAGGCAAGTAATTCTCGAGATAGAGGACCGATACCAGCAACCCATCGAAATACTGCTCTGCGGAACCGATGGGGTCTATAGGCTGAAAAGCGTGCGCGACCTGCTGCCACTCTCCTTCGTAGAGGCAGATATGCGATAGGAAAAACGCCCCCCAACAAGCCACGACACGCTTCTTTCACCGCTCGCTAACCCCTGCATGGAGGGTGCGAAGGGCGGGGTAGCGATGTGTTGTGAAATGGGTAAACAATCTATAGCCAAATCTACACGTTTCTTTTCCACGACGCTAACATTCGCGGCAATTACACGATTTTTGGCATGGTTTTGTAATTTCCTAACAATCAACGTGTTGTGTTGGTTGCTTTGTGTTCGGCAGTCCTCATTCAACATTTTGCCTTGCCGTTAGGCATGTTTCGTCCCTCAAAACATGCCTAACCGCACAGCGAACCCTTCCCAATCGAGGCACGGTTAGCCATCTTTCGCAACTCGATACATGCCAAACGCCAACCGCTGAGCTCATTTTCGCTACGCCTATCTTGCAAAAACGGCGTTCCCGCTCTCTGGTTCATGCAAAAAACCGACACAATTTTTTGACCATATTTTATAACAAAGTTTCTTACAGGCCAATATCATTGGGCCCGCTAAGCGTTGATTTTGTAGTTTGTTGCCATACATACCAAAGAGAACTCTACGGTGGGATAGCGATGTTTTCTTTTTAGCTATTACACTTACTACAGAAACTCCTTTATTTAGGCTAAATAATGCATAATACACTATAAAAAAGAATCATGCATGCTACTTTTTAGATATTATTGCACGTTTCACAAGATATTATATTAATTTTGCATTTATCTATATTAATAATGTGTCAATATGGACGGCAGGATAAATAGAACAAAGTTCATGTTGGTTGACAAGGGAAAGACCAACCTCTGGTTAGCCATGCAATTAGGTAAAGATCCTGCAACAGTCAGCAAGTGGTGTGCCAACTTGGCACAGCCTTCACTTGAGACCATAATGCAGATAGCCAAACTGCTCAATGTAGATATGAACGACCTCGTTCGCTTTGAAGCCCTGCCTGATATGCCATCTCGGGAGAAGACAGAAGAAAACATTCAGAAAGAAGAAAAATTAACAGAATATGGCAATAGAAGAAATACTGGTTCGCAAAGAATGTCAGACGTTCGACTGCAAGAGCATTCAAGTATGTCAAAGAGTTTGGCGAGGGCATTGACCGTATCTGCAATGAGTTGGAGACAAAAGGCTGCGCCATCCCATCATTCCACATTGATGCATTCATTTTGAAAGCAACATTGATGGCGGAGTGGACAACAGAAAAGGAGTTTGACCGCCCAAGTACCGCCCAAGTACCGCCCAAGTAGAAAAATTATTGGCAGTAATGAACGATGATTATATTGATGTTTCTGAGATGATGAAACTATGTTCAATAGTCAGACGCAAAACAATGCATGATAGTTATATCGCTCCTGCACTGGCAGATGGTAGTATTGAACGGAAATATCCAGAACAGCCTAATCATCCAAAACAGATGTACCGTCTAACGGAGAAGGCAAAGACTTGGAAGAAGAGTGTGATTGAGTAATATTTATAGCAACAGTCAAGATGAAAGATTATATACAGATTGGAATTGAAAAAGGACTTATTTCTTTTAATGAAGATAATTCTCGAATTAAATATTGCTACCAAGGCAAAGAGAGAAACTATAACAACCCAGAAGAAAAAGTCCAAGCATTGGCTTTTCTGCAATTGGTTATAGACTATAACTATCCAGAGAGACAAATCAAGCAGTTTGAACCTGTCACTATGGGTAGTGAAGTAAAAGAAGCAGATATTGTCGTTTTTGAGGATGAGGTTTGTGTTAAGCCACTAATTCTTGTTGAATGCAAGAAACAGGACGTAAGCGAGGCTGAATTTCAACAGGCTATCAACCAGGCATATAGTTATGCGTTTGCGCTACCTAACGAAGTAAAATATGTTTGGATTACATCTGGAATTAAGAATGATTATTTTGAAGTTGACAAATCACAAAACACAAGAAATCAACTTCCAGATATTCCTCAATATGGTATCCGTGAAGTTGCCAACTATAAGTATGTCTATGGCGCAGAATACTTGCCTGATATACCAGGAAAGCCTAAGTTCTTCGGTCTGGCGGTTATAGAACAAGTGGATTTAACACGACGTTTTAAACTTGCACACGAGGCTCTTTGGGCAGGTGGACAACTTAATCCTTCTGAAGCCTTCGATGAACTGGACAAACTTATCTTCTGTAAAATTTGGGATGAGCGTAAGCCAAGAAAGGTAGGAGAGCCTTATGACTTTCAAATAATTACTGTTTCAAAAAGCGAAGTGCCTGATGAAACCAAACGCCGTATTAAGGAAAATGAGAACCTTCACAATCGTATCAAAGCATTGTACGAAGAGGGACGCAAAAAAGATGCTGAAGTTTTTCGTGACGATATTCGTTTGGCACCAGAAAAAATGAGGACTGTTGTGAGTTATCTAGAAAGCGTCAACCTAAGCGAAACTGACCTTGATAGCAAAGGACGTGCTTTTGAGACTTTTATGGGTTCATTCTTCCGTGGAAATTTTGGACAGTACTTTACACCACGTGAAATAGTGAAATTCATTGTTGACGTTCTTCCGATTACCAATGAATCAAAGGTACTTGATACATCATGCGGTAGTGGTGGATTCTTGCTCTATGCTCTCAACAAGGTGAGAGAACAAGCAACAGAATATTATCCGAATTATAAGAATGATACGAGGCAATATGGAAAGTGGTACACTTATTGGCACGACTTTGCTGAGAAAAATCTGTTTGGTATAGAAATTAATGAACAAATCTCACGAGCTGCAAAGATGAACATGATTATCCATGATGATGGTCATACTAATGTCATTACGTCTGACGGTCTTGTTTCTGATGCAGACATCAAGGCGCGTACGGGTAATAATGGTTTTGAATATGAAACCTTCGACTTCATCATTACCAATCCACCTTTTGGTAGCACTATTCGACAGACAGAGCAGGCATATCTCAAAACCTATATGTTGGGTAAGAAGGAAGAAGACTGGCTTGCAGTAAGGTCAAGAACAGGTGATGATACCCGTGATGGTCAGCAGAGTGAAGTGTTATTTATTGAACAAGATTACCACTTCTTAAAGGAAAATGGCATTCTTGCTATTGTCCTTCCTGATGGTATTCTCACTAATAGCAGTATGCAATTTGTTCGCACTCAGATAGAAGACTGGTTCCGCATAGTCGCAGTAGTAAGTATGCCACAAACAGCTTTTACTGCAAATGGTGCTGGCGTGAAAAGTTCAGTGCTTTTCCTTCAAAAGTGGTCCAAGGAACATACAGAAAAGTTGGTTGCTAAAAAGAAGTCTATTGAAGATAATCTATTGAGTAAAACAAACTATCTTGCAACTCGAAACCTTTGGGATAGGGAAATCAAACAGAAGCAAAAGGAAAAGGTTGCATCAATGAGAAATCGCCAACTCACTTCTGCTACAGAGATAAAGAAAACAGACGAATTCAAATCATGGAACGCAGAGATGCAGGCTGAGTATGCTTCAAAAATTGATGAATTAAAGTATAAACTTGTTGAAGAATATCAGCAAAGAAAGCAGTCGGATTTGCCAGATTACTCCATTTTCATGGCTATAGCTGAAGAAATTGGATATGATGCAACTGGCAAAAAGACAAAAAACAACGAACTGGAAGTAATAGGAGAAGAATTAAAAAAGTTCATAATCAACCTCATATCGAAATGATGTATCAAGTACCAAAACATATTGACAGAAACAAAATCTTCATCGTTAAACGATCGGAGATTGAGGGGAGACTTGAACCTGAATTCTACAAGCCTTCTATTGTAGAAATAGAACACATTATTCGTAAGAAGTCAACTAAGAAATTGCGAGACTTTGCACTTTATATAGCTGGAGGAGCTACGCCTAAAAAGACAGAAGGAGACAAATACTATTCTGATAAAGAGAATGGTATTCCATTCTTACGTGTTCAAAATTTATGCCAGGATGGTTCTGTATTGTTTGATGATTGTGTTTATATAACAAAAGAAGCACATGAAGGGATGTTGCGGCGAAGTCAAGTTGAAGAGGGCGATTTGTTAGTAAAAATTACTGGAGTCGGAAGAATGGCTATTGCTTCAGTCGCTCCCAAAGGATTTGTTGGTAATACTAACCAGCATATGATAGTCATAAAGACTAAGAATAAAGAAATCAGCAAATATCTTGCTCATTATCTTAATCTTGACATGATTGAAAAGATTGCTTCCCGTCATTCTACTGGAGGAACAAGACCTGCTCTTGACTATCCTTCTGTAAAGGCCATACCAATAATTGAAAGAATTGATTTTAGTCATATTGAAAGAGCTATTAAATTAAAGAAACAAAAGGAGTCTGAAGCCCAACAGCTATTGGAAAGTATTGATACGTACATACTGAATGAACTTGGCATTACTCTTCCTGAAATTAAAACAGATTTGAAGAGCAGAATATTTCTTGTGAATAGAAATAAATTGGAAGGAAGATTCGATCCATACTACTCACAAAAGCATTTTGTTGATGCATTTTCGTCTCTTTATTTAGGAAAATATCCGGTATTTCCTTTAAAAAGCTTATCAATACTTATTACTAGTGGCATTACACCAAAATCAGGAGGAGACGCATATACAGAAAACAAAGAGTTGGGAATTCCATTTGTTAGAAGTGGAAATATAGACATAAACGGAGATTTGAATTTTAATGAACTGCTGTATATTAAGCCTGAAATACATAATACTATTATGAAGTCATCTCAGGTTAAGCCAAATGATTTGATGATTGCAATAGTTGGCGCAACAATTGGTCAAGTAGGAATATATTTAGATAAAAGAGATGCCAATATTAATCAGGCCATTGCTTTGGTAAGACTTAAGGATGGAAATGATATTCACTATATTAAAGAAGTAATTAAATCTTCAATTGGGCAATTGTCATTAAATCGCTTGAAAAGACCTGTTGCAAGAGCAAATATCAATCTAGAAGAGATTTCGACAATCCTCGTACCCCTACCTCCACTTGTAAAACAACATAAAATTGCAAGTCATATCTACACAATTCGCCAGCGAGCCAAAACACTCCAAGAGGAAGGTAAGGCAATCGTAGAAAATGCCAAAAAAGAAATAGAACAAATGATAATAGGGAAATAACATAATGAAAGGCGACGCACAACCTCTGATAAAATTCTTTGATGGATCTGACAAGCGATTCATCATACCTCTGTATCAGCGCAACTATGACTGGAAGGAGGGAAACTGCGAGCAGTTGTTCCAAGACTTGATGAAGCTCCATAATAGTGACCGCAAGAGCCACTTCTTTGGAAGCATCGTGTCAAGTATTCAGGCGGGAACAGAAGATAGATTCATCATTGATGGTCAGCAGCGAATCACAACCGTTTCGTTGCTGCTGATAGCTATGGTAAACGCCAAGAAAGAAAGGCTGATAGAGGCTACTGACACAAAGCTTGTTGAGAAAATCTTCAAGCGCTATCTTGTGGATGAATATCAGGAGGATGAGCGCAAGGTGAAACTTAAGCCCATCAAGAAAGACATGCAGGCCTTCGATGCGTTGCTGTATAAGCCCAAAGACCAATATATCAAGGAGTCGAACGTAACTCGCAACTACGATTTCTTCTATGACAAGATAACTCGTGCCGGTTTAACCCTTGACGAGCTCTTTGAGACCATCAAGAAACTCGAAGTTATCAACATACGTCTTGACGAAGATGATGACCCGCAACTGATTTTTGAAAGTCTGAACTCTACGGGTCTTGACTTGAGCGAAGCAGACAAGATACGCAACTATCTCTTGATGTCACTTGCACCTACCGAGCAGGACAATCTTTATACCCGTTTTTGGAATCCTATAGAAGAATTTACTAAGTACGACCCATCATCTTTTGTGCGTGACTACCTAACCATGAAACAAGGCAAGATTGGTCGTATTGATAAGATCTACTTCATATTCAAGGAGTATGCAGAGACCGCAAACATTGACAGAGCTACGCTCTTGGAAGATATGCATCACTACGCTAAGATTTACAGCCAAGTTGACAATGCAGAAGTAGGTACAGTCAAGCTGAATAGAAAGTTGAACCAGCTCAGAACGTTGGATTCTACTATTGCTTATCCTTTCTTTATGGCATTCTTCGACTATGCAACTAAAGTAGGATTGGAAGAAACAGAAATCTACCAAGTTCTTGATGTCATTGAAGCCTACTGGGCACGCAGAATCATTTGCAATCTCCCGTCTAATGTTTTGAATAAGGTGTTTGCCACACTTCACAGAGATGTGTTGAATCATGTCAACACAGCAAGTAACGAGACTGCACCTTCATATATTGACGTGCTGAAATACGTCCTGCTAAAGAAGGGGCGCTCTTCTGTATTTCCATCCGATGAGGAAGTGAAGAGTGATTTCAAGACACGCCAAGTATATAAGATGCCAGTTAATGCTCGTATGTTTATACTTGAGCGCATGGAGAACCAAGATAACAACGAGCGCCATGACGTGGTGAGGGAACTGACAGACAAGAATATTACTATTGAGCATATCATGCCCCAAACCTTGTCTGACAAGTGGAAAACTGCGTTGGGGGATGATTGGGAAAGAATTCATGAGCAATATCTGCATACGATGGCAAACCTAACCCTTACTGGATATAACTCTCAATACAGCAATCTTTCATTTGTTGAGAAAAGGGACATGGAGAAGGGGTTCAAAGACAGTGCGTTTCGATTGAACAACTATGTAAAATCGTGCGAACAGTGGACCGAAACAGAATTGAAAGCACGTCAGAAAGAATTGCAGAGTGTGTTTATGCGCCTTTGGCCTATGCCTACAACGTCATTTGAACCATTGAGACGTGAGGCGGAATCAGCGTCACTTGACGATGAGGACTATGAATTCACAGGCAAGAAACTTCAGGCGTATATACTTCATGGAGTTAGATATACAGTCAATACTTGGAAGGAAATGCTCATTCAAGTATGCGGACATATTCTGATAGAAAAGCGTTCAACCATAGAATGGCTTTGTGCAAACGAAAAATGCGGTTTCTCAACTACACAAGATGATGGGAGACGCGAACTTGCACTGGGTTTGTATGTATGGACGGACAATAGCACAGCTAGCAAGATAAGCATACTTCGTGGAATGTTCGAGGAATGCAACATACCTACATCAGAACTAATCTTTGAATTCCGCTCAGAGCAGGAAATAGAGGAGGAATGACTACTAGTAAACTGCAACCATAAAAGTATGACAGAGCCTACTATCCATGTGTCGGCCGTGTCGTCAAGTTTTGCCCTGATGTCGTTTGACCGGTAAACCCTTTTGGAGGTCCCGAATGTGGCCTCCACCTCGTTCCACTCGCCGAAGGCCCTCTTCTTGTCCTCAGCGTGGCGGTCGTTTCATCCTTGGGCGGTCGTCCAAGCGGGTGGTTATAACAGTCGACATGACAATCCTTGTATTGCATGTAGGGATTCTCCAGAATGGCAGGGATGGCCGCTCGTCGCTAAGATTCTCAACATGCTTCACTATCAGAGCACCAACAACCATGCGGGCGGGCTTGTTGCCTGCACCGTTGTGTCGGTTCTTCACTCGCTTGTTGTATTTCTTCTCTATCTTAATAGCCTTTTACTCTATCATGTCTGCGATTTGCTCGAAGTGGTCGGCGATGGCGTCGGCTCCTGCTTGCATCAGGCTTTGGCGCGATCCGTTGCCATAGGTTACGCCAATGGTGGCGCATCCTGCGTTGCGGCCCATGAGGATGTCGAAATGGGTGTCGCCCACCACCACGGCGTCGGCGGGCTCCAAGGAGAAGTGGGCCAGCGTCTTGCTGACGGGCTCGGCGTGGGGCTTGGCGAGCGTTACGTCCTCGGCGCCCACCACATAGCTGATGATGTGGTTGAGGTGGAACGTATGTATAAACTGGCATACCGACTGGTGGCCGCGACTGGTGGCTATGGTGAGCAGCAGGCCGCGGGCGTGGAGCTGGCGGAGGGTGGCTGCCACTTGGGGGAACATGGGTACGCCGAGCTCACGGTTGACGTCCTCGAAGATGTGGCGGTAGCAATGGGTGCACGCCTGGGCCATGCCCGCCGACATGGGCTCCAACACGGGGAACGCCTCGAGGAGGGGCAGGCCGATGGTGGCCGCTATCTCGGCATCGGTGTGGGGAGGAAGGTGCATGGCGCTGAGGGTGCGGTGGAACGTTTTGACGATGACGGGCTTGGTGTCGGCCAGGGTGCCGTCGAAATCGAGGATGACAATCTTTTTCATGTGGGATGATGCGTGCGATAGGATGGGGTGTGGGGGTTAAAAACAGAACGCCTGGGTAGGGCAAAAAGCCTTGCGCCTCCATAGGGGGGACGCAAGGCTTGATGGCATAGATGGGGTTGGGGCGTCGGCCTGTTATCCCTGTACGGGAATCTTGTCGACGCGGCGCTGGTGGCGCCCTCCCTCAAAATCGGTGGCGAAAAACTCGTTGAGGATCTTGCGGGCCATGTCGTTGTTGATGAAGCGGCCCGGCAGGACAAGCACGTTGGCGTCGTTGTGCTGGCGGATGAGATGTGCGATCTCGGGCATCCAGCACAGGCCAGCGCGGATGCCCTGGTGCTTGTTGAGCGTCATGGCGATGCCCTCGCCCGATCCGCAGATGCCGATGCCGGGGTAGACCTCGCCGCGCTCCACCCCCTTGGCCAAGGCGTGGCCGAAGTCGGGATAGTCGCAGCTCTCCTCGCTGAGGGTGCCATAATCCTTATAAGCGATGCCTCGCTCGTCGAGGTATTGCTTGACAAACTGTTTTAAGGCGAAGCCAGCGTGGTCGCTGGCCAAGCCTACGGTCTTTACCTCCATGGGGGAACGGTTAGCGGTTCAGGAACTCCTTCACCTGGTTGTACACGTTCTCGCCGGTGTAGCCCAACTTCTCGTCGAGCACCTTGTAGGGAGCTGAGAAGCCGAAGCTCTTCATGCCGAACACCTTGCTGTTGGGGCCAATGCCCACCAAGCCCTCGAGGGTGCATGGGAGACCGGCGGTCATGCCAAACTTCTTGACGTTGTAGGGCAGAACAGCCTCCTGGTACTCGGCCGACTGGCGGCGGAACAAGCCCTCGGAGGGAGCGCTCACCACGCGTACCTTGATGCCGTCGCGGCGAAGGGCCTCGCAGCCCGACTCGAGCGTCGACACCTCAGAGCCGCTGGCCACGAGGATGACGTCGGGGTTCTCGTCGGAACCTGCCACGATATAGGCTCCCTTGCGAGCCTCCTCATAATTGTTGCCGGCGGGCAGCTTGGCGATGCCCTGGCGAGAGAGGATGAGCGCGGTGGGGGTGTCTGTGTTCTCCATGGCCATGGCCCAGCAAACGGTGGTCTCGTCGGCGTCGGCCGGACGGAACACGCGAACGCTGTCCTGACCCTTGTGGTTCTGCAACTTCTCCATGAGGCGGATCTGGGCCTCCTGCTCCACGGGCTCGTGGGTAGGACCATCCTCACCTACGCGGAAGGCGTCGTGGGTCCAAATGAACTTCACGGGAACGCCCATCAGGGCGGCGATGCGAACGGCGGGCTTCATATAGTCGGAGAAGACGAAGAAGGTGCCCATGGCGGCGATGACACCACCGTGGAGCATCATGCCGATGCACATGTCGGCCATGGTGAGCTCTGCCACACCGGCCTGGAAGAAGGCGCCGCTGAAGTCGCCTTTCTTCAGGGCGTGGGTCTGCTTCAGGAAGCCGTCGGTCTTATCGGAGTTGGAGAGGTCAGCTGAGGCGCAGATCATGTTGGGAACCTGCTTGGCCAGTTCGGCGAGGCAAGCGGCAGATGCGGCGCGTGTGGCAGAGCCTTCCTTCTGCTCCACCTTGCTCCAATCGACCTTGGGAGCCTTGCCGCTGAACCACTCGTCCATCTGAGCCTTGAGCGCGGGGTTCTCCTTGGCCCAGGCGACCTCGGCGGCCTTGCGCTTGGCCACGATGGCCTTGAGCTCCTCGGCACGGTCGGCATAGAGCTTCTTCACATCGTCGAAGATGACGAAGGGGTTCTCGGGATTGCCACCCAGGTGCTTGATGGTGTTGACGTAAGCGCCATCGCCCAGGGGTGCGCCGTGGGTCTTCACGTTGTGCTCGTAGCTGCTGCCATCGGCCTTCAACGCACCCTTACCCATAACGGTCTTGCCGATGATGAGGGTGGGGCGCTCCTGCTCCTGCTTGGCGGCGTCGAGGGCCTTGCGGATCTGGGCCACATCGCTACCGTTGATTTCGATGACATTCCAGTTCATGGCGCGATACTTGGCGGCGGTGTCCTCCTGCATGACCTCGTTGCACTCGGTGGAGAGCTGGATGTCGTTGGAGTCGTAGAACATGATGAGGTTGTTGAGCCCCAGCACGCCGGCGAGACGGCCTACACCCTGCGAGATCTCCTCCTGCACGGCGCCATCGGAGATGTAGGCGTAGATGGTGTGCTGCATCATGGTGGATCCCAGACGGGCCTCGAGGAACTTCTCGGCGACGGCGGCACCGGCTGCCATGGCGTGGCCCTGGCCGAGCGGACCGCTCGAGTTCTCAATGCCGCGAACAACGTCGAGCTCGGGGTGGCCGGGACAGGGTGAACCCCACTGGCGCAGCTCCTGGATCTCGTCCAAGGTGAAGCGGCCCTGAAGGGTGAGCGCTGAATAAAGCATGGGGCTCATGTGGCCTGGGTCGAGGAAGAAGCGGTCGCGTCCGGTCCAGGTGGGGTCTGTGGGGTCCCAAACCATGTACTCGGAGAAGAGCACGTTGATGAAGTCGGCGCCACCCATAGCACCACCGGGGTGTCCTGACTTGGCTTTCTCTACCATGGAAGCAGCCAAGATACGGATGTTGTCGGCTGCATGGTTCATTACTTGAATGTCATTCATTGCTGTAATATTTTAGTTTTGTTGGTTTTGTAATGTGTTAAAAATACCTCTTATTGCACAAAGTTACTATTTTAAATTTATAACCACGATGGATTTGGCGGGTATTTTGGTGTTTAATACGTTTTTCTTGAGTTTTGCGTCGGTGGGACGGGCGATGGCTCGTCGGGGTAGAGGTGATGGTAAAAATAATCCGCAACCAACCTTCATAGCATGGCTCCTGTGTGCTTACCGAAGGTAACGTTTCCGATACATGGTAAATGGCAGAGGAGTGTGATAATCAGGTGATTGCGGATCATTCTTCAGTCTATGCTTTAGTCTTTGTTTTGAACAGCGGCCTGTTCAATGGCAAGACCCTTCTTGTAGCTTTCGATGTAGGCGTTGAAGCCTTCCACCTCCTCGGTGGTGGGCGTTACCTCGGTGCCCTTGTTGCCGGCGAAGACCTTCTGGTCGAGGAAGTCGGCAAGCGACTGGTGCTTGCTGCTGTTGACGAGGTAAGATGCCAGGAGGGCCATACCCCAAGGACCACCTTCGCCTGCGGTCTTCATGACGGAGATGGGCAGGTTGAGGGCGGCGGCGAGGATGCGTTGGCCCACCTCGGGAGTGGTGAAGAAGCCACCATGGCCCGTGAGGCGGTCTACCTGAACCTTCTCGTCTTTGAACAGGATGTCGTTGCCAATCTTGAGCACGGCCACGGCGCCATAGAGGTTGGCGCGCATGAAGTTGGCCAATGAGAACACATCGTTGGGAGAGCGCACAATCATGGGGCGACCCTCGTCGAGACCTGTCACGGGCTCGCCCGAGAAGTAGTTGTAGGCCATCAGGCCACCGCAGTTGGGGTCGCCCTTGAGGGCTGTCTGGAAGAGCGTAACGAACAGTTGGCCCATGTCGACCTTATGGCCGTTGGCCTCCAGGCACTCCTTGAAGATGTTGACCCAAGCGTTGATGTCGCTCGTGCAGTTGTTGCAATGAACCATGGCGACGGGTGCGCCGTCGGGCGTGGTGACGATATCGATGCTCTTATAGGGCTGGCTGAGGTTCTTCTCGAGCACAATCATCGAGAATGATGAGGTGCCGCAACTTACGTTACCCGTGCGCTGGCGAACGGCGTTGGTGGCTGCCATGCCCGTGCCGGCGTCGCCCTCGGGAGGACACATGGGGATGCCTGCCTTCAGGTGGCCCGACGGGTCGAGCAGCTTGGCGCCCTTGGCGGTGAGGCAACCGGCTTCCTGGCCGGCAACGAGCACCTTCGGGAGGATGTCGCGCAATTTCCAGGGGTAGCCCTTGGGAGCCACGAGCGTGTCGAACTTCTTCACCATCTTCTCATCGTAATCCTTGGTGTCGGGGTCGATGGGAAGCATGCCCGAGGCGTCGCCAATGCCGGTGACGCGCTCACCCGTCAGCTGCCAATGGATGTAGGCGTCGAGCGTGGCCAGGTAATCGATATCCTTCACGTGGCTCTCGCCGTCGATGATGCACTCGTAGAGGTGAGAGATGCTCCAACGAAGGGGGATGTTGAAATTGAACAACTCAGACAGGCGGGCGGCTGCCTTGCCCGTGTTGGTGTTGCGCCATGTGCGGAAAGGCACCAAGATCTCCTGGTTCTTGTTGAAAGCCATGTAGCCGTGCATCATGGCACTAACGCCAATGGCTGCCAGGTTCTCCAGCTCGATGCCATACTGGTCCATCACATCCTTGCGAAGGGTGGCGTAGCAATCTTGCACACCTTCCCAGATCGACTTGATGCTGTAGGTCCATAAGCCGTTCTCCAACTGGTTCTCCCATGTGTGGGAGCCCTGTGCGATGGGGGCGTTGTCGCCATCGATAAGCACGGCCTTGATTCGTGTGGAACCAAGCTCGATGCCAAGCACGGCCTTGCCCTGCTGTATAGTGTCTTTTGCTGTCATGCCAATATTACTTGAGAGCCTTGTTAAGCATGTAGTAAACCTCGTTGTTGCGGAGCTGCTGCTTGAAGTCGCTGATCGTGGTGTTCTTGTCGATGTTGACATGCTCGATGCCTAAGATCTCAGCGAAGTCGTCCCAGTACTCGGCGGTGATGTCGTAAGAGAAGGCGCTGTGGTGTGTGCCACCAGCGAGGATCCATGCACCGGCTCCCACCTCGAAGGAAGGCTGGGGCACCCAGAGGGCAGAGGCAACGGGGAGCTTGGGCATGGGCTTGGGCTCGATGCACTCCACCTCGCTTGTGATGAGACGGAAGCGGTTGCCAAGGTCTACAACTGTGGCCTTGATGCCATGGCCGGTCTTGGATGTGAACACGAGGCGTGCGGTCTGCTGCTTGCGGATGCCGATGCCGAGGAAGTGTACCTCGAGCTTGGGCTTGTCGGTGGCAATGAGTGGGCACACCTCGAGCATGTGGCTCTGGAGCGATGAGGTGCAATCGGCGGCGAAGTTCAGGGTGTAGTCCTCAAGGAATGAGCAACCCTTAGAAAGGCCCTGGTTCATCACCCACAGGGTGCGATAGAGGCAAGCCGTCTTCCAGTCGCCCTCGGCGCCGAAGCCGTAACCCTCAGCCATCAGGCGCTGAGAAGCGAGGCCGGGAATCTGGTCGAATCCGCAGAAGTTGGGATCGTTGATGTCGGCGTCGCCAAGGTCGTCGAAGTTGGTGGTGAAAGCTGTGGCGTTCTCGTCCTTGAGCACGCGGCGGAGAGCGATCTCGGCCTTGGCAGAGTTCTTCACCTTCTCCCAATAAACCTCCTCGCCCGACTCGTCGATCTTGATGGTGTAAGCCTTCTTGTACTCCTCAACAAGGGCGTCGGCCTCGGCGTCGGTCACCTTCTTGTAGTACTCCATCAATGAAGAAACGGGATAGTAGTCGACGTGGTAGCCGAGGCGCTGCTCAAACTCTACGCGGTCGCCATCGGTAACGGCAACGTTGTTCATGTTCATACCAAACATCAGGCAGCGCACGTTGTGGGCGTCGGCAACGCCAGCGGCAACGCGGGCCCATGTGGCGATCTGCTTCTGAGCCTCTTCGCTCTTCCAGTAACCCACAACAACCTTGCGGGGCACGCGCATGCGGGTGCAGATGTGGCCAAACTCGATGTCACCGTGAGCCGACTGGTTGAGGTTCATGAAGTCCATGTCGATGTCGTTCCATGGAATTTCGGCGTTATACTGTGTGTGGAAGTGGAGGAGCGGCTTCTTCAGAGCCTGAAGGCCCTTGATCCACATCTTGGCGGGTGAGAAGGTGTGCATCCAGGTGATGATACCAACGCACTTGTCGTCGTTGTTGGATGCCTTCATGATGGCCTCCACCTCGGCTGATGAGTTGGCGGTGCCCTTATATACTACCTTGATGGGAATGATGCCGCTATTGTTCAGACCATCGACCATCTCCTTAGAGTGGCCATCAACGATCTTAACTGTCTCGCCTCCATAAAGGAGCTGTGCGCCGGTAACAAACCACACTTCTAAATTTTCGAATGCCTTAATCATAGTTGTTTGTTTTTAATTATTAGTAAGTTCTTGAATGCTATGTGGGGTCAGCGTCTCCGCCCGGGGTGGGGCAGAGACCTGACGGTTGGTTATTTCTTCTTCTGACCGTAGTAGGCGTTGGGGCCGTGCTTGCGGTTGAAATGCTTCTCCACCAACAGGGGGTTCATCGTGGTGTTGGGGTTGACGGTGAACGACACAAAGGCCATCTTGGCCACCTGCTCGGCCACTACGGCGTGGTAGACGGCCTCGTCGGCGTTCTTGCCCCAGGTGAAGGGACCGTGGTTCTTGACGAGCACACCGGGAGTGTGCACATAGTTGATGTTGTCTTTCTTAAACTTGTTGACAATCACCACGCCCGTGTTGAGCTCATACTCAGCCATCATGTCGGCGGTCATGTCGTCGGTGCAGGGGATGGCGTCGTGGAAATAGTCGGCGTGTGTGGTGCCGATGCTTGGGATGTCGAGGCCTGCCTGGGCCCATGCCGTGGCATAGGTGGAATGGGTGTGAACCACACCGCCAATCTCGGGGAAGTTGCGATAAAGCTCCAAGTGGGTGGGAGTGTCGCTCGAGGGGTTGAGGTCGCCCTCCACCACCTTGCCTGTCTGCAGGTCGACCACCACCATGTCGCTGGCTTTCATGTCGTCGTAGCTAACGCCCGAGGGCTTGATGACAACAAGACCTTTCTCACGGTCAATGCCCGACACATTGCCCCAGGTGAAGAGCACCAAATTGTGCTTAACCAAGTCGAGGTTGGCTTGGAATACTTTTTCTTTTAATTCTTCTAACATATCCTTTAAATTTTTATGGTTCAAATATGGGATGGACTAACAGGCATGGGCCTCTGCGGTGTGTAGCCTATTCGGCCTATGGCCAAGCTGCTTAAAGCCTGAAGGTCTGGTCGTTGTTGTAAGCGTCTTGGTTGAAACGATACAAGGCGGCGCCACGCTTCGATGTCAACTTGTCGATGTGTTCGGTCTTCTCGATGACATCAATCTGCTTGATGCGCTTTCGGAAGTTGCGCTTGTCGATTTCCTGGCCCAGGATGGCCTCGTAAACATGCTGCAACTGGGTGAGCGTGAACAGCTCGGGCAAGAGGTTGAAGCTCAACGGCTCTGTCTTGATGCGGTTGCGAAGCATCTTGACGGCGTCTTTCACCATGATGTTGTGGTCGGAGTAGAGCTGGGGCAACTTCTCGAGTGGCACCCACTCCAAACCATATTTGGTGAGCATCGACTCATCGTAGTCTTTCACGTTGATGAGGGCGCAATAGGCCACCGACACCACACGCTCTCCCGGGTCGCGGTCGATGGCGCCATAAGCCCCCGACTGCTTCATGTATTGGTCCTTGAGGCCCGTCATTTGGAAGAGCACACGGTTGGCTGCTTCATCCACACTTTCGGTGGGCTCCACAAAGTCACCATGGAGCGACCATTGGCCATTTCCGGGGTCCATCTTGCGCTTGCCGATGAGCACCTCAAGCTTAAAACCATCAAAACCGAAGACTATGCAGTCAACGGAAACGAAATACTTTGTGTGTTCTTTGTAAAATTCAGTCATGCTTATAGGTTATTTTTCAAATCAGTACAAGCCTCTTTGGAAAACGCGTTTCCAAAAGAGACTTGCAATGCGTATGGGTTAGTCTTGCTTGCCGATTTACCAGAAGTACCAGTAGAATGCTGCGCAAAGGCCAATCACGAGGAGTGAGCCAATGATGTCGAAGGCACCCCAACTCTCACGGATCGACTTCTTGAAGTCGGATGTGAAGGTGATGGCTTCCACCTGCTCCTTGCTTGGGGCGGGAGTGAAGCAGCTCACCACAACCATGAAGATGATGAGGAACACGAGCAACCAGCACTCGAACACCAGCCAGTTGGTCTGCCAGAACCATGTGGTGGCGTTCCAGAAGGCGCCGTCCATGGTGGACTTGCCGGTGTCGGTAATGACGTTGGTCACGAGGCGGAGCATTCCGATGAGGAAGCCCACGATCATGGTGTACTCACCAGCCTTAGGCGTGATCTTCTTGAAGAAGATACCCATGGCGAACACGGCGACCATTGCCGGAGCCAACAGCGACTGGATGCCCTGGAGGTAATTATACAAGGTGTCCATCTTCATCATGATGGGCAACCAAGCGAAGCCAAGCACCACCACGACAACCGTGGCGACACGACCTACGAACACGTAGTGGGCCTCCGACATGCCCTTCTTCAGGGGCTTGTAGAAGTCCTCGGTGAAGAGGGTGGCGCAGCTGTTGAAGAAGGCGGCCAACGAAGCCACGAGAGCGCAGATGAAACCGATGGTTACGATACCCTTGATACCTGCGGGCAGCACGGTCTTCACCATGATGGCGAAGGCGGCATCGGTCTCGTTCATCTGAATGGCACCCTTCTGAGCCAAGGCGGCGGCAATCATACCAGGAATGAGGAACATGAAGCAAGGAAGAACCTTGAAGAAACCTGCGGCGATGGTGCCACGGCGGGCGCGCTTCATCACCTCAGCGTTGCTTTCGCCAGGAACCTGGCCCAACACACGCTGAACGATGTGCTGGTCGGTGCACCAATACCAGAAACCGATGATGGTGGCGCCGAGGAACACTACGAAGCCAGGATACTCCTGATACATGGAGTCGCCCTGCTCCCAGTGGAACATGTGGGTTGTGCCATAGCCGTTGTTCAGCTTGCTGCAATAGTCCATCATGTCGGTCCAACCGGCCGAGATGCTTCCACCACCGAGGGTAGAGAGGCCGAGGAAGAGCACGAGGAACGAACCGATGACGAGGATAGGTGTCTGGATGGTGGAGAGGGTCATAACGCCCTTCATGCCACCGAACACGGTGAAGATGGTGGTGAGGACGATCAGGCCGATGGCTCCTGCCCAGAAGTTCAGGCCCCAAAGGTACTCGAAGAAGATACCTCCCGTGAGGGCGGTAACGCTCACCTTCGTGAGAATATAGGCAACGAGAGTGATGATCGACAGCCATGAACCCGTGCGCTGGGTGTAGCGAAATTTCAAAAAGTCGGGCATGGTGATGATCTTGCCCATCTTGTTGATGAGCAACTGATAGAATGGTACGAACAGCCATCCCAAGATCAGGATCATCCAACCCTGCATCTCCCAGTGGGCCATACCTACACCACTCTTGGCGCCTGTGCCTGCCAAACCTACAAGGTGCTCGGAACCGATGTTGGCCGCGAAGATGGCCATACCGATTACGTACCAGGGCTCTCCCTTACCAAAGAGGTATGCAGAAGAATCTTCGCCTTTCTGAGCTTTTCTGTCCTTAACGATCGCATGCCACACTGCCCATATCACGCCGATTACGCCAATGGCGAGCACGGCCCAGTCGAGCCATACGAACTCTGTTGAATTCCAATTCATTGTTTCTAATTGGTTTTGTTATTGTTAATGTTTTTAGTTGTTATTTCACGGAGAATTTGTAAACCAGGTGGCTATAATATTTCTCGCCTGGCTTCAGGTATGGATTGGAAATCTCCCATCCCTTTGTCTTCGCCACAATCTTGGTGGGGCTATCGGGATACTTCTGGCTCTCGAAGCAAACGCTTACGTGCTTGGGGTACTTAATGCCATGCTTGCAAGCGATGCCTGTGCCCTGGAAGTTGCCGGTGTAAACTTGTATGCCCGGCTCGTTGGTAAACACCTCGAGCAAGATGCCCGTCTTCGGTGAGTAGAGGCTGGCAGCCACCTGTGTGTCGTCGCCCTTGCCATCCTTGAAGGTGTTGAGGCACCAGTTGTGGTCGTAACCCGTGGCGTTGCGAATCTGGTCGTAGGTGGTGTCGACGATGGTCTCGCCAATGGCGTGTGCCTTGCGGAAGTCCATGGGTGTGCCGGTCACCTCCTTGATCTCGCCAGTGGGAATATACTTGGCGTCGGCGGGAGTGAACTTGTCTGCGTTGATATACATCACCTGGTCTACGCCCTCTTTAGAGGGGTCTCCGTTGAGGTTGAAGTAGCTATGGTTTGTCATGTTGACCACGGTCTCCTTGTCGGTGGTGGCTCCAAACGTAATGTCGAGCGTGTTGTTGCTCTTCACCACGTAGGTGGCTGTGGCCTTCACAGTGCCGGGGAAGCCATTCTCGCCGTCGGGGGCTGTGATGGCGAATGTCACCGAGCTGTCGGTCTTCTCCTGCACATCATACACCTTATTGAGCCATCCAGTGTTGCCACCGCCGTGCAAGCAGTTCTCGTTGTCGTTGGCGCGCAACTGATAGGTCTTGCCGTCCACCACGATCTTCGAATCCTTGATGCGGTTGGCGTAGCGACCTACGCTTGACCCATAGTCGGAGGGGCTGTTGAGCGTGTCGGCGTATTGCTTGATGTTGTCGTAGCCCAATACGACGTCGGTGGGCTTGCCATCCTTGTCGGGCACGCAGATGCTCACTACGCGGCCACCATAATTGGTGAGGCACACCTCCATGCCGTTGCTATTTTTGATGGTGATCAGCTCGGTCTTCTTGCCGTTCAGCGTTGTGTCGAAATTGGCGGGGTTCAGGCCAGAGACGGTCTCGACGGCAGACTGTCCTCCGCCGGCGCATGATGTCAAAGCCGCAACAGCAAGTCCGGCTCCAAGCAGTAGGTTCCTAAAGTTTTCCATACTAAAGAGTTGTTAGTTGATTGGTTCTTGTAATTTGTTGGTAAAGATACTACTTTTCCGTGAAAGTTGTATCAGTTTACACCCATTATTTTTCGAAAAAGGGCATTTTTACACTCCTTGACATAAATCAACTGGCAAAATTGTCCATTTTTATGGTGTTATTGGCCATGAATGGGGATGGAAACGTTGAATGTTGAAAGTTGGGCGTGGAATGGGATGTAATGTTGGGTAAGGAATGTTGAGCGTACGACAATGCGCCATGTGGAACCACCTTATTGTAACATGTAACATGTAACAATGTAACGTTTGTGGGGTGGGTAGGGAAGCATGTTCATAAAAAAAGACCTGCTGCCTTTTCGGGCAACAGGTCGTGGGGTATGTCATTTATTTCGTTATGTGCGAAATGACGTGTCGATGCTTAGCAGATCTTTCTTGAGCCGTCGCCAATGACCACATTGATGACCTCAGGCTCATGACCATACTTCTCGTTGAACTTCTTCTTGGCATCAGCGATGAATTTGTCGTAAACCTCATCCTTCACCAGGTTGATGGTGCAACCACCGAAACCACCGCCCATGATACGTGAACCCGTCACGCCATTCTCCTTGGCAATGTCGTTGAGATAGTCGAGCTCTTCGCAGCTCACCTCATACTCCTTGCTCAGGCCGTAGTGGGTCTCGTACATCTTCTGTCCAACGGTCTCGTAATCGCCCTTCTCAAGAGCCTCACTCACAGCGAGCACGCGGTCTACCTCACCCAGCACGAAGTGTGCGCGTGTGTAGTCCTCCTCGCTCACCACAGGCTTCACGGCCTCCAGCTCATCCCAGTTGGCGTCGCGGAGCGTCTCAAACTTCTTATCAGGGAAGTGGCTGCTCAGCGCCTTCACCACGTTCTCGCAAGAGTTGCGGCGATCGTTGTAGGGTGAACCCTTCAGCTCGTGCTTCACCTTAGAGTTGAGCAGAACGAGCTTGTAGCCCTTGGGCTCCCAGGGGAAATACTCAAACTCGCGGCTACGGCAGTCGAGGCGCATGAGCTTGCCCTTCTGTCCGAAGACTGAAGCAAACTGGTCCATGATACCGCAGTTAACGCCGATATACTTGTGCTCTGTTGCCTGACCAGCCAACACCATGTCCCACTTAGAGACCTTGTTGTCGCCAAACAGATCATTGAGCGCGCAAGCGAAGCAGCTCTCGAGCGCGGCTGACGAAGACATACCAGCTCCCAATGGAACGTCGCCAGCGAAGGCAGCGTTGAAAGGCTTCACGTCTACGCCCAGAGCTCTCATCTCCTGCACTACGCCGTAGATGTAGCGAGCCCATGTGGCTGACGGACCCTTAGGATCGTCGATCTTGAAATGAACCATGTCCTTCAGGTCGATAGAGTAGACGTTACATGTCTGCTGGCCGTTGGGGCGAACCTCAGCCATGATGCCCTGCTCCACAGCGCCCGGGAAAACAAATCCACCATTATAGTCGGTGTGCTCACCAATAAGGTTGATGCGGCCAGGTGAGTGGTAGATGTTACCTGTCTTGCCGTCGAAATGCTTGATGAAGCGACTTCTTACATATTCAATCTCCATAGATGTATTTTTTAAAAAGTTAATAGAATCTTACTTACTTTCCAAGACCCACCTTCGATCCCCAGTTGCAGAACCAGATGATGTATGCGTAGAAGATGAAGAGGCAGCAGCTTGCCACGATAACGCTGGTAGAGTCGACCAACTTACCCATGACAGGCATCAGCAGGGCAGCGCCAATCACACCGGTGTTGATGACACCCGTAGCCGACTTGGTGTGGGGACCGAGCTCCTGGAGACCCAGGTTGAAGATCAAAGGCCACATCACGGAATGGAACAGACCAGCGGCGATCATGCACCAGATACCCACCATGCCGGGGAGAACAACGCTCAGCAGGATGCATGCGGCACCCAGCACCAGGCAAGAGGTGAGCAACTTGCGCGGCTCAAACTTGGCGAGGATGGCGGCACCGATGAAACGGCCAACCATCATGCCACCCCAGTAGAATGCGAGGTAGCTGGTAGCGATCGAGGTATAGTCCTCGCCTGCGCCGAGCATGTCGCGGAACTTATAGGGAAGCATGGAAGGAACGCCAATCTCAACACCCATATACATGAAGATGCCGAGTGCGCCCAACCAAACGTGGGGATACTTGAACACAGAGCTCTTATACTCGCGGTGGATACCAGCGTCCTCAGCCTGCTTGCCCTCGTCGATCTTCGGGAGCTTCAGGAACACGAGGATGACGCAGATGGCCAGCGTGAAGATACCCAAGCCCAGGAACGGAGCGGGAACAGCCGAGGGCTCAGGATCCTGACCGCGGATGATGACGTAAGTGATGAACAGCGGAGCCAACGTGGTGGCCACGGAGTTCAGGGCCTGGCTCAGCGTCATGCGGAAAGCGCCCTTCTCAGGCGAGCCGAGAACCATGACGTAGGGGTTGGCCACGTTTTGCAGCATCACCACACCGCAAGCCACCAAGCACATGCTGGCCAAGAACACGGTGTAAACGTTGGCCTGTGCTGCGATGGCCGAGTTGATGCCGATGGAGTTGATGACGAAGCCAATTCCGGCAACCGCCAAACCCAGGATAAGGGTACCCTTGTAGCCAATCTTGCTCATGAGCATGGCGAACGGTATGCTCAGCAGGTAGGCGCCATAGAAGGCGGTGTTGACATACTGGCCTTGCTGAGCTGTCAGGTCGAAAGCCTTAGAGCAGAAAGAAATCATAGAGTTGTTCATCGTCGTGATGAATCCGATGAGGAAGCACACGATGAAGACAACGATCAGCGCAAACGTGTAGTTGGGGCGCTGCGTTTGAGGAGTTTGTGACATATTTGTTTTGATTCAGTTATTGTTCATTCACGAATAGGGAGAAAGATGAATTCCAACTGGAACTCATCCTCCCCCCTCTTATTTCTTAGGTAGACGTTATTTCTCCACGCCAAACTTATAGATGGTCTTTTGCTTATACTGCTCGCCCGGCTTCAACACGACGTTCGGGAAATAGGGTCGGTTGGGAGTGTCGGGGAAGTGCTGTGCCTCGAAGCACACCGATGAGCGCTTCGGGAATGTGGCACCACACTGTCCGTCCTTGCCGTCGGCCCAGTTGTCGGTGTAGAGCTGCACGCCAGGCTCTGTGGTGTAAACCTCCATGGTGCGTCCGCTCACCGGCTCAACCACCTTGGCAGCGAACGACAGCTCTCCAAACTCCTTCTTGTTGAGCACGAAGCAATGGTCGTAGCCTGCGCCGTTCTTGATCTGCTCGTCGTCGGCGTCGATGTCTTGGCCGAGCGGCTTGGGAGCGCGGAAATCGAACGGTGTGCCCTCCACCTTCAGGATTTCGCCTGTGGGGATGGATGTGTCGTCGATGGGGATAAAGAAGTCGGCGTTGATTTCGCAAACCACATTATCAACCGTGGGTGTGGGGTTGGCAATACCGGCCAACGAGAAGTAACCGTGGTGTGTGAGGTTGATAATCGTCTTCTTGTTTGTGGTGGCGAGATACTCGATGACGAGCTCATCGTCGTCGGTGAATGAGTATTCGACCGAAACTTTCACCTCTCCGGTGTAACCCTCTTCTCCGTAAGGACTTACGAGGTTGAGCGCCAATGTGTGTTCGCCCATCTTCTGGGCTTCCCATACGCGAAGGTTATATCCCTTCTTGCCGCCGTGCAGGTGGTTCTTGCCGTTGTTCACAGCCAAGTGGTAGGCCTTGCCGTTGAGGGTGAAGTTGCCCTCGCAGATGCGGTTGCCATAGCGACCAATCAATGTTGACTTATATGGCGAGTCGGACTTTTGTGCGGCCTCAATGCTGTCATAGCTCTGAATGACATTGGCCAGTTCTCCATTCTTATCGGGAACGAACACGCCGACGACTGCACCGCCGTAATTGGTGATGGCTACAACGTGACCTTTGCTGTTCTTGAGGAAAAAGAGATCTGTCTTCTTTCCGTCCACAGTGGCCTGATAATTGGATCTTTTCAGGCCGCCGAAGTTTTCTGTTTCAGTCGTGCTCATAATATTGAATAGTTTTTAGTTACTTTATCTATCTGCAAAGTAACTAAAAATAAACGATAATCGCAAGATAAAATAGAGAAAATACGGACAACATGATGTTAAAAATCGTTTAACGCCAACAAATCGGCCACGACATAGCTCGATCCACCAACAAAAACTAAATCGTTTTGGCCTGCCTTTTCCATTGCCTTGCGGTATGCTTGCTCCACGTTCCCGCAGTTGTCGCCCTTCAAATGGCGCTGCTGGCCCATCTGTGCCACCTTTGCCGAGGGCACGGCTCGATGTGTGCTGGCTTGCGTCCAATAGTAGGTGGCGTCCTTGGGGAGCATGTCCATGACGGCGCCGATGTCCTTGTCGTCGACCATTCCAAACACGATGTGCTTGTGGTGGCACTTCTGCATGGCTATCTGCTCCGCCAGGTAGGTCCATCCTGCGGTGTTGTGGCCTGTGTCGCAAACGACCAGTGGGTGCTGGTGCAACGTCTGCCAACGGCCTTGCAGGCCTGTCGACTCACACACGTTGGCTAACCCGTCTGCCACGTGCTGCTCGCTGATCTTGAAGATGGGGGCTTCCGGGAGGCCCTTGGCGTGGGCTTTTCCTTGGAGCACATCGATGGCTGCCAAGATGGTGTTGGTGTTCTTGGCTTGGTATTCGCCACCCAGTTGGCCATGGAGCGCTCCCAGGCTGCGCGTCTGGTAATCGATGCCACCCTGTTGGCTGAACTGCCAATTTGTCACCTCCCTGTTGTGCTCGGCGAAGAGGATGGGGGCTCCCTGCTGCTCGGCCTTGGCTTGGAACACGGGGGCGGTCTCGGCTTGTGTCTCGCCGACGACTACGGGTACACCTATTTTTATAATACCCGCTTTTTCGCCTGCGATCTTTTCGAGCGTATGGCCGAGGAATTGGGTATGGTCGAGGCTGATGTTGGTGATGACCGACAATACGGGTGTAATGATGTTTGTGCAGTCGAGTCGGCCTCCCAGTCCCACCTCGATGACGGCCACGTCGACCTGTTGCTCCTTGAAGTAGAGGAGCGCCATGGCGGTGGTCAGTTCGAAAAACGAGGGGTGGAGGGGCTCGAAGAAGGCGCGATGGTCGGCCACGAAGTCGACAACGCGTTTCTCGCTGATCATCTGCCCGTTAACCCTTATGCGTTCACGGAAATCTACAAGGTGTGGCGAGGTGTAAAGTCCCACCTTGTAACCTGCGGCTTGGAGAATGGCTGCCAAGGTGTGTGAGCACGATCCCTTGCCATTGGTGCCAGCGATGTGTATGGTTTTGTATGAGCGGTGAGGATGCCCGAAATGTTCATCCATCGCCAACGTGTTTTCCAATCCCTCCTTATAGGCAACAGCACCCACGTGCTCGAAGACCGGGGTGCTGTTGTATAGGTATTCTACGGTTTCTTGATAATCCATGAAGATGGCCCTATTCTAATTGAAACAATTCTTGAACATGTCGAAGATGCTCTTCTTGGTTGTAGAGTCGCTCTTGAAGTTCTCACAATTCTTGAGCGACTCGATGGCCTTCCTCTCCTCCTTTGTGAGCGTCTTGGGCACGTAGACGCTGATTTTCACTACCAGGTCGCCTGTTCCCGATCCGTATCCCCTGAGTGCGGGTAGTCCCTTTCCTCTCAGTCGGACGGTCTTGCCGGGTTGCGTTCCCGATTCGATCTTCAGCGTCACCTTGCTGCCGTTGATGGTTGGAATTTGCACCTCGCCTCCTAATGCCGCCGTTGGGAAATCGAGCAGCAGGTTGTAGATGATGTCTTGCTTGTCGCGTGTGAAGGTGTCGTTCTTCTCCTCCTCAATCAGCACTTGGATGTCGCCGTTGACGCCATTGTGTGGTCCGGCGTTTCCTTTTCCGCCAACGTTGACCACCATTCCCTCTTCGACGCCTGCAGGGATTTCGATTTCCACGATCTCGTCGCCTTTCACGACGCCCGTGCCGCCACACTCCTTACATTTGTTTTTGATGACGGTGCCTTCGCCATGGCAGGTGGGACATTCCGACTGTGTGGTCATCATGCCGAGCGGTGTGCGCACAGTGCGTGCCACCACGCCCGATCCGTGACATGTGGGGCAGGTCTCGGGCTGTGAGCCGCCCTCGGCTCCTGTGCCGTGGCAATGGGTGCACACCACGTCTTTCTTGACCTTGAACTTCTTGGTTACGCCCGAGGCTATGTCCTGCAACGACAGTTTCACCTTCAGTCGGAGGTCGGTGCCGCGGTACACGCGCTGCTGGCTTCCGCCTCTTCCACCTCCGAAGCCTCCGAATCCGCCAAATCCGCCAAATCCGCCGTGCCCGCCGAAGATGTCGCCAAACATCGAGAAGATGTCGTCCATGTCCATGCCGCCTCCGCCGAAGCCACCGCCAAATCCGCCTTGTGGGCCATTGAAGCCAAACTGGTCGTATTGCTGGCGTTTCTGTGGGTCGTGCAAGACGTCGTAGGCCTCAGCTGCCTCCTTAAACTTCTCCTCGGCCTTTTTGTCGCCGGGGTTGCGGTCGGGGTGGTATTTGATGGCCAGTTTGCGGTATGCTTTCTTTATGTCATCCTCGCTTGCGTTCTTGTCCAAGCCCAGAACCTCGTAATAGTCTCTTTTCTCTGCCATTTGTGTGTTGGAAATTCAGATTCTTTATTAGAATGAAGGGGTGTAGGGGCTTATTGTCCCACGGCTACCTTGGCGTGGCGAATGACCTTGTCGTTCATGGTGTAGCCCGTCTGCAGGCAGTCGACCACCTTGCCCTTCTTGTCGTCGCCCATGCCGGGAACCATGGCCACCGCCTCATGGTAGTCGGTGTCGAAATCCTTGTCTTTGGTTTCTATCTGCTTTACTCCCAGGCTCTCCAGGCTCTTCACAAACTTGTTGAAGATGTTCTGTATGCCTTCCTTGATGGCCTTGGGGTCGTCGCTCTTGTCGGCTATGGCGCGCTCAAAATCATCGAGTACGGGGAGGATGGCGGCCACCGTTTTTGCGCCACCGTTGAGGATGAGCTCGGTCTTTTCCTTCAGGGTGCGCTTCTTGTAGTTGTCAAACTCAGCCACGGTGCGCAGGTACTTGTCCTTCAGCTCTTCGATCTGTTTCTGTGCCTCTTCCAATGGGTCGGCCTCAGGGGTCTCCTCTGTTTTGGCGTCTGTGTTTTCCTCAGAGGCTGCAGCCTCCGTTTCGGGCTTGTTCTCGGCAGCCTTGGGGGTTGCCTCTTCGCCGTCCACGTTTATCTTTCTGCTTTTATCTTTTGAATCTGTCATGATATGTGTATATTTAATATAGTCATGTAGCATACAAAAAGTGTGCCACATGACTATCTGTTGAAGGTAGACTTTGTGGAAAGTCGTTACTTCTTATTTACGCGTTGTACATTTTGGCCTTCTGCTCCTTGATGGCCTCGTCATGGATATACTCGTCGTAGGGCATCATCTTGTCGATGGTTCCGCTGGGTGTGAGTTCGATGATGCGGTCGGCCACGGTCTCTATAAACTCATGGTCGTGGCTTGAGAAGAGGATGTTTCCCTTGAAGCTCACGAGGTTGTTGTTGAACGCCTGGATGCTTTCGAGGTCGAGGTGGTTGGTGGGCGTGTCGAGTATCAGGCAGTTGGCGTTTTGCAGTTGCATGCGTGCGATCATGCAGCGCATCTTCTCGCCGCCCGAGAGCACGTTCACCTTCTTCTCCACCTCCTCCTGGCGGAAGAGCATGCGTCCCAGGTAGGCCTTCATGGCCACCTCGTTGCCGGGGCCGTACTGTGAGAGCCAGTCGACGAGGTTGAGGTCGCTCTTGAAGAACTCGGTGTTGTCGAGTGGGAGGTAGGCCGTTGTGATGGTTACGCCCCACTTGTAGGTTCCTGCGTCGGCCTGTCGGTTGCCGTTGATGATCTCGAAGAGGGCGGTCATGGCCTTGGGGTTATGGCTGAGAAACACCACCTTCTGTCCCTTCTCGATGTTGAAGTTCACGTTGTCGAAGAGCACCTGTCCCTCGTCGTCGACGGCCTTCAGCCCCTCCACCTCAAGGATTTGGTTGCCTGGCTCGCGCTCCATCTGGAAGATGATGCCCGGGTACTTACGGCTCGACGGGCGTATTTCCTCCACGTTGAGCTTCTCCAGCATCTTCTTTCGGCTTGTGGTTTGGCGGCTCTTTGCCACATTGGCAGAGAATCGGCGTATAAACTCCTCCAACTGCTTTTTCTTCTCCTCGGCCTTCAGCTTTTGGTTTTGCGCCTGTCGGAGGGCGAGCTGCGAGCTCTCGTACCAGAAGCTATAGTTTCCGGCGAAGACGGTCACCTTTCCGAAGTCGATGTCGATGGTCTGTGTGCTGACCGAGTCGAGGAAGTGGCGGTCGTGGCTCACCACGAGCACCGTCTGGTTCTCGTCGATCTCTCCGAGATAGTTCTCCAACCATTCCACGGTGTCGAGGTCGAGGTCGTTGGTGGGCTCGTCGAGCAGCAGGTTGTCGGGTTTTCCAAAGAGGGCTTTTGCCAGCATGACGCGCACCTTCTCGTTGTTGGAGAGGGCGGTCATCTGCTTGTGGTGTGCATCCTCCTTCACGCCGAGGTTCTGCAGCAGTTGGGCTGCGTCGCTCTCAGCCTCCCATCCGTTCATCTCGGCAAACTTCTCTTCGAGCTCGGCTGCGCGGTTGCCATCCTCCTCGGTCATCTCTGCCTTCGAGTAGAGAGCCTCGCGCTCCTTCATGTTGTTCCAGAGCGCCTCATGACCCATGAGAACGGTGTCCATCACGCTGTATGCGTCATACTTAAAGTGGTCCTGCTCGAGCACCGACAGGCGTTCGCCTGGGCCCATCTCCACAGTTCCTTTGTTTGGCTCCAAGTCTCCACTGATGGCGCGCAAGAGGGTTGATTTACCCGCACCATTGGCGCCGATGACGCCGTAGATGTTGCCACGGGTAAATTTGATGTTTACGTCTTTGTAAAGTACACGTTTGCCAAACTGTATGGCTAAATTTGTAAGAGTGATCATTAATACTAATACCTTTTTGTATGATATAGAAATTGTTTGCAAAGTTACTCAAAAAAAACGAGAACCAAGCGCGTTCGCGTCTCAATTCTCATTTTTATGCGGAATGTTTTATGATGTTGAAGGTAGAGTGTGGGGTGATTTTTCCTATGTTGGATGTTGTTGTGTCGCCAATGTTGAATTGGGGAATGCGACATGTGGAACCACCTTATTGTAACATGTAACAATGTAACGTTTTCGTTGTGCCAGACGAGCACAGGTGCCATTCGGGTGTGAGATCAAAAAAATACGAGACCCAAGTCAACGTGCACGCCCCGAAGGGGTAGAAGCGCATAGCCCTGGGCAAGCGAAGCGACACCCTGGGTAAACCGTAGCATCGTGCCATACCACGCCCTGTAAGGGCAAAAGCGTATCTAACTCGCTATGTTTCAACGCTTTTGCCCTTACAGGGCGCAAGCTACACGGCAACATATACCCAGGGTGTCGCTTCGCTTGCCCTGGGCTATGGAGGTCATTGGGCTTTCAGCCCGCCTTGGGCCATCCAACATTATGATACGTGCGACATGCGGAACCACCTTATTGTAACATGTAACATGTAACAATGTAACGTTTTGTGCGTCTGTCGGGGTTCGTTGGCAGGTTTGTCTGCCGGGGTTCGTCTAACTGGGTTCGTTGGCAGGTTTGTCTAACAGGTTCGCCTGACGGCTACGCCCGTTGTGGGGCGCCGTTGTTTGGCCTAAGGCTGGCGCCCTTGCCTAAGGTGGGGCGGGGGGCTGCCTTGTGGCTTGCCCCTTAGCCGAGATACTTCATGAGGATGCGCACGTTGCCGCTCTTGCGCAGCTTGGCGATGCTTTTCTCGCGTATCTGTCGCACGCGCTCGCGTGTGAGGCCGAGCTGGGTGGCTATCTCCTCAAGTCCCATCTCGTTGCATCCTATGCCGAAGCACTCGCGTATGATGGTTGTCTCGCGGTCGTTGAGCACGCTCTCGAGCACGGCGTTGAGCTCTTGCGCCATGCTCTCGTGGTCCACCATCTTGTCGGTGCGGCTGTCGTCGCCGCTGGCCATGATGTCGAGCATGGTGTTCTCCTCGCCGTCCTGGAAGGGCGCGTCAACGCTCACGTGGTGGCCGTCGGCCATCATGCTCTGCTGTATCTTGTCGGCGTCCACGTGCGTGGCGTCGGAGATCTCCTGGATGCTTGGTTGGCGCTGGTGCTCCTGCTCAAAGCGGTTGATCTCGTGGTTGATCTTGCTGAGCGACCCCACCTGGTTCAGCGGCAGCCTTACGATGCGGCTCTGCTCGGCGATGGCCTGCAGGATGCCTTGCCGGATCCACCACACGGCGTATGAGATGAACTTGAAGCCGCGTGTCTCATCGAATTTCTGGGCAGCCTTGATCAAGCCGATGTTGCCCTCGTCGATGAGGTCGGTCAGCGACAAGCCCTGGTGCTGGTACTGCTTGGCCACGGAGACCACAAAGCGCAGGTTGGCGGTTACGAGCCTCTCCTTTGCCCGTTCGCCCTCGCGTCCTCCTTTCTTGATCTTTTGTGCCAGCGCTATCTCCTCATCGATGGAGATGAGTGGGGCCCTGCTTATTTCCACCAGATACTTGTCTAAAGCTTCACTTGCGCGGTTGGTGATGCTCTTCTGAATTTTTAGTTGCCTCATTATCTATGCTTTAAGCGCTTAGCCTTGTCGACGAAAAGCCAAACACGTTTTTCACTATCTAATCCATACAAAGATACAAATAATTTTCTTACCTTATTATATTTATAAACAAATATTAGCTTTTGCGGTCGGAAAAATGTGATTTTTAACATTTTGTAAGACTTGCACCCTTTGTTTCAGGGTGGTTGGGGCTATTTTTTTCGTTTTGCGCGTATATGTTCTCCCACAGATCGCAGATGCGCACAGATGCCGTTCGGGGTGGTGGGGACAATCCCACAGGTCGCGCCGTCGGTGCGGCAGATAGCAGATTTTTGGCATGCGGAGTGCGTTTCTATGAGGGCGGTTTGCACAGGCATAGCTTTCGCTTGCACTGGGCTATGCGCTACCTGGACATTCTGCCCCTTGGTTGTCTTGCAGACGGAAAAATGTTACATTGTTACATGTTACATGTTACAATAAGCACCTTCCGTATGTCCGCACCTTCTTTCGGAAGCCTGAATTTGGGGGGTGTAAAAAATATATAGTATATATAATATATATATTATATATACTATATATTTTCTATAAGCCCATCCTGCGCAATATGGAACCACCTTATTGTAACATGTAACATGTAACATTGTAACAAAATGGGCGCTGCGAAGAGGTGCTTGTGATGCGCATGTGAGACAGGCTGTGCAAACCAGCGTCACAAAACGCGACGCTGGTTCGCGTCATCATGGAGACTCGTGAAACGGCGAACAACCATGGCTCTGCCTGCCACGCAAAAGGGGGTCGGTTGAAACCACCCCCCTTGTCACCGTCATGGAGGCCATGAAATGGTGAAGTGTTTCGTTCAGTCTTGGCGGTAAGGCTGATGTTGCCAAAGGGGATGGGGTGGGTTGAAACCAACCCATCGCCAAAGGGTCGACAGGTGGCTCTGCCTGCCATGCCAAGGGGGTTAGTTGAAATAACCCCCTTGGTCACCGGCATGGAGGCCATGAAATGGTGAAGTGTTTCGTTCAGTCTTGGCGGTAAGGCTGAT
>NZ_JAHKBE010000080.1 GCF_018789675.1 Hallella faecis
TGTCTTGGGACGTCCAGGCTTGTGGGAACGAGGCCCCGTATACACATAGTATAGGCTCGCTGTATCCCTGAAGCGGCTGACAAGATGGAAACCGCACTCTTTGATTCCATCCACAAACGGACGGATAGAGAAGAAGGCGTCAGCGACAACAATATCGGTGACCTTCAACAATTCCTTCTTGTAACGCTTGATGACCGCTATGTAATGTTGCACGAGAGTCATGTTGCGCAGTTTCAACTCTCCTGTAGATGGAGTCTGATGGGCGCGCAGCATCATGCAACTGTTGGCATAGACATCGACAAGAGCCAGTCCCATGATTTCAAGTCCATGCTTCATGGAACTTGCACAACCGGACCAGAAAGTACCGATATGCGGAGTCTTCTTACCAGACTTGCTGATGTAGCTCGGATCAATGGCAATAGCCAATAGACCATCCATATTCAAGTAACGTCTGCAAAGGGCAAGGTTGAACTTCACCCAGTCTATGCATTTAGCACGGCCACGGTTGAAATTCGTTCTGTAGGTCTGCTCGCAATGGGTGCCGTAGCGCTCCATTTGAGTGAAATTTATCTTTCTTTGTATCGTCATGTACAATAAGAGTATTTCCAAGAGAAGGTTTTCGAAAGTTTTGCTTACCTTTGCAGATGAACTTTTGATAGCATCTCTGCAGATTTCCGTATATTGGTTGAGTGGTTCTGATGTCATGTTACTTTAAGCTTTGATCACTATAAAGTTACTGATAATCAGCCACTTAACCAAATTTTATTAGTTATATTACGTTAATTAACTCCTTCATTTTCAAACGATTACGTTAGAATTAACAGAGTATTGCCAAATATTTGCAGATGAATATAATGAAACAGAATTCGCAGGAACATTCAATCTGCATTTTGAATATAATTCACTTGAAAAAGTATAGTTTTCAAGCATTATTGGAATATCATGCTTAACAGTTATATCTTCTATTGCATTACAACCATAGAACGAGTATGCCTTAAGATTAGTCACATCAGAACCTATGGTTAATTCTTTTATAGTTTCTTTTCCATAAAAAGGTAAATAATCATTTCTATTTCCTACCCAATAAGAACTTGCCATATTTCTTCCAATATAGACTTTTTCTAATGGACAATCATAAAAAAGAGATTTCTTGTCGTATCCATTAGTCCCCATTCCTATACTGTTTGAACAATCTTCCAAAACAACTTCTTTTAGCGAGTAGCATCCATAAAAGGCATTATCTTCAATTCTAACAACATTTCGTGGAATAACAATTTCTTTCAAAGATTTGCAACCAGAAAAAGCATCGGAATTAATAATCTTTATGTTAGAAGGTATTGATATGTTTTCAAGCTCTTCACATCCAGAAAACATTTTTTTTGCTATTGTTTCTACTTTATCGGGAATAGTTATTTCTTTCAAATTTGTACAACCCTCGAACACATAATCTCCCCAATAGATAATACTATTTGGCAAATCTATCTTTTTTAAATTGACGCAACCAGAGAAGCAAGCGGATAGGATAAATTTTGTATCATTTGCTATATTGTAGCTATCTAAATTTTTATCAACAACCCTAACAGCACACTTTCCCGCATATTGAATATTGTCAATTATAGGTAAGTTTGTACAGCCTTCAAATGCTCCATTTCCTATTTGTTCAAGAGAATTAGGAGTGTTAATTTCTGAAAGCGAAGAACATCCGCTAAAAAGATATGGGCCAATAATCTTAACATTGTTACCAATAGTTACATTTGTTAGCTCAGTTTGATCCATAAATGGCGAGATAGAATAACCTATGTTAGATGTCATTGTTTTTTCTTTTAGATTTCTTCCTAAGTACAATCTTTGGATAGGGTTTCCTATGAACAATGGTTGCCTATTGTATTGTCCATACCCTAATGTTAAGTCCAAATCAGAATCTTCAAATTCTACAGTTTTTAAATGATTGCAATATGAGTATATGTATATGTCTAAATATCAGTTATTTGTGGTTAATACGGTAGAAAAGTGGCTTGTTTTCTAATTGGATACAGAAATTAGGGTGATATTTAACGTATTTAACTTCCATTCACTTACAAAACGGTGTTTTTGTTAGGTTATCTCCAAATTGAGAGTTGTTTCCAATTGCTGGGGAATCCCATATCACGCAAAGACAGCAGGCGTATATTTCTATTCAGCATTGATAATAGAAAATCTTTGAAGTTGTTTGACTCATCTATGGAATCCAAAAGGTATTTAATGGCTGAGAGTAATGGGAAAAGTTTGTTGCGCTTAACTGTATTCAAACTTTCTCTATCCATAAATAGTCGTGAGGTGTTGTAGGGCAACACCATATTGACCATGAAACGGCGGTTCCAAATTCTGCCATGATGTGCACAGCAATTACGGAGATTGGAAATGGCATGAAACCAATTTTCAAACACGTTTATATCCGCTATGCCATACGATTGGGCTAACCTTTTCTTATTGTCATCCTTCTTCAAGGACTGATAAAGACGGCTGAGTGTTCCAAACGATACCACTTCAAGGGACATCCAGCATGGAGGCAACTCTGGCTCCTCGTACTTATTATAATAATGCTTGATAAATTCCTCATTACTTCTGTTTACATCTGCGCCAATATCCTCGATAAGCCTGTCAAAATCACAGCGATATAGCTCTTTGTTTAGAAACCAATGGCTGTCACGTGTTTGCTCTGAGTAAATTTGTGTCATGCGAGCACGAATGGAGACTTCTATTCTTGCAATAGCATTGAAAAGCAAGTAACGTAGGTCACGGTCAAACTTGTAAAGATCTGTAATTTCTGAAAAATGGATGTCATCCCTTACAAACAGGTGCTCACCGTCATCACTGTTGTCTTGAAATGGATAAGTGTATGCACGGAGTCTATAATAGCTTACGTCAAAAAGAAATTGTTCCGCTTCTTTCTTGTCATCAAAAAGCAGTCCTTTGCTTTCAAGTTTATCCACTTGTTCTGACAAACTGAAAGGTCTCTTGTTATATGTTTTTGCAGACATAAACCTATAAAAACTCGAAGACCTCCCCGGGTGCGCTGGTCTACGGGAAGCGTGGGAGGTCATATTGCTTGCAAAATTACAAAATTTCTTGGACTTGGCAACCTTTTATCATCATTTTTCTTCAAAAATCAAGTTATTTCTTGTTAAATTGTTTATTATTTATACTTTTTGAGCTACAAATGTGTTGTTTTCTATAATAATCGCAAGAATTCTCAAAATAAATTTGTAATTTTACACTCGGATTTGGCAAAAGCCATCTCCAGACATTTTAGAAATATAGGAGCGTTATGCTACTCTTGTAAGTGCGAAGCCTGAGAAACTGAAACACAAAATCAACAAGAATTGGCATGGCAGTTTCCACGTTATAGCGTGGGCTGCTTAACCATATCTGTTGATTAAGGTTTTCTCAGGGCCTGCACTTTAAGACGTGGTTATTGGCAGTACCACGCTTCTTGTTAATAGAAAACAATATGTGGAAGAAACTAATTTGGACAGCAGTGTTAGCTATCGTGCCTTACACCAAAGGCTTTTGTCAGGCGAACTTGAACGGTATATTATCGTCTTATTCGTCAAATATTAAGGTGTGTAATGCACCATACGCTAATAGTTGCATTTATGAAACGAATTACGTTCGTGTTGAACAATCTGATGATTATTTAGTCATCCAATATGGATTTGCATGGGATAGTGAAAGAAATGACTATATCTCGAAAAATTCCCTTCGTGTAAATCTTCGAACTTCGACCTTTTATACTGGGATGTGGTACAATTCTTTTGGCAGATGGGATCATGTTGGGAACAAAAATGTATTAACCATAGAAGATGAAAATGGTATTGACCTATACATTACAGGTACACAATCTTATAATCAAGGGGCGAAACGAAATCTTATCAATTCCATATGCTTTGACATGGGAACGGAGCCTGTTGCAAATAAGGTACTTAATGAATTTCTTAACCTACAAAAAGGATATAAAGAAAAAGATCCTTGGTTACAACCAGTAGTTACACAAAAAGAGCAAATAAATAGTAATTCACCAAAGAAGAATTCTCATAAAGCTCGTACTGTAAAGAAACAAGTCCCTAATAATAAACGTGTTGTACGGAAAACAAAATCTGGAAAATATGGACAATAAAGTAATTGTATTTTTTGCGTATATATGTACCTTAATAGGTATTGCATCATGTTCTGATGGAAGCAAAACTTCGTCAGACTCTATAAAGCCTGTGGTTTCTTGCGAGAATGAGATTTTGAATGTTACTTCCCTAGACGAGAAAGAACATAATATTAAGATTTACATTGAGAAAAAAGAAGTTGTAAACAAATCTTATTCTGATGTTTACAAAGCAAGTATACCAACTATATTTAAAGGGTATGGCTCTAACTATGAAATTGCCCTTATGGCAATTTCTGGAATCTCAACAGGAATTGCTTTGAACATAAAAATAGATGATGTTATTGATACTATTGTATATGCGACCATTGAACCTTTAGAAACTAAAAAATGTACATCAAGTATTCGTGGTAATTGTGCAAGACTGATTTCCGCTGAGTCAAATCCAGAACAAGAAGTAAACATCAAAAAATGGTTGTTTCGCAAGAATAAGCAGCTTGAACAATATCAAATAGACCAAATGAAAGGTATTCTTGCAAAAATCAATTCTAATGGAACTTCTGACTACGTCACAAATGGAACTATACCTGTTCTGAAGAACTTTGCAGGAGTGTCTTATCAAGTGTCATCTGAAATGAAAGCAGACCATTATATCCTTTATGCCTCAAGCTCTGACAAAGAAATAAAGGATTTTGTGGAGGAAATTGTTGCCAATGATTTCGAGTTGACATCAAAGTCATTAGGCACAAGTATGAATTGTTATCGTAAAATGGACAGCGATGGCTATAAATGCATAACACTTATTGGCATAAATGATGATTGGTCTTACAATGTTGAACCTTTAGGTCTAGTAGCAATCGATAATACTCCACCAAGGCAATTAAGTACTCCTTCTCAGGGCATAAATCAAATACTATTAAAAGGAAATAAACGAGTTGTTATTCCCAAATCAAAGCCCATGATAGACGGAATGGCCAATGTTTCTGTTTTAGATTGGGATGGTAATGGTCTTGAATGTAATGTTACTTTTAATGTTTTGTTCTCAGGAGATGCTAAATCTATTACAGTAGTACGAAATAAAAAATTGTGTTATCCAGGAGAACATCGAATAGAAAATAAAGTGGTTAATTTATCAGATAAAGATAGTCCTTATATGTTTACATATACACTTCACTTTGAGGGTGGAAATAATATAATCCCAATTATTGTAGAAGATTATCACGGAAACAGAAATGAATACACCATCAATGTTCCTGCAAGATTTACAAGGAATACACCTGATGTTCAAATTGACAATAATATAAACGTATGGTAAAGAAAATAATATTTTTAGGACTGATAGTTCTATCTACATTAGCCTCGTGTAATCATTCTGATATAAATCTTTATAGAATTCAAGAGAATGGACTATATGGATTTATTGATTCTACAGGTACAGTTGTTATCGAGCCTCAATACAAATATGTGTCAAGTTTTAACTTATATGGGTATGCTACTGTAATTACGGAATATTCATTAAAAACCGAACAAGGAAAATATGGTGGACTTGACACTCTATTACATGTTAAATACGGTTTTATTGACAAAAGTAATACCCTTGTTGTTGACACCGTTCATACGTTGGATTTATCTGCAACCCAGCTGCAACAAATGGGTTTACATCAAATTTACAAGAAATATTCAGAGAAATTCATCAATGGAGCATTAGGTTTTAATGACATCATTGATGGCAAGGCTATTCAGATTAGAGCAGGGCAACATTTAGTACAGAACTCCAGAACAAGATTGATTGGATACATGAATCTTTCAGGCGATACTACTATAGCTGCTAAATATAATGCTTGCAATCCTTTTTATGGTGGTGTTGCCAGTGTATTAATGGTGAGAGAAATACCAACTGCAAATAACTTAATTGAAAGTCTAAACTCTGTTATACTTATTGATTCTTTAGGAAAGGTGTTGACAAAAGACAAGTATTTCATTATACCTAATTTTTCTGGTGTTGAAAACTCATGGAGTTGTAAACTAATGTTAGACGAAACCAATAATCCTGATTTCGTATGGCTATTATTAGATAAAAATGGTAGAGTCTGTTCTGATTCTATAAGATGCACAAGAGTATATAACGCTGATTCTGATTACTATATTTGGCAACAATCATTATTCGATACTCCATTTTATTCATATATCAATAAAAAAGGTTCTTTTTTGACTGATTTTGACCACGGTGGAACAATTTCCTTAAGTAATGAAGCTTTCACAGATGTTACATCATTCACAGATACTATTGCAGGTGTGAAGGTTAGATATGGAGATACCCCATGTTGGACATTTGTAAATAAGGAATTTGATTTTATCTCACAGCCATTTGATTCTGTATCTTTTTTTAGCGAAGGATTAGTTGCTGTTAAAGAATTTTCTACTGGTAAAACGAACAGTAAATGGGGATTCGTTGATAGACATTTTAAGGAAGTCATACCATATAAATATGATAAAGTCGGCACGTTCATTAAAGGATTAGCTTACTTTAAAATTGGAGGTATTGAAGGATATATTAATAAAAGCGGTAAAGTAGTATGGCATCATACAGTGAAGAATTAGAGAATGTCGCCAATTTTATGACATATAATGGAAATCACTTATTTCACTATACGTCTTTTGCATCAGCTCTGAAGATTATTTCATCCCAAAGGCTTCTTTTCGGTGATTTTAAAAATATGAATGACATTTCAGAATCACGTAGAGAAGTCTTTGATGACATGGCAATTGCTGAATTAAATAAATACAAGTCCATTAGTTTTACAGAAGATAAAACAGGAAAAAGAGGTTTTGAAATAGATTCTCTATGGGGATATTACGCAGAAAAGGGTAAAGGCGTTTGCCTTGTATTCGACAAATCAAAATTGATTTCGCAATTTAAGGGGAAAACTATTTTTCAGCGGTATGGACGAATTAAATACATCAAAAATTTCACCAACGCACTTTTCTTTGAAGATGGAAATATATCTGTTGATAAACAAATTAAAAGAAAGTGTAAAGATATTTTCTTTACAAAATCAACAGATTGGCACATGGAAAATGAATATAGATTTTTGATAAGGTCTGAACAGAATAACGATGACTATTTGGAATATAAAGATGCATTAATCGCTGTTATAATCTGTATGCCATTAGCTAAATCTATTATAGAAACGTGTGAATATAAGACATTGAAAAGAGTTGCAGATGTGCCAATATTGCACTACCATACGAGTTTGGGTAACAAAACTCTTACTGTTATAGGAGGAGATGTTTTATGGCCATTATTTGGTGTTGATCAATTTTTAGATGCATAGTAATATTCGAATAACTCTTATCAATAGTTCGTTAAAATTTGAGATAAAGGCTAAGCAGTTTTACGCTGCCAGCC
>NZ_JAHKBE010000081.1 GCF_018789675.1 Hallella faecis
CTTGATTATTTAACATTTATGCGACTGCGTCGCATTCTTCTGCAAACTTAGAGTGAATTCCCATGTTTTACGTCCTCTAGACCAATTCCATATAGGAAACAGATAATCGCAGAATAGTTCTCGGATTTTTGCCATGTCTTTCTCTTCCCATTTGTTCACAGCATATTCCATATCATAGGTGTTTCCTTGCATCTCTCTGAGGTGGTAGGCTTTGAGCAAATCGTGAGGGTCAAGAGCTCGGCCGCGTGTGTTTTGTGAATCAAATAGTTGAAAGGCTTCTGACTCTTTATCGACATAAATAATAACTACTTCAAGTATATCCTTCATTGCATTAATGAAAGCAGTTTTTTCATCCTGTGTTCGTAGAGAAAACCACTCTTTTATACAATGATAGTTTTCATTAATATGCTTGAGCGTTGTGTTATCTGTGAATTTGGTGCTGAGAATACTATTGTCAAATTTCGCATCCAGATAGTGATTCAATAGCGTGAGTGAAATTATGCGTTGTTGACCATCCACTATATGTAGATTGTTGTTAACTTCATGTAGAATAATCGTGCCAACTCTGTATTTGAAGTCGGTATATAATCTATTCTCGCTAATTGCATGTTCAATGTCAAGAAGTAAATCCGTAATATTCTGAACGCCCCATTTGTATGGACGCTGATATTCTGGAATACTTAAGTTTTTTCTTAAGCAATTGCTCACAGAGATTATTTCAATTTTATTTTTTTTCATAATCGTTGTCGTATATTGCTACTTTGATAACTCCATCTCGCTTCTGCTCAAAAAGTTCGTAGGCTTCAGCAATCTTTGCCAACGGGAAACGGTGGGTGATGAGCGGTGTGGTGTCAATCTTTCCCTCCTTGATGAGTTGCAGGATCTTTTCACAGTCACAGCCATCCACACCTCCTGTCTTGAAGGTGAGGTTCTTGCCGTACATCTGTGGCAGAGGCAGCACCTGTGGTTCATCATAGAGGGCAACTACCGTAATTATGGCATTTGGACGAGCACATTGCCAAGCGAGTTGGAATGTGTCGTTTGCTCCAGCTACTTCAAGAACTCTGTCAGCACCACCATTGACACTGTTTTTGATAACGAACTCCTGGCACTCTTCGGGAGTAGTCAGAAGAACTGAAGAATAGTGCTTACGAACAAACTCACGTCTCTCTTCAGATTTTTCGCAAACGATGATACGCTTTGGGTTCCTCAGCATCACACAAATAAGGGTGCAGATACCTGTAGGACCAGCTCCGATAATCAGAACTGTATCGTCTTCTGTTATCTCAGTGATACGTGCTGCCCAGAATCCAGTAGCCAGTACGTCACCTACAAACAATGCCTGTTCATCGGTTACTTCTTCAGGAATACGGTTCAATCCTTGGTTTGCCAATGGTACACGGACGTATTCCGTCTGACCGCCGTCAATGCGACAACCCAATGCCCAACCGCCATGTGGTGAGGTACAGTTGTTCACGTAGCCATTCTTGCAGTAGAAGCATTCTCCGCAGAAGGTTTCTACGTTCACCGTCACTCTGTCACCTGGCTTTACGGCAGTCACCTCAGAACCGACTTGTTCAACGATTCCCACCATTTCATGACCAATGGTTATTCCTGGCACAGCACGAGGTACACTGCCATGCTTGATATGGAGATCACTTGTGCAGATGCTTCCCAAAGTCACCTTGACGATGGCATCTGTAGGTTCTATGAGCGTTGGCTTTGCTTTTTCAAGCAATGCGAACTTTCCTTTTTCTATGTATGTGTATGCTTGCATTATATTGTGTCTCTATTGAATACCGGCATCTCATTGGGCAGGTCAATAGCTAATTCTATCAATCCTGCAACATTTCCCTCTGCATCATACCATGGTGTCTGGTGCAGAAGCTTATGTTTTCCGTGTCGGATAATCTGATAGGTGTTGCTTTCGCCAGATTCAATCATGTGGCGAATCATAGCTCCAGCTTTCTCTCCATGACAATTATAGAGATTTTTGCCAACCACATCGCCATCACGATCAATGGCACGTTTGTTTTGATAGAGTATAAAACCTTCTTTATCGCATACTGTTGCTGCGATGTTAGGGACGTTTTCGAGATAGTCAAAAGTCATGATTTGATGTGTTATTGATGTTTTATATATCGGGCCAATCCATAGACATAGCGACGGAATCCTGGTTTGTAGGCAAGGATGCGGTCAAACCATCCGAGATATCTGTTGACAAATCTAACCACCACGCCCACATACACCATGGCGAATAGCGTGCCAACGCCTACTATCTGCCATTGCCATGAGCCGAGCAGAAGAAAGCAAAGGATGACGGCAAGGATGACGAGTGAGGTGTCAACCCTTATCTTTGCCTTCGGAAACTCAAGACCTGTAACCTTGTGGATAGCAATCGTAATTCCCTCACCAGGCATAGTTACGGAACCACATTTAACCTCCATGGCAATGCCGATGCCAAGGATTGTGCAACCGGCAATCTGTACTAACGCGTTAATCCAGAGCGCATCGGACAGAAGCCACTGTGTCAGATACATGTTCAAGTCAATGAGCATTCCGAAGAAACATCCGATAACGAGCTGGAACAACTGTACCCACTCAAAGTTTCTTCTTAGTATCAGTATTTGTGCCACAACGAAGACGGCATTCATCAGTATGGTGTAGGTACCGATTGTCCAATCTGGTACTGCGTCCATAACCTCGCCGGCACTCGCCATAACGTACGGTATGGTTGAGATCACGCTGCTGCCAAGTTGACTCCTGACGCATACGGCTACTCCTAGCGTCATCACATAAAGCGAAAGGAGAAGCAGAAAGTGCTGCCAGATGAATGAATTTATCTTGTCTTTCATTTTTCTAAACCTTCTTTATGAACTTAGCCGGTACACCACCCACAACAGTTCTTGGTTCTACATTCTTCACAACTACTCCAAGCGGATATAGTCCGCAATCAATCTTGAAAATTTTCTTCATTGTGTTTTTTTTGCCTTAAAATTTGAAATGTATAGGTTTTGTAAACTCTTCCCTATTCTCAAGTCCCTGAACATGGCCGAGGTTGGTCATCCACCCGTCGATGTTTTTAAGGTAAACACCTTTGCTCATCCAAAGATTTCGTGCAGCTCCTTGTTTGAAAGTTTGCCAATCCAACTCTCGCCTGTAGCTACTGTGAGGTCAGCAAGATGCTTCTTTTCTTGTATCATAGCGTCAATGCGTTCCTCGAAAGTGTTTTGCGTGATAAAGCGATGCACCTGTACGTTCTTGTGCTGACCGATACGATATGCGCGGTCGGTTGCCTGAGCCTCTACTGCAGGATTCCACCAGAGGTCGTAATGTATGACGTGAGTTGCTGCCGTGAGGTTGAGACCAGTACCGGCTGCCTTCAATGAAAGTATGAAGATGCGGTCGTTGCGGTTGTTCTGGAAACGGTCAACCATTTCCTGGCGTTGTTTCAATGAGCATCCACCATGATAGAACATCGGTTCTTCATCAAGAGTGTTACGGATGAAGTGTCGGAGCAAATCGCCCATCTCGCGGAACTGCGTGAAGATAAGGACCTTCTCGTCAGCATCAATGATACTACGAAGCATATCGAGCAACATTTCTGTCTTTCCCGATAAGGTTGCATCCATGCGGTTGTCCTTGAGATACTGCGTCGGATGATTGCAAATCTGCTTCAAGGCAAGCATCATCTGCAGGATAAGTCCCTGGCGCTTGAAAAGAGTCTGATGGTCTTCTCCCTCCATTCTCTCTATGACAGCCATACATTTGTTGACGGTCTCTTGATATAGAGCAGCCTGTTCAGGAGTAAGCGATGCCAACTCGTTGCGCTCTATCTTGTCAGGCAGGTCGCTGATGATACTCTTGTCCGTCTTCAGCCGTCGCATCAGGAATGGAGCTGTCACCTTGCGGAAACGTTCTGCCACACGACTGTCTCCATACTTCTGTATAGGCTTCGCGTATGAATCAGAGAAGTCCTTTGCCGAACCAAGGTAGCCCTTGTTTGTAAAGTCAATGATACTCCAGAATTCCGACAAGCGATTCTCCACCGGTGTACCACTCATGGCGATGTGACAATTGGCTGGGATGCTGCGTATAGCCTTGCTCTGTGCAGCATCGCTGTTCTTGATGTTCTGGGCTTCGTCTATGACGAGCACTTGCCATTTCTGTTTCTTCAGTATGTCGGCGTCAGAGCGCACCACACCGTATGTCGAGAGGATGATGTCAGCATTCTTGCAGGCCTCGTCCTTCAGGTCACGTGCCGCACCGTGATATACACCAGTGGTCAGCCCGGGAGCGAAGCGCTTCACTTCCGCCTGCCAGTTGTGCAGCAAACCTGTTGGCACTACCACAAGCACTTTCTTCTTGTCCATTGCGCCCTCTTCCTTCATTTTTGCCAGCAGGGTAATGACCTGCAGGGTCTTGCCAAGACCCATGTCGTCAGCTATGATACTGCCGAAGCCTATTTTCATATTGCGATACATCCATGAGAAGCCTCGTTCCTGATAGGGTCGCAACTGTGCATTGATACTTTCAGGCAGAGGTATGATGCTCTGTGATGTAAATTGTCTTATGAGCTTGCGCACCTCATCGGTCAGTTCTACAGGTGCTCCCTTGTATTCACCACAAAGAGCCGCTTGCAACAGTTCGCCCGGCTTTATCTTTGGTGGGGCATTCAGCACTTTCTGCAGTTTCGACAATCCCGCCTCATCAATATAGACGTATTGTTCCTTGAACCGGAGCAATCCACCCGCACGACCGAGCAATCTGTCAAATTCTTCGGGTGACAGGAACACATTGCCCACAGCCACCTGCCAGTTGAAGTCGAGCAGGTCGCCCATTGACAGGAATCCATTTGAATCCTTTCCTTTTGATTTCAGTTTTACAGATATTTGTGGACGAATAAGTGTCTGCAATGCCTTTGGCATTATGACGTTCACACCATGCAGTCGCATGGCAGGAATCACTTGCAGCAGGAATGTTGGGAAAGTTTGCATCGTGAACTCAATGCTTCTCTTGCCCTTGTCGTTGATGTAAGCGTCAAGTCCGTCAACTATGTCGCATAGGATGGCAAGCTGACGCAGTATCTCCATTCTGCTTGATGTGTATGCCTTCTTTGTCATCACATCCTCCAGCGGATGACCATCCGCCTTCACATCCACGGCAAAGCCTTTTTCCGTCTCGTCAATAAGGAACGTTACCTGATGCTTGTTCTGCATGAAGTAACGGTCAATCCATGAGCGTATGCCGCCAGGGGTATTCGTTTCTCCGATACCATTGAAGCGCGAACACTCAGCTTTGAAGAACAAATCATAGAACAGTTCGTCTTTGCCCTCATGCGATAGCATAGGAACGAGATACGTTATCATCTTGCTGACAAGTTCCTTGCTCTGACCCAGTCTGCCAATAATGCTTCGGGTGGCATCGTCAATCATGGCAGGTTGCCATATAATGTGGTATTCCTTCTCTTCCTTGGCCTTGGCACGTCCACGCCCTTTGCTTATCACAAGGTCATAGTAAATCTGTGGAACTACGCAACCATGCGCTATCAGTTGAAGCGCACAGATGAGCACACTGCGAAGGGCTGCAATAGAATCATCATAGTCACGCAGAAAGTCAATGTTGATGTCGAGCAATTGCTGAAGCAGGGAAGGGCGAATATCGTCAACAGAAACAACGTCACGTTTGTTCAAAGTCTTGCCGCCAGTACTTAGAAACAGTTTCTGCTTATCCTGCAACACCTTTGTTGCTACCTTACTTATATATAACAGTTCCTTCTGGTAGGTCTGTTGGAAATCGCCATGATGACAAAACGCAGGCGACGATGGCAGAAGGTTGGACAACGGCAGTGTAAGCTCAGAGAGCAATGTGTAGTCGGGCATCTGTTCGGGCACTTTCCTCAGTTGCATCTGTTCCATCGTGGCATACACCGCACTCATATTCTCCACCTCCATCATCTCTGTGGAGTCGGCGGCTGTTATGCCACGCTTCTCCAGCTCTGCCATCAGGTCAACGCCATGCAGCGAAAATACAAGGAACGGATTATTGTCAATCTCCATGCTCGTTTTGTAGATGACGGCAGCCAGATGCTTGCAAGGCACAGCCCAGTCAGGACATGAGCAATTCATCTTCAAGTCCTTCCATTGCTTGGGGAACAATGGCATACCAGCCTCTTCAGCCATCTTTGCCAACGATTCATCCAACTGACGGTTGAAGAGTTTGCTCAGCACGACAGGTTGTTCCAGTATCAGTTTGATGAGTTTGTCAATATCCTTCGACGAGAACTCGGGCAGTTTTATGGTCTCGCTATAGGGCGTGCGACGGCTTCCCTTCACTTTCGCGCTAATGATGTTGCCCGAGAAGTTTATCTCCTGCACCATACCATTACGAGCGTATGAAGCGCCACGAGGTAATCGGTTACTGTAATCAATATTCTTTAGTGCGCCGAGCCATTGCTCGCCCCACCATGTCTTTCCGTATTTTGTTGCCATGTTTCAAGTCCTTTCTATTTGTTGTTTTAGAACAGATTCTTCCCATTTTCTCAATGAAGACAGTTGTTCCGGAGTGTGTAACCAATGTTCGCTGTCCTTTAATGTTACAACATCGCACATGAACTGATTGATAAATGTCTCGTTCACTTTGTCGCTGACAACCAAATCTTTTTCAGCACGCAAAATATATGTCTTGTTGGACCAATTTGCTATTTGATGTAATACAACCCATTCATAATACTGTTCATCTTTCTCTTCCATACCCTCAACAAATCTTTTCATGTCCAAAATTGGGGAAACGAACAATGCTTGTTCAATCTTTTCATTCTCAAAAGCCAACAAGGAATACCAGCATCCAATTGAGTTGGCACGGAGACTTATTGTTGAATAGTGTTCTTTGAGAAAATCCTTTACTTCCAAAAGTTTAGGAAGAACATTCCAAGGCACATCCATAACGGATAAGTCAATCCCAATCACTTGATAGCCTAAAGGAACAGCAATATTTGCAAAGCGAATCGCTTCTTCCTTGTTGCCTGCTTGTCCATGTACAAATAGAAACACATTCTCTTTCTTTTCTCCAATGATGATTGCATTGGTATGTTGTATTTTACATTTTTCTATGTTCATATATTAATCAATAGTTCGTTAAAATTTGAGATAAAGGCTAAGCAGTTTTACGCTGCCAGCCAA
>NZ_JAHKBE010000082.1 GCF_018789675.1 Hallella faecis
ATTCGTTCAATTCGTTGTTACCGCGTCTGAGCGTAAATACTCACGTGTGTTATTTATCACTCCAGATGTCGGATGATCCAGAATTAAAATCTAATGACGACTGATTTGGGATGAAAGATCATGCAATGGTGCCCATCCCCGAGCCCACGGGCGGGTGAAACAAAGAATGGAGGGATGGGCGGCATGCGAATTATGGCAACAATCTATATTGAAATATACAGCCTTGGTGGCGACGACGAAAGATTTTGGCCGAAATACGCCATTCTCGGCACAACAACATAACTCTCTGACAGCCAAAGCGTTATCGCAATAAGGATAATTTTTGCCGTCCACGTTTAACATTCCACGCTGCGATACATGCCTAACCGAGGGGCGACAGATGGTCTTTCGAGGCGCGATACATGGCCTTCCGTGGTGCGGTTAGGTAGGTATCGCAACACGAAAGATGCCTAACGGTGAGCGCATGCCGCAAATTTGGCGTGGCGATGGCAGAAAAACGATGGATTCGGCGGCTCATTCAACAAAAAACGCCGCACAACTTTTGCACCAAAATATCGGACAAGACACATTGCGCTACACACAGAGAAGCGCGGCAAAGAGTTTCTCACCACACATTTTTCTCCCAGATTTAACGCACAAATGCGGGCGCTCGGCTGAGACCAACTACATCGGAGTGGCGGCAATGCAGCGCACAGGCTTTTGCGGCGTGCGCTCTTTTTTTTCCGCAAATGTTTGGTAAAAAAGAAATAATTCCATAAATTTGCAAATGAAACCCCACAATAGTTCAACATTTATTAAAAAACGATAGCCTATCGACACATCTTTACTTCATAACTAAACACTTACTAAGAAATGAAGAAACTTGCAGAAATGACCGACGAACAGTTGGCATTATGCTATGTGGATGGTAACAACGAGGCTTTCGATGAACTGTTGTCACGCAATCAATCGAAAATCTTCGCATATATCATGTTCGTCGTACGCGACGAGGACATGGCCAACGACATCTTCCAAGAGACGTTCGTCAAAATCATCGTGAAGCTGCAACACGGCAAATATGCACCGACCGGAAAGTTCGGCGCATGGTGCATGCGCATTGCTCACAACGTCATCATGGACTGGTATCGCGACCAGCGCTCTGAGCGCATCGTGGAGCCGACCGAGGACAACGACCTGTCGAACCTCGGCCAAGAGAGCGTCATGGTGGCCAACATAGAAGACCACATGCTCAACGACCAGGTGCTATGCGACGTGCGCAAGATGATGAACCATCTGCCACCCAGCCAGCGCGAAGTGGTTTACATGCGCTATTACCAGCAGCTATCATTCAAGGAGATTGCCGACACCACCAATGTGAGCATCAACACCGCATTGGGACGCATGCGCTACGCCCTTATCAACATGCGACGCATGGCCCGCGACTACGACATGCAGCTCCAACTGAAGCTGGCGTAAAGGTCAAGTCACACAAGGCAAGACAAGCGCGGAAAGCCCATGAGGGCACAAGGCGCATACCACATAAAATATAAGAATCCCCCACGATAAAGCCCCACCAGCGTCAAAAACTGGTGGGGCTCTTTTTATCCCAAATCGGTCATCAGATTTGGGTTTCTGTTGGCTTTCCGCCTCCTGAGCAGAACCTCGTCGTGCTCAGGCAGCAAAGGGGATTAGTCGTCCCAAACGGAAGTGAAGGTGTTGGGCTTGGCACCAGGTTCTTGCGAACCATTACTATCACTACCATTGCCTGGGTTCGGCGTTCCCTCAGGCAAACCCGTAGTACCTCCCACCGAAGCGGCAATGAAGTTTTCCATTTCGATCTCCTTAACGTTGATAGCCGGTTTTACATATTTCTTTTCCATAATTACGCTATTTATAAATGGTGAATATTCGGTTTTGGTCCATGCCGCTTCTTCTATTCGAAGCGGCATGCGACCAAAGAAGATAATTGATGTTTTTACTTATTGAGGTATTTCTTGCCACCCTTGATGATAATACCACGGTAGTTGTCGGCCACACGCTGACCAGCCAAGTTGTAGGCAGGAGCGTCGCTGTCGGCCTTATCAGTCACAATGCCTTGGATGGCAGTTGCCTCACCGTCGATGCTGATGGTCAAGCCCTTGGCGGCAGCCTCGGCTGTTGTGGCACGGAACAGGGCGCGAGTGGCCTTCATGCTCTCTGTACCCTTGGCGCGATAGAAATTGTTGTCGCTCGAGATAAACCAGTCGCCGGCGTTGACCTGCATCTTGCCGTAGCTACCTTGGAAGGCGAATGCTGCGCTGGCAGGAGTGGCAACGGGATCGCCCACCACCACGTTGACATCCTCAATGGTTTGGGTATCAACGTTCTTGGCACCATAAACAAACACCGGAGTATTGGCAGTGATAACGTCTGTGGTTTGGAAATTCAGGGTATATGTGCCATCCTCATTCATGGTAGTGCCCATGTAGTTAGCCAGTTTGGTGTCGGCGCCAAAGGTTGCAGTGACCTGCTCGGCTGTCATGTCAAACGGAAGAACCAAGGTGTTCCAAGCGTTGGCGTTGAAGGTGCGATCCATATACACAGTAGCGTGACGCTTGGCTTCAATGGTGTTGTTGTCTGCTTTTTCGTCAAGCACCAATGCTTCTATATCCCAGAATTTTGCGATGTAGTTGCCTTTATCCAACTCGACGATGTCATTATATTTAGTCATCACACCACAAAGAATAACCTTGTCGCCTGCGGCGATTTGGGCGAGAGACGTAAAGTCTGTGTTGCCGAGATACTTTCCACGGAATGCCTCAATAGAAGCAGATGAACCTTCTTCGTCAACAATGAAATAATCACAATTCTTATATTGCTCAATGTTATTAGCAGTTGATACCACTTTGCTAACAACACCCTTGACGTAAACAGGATTCTTTGTCTGCGCGCCGTCATTGACAATTGCAATCACGTCGGCTACAGTATAAGGCTTGTCTAAGGTACCCTCGCCTGTGAGCTGCAACACCTTATTAACAGTAATGGTATAAGAAGCCTTTGCTGACGCATAAGTGTCGTCGCCAGCGAAAGAGGCCGTGATGGTGTAGGTGCCTGGGACAGTGGCATCAACAAGGACTGCACCCTTCTCGTCAACCACAGCATGAATATCATCGCTTGACGCATAAGTTACCGTAGCAACAGCCACTTCTGTTCCATCGGCAGTGGTCACCTTAGCGGCATTCTCGTAGAGAGGATTTTCCGTGCCTTGATCGTACGTGGCGTCGCCCTTCTCAAAGACGATTTTTGTTGCGGTCTTGTTACTTGCATACTTGTAGTAAGCAATTGAAGTGCTCTTGATGTTCGTTGAAGTTGAAGTATAGCAACGCCAATCTTTGCTATTGTAAACGCCAACATATCGGGTCGTTGCAGTGTTCTCCAAACCGTTGTATGAGCCGTCCGCATGTTCAACAAAATACTTATTGTCACTTGTTCCTACTCTCACACCATTATTATCCCTTGTGGTGTACAACCATTTTTCGGTGGTACCATTGGGGAAAAACGTATAGGTGTTATCGCTGTTCTTGGTTACATTCCATACACAATTCTCGGCCACTGTACCTGTGAGGGCATCTCCGTCCAACGTGACAGACACAGCCGCAGGGGCTTTCGTTGTACCATTATCGTTACTCATAGCGCACTTAGACGTGACATCAACGATGACCACCTGATCGGTGGGAAGCAAATCGCTCAGAGTTGTCTTAACCCATCTGTTCTCACCAACTATCTCTTGGGGCTTTACGGTAATGGTGTAGCTGGCGGTAGAAGCCTCATAATTGTCATTGCCTGCGAACGAGGCTGTAATGGTAGCAGTTCCAGCCTTGTCAGTTGTAACAGTTACCTCGCCATCGTTGGTAACAGATGCCAACTCAACATTATTCGACTCATAAGAAATAGTAGCACCCTCAACGACAGGGCTCAACGTTGCAACGTTGGCAAAGGTTGTACCCTCAGTTGCATTGAACTCGAATGTCCTATTGGATGGATCAGCAAAAGTCAATGTGGTTGTCTTCTTCTGAGGTTTATCATCAGAGGTGTAAGTTACAACTATCTTTGAAGCGCGAACCTGTTGAGTAAGCTTGGAAAATTTAATCTCTTGGGAACTTCCTTCCCACGCACCAGTATTACCACTATAAGAATACTTTCCAACAGAGGACTTACTAAAACCACTAGGACCATTCTTAGCGGTTTCACTTGCTGTGCAAGTAAACTCGACTTTAGTAATGTTTCCAGACTCAACGGCAATAGTTGCAGCAGAAGAAGCATAAAATCTGTACTCACTAGTAGCAAAGGCTGCAGAAGTACAACTAATCGTTACACCATCCTTAGTAAGGATGTCTTTTTCCCCTGAGGCGGAATTGGCACCCTTATCTGTCCCCGCAACAAACGTAACAGTCTTCTCTTGGGCACTAACTCTCACCCCCCCCAACAACGCCATGAGGCAGACGAGGAGGAGCGTCTTAAAGTTAAGTAATTGTTTTTCCATAAGCAGAAATTAAGTTAATTGTTTATTGTTATAGATATTGTAGAATCGATGCGTTGTCTGCTATGCGTAAGATGGATACGATGTGGCGGCAGCGCCAGGGCTCGCCGAAGGTCGTGTAGCTAAGATAACGATAGCTGCGTTTCAATGGTCGACGGCAAAGGTACGGCTTTTATATGAGATGGAGGTTACAAAACCATAAAAATGTGAACAAACCACGAAAAAAAATGCCGCCATCATGACCCAATGTCGATGAACGACTGGAGCACGCGAGCCAACGAACGCATTGCCTTCGATGGCCCAAACCACCCACGTTTCAGAGCCTACGCCCCCACCGCGCCGCCCCTTCCGCATGGCACCGCCAGAAAAATAATGGGGGCGAATGGCGAAATAGGAAGCGCTATTGCTTGTCGCATTTGGTTATTCTTATTATCTTTGCATACAGAAAACATGCCTACACAAAGCTTGTGCAACGACATAGAATATGAGATACTCACTTAATACCCAACACCCCATCAGCGAAACCATGAAGAAAACCCTCATCCTGGCCGTGGCCTCTGTGGCAGTGATGCTACTCGGCAGTTGCGGCACAAAGCACCCCGTGGCCACCCTGCCCTCGTTCGACGAGTCGCGCCCCGTGGTCACCGAGCTGCCCACCGAGGTACCCGCCTACCCCAACGCCAACAAGGAGTTTGCCAGCGTGAAAGACGCCGCCGACGTGGTGCTGGGCCGCACCGACCTCAAGGCCCTGGCCAGCAAGTATGGCTACAAGACGCTCGTGGGCTACGCCGTGTATCGCCTCGACAGCTACGACACCATGCTCTATAAGAATTGCCTTCCCGCCAAGAAGGTGGGACAGGGCGTCTACACCGACACGCCGCAGCCGCAGCGCAAGGGCACGTCGAGCTACGTGGCCGTGACGAAAGACGTCACGATCGGTGTGTTCAACAACAAGGCATACGAAAACCTCGTGGAGCAAGTGAAGAACAGCGGGTTCCGACTGCTGGAGCAGGGCTACGAGGACCATTACACCAACGGCCTGGTAGACGCCTACTGCTACGCCTCGCGCCGCACGGTGCGCCTGAGCAAGGCCGTGAACCAATAACCGCCATATAAGCATGTAACAACACAACACGCCACTGCAACACCTTAGAACCATCATCTAAAGATACTACCGTTTATGGAATCAAGAAGAAATAAAGGTAAGTTGTTGCGCCAGCTGCGCGACTATGGTGTCATTACCATCGCCATGTTGCTTGGCGTCATTGGCCTGAACCTGTTTCTGTTGCCCAACGAGATCACCACGGGCGGCATCATCGGTGTGGCCTCAATCGTCTATTGGGGCACGGGCATCCCTGTGCAAGACACCTTCTTCGCGCTCAACGCCGTGCTGCTCATCGTGGCGCTGAAGGTGCTGGGCTGGCGATTCTGCGCCAAGACCATCTATGGCGTGGTGGTGTTCACCGTGGCATCGGCGGTGCTGCAAAGCGTCATACCGCCCGACCTCCATCTGCTGGCCGACCAGAAATTCATGGCGTGCATGGTGGGAGCCGTGTTCCTCGGATCCAGCGTGGGACTGGGACTGTCGGCCGGCGGGTCGACCGGCGGGTCGGACGTCATCGCCGCCATGGTCCACAAGTACCGCGACGTGTCGCTCGGCCACATCATCCTGTTCTGCGACCTCACGATCATCACCTCGTCCTACGTGGTGCTGCGCGATTGGGAGAAGGTGCTCTACGGCTACGTGCTGCTGTTCGTCATCTCGTTTGTGGTCGACCACCTCGTCAACTCGCTGCGCCGAAGCGTGCAGTTCTTCATCATATCCGATAAGTATGAGGAGATTGGCTTGGCCATCAACAAGATAGCCGACCGTGGTTGCTCCACGCTCAATGGCAACGGCTTCTTCACCAAGAAAGACATCAAGGTTATTTACTGCATCGCCAAGAAAAGCGAGTCGAGCTTCATCTTCGATCTCATCGACGAGATCGATCCCAACGCCTTCGTGGCGCAGTCGGCTGTCATCGGTGTGTACGGCCAGGGCTTCGATCGCGTGAAGGCGCACCGAAAGATCAACCTGAAGGAGCTGCAAGAGAAAATGGCCGACGCACCACAACAATAGCCTCTTCAGCCTACAGCGCCCCACAGCTAATCATAATCCCAAATCGGTCATTAGACCGAAAAAGGCGAATGGTTAGGATCTTATGGATTCTTTTCAACTCTTGTCAGCGTTTCTTTCGGCA
>NZ_JAHKBE010000083.1 GCF_018789675.1 Hallella faecis
TCGCATGAGTTGTCTTAAAGGTATTTGCCTCGGCAGTTGCAGCTGCATCAGCTTCCTCAGCTGCCTTGATTTCCTCGGCTTTTGCCTTTAACGCATCAAGCAATGACTTCTCGCCATCTACCAACTTTGCTTTAGCTGCATCAGAGAGTTCCTCATAGTCTGTCAATGCTGCGTTTATTGCTGGAAGATCGGAAGATGTTACTGTCTCTGTGGTCTTGCCAAGAATTGTCGCATGAGTTGTCTTAAAGGTATTTGCCTCGGCAGTTGCAGCTGCATCAGCTTCTTCAGCAGCCTTGATTTCCTCAGCCTTTGCTTTCAGGGCATCAAGCAATGATTTCTCGCCATCTACCAGCTTTGCTTTAGCGGCATCAGAGAGTTCCTCATAGGCTGTCAATGCGGTAGTGATTGCAGGGAGATCTGAAGATGCTACTGTATCTACTGTCTTTGCAAGGATTGTCGCATGAGCTGTCTTGAAGGTATTTGCCTCGGCAGTTGCAGCTGCATCAGCTTCTTCAGCAGCCTTGATTTCCTCGGCTTTTGCCTTCAATGCATCAAGCAAATTTTTCTCTGGAACTAACTTTGCCTTAACAGCATCTGCTAACTGACCATAATCATTCAATGCAGATGCGATTGCAGGAAGATCAGAAGATGTTACTGTCTCTGTGGTCTTACCAAGGATTGTCGCATGAGCTGTCTTGAAAGCAGTCGCTTCTGCTGCAGCCACATCAGGCAAAACAGTCGTAGCTTCATTTGCCGACGAAAAATCTTTTCCGTTTGCACTACTCAGTTTGATATTATCAATGAGTATCTGCTTGTTTGCCATAGAATACACATCGCCAACATCAATCTTTAGAGACAGGATGTTTCCGCTATTACCCTTGAAATGAGTGTTATTAAATGAGAATACTACAATACGATAGGTTGAATCATCAATCTTCGCAATAGTAGATAAAAGACCTGCAAGGCGATCTGTATTCGTTAACGCATTTGCGACATCATTAATAGAAGCACCCACAGGAAGATGAATATCCATCTGCGCAGCAACGAGTTCTGTATAGTTCTCTACTGCAATGTTTGCAATGTATGCCGACCTATCCTCAGCCCACGCACCATCTATAGAAACTGTATTAGGTTCATATGTCACACCCGACACAGCGACCGACTTCATTCGTGTTTCTGGATCGTTGGTGTATATCTGCATTGTTGTGGAATAGTTTCCTGCCTTTGATGGCTGATACTGAACAGTGATATTCTTTGTCACATTGGCACCTATCGTCATTGGCATTTCCTCCACGATGCTGAATCCTTCATTCAGGAACGTCACCTTGCTGACAGTCATCGCTGTCTGTCCACTATTCCTGATGGCGAAAGTCTGCGTTACGGTTTCCGTTACAGGACTCTCAGGCATTATAAGAGAAGAGTTTGTGGAAATCTCAGGACTCTTTATATTCACCGTTCCCCTCGTGCTTGCTGATACCATGTTCTCCATAGCGATGTTACTCAGTGTTATGTCCGAAGGAGTCAGATAGTAAGTACCCGACTGTCCCTGCAGACTGACCTTGAAACTGGCTATGCTTCCGTTACCCTCAGGAATCGGGGTATTGTTCTGCGAATAGAGGAACACCGTCAGTTTCTTGCCGGATACCATTGCTGTAGCCGACAATTCCTCTGCATGAGTGCCTGCGGTTACACTGCCCTCTACATATTTCAATGCATCAGGCAATGTAAACGACCACTGAGCAGCAACAATTGGCTCCATGTTGTTCATCGTCACATCTACAGTAACCTCAGTATCACTATTGCCATCAGCATTACCAATATGAAGCTCATTCACCGAATATGGGTCTGCCACAATAGCAGCCGTATTCTCTTCGTTAATGGCATCCGAAGTTATTGTTGCCGTAGCATTTATTACACCATGCTTCACTGGCGCATACGTCACCGTGACATTACGGCTCGCATTCGGTTCAATGCTAAAGCTTCTGTCCGTAGCACTCAACTCCGATGCAGAGAACGTGATATCACTCACATTCAGAGTCTTCGTACCTGTATTCTTCAGTGTCAATGTCTTTGTGTATGTACTACGGATAGGAATATGTCCATAGTTTATCTGCGAGGTCGTCACAGTGAGATGTGGAGCAAGAATCGTCACCTGTCCAGTCTGCGCACCCACAGCAAGACTCTGTCCGCTGGCATTACTCAGCACTGTCGTTGGTGTTAGCGTGAGTTTCTCAGCTTTGTTCCCAAGTTTCAGACGCACAGTAGCCAGTACACCACTGTTTCCCTTTATCGGTTTATTGCCTATGCTATATACATACACACGCAACTCGTTGTCAGCGCCCGATGCAGAAATCTGATGACCATCGCTACGCTCAGCATTGAGCGTTGCCGAGCCATCAACATACTTGACGTATTGATCCAACGGAATCCTTATCTCCGCAGCAACTACATCGTCCGTGTTCTGCATTGACAACGTCAGCTCCACCTCATCACCCGGCTGTCCGCCAGGCGATGAGACAGAGACGACATTATCCGCAGACAAAGGCAATGCGAAGCCTATTGCAGATAAAAGTCCTATTAATAATCTTTTCATTGGCAGAAGTGTTTCTTACTTCATCACTTTATAACTCTTCACACATCTGCCGTTGATGAACAGGCTCTGGATATACATACCGCTCTTCTGGGCTGCCTTGCTGTTTATCATTCGACCAGAGAGGTCGTAGTAACGCATCTCGGCATTCTTGAAGTTGTCAATGCCGAATGGCAGTTCGTCGATGCTTGTCGTTGCGCCGTTCACAGCAAGTACATTCTTACCGCGTGCGTCGCTGGCAACGATGCTCTTCACTTCTGCATCACCGATGCGGAGCAGTGGCTGCTTGCCGATGCCTATTGTCTTACCGCTCATTGAGTAAGCCAACAGCATATACTCGTTCTCGTTCATCCAGCTGCCTGCGTGCTCCATACCATTGAGGCCTTCCATTGTCTCAAACTCAGTGCCCGAAGGTGCTGCTACTGATACCTGCACACCACCGAGAGGTGTTGTTGCGTCAACATACAGTATGCCGTCCTCTACGGTGAATGTTGCAGTGTTGCCCACACTTGATGTTCCTGCCTCTGGAGTCATGATGATGTTCACTGTCCCCACTACGTCAAGGATGTTCACCGCGTTGTCTGAGTTTACATCGGCAGCCTCGAAGATGAATGGCTGTGGGTTCTGATTGGTGAGGTAGTTCACTTCCGTTACTACGTCAGCCACATCGACACTCATTGAGCCATTTGCATCACCCTTCTGTGCCGTGAGAGGAGTAGCGGCTACGACATTGCTCACGTCATGCTGCTGAAGGTCGGTACCCATCTCCTTTACCATATAATAATAGGTGGTACCAGGAACTACGTCATAATCAACGAACTCTGTCTCTGTTGCGTCAACGAGAGTCTCGTTTATCTGTTTTACCTTCTCAGGGTCATCCTCATAGCGATATACGTTGTATCCCATAAGGTCGGCAAAGTCCTCCTCTGCAGTTTCCCATGTCAGTGAGACCTTGCCAAGTCCTGCCTCAGCCATCAGACCAGTTGACATAGAACCTGCCTTCTGCACCATCACATTAAAGCGATACTTCTCTTCTGGTATCTCAAAGTATTCATCATCCTCTGCACCATAAACGCGGATACGGTTCAGTCCGTCTGCGTTTGTTTTTCCATTGATAGTAAGGTATGCGGTGTAAATATCGCCTGCCTCGTTCCATCCGCTGTTCTCACCTTCCTCTGCAATGCTGATTGATGCATATGGAGGGCGAACACCCATTGAGATAGTAGGTGCAACAGCCTTGTTCATAGGACGGTTGAAATATACCTCAAACTTGTGCTTGCCTACGCCGAGAGGTGCGAGTTCATCAAACTCATCCAGTGCGTCCTTGCCATTGACAACTACCTTCCATACGATGCCGTGGGCCTCTGGATTAGGAGTTTTTGCAACATAGTCCAAATCTACTGCGCCATAACCATTAGAGTAAATCGGATGGTTCATATCCATAATATAGTTACGCAGTATTGAATTCTTAGAAGATCCTAAATAATTCTGCTCTTCTTGTCTCAACACTGATACATTAGAGCTGTTATATCCTACGCTTGCTATATAATCGCCAAATGCATTTCCTAAAATATTTGAAGACTTAAAATCATTAAGTTGTAAGTAACAATCGATATAATCTGCAGAGGCTAAGTTACCTACAACATTACAATTGGTAAAATGTATCGATTGATTATACCCTATATTCGCTTCAATGTTTGTTATATTGCTGTTGAGTATATTTGTATATCCATTGAATGGATATTCTGTATAACAATCTTTTATTATACAATTATCTAATGTTCCTGAATAAATTAAACCCCATTGCTCCGATTCACTGCTTACTATTTTTCTGTTTTCAATCAAAGCATATTTTACCGTATTGTTATTGAATTCCAGAGGACCATACTTTCCTAAGTCCCCATCAGCACTTGTAAATACAATCATCTTTTTTGGAGTACCAACTGCTATCAAAGTTCCTTCGCAATGAAAAGCTGTACCATCCTTAAATTTCAAGACAGCACCCGGTTCAATTGTTAAAGTAACACCCTGTGGAACAGCAATACTCTGTGTTACGATATAATGCACACCCTCATGAAGTGTCATATCGTCAGCTACGATGCCGCCTATTTCCACACCATTCTCTGCCTTAATCATCACATTCTGTTTAACATCCTCAGTGATATTATCACAAGTAGCTTTGAGGACAAGACAAATATGGCGACCATCAGCACAGTTGTCATTAATCTTTATACGTAGAGGATTAGCACTTGTCGCCTTAGCATAGCTGCTTAGGTCTGAACCGAAATCAGCGGTGCCATTGATTATCTGCACAATTTCAGGATCCTCTGTCTCTGCCAATTCAATAGAGACACGAATATTCTTTGCTGAGCCCCATGAGTTGCGGAGAACAGGATAGATATCAATTGTCTCGCCAGCATCTGCACGACCGTCGCCATCACCTGCGGCATCGTCAAGGTTATATGTGATAAGGCTGAGTGTTGGCTTACGGTTAGCATCACTCATCTGGTATGCCTTGTAGATGTCAAGGTTGCCATTAGCAGTTTTGCTGTTGATAAGGTCACCGAAGAGTTCCTCCTTGCTGCCGAGTTCCTTACATTGCATCAGTCGAGAGATGGCACCGGCAACTGCAGGACATGCCATTGATGTACCACTAAGTTCCTTGTACTGGCCATTAGGGAAAGTACTGATAATCTTAACACCAGGAGCAGTAATCTCGTAGTTGTAAAGTTTATCCTCACCATGGCCAGAGTAGAATGCTCCATCATCATCATAGTTGCTGAAACTTGCCAAGCCACCACCACTGTGTGATGACTGTACACCGAGAACGAATGTATAGGCTGCAGGGAACATCGGAGCAGGAGCCATTTGTCCTCTCTCAGGATGAGCATGATTCATGCACAAGCCATCATTACCCGCAGCAGCAACAAGAATCGCTGTTGCGTAGGCATGTGCAAGAGCCTGCTCCTCTGCCATTGAGTTGCTGTATCCACCGAATGACATACTAATAACATCTGCGCCATTGGCTACGGCATAGTCAATACCCTTGATGATGGTGGCTACGTCACCCGTACCGTCGCTCTGCATCACGGTGACAGGCATGATCCATGCATCAGGGTTCACACCTGCAGCACCGATACCATTGCCACCTACGGCAGCAGCGATTCCTGCACAGTGGGTGCCATGACCGTTGTTGTCGCGGATGCGAGGACTGTTGTTCACGAAGTCCCAACCGTGGATGTCATCCTTGAATCCGTTGGCATCGTCATCTCTGTCTTCTGCACCTTCATTCTCAAGCTTGTTTGTCCAGATATTGGCTGCAAGGTCTGGGTGTGTGATGTCAATACCAGTATCGAGGATGGCGATGACAGGACGCTTGTTTGTTATCTTCGGTGTGTTCCACAGGTTGTAGATATTTATACCAGTGATGCCCCAGTGACCGTTGTTGTTATAGAGTGGGTCTTTATTGTAGAGGTCGCCATCGCCAGTGGCGGTGGTATAAACGAGGTAGTTTGGCTCGGCAAACTCTACGTCGTCTATTGTCTTCAGTTTGTCAACAACGGCGTGCACATCCTGCTGTTTTGTTTCGTCGAAGCGGACGGTATAGAGTGTTGACATGTCTTTTATCTCTACATCTTTACCGTTGAATCCCTTTGCTGATCGGGCTGCATTTTGTTTCAGTTCGCCTGTCAATGGCATGAGTGGTTCGATGGCTGTTGCACCGATCTCTGACATCACCCTGCTCATTGAACTTACGGCAGATACGCGCGAGCTGCTTCTTGCCATGTTGCCCATAGCACTGCCGGTCTTGAACTTTACGATTACTTCTCCCTGACGGAATGCCCTATGGTCATGGCGTTCTGTCTTGTATGCTCCGTCCTCATTGTTGTTGCTCACCTGAGCAAACATCGCACTTGGCATCAACGACAATGCAATTGCAAGGATTCCTAATAGATTTCTCATAATATCATATAATTTAATGAATAATGTGAGTCATATTTGGGGTCAAAGATAAGTATAATCCACAAAACAATAAGAGCCGAAATTGAATCATTTCGGCTACGGATTTGGACCATT
>NZ_JAHKBE010000084.1 GCF_018789675.1 Hallella faecis
CAGTTTTGGGTTAGCATCTGCACGGCCTACTCCACAGGGTTTGTCGGGTGCGCCATTATACAGAAAGGGAAGTAAGATTCTCAGATGCAAAAGAGGGGGTGCCATAAATACATAGCACACCCTCTTTATGGGTATAGAGTTTGTTATTCTACGTTGAAAGAGTAGATGTCATCGAATTGCTTGTTGGTTCCGATGGCGCCAGATACTGATTTAACGACGACTCCATTGATGATTACACGGCAGTTGTATCGTCTGCCCACAACACCGTCGAAGTGATGAACCTTTACCTGGTATTGTCCTGGAGTGAAATTGTCACTCACGCTATAGATGTTCTCTACAGCATTGCCGGGGTTGGTTATCCAATCACGGTCGAGTTCGAAACAGCCTTGCTTCTTGTTGGTGTAGTAAACATGTAAGTCATCCGGACCATAAAGGTGCAGGTCGTAGTCTGTATGTTCTGCTTCGGAAGGATTGACCCATGTCAGTGTGGCCTGGAACTTGCCAGTTCCGTATGTTGTGGTGATGGTGCCCCATGCGTCAGAACGTCCGTCGTTCCATGAGATGTTGTCCAGCTTGATGTCTGTCCATCCTGTATATGTGTCATATCCACCTGTGCCTGCGATGAGTTTGTCGGTTACTTTGACTCTGATGACAGATGAATATTGTTCCATTTCTGTGTCGGAGTTCAACTGGCTTCGTTTCTGGCGAGACAGCACGGCTTTGTATTCTCCTCTTGCCACGTATGCCATGTACAGGGGTGATCCGTTGGGTGAGAAGGCTATCATCTTGGCATCTTTTGAGCTGCCGTTGACAGGAGTGAGAGTGAGGTAGTAGAAATATTCGTTGTCTATATATTTCTGTAATATGCGGACTCCACCCATTTCTGTGGTCTGTTGTGGATATTCCACCAACACGAAGTATCCTGTCTCAATGAGTGACACGTTGGAGGTGCCGTCTGCGTTGCGAGAGGAGAATGGTACTACTTCCCAACTGTTGGTATAGTCATTGTAACGCAGCAATACGTAGTTGGTGTTGCCTCCAGTGGGGCATTTGAGCACGAGCGGGCTGTTGAACGTGAAGTTCATAGGCTCTATCTTTATGCTGTTTCTCCCTACTATCCTGGCACCTGTTGGCAGCTGGCAGGGCAGGTCGGAAATGTCAACATGGCTAATAGAAAAAGCCACTCGTCCGTTGTCGCCAGAGTTGGTCTTTGGCACGGAACCCTTGGGTATGTAGAGTGTGAAGCCTCCATTCTCGATGTCGGCATACTCATTGGTACCAACAACCACCGTCTGGTCGCCATCGACAAACTCGTTTTTCTCTCCCTTTTCCAGTACCATGGTGTCGTCACCATCGCTCAGGCACGAGGTGAATAGTATTGCAGTCAGACCTATCACCAGTGTGCATATCTTATATGTCATTGATTTCTTCATGTTATTATTTTTTTAGTTGTTCATAATGGTAAACTCTACACGGCGGTTCTTGGCACGCCCTTCCTCAGTGTCGTTGTCGGATAGTGGACGTCTCATGCCATAGTAACTGTAGGTGAGCTTGTCTGGGTTGACTCCCTTGCTTACGAGATAGTTTACAACAGCCTTGGCGCGGTCGCGTGAGAGATTCATGTTGAACTCGTCGCCACCCACATTGTCGGTATGTCCTTTTACCTCTACGTGGCGGTTGCTGCGTCTGAGCGTTTGAGCCAGTTTGTCGAGATAATCGTATGACTCAGGCTTGATGTTGCTCTTTCCGAACTCGAAGGTGATGGCATCAATGGCACAGATGGTCTTACCGTCTACCGACTCGTTCTTTGCCATCATTTCGTCGATTTCCTCCAATGTGTAGCATGGTTTCTCTGGTTTGGCAACAGGCACAGTATATGTTTCCTCAACTACAGGTTCGGTAACTACAGGTTCGGTCTTTGGCTCAGTCTTGGCAGGTTTCTTCTTGAAAATATCAAAAGGAATAGCAAGTGTTGCCTGTAGCTCAATACCGGAGAACTTGCGGTTGCCGTCGATTTGGTAGTTATCGTTGTAGAGATGCAAGATGTCGTTGGCTTTGCTGTCTTTCTCCTTCCCTGCGTAGGTGTCGGTAAAGCCATATTCGTAAGCAGCCTCTAAGCCAAAGTAGCATTTCGTGTCGGCTACAGGAATGGCGAATTTCACACCGACGCCCGCTTGTCCTGCAAAATAAGTGGAGTTGAGATTGGCTTTAGTGATGTCCAGCTCATAGCCGGCATACTTGTAGTCTTCCATTTCTGCCTGTAGCTTGATGTTGCCGCCAGTGCACAGACCGAATACAGGTGCAACATAAACGTATGGGCGAATTTTGGAATCAGCCTTGCCAAAGTTGAAGATAAAAGGTACGCGCAGGTCGATGTAGTGCGCTTTGATAGTGTAGAAGAGATTGTTGATTTTGCTCTCCTCATACGCATTGTCTTCCCTGAATATGCCTGATAGTTTTCCTCCTCTATTAAGGAATGTTACCTGAGGACGGACACCAAACTGGCGATTCTTACCGAACTCTCCATTCACGAAGATGGAGAAGATGCCACTGCCTGTCATTTTGTTGGATGGAAAGTCGTCCTTGTCCAGGTCGGAGTAACTCATCTTGTTGAAACGATAGCCGCCACCTATGCCGAGATACCAGTTGCTTTGTGTGTTCTCTGCTTGAAACTCATTGGCTTCTTGAGCCGTTGCCGACAATGCTACGCACAGTGCCAGCCCCAAACTCAAGGCCATTTTTCTCTGTAGTCCTTTTTTCATAGACAATTATACATTATGTGAATAAATACTTAGCAGTCTTTCTCCACTTGCGCGCGAATAGGAAGCCGACTGCTCTGCAAAGGTAGATAAAAATTCATTTCATGCAAGATGGCATTTTGCCTGGTAGGTGACAAAGTGCCTTGTAAGGATAGCAAAGGGTCGAAAATAGTGCCTATATGGTCGAAAAAACCTAAAGAGGTCTTTATGTTATTATTTTCTTGTTTATATTCTCTTTAACCACAGATCCATGAATCTGTCGTAGATGAGGTAGCCGTCATTGGTTCTATATACCAATTCCTTGTCTTCTAAAATCTTAAGAGCAGCCTTTACGCTGCTGGCTCCGCTCAATTTATGACCTTTGATGAACTTGCTTGCTGTTGGTTGTGCAACGATGCCGTCCTTGGCAATGGCTTTGAGAAGAGCAAACTGATTTTCTGTAAAGAACTGCGTCATGCTCTCATACTGCGGTTCTCTTCCCTCAAGGATGGAAAGGAGAGAGGCATTGACTTGCGGCATGTTTTCGACTTGGCTTTCTGATTCGTAAAGGCGGTTCATAATGCATTGGATATACCAAGTATGCCCATCGAACCGCTGATAGATATGCTCGAAAATCTCTTTTGATAAGTCACCACCTTTCTGCTTAAAGAAGCTTTGGCAGAAGTTATAGTAAATGTCGCATTTCAGTGGCTTTAAGCCCATCATCTCTGTGCTTTGGTAGAATGGATGTTTTGGCGAGCCGAATATTTCTGCCATCAAATGTTGTTTGCTGCCAGAAAAGATAAAGTGTACATGTTGGGCGAACTGAATGTAGGAGCGAAGCAAAGCCTCCGTTCCCTTCTCTGGATATTCAGCTATCTGCTGAAATTCATCGATGGCGATATATACTTCTTTGCCACTCTCGTTGAGATAATTGAAGATGTTACGAATAGTAATATCTTCTTGTGTTGGTTCCACCGTGATGGAGACACTCGGTTCGCCTGTCAATGGATCCATGCTAAGCACTGGGCGTAAGGCACTGAAGAAAGCAATGGTCTTCTCGAAGAATGAGGCGTTCTTGCGCACAATGTCGTTGATGACCATAACGCCAAGTTGCTCCACAAAATCATTCAAGTTCTTGGTGGCGAAAATGTCAAGGTATAGGCATATGGCATCATTCTCTTCTTCCTTGAGATGGTAGAAGGTGTTCTTAATAAGTCCTGTCTTGCCAATCCTTCGAGGAGAGATGAGGGTAATATTTCTTCCGTTCTTCAAGTGGGAAAGTAAACTCTTTGTTTCTGCCTCTCTATCGCAAAAATACTCAGGGCTTTCATAACCTTGATAGACGAAAGGATTCGCTAATTTCTTGTTACTTAGCATCATACGCCATTACATGTTTTATGTTACAACTTTTTTGTAATGACAAAGATACTACTGTTTCTTGAATATTAAAAAGAAAAAGGGCAGAAAGTTGAAAGACGTACTCTATTTTCTGCCCTTTGCCATGTGAAAATCTATCATGGAATTTCTATAATTAGGGTCTGCAGAATTATTATCTGTTCACAGACAGAGGGTAGCAGACCCTCATCGTTATTCTATGCTTCATATTCAGCACTCTGCAGTAAGATATTTTGGTGTAAAATGTGTGTTGGGCTTTCGGGCGAAATAGAGTGGTGGAAGGGCCTTTTTTGGCGTTTTGAATGGGCGACGGGAGGGGCGGAATGGGGCGTTGGGCATGTTTCGAGGGGCGGGGGCTTAGGTATCGAGCCTCGAAAGGTAAGAGATGGAGCTTCGAAAGGGCAGGGATGGAGGGGCGAAACATGGCTTTTCGTGGGGCGGAATGGGGCGTGTGGGATACCGAACGGGCTCTTTATGCGGTAAGTGGTTGAATGTTAGACGGTTGCAAAAATGTGCGAGGATGGCGTTTTTGGATGCGGGGTGGGGCGCGGTGGGAAAAACAGTGTAGATTTGGGGGAGGGATGTTGAGAATGTGGAGTGTCGGATGTGGAATGTTGGGTGTTGGATGTGGAATGTTGAATGTTGAATGTGGCATGTGAGATGTTGAGTGGCCGTGCGGGTTGCTTTGTCAAAAAAACACCGATTTCACCGATGCGCACGGATGGGTCTTTTCACGGATTCTTTACTCTTGCTCCGCTGCCTACCGCTTGGTTTTTGATGCGCCGTCGGCGCAACGGATCGACGTGGATTTTTTCGCAAGCGGAAAGTTGTGTGGGAGAATGTCACACGATGGGCTTGCTTGGTATGCGAAAAATCTGTGGAAATCCGCGAGATCTGTGGGCGACAACTAAGCGCGCAATGCGCTAAAGAACAGGCTGGATGTTTTTATTCTCCCACGGATCTCTCAGATAAGCACAGATGCCATGCGGACTGCTTGTCAATAACACAGATCGCGCCGTCGGCGCGGCAGATCGACACGGATTTTTCGCAGGCGGAAAGTACGAAGAAGTAGTATGCCACATGACGGGGCTTGACATGCGGTCAGACGGATACGCCTCGAAGAGGCAGAAGTTCATAGCCCAGGGCAAGCGAAGCGGCGCCCTGGGTATAATGTGCCGTGTAGCTTGCGCCCTGTAGGGGCAAAAGTGCTGAATCATAGCGTGTTATGTTTACTTTTGCCCTTGCAGGGCGTGGTGTGATGGGGTGTGGCGGTTTACCCAGGGTGTTGCTTCGCTTGCCCTGGGCTATGGAGGTCATTGGGCTTTCAGCCCGCAAGGGTTGTCAGGGCCATGTGGCACGATACTATTTCTTCCACGGATGCCACTTCACTCTGCCGTTGGGCTAAAATACATTTAACTTATTCTTGTCTTCCACAAAGCCATAGGATGAAATTTGATTCTATTGACCATCTCTTTATCTTCGAACAGCAATTCTGGAATATACTTCTTGTCATTGAATTCCCGGACATATTCTTTCTCTGATTCTGTCAGAACCAATAGCTTTGAGAGAAAGTCTTTCACTTCTGTCTTGGCTTTTTCAAAGTCAAAATGCTCACTGCGCCTAAGCACAGGCAAGAGTTGCGAACGAATCTGCGGAAAGCGAATTTTGTCTATCTGCGGAAAAGTTGTGTATTCCGTAGGCGTAGCGTTGTCTTTTCTACTTGAGCCTACAGTCAGGTAAAAGACTGTTGCTTTTCTTAATAATGTTCTCTCCACATCGCTCATAAAGAGTTGATGTTCCACCATATTATAAACATCATAAATGTCACGTGCTGCACTTCTGCCAATCAATGCGTTTATTTTGGTGGCGAACAATTCGACAGGCGAAAGAGAACGTACCTTCACATCGCTCAGAAATGGAATGGACACATGAGTCTCTATGGCTGGCAGGATATGGCAACGGTCGGAATAGTTGATTTCTATCTTGATGCCATCGTTGTTGCCTGCGGCATTGGTATAATGAAACACCCATGAGTCGAGCGTATGCGGTGTCTTGGAGCCAGGCGCAAGATGATAACCCTCCGACTCCATATAGCGTAGAATCTCGCTATTCACTTCTTGGCGTATGGAGAGCATGGCCTCTCGGTCGCAATCTACCGTAAAGCATTCTATGTTTCTACGCAAGAAAAACTTGAAGTTTTTTTGCTGTTCTTTTGAA
>NZ_JAHKBE010000085.1 GCF_018789675.1 Hallella faecis
TTCAAGCCTTATTTGAGGCTTGATACCCCGCCATGCCCTTTCGCTGAATAGTTACTTAAACTTTTATAATTACCTTTGTCCCTGTGAAACAGGGCGTTTACCCTCGCCTGAACGTCAACCCCCACGAACGCCGAGCGGTTTGTATATCAGAACGTTGCGTTTGTTGACATAACCTACTGATTTGTTGAAATTAAAATTTTTCAAATACCAACCACTGTGATGGGATCCCCCACCCATAAGTCATGCCGCGTCATGCGGCAAGGCGCTCACGCGCCTGTTGCTCGCTGGGCCAACACGCTCAGCGAGGACACGTTGCATGTGCCTATGAGCGCCCAGGCCACAATACGGCCTAACGCCCCCTCCTTCCCATCCCATGTGGACAAGCATCCACTTAACACCTAACTATTTTTTATGAGCAAAAAAAGAACCTATGAGAGACCTGTCTCCAAGATGTTCCAAATCAACGCAGACTGCAGTCTCATGGCGGCGTCAGGCGGCAAATACCTGACCGTTGACGAGATCGGCATGGGCTCCGCCACCGAAGGCAACCCCAAAGAAATCGACGCCAAGGATAACAACAATGTCTGGGGCGAAAACATTTGGGAAGATTAACAAGTAAACTATCTATAAGCATGAAGAGACTTTTCACACTTACGCTTGCGCTTCTCTGCTCGTGCCTGACGGCCGTCTATGCCGCCGACTACGTAGGCAGCAAGCCCGAGGCAGGAAAGAGCTATTACCTGCTCAATGTGGCAGAGGGCAAGTTTCTCAGCGCGGCTGACAACGGTACGCTCACCCTGGGCGGCCCCAAACTGGCCGTAACGGTGACCACCAACGCCAACGGCTTCCAGGTCCTCACTACAAACAAAGGCAATCTGGCGGGCGTGCTCCTCGGCAAGGCGCGCTGCAACGGCCAAGGCGCTTACAACGAGTGGGCGCTGAGCCTGCTCGACGCCGACAGCAAGGGCTATGCGTTGGGTTGCCGAAGCAAGGAAGCGTCTAACACCGAATGGCTCTACTATAGCCTGCTCATGCAGGATGTGCGCACGCAACCTTACAAGCCAAGCAACATCCTCACCATCGCCCAATGGCAATTCATTTCGGAGGACCAGTTGAAGGATCCTGTTGTAACTCTCGACGAGAAATCAGGATCTTATTCCGCCCCATCCATCGGCAGCGCCGAGGTGCACCTCAAGCGCACCTTCTCGGCAGGCAGTTGGAACTCGCTTTGCGTGCCATTCGCCATCAGCGAGGCAGAAGTGAAGGCCCAGTTTGGCAACGACGCCAAGGTGGCTGCGTTCACCGGTGCCACGGCAACCACGCTCGAGTTCAGCTCATGCACAGACATCGAGGCTGGCGTGCCTTATCTGGTGTATATCCCCGAGGGGGCAAACAAATCTGAGTTCACTTTCAAAGGCGTCACAGCTTTCGCCAGCCAACCAACCGATGTGGAGCAGCATGGCTCAGCCAACGAGAAGACCACCTTCCGCGGCTACTTCCACAAGAGCACCGCGCCCAAGGGCTCATACGTGCTGCGCAAGAACCTGGTTTACCACCTGGTGAGCGACATGGCCATCAAGGGCTTCCGCGCCGCGCTCATCGACGGACCCGCCACACAACGCGTGTTCACCCAGTGGTCGCTCGACGGAACCACAACGGGCATCGGCAACATCGACGCCACCGTCATCCAGCGCTACAACGTTTACAACACCAACGGACAGATGGTGCGCCACGCTGCCACATCGCTCGACGACCTGCCACACGGCGTGTACATCGTCAATGGAAAGAAAGTAATCAAATAATCCCAACGACCTTATGAAAACATACATAAAGCAACATCTCGTCGCACTGTTAGCCCTGCTCGCAGTCGCTGCCACGCAGGCTTTTGCGGCGGACACGAAGACGGATATCCTCACCAACTATGCACCAAGCGGATCGTCGTTCGATAACCAGACAGCGATAGACTTCCAGAAGCAGAGTTTCAAGGCTGTGCTCGATCTCAGCACTTGTAAGAGCACCACAACATACGAGAACGTGCTCTCTATCGGCGACGACTTGCAGGGTACAAATGACTGGGGAAATGCTAACGTCATCCACCTCTTCTATACTAAGAGCAGCAACACCTTGCAGGTGAACTGCTTCAATGGTGGTGCAAACACCACTTACCGTAAAGACCACACCAACATCTCGGGCGAAACAACTATAGAGTTGAACTCGAACGGTCTGTATCTTAACAGTTCGAAGATTTGCGATGCGTCAAACATCAGCAATATCCTCAGCCTTTCATCTATTCACTATGGTAGCACTCAGGGCAACGTACGCTCATGGGCTACATATAAGTCAGTAAGCCTCATCACTGGTGGCCCCACTACTCCTACGACAACATTCTCTGTTCCGGCATACGGCTCTACATATTTTATTTGTCCAGCCGACTACCCAACAAGATGCTTCACTGTTACTACATCTAACAATGATGAGCAGATTACAGTGACCACTAAATCTGACAGCAACACGGGTCAGCAGTGGATAACAAAGCAAGGCAACTATTCTACAATGTACCCTTGGCATATTGTAAATGTGATGTCTTCAAAGGCTCTTGACATGGCTGGAAACAACACAAACGTAATGCCACTTCAGTGGACATCTGAAAACGATTATAAAGGTGGACAAGCCAATGCCAATCAGGAGTGGAAATTCGAGGAGGTAGATGCAACAAATCATACATATAAGATTTACGCTTATACACAAAACAAGACATATTACCTCACATACGACGGAACCAACGGTGGCAAGCTTGGTCGTACAACGGATTCATCAAGCGCTACAGCCTTCGGCTTCATCAAGGCAAGCGCATCAGAAGGCGGCGGTGGAACCGAAGGTGGTGGCGGTGGCAGCACCGAAGAAACACCGGGCGACCACGGCTCATTCGACGTGAGCATGGTTCACAACCCACAAAAGTTTGCCCAATACAAGGAGGACGCACACGCTACCTACATCCCCTACGCTTCTTCCACCGACATGATGGCCGACGCCAACTACGAAAAGCCTTGGCTCGCTCCTACGAAAGCTATGACCATGAGCCTGAATGGCACATGGAAGTTTAAGTACTTCAGCAACTACAACAACCAGGCTCCATCATCCACCTACTACAGCAACACCGCTTCCACAAGCGGTTGGGACAACATCCGCGTTCCGCTATCATGGGAAATGGCTGGCTACGACACGCCCGTCTATACCAACGAGGGCAATCCGGGGTATCCATTCACTCCAGTCAATAATTCATGGACGACCCAAGCCAACTATCGAAGTAACTGCGACCCAAACCCCTTGGGCTACTATCGTCGCACATTCACGTTGCCTACCGACTGGAACGACAAGCGAGTCATGGTTCACTTCGATGGTGCCTACAGCGCTATCGCCGTTTATATCAACGGTAAATACGTGGGTTATTCACAGGGCGCCAACACCGATGCCGAGTTCGATATCACCGACTTTGTTAGCCAAACCGACGAGAACAACATCACTGTGGCTTGTTTCCGTTGGAGCGACGGCAGCTACCTGGAGGGGCAGGACATGTGGCACCTCTCGGGCATCCATCGCGACGTGTATCTCGTGGCCACGCCGAAGGTGTTCATCTCCGACCACTATATCCACTCAAGCCTCAACAGCAATTACACCAGTGGCAGCATGACCGTCGACCTGACCATCGACAACCGCACAAAGAGCAGCGTGGAGAAGAACATCAAGGTGGAGCTCCTCGACGCCACCGGAACCTCTAAGGGCACACAGACCATCACCTATAGCGGCAGCAGCAACGCCACCCGCACGGTTACATTCAGCAACCTCAGCGGCCTCACTCCGTGGAGCGCCGAGAACCCTTACCTCTACACGGTGGTGGTGAGCCAGCTCGACGGCACATCCGAGGAAATGGTGTTCTCTACCAAGTATGGCTTCCGCAAGGTGGAGGTTGTCAATAATTACAGCCAGAGGCAGGTGCTTGTCAACGGCAAGCGTGTGTTCTTCAAGGGTGTCAACACCCAAGACACGCATCCGCTCTATGGCCGCGCCATCGACTTGGAGACCATGATGAAAGACGTTACGCTGATGAAGCAGGCCAACGTCAACACCGTTCGCACATCCCACTATCCCCGCCAGCCCAAGATGTACGCACTCTTCGACGCATACGGTCTCTACTGCATGGACGAGGCCGACATTGAATGCCACGGAGCTAACGCACAACAGTTCGGACTTTCGGCAAGTTCAACTTGGACATCCGCTTACGTCGACCGCACCGAGCGCATGGTGCGACGCGACCGCAACCACCCCAGCGTGGTGTTCTACTCGCTCGGCAACGAGTCGGGCTCAGGCTCCAACTTCGGCAGCACTTACCAAAAAGTAAAGGATCTGACCAACAACGAAGGCATCGTGCATTATGAGGCCGACGCCACGCACTCTGACCTCGGCTCAAACATGTATCCTTCTGTTGACAATGTGAGAAGTAGCTCAAGCGGCCTGAACAGCAAGCCCTACTTCATCTGCGAGTATGCCCACGCCATGGGTAACGCCATGGGAAGACTCAAAGACTATTGGAACGTGATCGAGAGCAGCACAGGCATCATCGGTGCTTGCGTCTGGGACTGGGTAGACCAGTCTATCTACGACCCACAAAAGGCGAAGTTTGTCATCAACGGCACAGCCGACGCAAGCACGCTCGTCTCCCCCGACGGCTTCAACTACTGGAAGCAGGGCTACGACTACCAGACCCCAAGCGGCATCTATGAAGGCACGTTCATGGGCGCATTCCTTGACAATGGTATCACAACACCCGACCGCAAGTGGTCGTCGAAGCTCACTGAGGTGAGAAAGGTGTACCAATATGTTGACTTCACACAGTTGTCGAACAAAAAGCTTACGGTGAAGAACAAGTACGCATTCACCAACCTCGACAACTTCAAGCTCATCTATCGCGTGCTGAAGAACGGCGAGTTGGCTGAGGAAGGCATGGTTGACATGCCCTCTGTAACACCAGGAAGCACCGGCACCGTGAGCCTCCCCTACAAATCAACCGCACAGAGCGGTGAAGAGATGGTGGTGAACGTTTACCTCATCCTGACAAATGGCACCCTATGGGCGGACAATGGCTATGCTGTGGCCGACGAGCAGTTTGTTGTTCAAAACCGCAACAACTCACTCAGCTCACACACGGCAAGCGGTTCGCTCAGCGTGAGCAGCAACACCGTGAGCGGCAACGGCTGGTCGATGACGTTCAACAGCAATGGTTCGCTGAGCAGCTGGACCTACAACGGTCAGACCATCATGAACGCCGCACCCGCATTCAGCCAGTTCTTCAGCATCGACAACTCCCGCAACGGCACCCCCTACAACACGGGATCGTCTAACTCTTACTCTGTGAGCAGCAGTTTGAAAAAGAACAGGAATGGAACAGCCACCCTCACTGTCTCAGGCAGCTCCGACCGCAATTACACCATCGACTACACCATCTATCCCGATGGCGTTGTCGACATGAACGTGAATTTCAACAGCGGTTATAACACAGCTTACCGCGTAGGCTTGGCCATGCAGTTAGGCGAGGGCTTCGAGCAGGTGGAGTATTACGGCCGCGGTCCTTGGGCCAACTACCCCGACCGCATGACGGGCTCTTACCTCGGAAGATATGTAACCTGCGTGAACGACCTGTTTGAGGAATACACGCATCCCCAGACCAACGGCGACCATCAGAACCTTCGCGACCTCACGCTCACGTCATCGAAGGTGGCGCTGAAGATTGAAACGGTTGGCGATGTGTCGTTCTCTATGTCTCACTACCAGGAGAGCTATTGGTCAGCAAAGACTTGGATGACCAAGAAGCACAACGATGAAATGACACGCCAAGGCTCCATCTACGCCCACTTCGACGCAGCCATCAGCGGCGTGGGCAACGGCTCTTGCGGTGAAGGCACTCCGTCGCAGTACCTTCCCAATACCGGCAGCTACTCTTACACCCTGCGCTTCACTCCCACGAGTTTGAAGTAAGGGCGCGTTAAGCGCATCTATATCATTGAGGCGGAGACCTTTGGGGTGCTCCGCCTCAATGCGTTTACACCCAATCGGTCATTAGATTTCAATAAATGCCACACCCACATGCCCCACACAAAGCAAAGCGCCCGATGCAGGAATTGCACCGGGCGCTTCGTTTGTATGGGGATGAATGTTACTTGGCTACCTTCTTGCCATCTACAATAGGGGTTGTCGTTTAATTCTAAGAATTCAATATCTATAGACGAGGGTATGCC
>NZ_JAHKBE010000086.1 GCF_018789675.1 Hallella faecis
AGCATAAATTAAAAATAATGGTCAAAATATTTGGATTTTAACATAGAAAGCAGATAGTTCTCTCTTTCATGATTAGTCTTGCATTATCTTTTTCATCATCATCAAGATGCAAGGCGAGCAATGGACTGGATGCTACAATCTTAATGTCGCGATTAATATCTTTGCTGTAGTCAAACAGCCATGTCGCCAGAACACCTACCGCTACAGCTGTACTCCAACATATTCTCGATTCAAACTGTTCCCAGTAGCTCTTGATCCATGGCGACATATCAATTGCCATATTGAGATAAGCGGTTGGATCAACATAAATGCCAGACTTTTGTGTATCCTCTTTCCACATCATCAACGCATACATGCTATCTATTAATGCTTTCATCATATTAGATGGCGGCATTGTTGGGCTACCATTAAACCCTAAAAAAAGATATTTATCTGTCGTATTCTTACCTTTGTAATACTGTAGATACTGTTCCGGTACAGGTTTCTCTCTGTAGTCAGGGTTGAATTTGAATGCACTCTTGAAGCTCTTACCCGTTGTAAGTTTCAGATTATTCAATGCGTCCGATAAGGCAACGGCTGTAAGACAACCCTTTATTCGGTCATATATTATCTCATTTTCTATCATACATCTGATTAATTGTCGTCTATAAGTTACTTGTATATATAGTCAAAAGAATCTAATTCCAAATCCCATGAGGAGTATGATCTTCTGACATAGAACTTAACATAGAATTCCCCACAGAAGTTTGTTGCTAATACATGTAGGTCTTGACCATTTTCCAGAGGCAGAGGATTCAACACTATCTCACTACCCCTCTTATCTTCGAGAACAGTTATGCTTTCAACTTTCAATCCTTTTGAATAAGAATCAATGATTTGCGATTCTTTCTCCCAGACAAACTGAAAGGCATTCGTCCTGACGACAAGCTTCCAATCACTAAAGTCCAATGGTGGGATGCCAAACCATAATCCTCTGGCATCACAGTCTATCTTACCTACACCAAGCTCTTTGATTATCCCTTTCTGATATAACTGTCGCTGCAGATAGAGATCTGCATAGAAATCACGTAGGTCGGTAAGGAGCTCTGTAAATTCCCAGGAAGTAAGTATTGTTTTCTCACAATCTCCATTACCGCTTTCGTGGGTAAGTTCCATGCCGCGTGTCTGTAAAAGAGCCTTACGGAACCTTTCGTTTTGCTCAAACATAGCTTGATAAGCCTTTTTTAATAACTCCGAGTATTCAAAAAGTTCCTGTCGGTCTATCGCTTGTCCTTTCCACCAGAGAATCTGATCTTTCTGCCATGCCGTGGTACTGCGCTTTTTAGCTTCTCCACCCTTCATCGCACAAATCTGCTTCTGGCGTTCTTCATCCTTGCACTTGAGTGACTGAAGGAATCCCTCCATACTGCCACACTCTACGCCATCAAAAACGAAAGCGTTACTGCATAGATTACTCAGCACATTGGAGGGGTACAAACCATTGGAACGTATATCCAGAGTGTTTGTTTCTGGGTTATACATATCCTTCAGTTCGTGCCCATTCCGTGTGGTAGCCATATAATTATCTTCCATTTTGTCCCATTGTTTTATCTATCCTAAAAAGCTGCATTCCAGTATGCTGAAGCATCACCGCCGTACTCACTGATTAGCAAAGCGTAGAACAATGCTGTAGCAGATTCTGCGTCACTCAACCTATATTCATCAGGATTGTTATTGACGCGCAACTCTGTAATGCGATATTCATCACCATTTTCTTCGTAATGTGCTTCGAAAATGTGGAAACCTGTCCAACTTCGGAGATAGTGAATAGCATTATCGTCGCAATACATGTACCAATGGTCTTCCATCGCATCTGGTATATGACCATATCTGATTATATCCATCTGTCTGGCGGTGAGATAGAAATCTTGTGGCATAGAAACATATCGATCAAGAGGATTTCCCCAAGGCTTAGCCACTTTTGTTTTCTCGGGCATAGGGTCTTCGTAGTTGAAGCGGCGAGCTGAGTTGCCTGCACCCATCGTCCACATGAGCAAAGCTTTCTTCATATCCTCCTCCGATACATTGTCGGCCGAATCTTCCTCTTTTACTCTGAGCATATCCCTTACTTCCATCAGCGTGAAGCCCAGCAGGTTTTCACCTTGCCATAGGCGCGGATTACAGACCTCGGGAGCATCTTCGGGAAGTCCGATGCCCCAGATGGTGTCTTTAGGTGATGCTTCAACCAATATCTTGTCACCTGTGCCAAGCAGATATTCCATTAGCTTTAGATTCTGTGAGAATTTGGCAAGGTTTCCTCTCTTGACAACCTCCTGACAGTTCTTTTTCCATACGTATGCATTGAAGTTCCGTACTTTCCTGCCAAGTTTCTTTATTGTCATCGGGTCATACGATGCCATAATCTGTTGCCATGCGTCATCATCACCAAAGATGCGTGCCTTCTCTGCCATCATATATTGCTCCGCACAGTTGTAATATACATCCTCTACTGCAAAGGAGCACATATACCATTGGCTTAGACATACCTTGCCAACACCTCCCATTCTGTCGGAGTGTCCCCAAAAGAACACAAAGTCATCTCGTGCAAATGACCTTGCTGTATCTATCAAGTTCTGCTTGTCATATTTCATTGCGATACAATTTCTATTTTTTATTTAAAAACTCTGTTGTCTTGTCACGCCACAGGTCGTCGGCGACATGCAGAATCACATCATGTAATTCAAGGTCATCCTTGAAATACTGTGGAATGGCATCATAACCAATGGCTGCACCAAGGATATTACCTGTTACTGCACCCGTAGAGTCACTGTCCCCCTTATGGTTGACAGAGGCTATCATAGCCCTTTCAAAATTGTCGAAATATGCCAACGAACAATATACCGCAATGGCTACTGTCTCTTCAGCTACCCATCCTCCACCCAGTTCCTCCTCAATGGTTCTCACGTCATCAGTAGAGATGTCAGACCATAGAATGGCGGTTTTTATCAGAGTGGTAAACCGCTTTACCTCTTCTGGATAATTGGGAAACAATTCAGCTATCACTTTTAGACCTTCACGGATATAGTCCTTGCAGGTCTCACGTTCGGGTGCTTCATCTTTCACCAACTTATAGATAACGTAAGCCACAAGGGCTGACGGAATATAGCCCAATGGATGCTGGTGAGTCAATTCTGAGGCATCAGCAGCCAGTTTGCAAACCTCTTGGATATCTATTCTGTCTGCAGTTGCGCCATACAGAGGAATCGGGGCTATGCGCATAACCCCACCACATCCCTTGCTGTTATTGATTGGATCAACACCCCTAAGGATGTCATTTAGGGATGTAATGCATGTATTGCCTGGAGCTCTGCGTACATTCAACTCTGGCACATTTCTTATCCAACACTTGTCATATCCTTTCTTTTTCTTACCCGTCTGAGTGCACAACCATTCTATATATGCCTTGCATATCAACGGCATAAACGGTTCATTCTCAGCCTTAGCATTCAGCAATCCGCAAGCAGTGAAGAGAGTCATCTGTGTGTCGTCAGATACTACAGCCTTACCATTGCCGTTGTCTTTTTCCAACCACCATTGATGGGTATCAAGTCGTGTAATACCATTTCTGCCATACCTACGTTGGATATCACCGAAGGAATAGATAAACTCCACAGGATATCCCAGTGCATCACCAATGGCTCCGCCTATAAGCGAGCCTCTTATTCTGTCTTTTATTGTATTCTTGTCCATATCTTAACTTTTTTGTTATTATTGCGTTTATGATAGTATAGAGGCAAAAGTAACCCTACATCTATCACATAAAATCCAACGTCTTCTTGTCATACGTTCCACCATAGAAAGCATCCAGCACTTCTTGGAATATGTCATCTGGCGAAACAGCATCGAAGAGTGTTATGCAGGAGCGAACCTTTACGGCATCTATATCGCCAAATATATCTACCGCTGACTCTCCACGATTTTGCAACAGTGCCATAGTTATCTCCCTCAGCCTTGCACCCAGTATGGGATGTTCAAGGTAAGCCTCTGCCTCGTCATACCCGCTGATGCCATAATACTTGGCATTGGCACTACGTCCCAATACAGCCAACTGTGGAAAGATAAACCATATCCAGTGAGTACGTTTGCGCCCATCTGTAATTTCCCGCAAGGCATTCTCGTAGTTGTATTGATGTGCAGTCAAGAATCGTTCAAGATTGTAACAACGATCGCCATCAAGAGAAATGTTTTCCACGAACTCCTTCGGAAGGATGATATTCTCCACATCAATGGCATCCGTAAAGAGTGGAGCAATCTCAACATCATGAAATCCTGCAATACCGCAGCCTATGCGTGTAACGAGGAACGTAAGTCCATCATTCTCTTTGGCAAAGCGAATGAACTCATCCACATAGGGCTTGATGGTTTCCACCCCACCTTGCATGGTAGGGATGGCGTATGTCTGACCATGCAGACCCACGCCTTCGCCCCATACGGCATCAAACTTGTTGTAAGCCAAGCGTGCAGCACCGCCACCATGTGCACCTGCCAGATTGCTGCCAAAGACAAATATCTCGTTCTCTTTCAATTCTGAAATCCTATCGGGGGTGTATGCTCTGTTGTACATAAATTCCTATTATAATTTAAAACTCCAATCTAAATCCCTTCTGCTTCAGCTCCTCATATTTCGCCCTGTTGAAACGGAAGAGGAAAGCTTCTTTCTTCTGCGAAGGGTTTACTGTCTCATCCATCTGTTCCAGCATTTCCAGCCGCTTCATCTTGTTGTAGAAGTTACGGCGGTCGAATCGCACGTCCAGTATGGCCTCGTAGAGGTTCTGCAATTCCTTGATGGTAAACTCTTCGGGTAACAGTTCAAAGCCAATGGGTTCAAAGTGTATTAGCTGACGCAATGCCTGTTCTGCCTTTCGGAGTATCTGGTCGTGGTCGAAAGCCAACTGCGGCACCTCGTCCAAGGCAAACCATCGTGCATCAGCAGCGTCATCGCTACCCTTTACCTCCTGCATCCTCACCAAGGCATAGTAGGCAATGGTGATGACACGCTCACGAGGGTCACGCTGTGGAGCAGTGAAGGTATGGAACTGCCGGATGTACGCACCCTCCAAACCTGTCTCTTCCTGCAACTCACGCAGCGCACCCTCCTCAGCACTCTCGTCCATATTCATGAATCCACCTGGGAAGGCCCATCTCCCTTTGTAAGGTTCGATGCCTCGCTGCACTAAAAGGACCTTCAACTTTGTACCGTCAAATCCGAAGATGACACAGTCGGTCGTTACACTCGGATGGGGGTACTTATAGCAGTATTTCAACTCTTCGTCTGTCTTGTTTATCTTATCCATATACCTATTGCGTTAAATTTACGCCACAACCGACGCTCTAAGCAAGAGCAGAGACAAAGCTCGTTTTGGCTATGCCTTGCAAGGAGGAGGAAGAACGCAGTTCAAAGGTAATGTGTTTATTTTGAACAACAAAACGTTTTGCGTAAAATTTACACAAAATAGGCGTTTTTCCATCGAAACCACCACTATTCACTGTCTTTTCATCATCTTTTCCCCTATTTCACATGCCAATATCGATTATTGCATCCGCATTTTCTTGCTAAAGATCATAGTTATCCCATTCCTCATCGGTCATCAAATCTATTTCGTTTGGGATGTTTCTGACATCAAACCAAGAGATTTGGTTTTGACCGCAGAGAATATATACTCAAGTTTCGAATTTAGAATGAGTTCATAAAAAAGTTCATAAAAAAGGCTTTGAGTATTTCCGTATATCACGGAAAATGAGTAAATTAGATGTGACAAAAAAAACATTACTCAAAACTCAAAGCCATGAGCAAAATTACAAATATTCCCTCAGAAATCCGCAACTTTTTCTCAGAAAAACGTCGCAGTATAGTTATGGATACATTTACGCGCCTGCTTGAAGGCTTAAATTTGGACACCCGCAGCCTTGGTAGCTTGAAACGTGAGAACTGCCAGTTGACGAACCTTTAAGTGTTCCAAATATTGTTACTGCTTCCATTCTTTGCAATCAAAGGATTCTCCCATTATGATGGTTCGGCGCTGTGTCGTATGTTTGGCGGTAAGAAGGATGTTCTCTATTCATATCTGTCACAAGACAATGTCAACTGGCGGAATGTCGTGTACCGCATAACCAATTGGCTGCTGACGAAAGTGACTGTGCGCCAGGACCATAAGAAGAGTGTGCTTCCAACCGTACTGATAGCCGATGACACGGATCTTCCAAAGACGGGCATGCATATGGAATCCATAGGCAAGATATTCTCGCATGTAC
>NZ_JAHKBE010000087.1 GCF_018789675.1 Hallella faecis
AAGGAATTACCGAATTATTTCACCTTGGCACAGAAAAGTTTTTTGGATGATGTCAGACGAAAAAGTTTTTGAAATAATTCAGGTAATAAGGCACTGATACTTGATACAATGCGGCTTGCACTAACTTTGCGACGGAAAAAGTAAGTGTGTCTGCTTCGTCCAAAATAAGAAGTGTAGAAAAGTGCAGAAAATCATGTAGTCGGTGTTAGGTAAAGGAAACAGGTGTCTATATCAGATAAACAAGCGATGAACAAATATCGTGCAGATAGCCGTTGAAGGATGGTCGGAAACTGAGCAACAGCATGAAGAGATTGGGGGTGCAAGTACGATGAAAAAGACGGAGAACGCACAAGGAAGGGAACATGAGGAAGGCACACCTGGGGATTAGGATGTCGAGAGTAAACGCAATACGGTTCTCGCAACGATTCACAGAAGCTAAAGAAAGAGGTAATTCAGCAAGGAGAAAAAAGAAGGACTGACCCTGCCGTCAATGAGCAGCCATCGGGCTCAACTTATGGCATGTAAGTTTAAGTTTAGAATTACTCATGTATATATACATGTTCTCCAAACTCAAATGTCATGACCTCAAATGGCTTAGAACAGGAACAGAGATTGAGTTTACAGGTTTATGAAAGCCATATATATGTATATGACGAAATAAACTTGTATGAATAGCTGATACTCCATTTTTCTTTCTCTTTACTGAAGAAAGTTAAATTTTGAGGTGTTTTGACTGATTTCAGTATAAAAATGCCACAATGAAAAGTATTTGTGGTAATTTTGCATCATCATTAGAACAGGTAATATAGATTGCAACTCATACATCTTATCGGCAAGATGTCGAACCAAGATAGAATTGCATTCTCCAAAAAGCATGAAAGCATATGCCAGAATGAACACATACAAGTTCTTCGAGGTGTTCATGTTGAACAACTGGATCTGCAGAACAAAGCAAGATTACGCTACGTTTTGATATGAGCACATAGCAATATCGTGTTATTGAATGTTAAATATGTTAATTTTACAATCTGCAAATTTAGGTTCAAAATGAAAAGAAGAGAAAGCAAAACTTAGACAAATAGCTGATAATCAAGCTAAAATGTTTTCAAAAGGACAACGGCTCAACTATCGTCCTTTTAACACGTAAAACACTGATAATCAGATGTGTTGAAAATCTGCGTGGGAAAGTGATTGCCTATTAAAAACACTCAACAAATCTCACATTCTATAGTTAAAGCGCTCACTCCGAGCGCTTTTTTTGTTTGCGGTCACTCTCGATAAAAATCGATGGTGACCGTTTTTGCGTCTATTTTCGTACCTCTCTCGTACCGCAAGGGAAAAGAGAGACTCTGAACGTGGGCAAGATGATGGAGGAATTTCACAATGGTGCGCTATCATTCACGATTATTCCTTTATCAAGATGTCTAACAGGAGGAAGTAACAACATGTTTAACCAAACTAATTGAGAAAATGACCGCAAGCAAAATCGAAATTCACAAAGTATGTGAGTATTGTGGGAAGACGTTTGTCGCATGGAAGTCTACGACACGTTTTTGTAGCAAGACGTGCAATTCAAGAGCCTACAAACAATTTAGACGAGAGCAACGAATTGCCGCAATAGAAAATGAAACAAACACCCGACCTATTGAGAAAATCAGAGACAAAACAATTTTGTCGCCAAAGGAGGTGGCAGTCCTATTGGGATTGTCTACTCGTAATGTCTATTACCTTATTGATAAAGGTTTGCTAAAAGCATCTCACATTAGCACTCGTATTACTCTCATTAAAAGAAAAGATATTGATGTGATGCTTGACGACAACCACGAAAAACGGAAAAGAAAATCAAGCCAACCTATCACCGAGTTCTACACAACCTCTGAAATTCTTCAGAAGTATGGCATCAGCGAGTCGGGGTTGTACAAGATTGCCAAGAGCGAGACTTTTCCGAAAGTGTTTCAGCGTGGCAAGTCTTATTGGAGCAAGAAACATATAGATTCTTACTTTGGCAAGAAAGCCGTGGATGCAAGCATCACGGAGTGGTATTCTGTGGCAGCCATGAAAGAGAAGTTCAACATGACCACAACAGCCGTCTATACTTTTGTTTCAAATTTCAAGATACCCAAGAAACGAATAAAGAAGGAAGTGCTCTACTCCAGACGCCATGTGGATATTGCCAAAGGAATAGCCGAACCTGACACGCCACAATATTACACCATAAAGGAAGCGATGGCAAAGTTTCATGTCACCCGCGACCAGCTTTATCATTATGCGAAAACCTACAACATTCCCAAGGTACAAGAAGGAAAGTATGTGAAGTTGTCCAAGAAAGAGTTGGACGAATTGTTTGCTCCACCGACTATCAAGGGATAAGGTTATGGTTATATCTTACTTGTCTGCAGTTATCTAACTAATAACCTAACACTGCAAAAATAACCGTCTTACTTTGCACGCACATTCAATCACAAAACATCAAAACGAAAGATATTATGTCACACTATCACACCTGTACCACGGTGTCGCTACTCCGACGCCCCATTACCAATGGACGCTTGTCCTTGTATCTTGACTTCTACCCTGCCATCCGCAATCCCGAAACGATGAAGATGACACGCAGGGAATATCTTGGCATCTACATCTTTGCCAAGCCAAGGAATGATGCAGAACGCGAGTTCAACCGCTCGATGATTGAGCGAGCCGAGGCAATACGCTGCATGAGAGTCACTTCGCTCATCAACGAAAAGTTTGACTTTCTTGACCATGAGAAGATGAAAAGCGATTTCCTCGCCTACTATAAGAAGAAATGTAGAGGACAAGACCAGAAATGGGACATTGTGTACAAACACTTCTTCAACTTTGTGCAAGGCCATTGCACTTGTGGAGAGATAACGGTAGATCTCTGCAAGAAATTCCGTGAATATCTGCTCGGAGCAAATCAACTCCGACTCACACATCTTAAAATCAGCAAGAACTCGGCAGCTGGTTATTATTCCACATTCCGTGGTTTCCTCAACATCGCCTATCGAGAAAAGATGAATAAGGAGAATGTGAACGATTTCTTGGAGAAGATTGAAACAGATGATGTGCGCAAGGAATTTCTCACTTCAGAAGAACTAAAGAAGTTGGCTGCTACTCCATGCGACATCCCTGTATTGAAACAAGCCTCGCTGTTCTCCTGCCTTACAGGACTGCGAATCAGCGACATTCTCAATCTCGCATGGGATGACATCCAGTTGGCTCCCGACCTTGGCTATTGCGTCCGTATCCGAATACAAAAGACAGACACGGAAACGATGCTCCCTATCAGTGATGAAGCTCTACAACTCTGTGGTGAACGCACAGAAGGTAGAGTCTTTCGTGGACTCACCAGAAGCATGGTGAATTATCCACTCCGCAAATGGATTGCAGCAGCCGGTATCAAAAAACATATCTCATTCCATTGCTTCCGTCATACTTACGCCACGTTGCAGATTGCCTCAGGTACAGATATTTATACGGTCAGCAAGATGCTTGTCCACAAGAATGTCACCACTACGCAAATCTATGCCGACCTTGTGAATGACAAGAAACGTGAGACGGTTGACAGGATTACCTTGAAATAAGCTGTCCTGAGTCTTTTATAAGTCCAAGTTTTATGGTTGAAGACGAAAGTTTTGGATTTTCTCTATTGCTTCTATTCTACCTTCTGAATAGAACCAAATTTACTTTTTACCCCTCAAAAAGGTTATTATCTGATAGTTCTTTCTATTATTTGCTTGGATGACCGATAACTTTGTATCAACAAAACTCACATAACCGCATCATATTATGAATATTACAAAGTTCGTATCTACCAACATTTACTTGATAATGACGCTATTGATTTGCGCCATCTCCTATATCTATGTCGTTAATGGATTGAAATGCCATATTGTTTTGGGAGTATGTTCCATTGGCATTGAAGGCATCGTCTCTTACTCTGTTTATGTAGTTCTGTTGTCAGTATGTAAGGAGGGAAAGACAAGGTACAAGACATTGAAAAGGAAGCCTATCAATCCAAAAGATACGGGCAAAAAGCCTAAGCCTATAATAACTGAAGAACGTGATGTTCCGCCTGTACAAGAGATTAATATCAAAGAAAATGATCGGCAGGAGGCTGTCACTCTATGCAAAGAATACATAAGAAGGGGTGTTGCTCAATATTTCCCAATGGACCTAACGCCCCAACTATTGCATTTGGTTGAAGAGTATGCCAGTGGCATCATAAGATGCACACCCATTAAGATTGGCATTAACGACACAAAAGGACTTCGCCCTATTGACTTCTACCACTTGATATGGAATCTGTGGACTCGCCTGGATGCCTTAGACCGTAGAGCTTCATGTCGTTTCATCAAGAACGCTTTTCCGATGATTCTTGAAAACACCAACGAGGAGACAATCTACCGAAAGATGAATGACACTTACGTCAGATGTACGATAGAGAATATTCCCAAAGACGAGCCTCTGGTACCATAAGAATGTGGTTACGGTTATTACTTACAAACAAGCGGTTATCTATGAAATAACCATCGGGATAAAGAATAACCACAGAACTTTGCAGCACGAAACATCAAAATCCAGAAAATTATGGACAATATCACATTCGAGGCAATGCCTCAGGCTATTTCTGAACTGATTCAGAAAGTTGACACGCTGCAAAGTACAGTAGCAGCGTTGCAGAAACATTGTAGCAAGCAACAAGTAGAACAGATGATTGGTATTGATGAAGCATGCAAGATTCTCAGTCGGGCCAAGTCCACGGTCTATGCACTCACGCAAGCGCATAAGATACCATTCTATCAGCCAGGTAAGATGCTTCAGTTCAAGCGTTCGGAGTTGATGGCGTGGATGGAGAGTGCCAGGCAAGACGCTTCTTCGCAAACAACAGAAAGTATTGCCGAACAGATGCGCAGTACAGTAAGACACAAGCCAAAATCAAATTGGGGAATGTAGCCATGGAGTATATCAAGTTGATTAACCGTTTTTGGGAGACCAACCGCAACACGCAGTTCACCATGGCAGAGACAACGCTCTACTTCTATCTGCTCAACGAGGCGAACCGCAACTATTGGCAGATGCCTATTGTTTGTGCTACGGCTATCATCTGTGCATCTACTGGTATGACTAAAGCCACACTCATCCGTGCTCGCAACGGACTGAAGAAGAAAGGACTTATCGGTTTTACGGAGGGTGTTCAACATTCTCGCGCCCCAACCTATCATATCCGCACATTTGAAACCGATGGCGAAACTGCTGACAGTACTGCTCATAAAACTGATGCTGAAACCACTCATGCAACCATTATTAAAGACAACAACATAAACAAAGAAATCTCTAATCACCACGCACGCATGAGCATTGACGATTTGGAAAGGATTCTGGTTGAGGATGTGGAATGGCAGAAGAACATCGTCTGCCAACTGAGCGACCTGCGTATATCAGAGCCAACGCACCTCATTCCATACATACACAAGTTCTTCGCCTACCTCCGCATCTGCAAAGTTACAGAAAAGGAAGAATCAGACTGCCGCAGTCATTTCTTCAACAAGATGAAAAAAGAATATCTCAAAACAAATAACAACAATTTTAACAAGCAAAATTATGAAAGTAAACGAAGTATTGAAGTCACAGTTACTTCACCGCAAGCCTATGAAGGCTCGTTTTAAGTTGCCGATAAACAGCGAAACGGCAGCTCAGTATCTGACAGCAGCCATATCGGCTGAAGTGGAATATCGCAACCATACATTTCGGAATGGCGATGAGTTACATAAACAAGTTGCAAGTGTTGCCCACTGGCTTTGCGGCATGTCCGGCAAGAACAGTCTCTTGCTTGCTGGCGGTTGTGGCAATGGCAAGACCACTTTTGTCTATGCCATGCAGAACCTCGTCAATCATTTTGGCATCAAGAATCAAGTGACAGGTCTAAACTTCGGCATCAGTCTCTACAATGCCAAAGACCTTGCCAACATCTGCAAAACACATCCCAAAGATTGGCGTTCACTCATGGACAAAGACATTCTGGCAATAGATGATCTTGGCACCGAGCCTCGTGAAATCATCGAATACGGCAATGTGCTCAGTCCCATTATCGATCTCATCTCCTACCGCTACGAACATCAGTTGCCAACCATCCTCACCTCCAACCTCACCCCTCAGCAAATTTCTGAGGTGTATGGCAAGCGCATCGGCGACCGCTTAAAAGAGACAACCGAGATTGTCGGCGCACCCGACAAACCCTGTGGAGTGCTGTGCAGATGCTAACCCAAAAACTA
>NZ_JAHKBE010000088.1 GCF_018789675.1 Hallella faecis
ATAGTTTTTGGGTTAGCATCTGCACAGCACTCCACAGGGTTTGTCGGGTGCGCCGATAGGTGGCTACAATGCTGCCTATTCCTAATAATCACAAAGTATTATGAGACAAATATTTGTAGTTTATGAAACCGATGCATGGCATAGCATGAACCATCGAAAGTGTGCAGGCGTTTTCACAAGCAAATGGGCGGCAGTGAATACCATTGTGAAGAACCATCGCATAGAGTTGGAAGAGTTCTTCGACAAGGACGAGATAGAACAAACCTCAAAACGTGTGCTGAAAGCAGAAGCAAGGCGCATACTCCGTAAGGAACTTGAAATTACCTACCAGACCCAAGGCTATGAGACGAATTATGACATTGAGGTGTGGAACATCAATGAGTGGTATCTAAACTTATACGACCCCGAATGACTAACAAAGAGCGAAAAACAGTACATCCTCTTTTACTATCTTGGTAAGTCCTATCATGTAGGGTTCACGTAAAGATGCTCTTTACTTCCTGTCGGACGGGTGATTAGGGAGAATTTTCTGCGAAGTTACCACTGTTCAATGCAAAATGGCAAGTCGTGCTTCGTGGACAATCTTCCTTTTTCACAGAAAAAGAGTATTCTTCACGGCAGACTTGTCTGATTGCCTTGACCGCACTTCTGAATGCAGAAAATCTTCCCAATCACAGTCCGAAAGGATTTAACGAGAGGGAAATAAAAATCAGAAGAACAATGAACATGGTCAAGGTTTACATCAAAGGACAAGAAGACAAGAACCTAAGCAGTTTCTTACGTTACTATCCTGCAAGAATAAAAAACATAGGGTTTGATGCTGTTTTTGACAGACAAATCATCTATGACTTCAAGGATGGTCACAACCATGCAGAAGTAGCCAAATGTGTTGCAAAGATGTTGGTGAAGAAGTATGGACGCAAGATAGGCAAGGTAGTCTTCTCTTGTGTTCCTGCAAGCAGCCAGGAACGAAACGAGGCTCGCAACAAGTATTTCTCCGAACTTGTATGCAGGCTATCGGGTGCCATTGATGGTTTTTCACATGTAAGAGTAAGAGGGGAACGTACTGCCGTTCATGGAACAAAAATAAAGAAAGAATTACGCATGAAGAGATTACAGGAGGGTATGAACATTGAGGTGGATGCAGATTTCTTCAAGAATAAGATAGTCTGCATTTGGGACGATGTGGTGACAACCGGCTCTTCCTTTTGTGCTTATAGTAATCAATTAGAACAGGTCGGGGCGCATGTTACAGATGGCATATTCCTCGGCAAGACATCATATAAATATGTACAGCAATGAAAAAAAGAAACAACAACTCATTTGACAGGGCTAAATCAGCAGCCTTCACAGGACATCGTTACTATGACTTCTCACGAAAAGATATTATCAGGCAACGTCTGTCACGAGCCATTGTCGTAGCATACGACAATGGCATCCGAAACTTCATTTCGGGATTTGCCACAGGCATAGACCTTATGGCAGCTCAGACCGTACAGTCTCTGAAGCTCTCTCACCCAGGAATGGTGCTCACCGCCGCAATACCTTTCAGAGGACAGGCTGGCAGGTTCAAACCACATGACAGGAGGTGTTACGATGAACTTATAGAAAAAGTAGACGAGGTGATTGTATTGTCGGAACATTATTATCCGAGGTGTTTCCTTGACAGGGATGAGTTTATGGTATGCAATGCAGCACAGATTATTGCCTATTATGATGGTAGGGAAAGAGGAGGAACTTATTACACCATAAGAAAGGCAAGAGAGATGGGTATTTCTGTTACAAACTTATATTAGAACGCTTATGAATGAGATATTTGATATTGTTGTCATTGTCGTTGTCTTCCGCGTGCTGTTCGCTTTCTTAGGGGCATGGTGGCATGGGGACGAGCGCAATGATTTCAGACGGGATAGATAGTCATAGTTCTACATGTAATGACTAAGAATTGTAGTGGCAGCCTTATTGGATGCTTCTACAGGTGCATTATGTGGCTACACTTCAACCGGTGATGGACATTCAAAATGCTCTGTTGTCGAACAATTCCCCTTTTATGTCGATGATTTCATTTGCCTTGACTTGCGTGTTGTCGTCGAAGGTAATCCTTTGTTCGTACTCATCCCAGGACTTGATGGAACCCGAATGTGTCTCATATTTGCCACCTTCCTTCTGCAAGTCAGGAACAAAGTATGTAATGCAGACATACGGATGTTCGTCGAGGTGCGCTAAAAGCAACGTGATTTTCTGGTTGAGCACTTCACACTCACTCTCAGAGAGTTCCATCGCCTTGTCTGTCAGTCTTGCCGTTTCACTGATGGCTGCACTATGCCCTGTTAGAGCCGCAAACGGGGCAAACTGAGCTGCACGCTGGTACATGGTCATCTGCGGTCTGACCTTTGATACGTGGTGGGGCAAGTCAATGATATGGGCGTATTTATCCGTCATGCTTTGTGTCCTCCTATCTGTTTATTGCGTTCTATGGCAGTAGCCCCTTCTTCAAGGTTCAGTCCCCGGAGTATGGAGTTCTTGCCGAACTTGCTCTTGATACTCAGCAGTGTCTCCTGCATCCTTCGCTCCTTAGCCTGTGCCTCTTCCTCGGCTTTATGTTGTGCCTCCAATGCTTCATAGTCGGTGAACAGGTCTAACTGTATGGGAGTGGAGCTCGTTGTTCTGGCACTCTCTTCACTGATGACATGGTTGGTTGTTAGTGTCATGCGACGTATCAGCAGGTTGGGGTTGACAATCCGGTCGTAGAGGGATGCCACAGCCTTCATAATCTGTCTGGTAGATGAAGTGAACTTGTCTAAGTTGGCTGTCCCATGAGCGTGCTTCGGCACTTGGCGGCCATAGTGGTCTGTGGTGACATCGCCATGGTAGTTGTCACGAATGTCAGGGTTCGTCAAAGACTCGATGTCATAGCCTACTGTCAGCACCAGTTGGTCTGTAACGAGCCGTTTGCTCACAAGGTCGAGAGCAACGGCATCCGCCATCTCCTGGACAACGACCCTTGCTTTCTGGAATGTGTAGGGTTCTGTAAGCACCTGTCCGCTGCTCAGCGAATTGGTCTCAGGTCGATAGGCTTTCACATAGTCCATCGTGACAGGTTCCCATCCCCAGGCATGGTCGATAAGGAGTTCCGCATTCACACCAAAGAGTTTGTAAAGCAGTCCCTCACGCTCTACGGAACAGAGAGCCACATCGCCCATGGTGTACATACCATACTGAGCAAGTTTCTCTGCTATGCCTTTGCCCACACGCCAGAACTTGGTGATTGGGGTATAGTCCCACAGCTGTTCCCGGTAACTCATCTCATTGAGTTCCGCAATGCGCACACCGTCCTTGTCAGCAGGAGCCTTCTTTGCCATGATGTCCATGGCTATCTTGCAGAGGTAAAGGTTTGTGCCGATGCCGGCAGTAGCCGTTATCCCGGTATTCTTCAGGACATCACGTATCATGGTCATGGCAAGTTCATGTGCCGTCATCCTGTATGTATCAAGGTAAGCCGTCACGTCCATGAAGACCTCGTCAATGGAATATACGTGAATATCCTCTGGAGCGACGTATTTCAGGTATATCTGATAGATACGTGTGCTGTATTCAATGTATTTGGCCATGCGAGGAGGGGCAGCAATGTAGTCAACTTCCCAATCTTCGTGAACTTTGAGTTCCTCGTCCTTCCACGACTTTCCCGTCAGGCGATGGAAAGGGCTCTTGTACCTTCGCTCATTGTTAACTTCACGCAACCGCTGCACAACCTCAAACAGACGTGCCCTTCCTCCAATGCCGTAGGCTTTGAGGGAAGGGGAAACAGCCAGACAGATGGTCTTCTCTGTCCTGCTCACGTCTGCCACAACAAGATTGGTGGTGAGCGGATCAAGACCTCGCTCTACGCATTCCACGGAAGCGAAGAACGATTTCAGGTCGATGGCTATATATGTACGGTTGTCCTCGGTCATAATACTATTGATTGCTAAGATGATATGTCTCGCATATCCTTGCGATTTCCTTGATGAAAGCTTCTTCGGAAGGCTGTTCCTCGTAAAGATATGCCAGCATTTCGCTTACCGCAAGTCTGTCTTGCGAGAGTATTTGTAGGGCGGTGATGCAAAGGCCATGACTGTAGCCTAAATCTTGCATCATGCCAAACAATGCCTGCTCATTGGATGTCATGGTGGTATTCTTTTCTTGTCTTTGCCATAGCTTCTGTTGCCATGTCATGTGTTTCGATGAGCAATGGACTTTTGTGGTATGGTACGATTTTGACACTAACAGAACTGTGCCGTGTTTTCGCCTCGATACACTGGCTGATGAGGTCTGGATTGGCAGACTTCGCTGTAGGTGTCTTGTCAAAGTTCTGGATGTAGGCTGCGTTGGTTAGGAAAAGAATGTCCGAACCGTCAGGCAGCTCGTTCATTACTTTAACCATAAGCGTTAGCATCATACGGAACTCCGTGGTATGCATATTGCTGATGACATCACGACTGATGATGCTACCGTTGTGCTCTATCACAACGGCAGCACCACCAGCACGTTCCTTATGACCGTAGTCACAAGACCCGCCTATCCATACATAATATGTTGTCGAGTCCTGTACCATCACTCTGCAGGTGCCCATTTGCAACGAACAGGAGAGACGATTGCGCCCTCTGCCTTCAGCTGCTTCATGGCTGCATCTACCTCTTTGCGGTCGAGACCGCTGAGCTCTGCGATTTTACCTGCGTTAAGAGGCTGACCTGCCTCTTTCATTGTTGCTAATACTTTTTCTTTTGCGTCCATTGTTTTAACGATTTAATGTATTATTATATTGTTATGCAGTCTCCTTCGTGCCCGATGCACCAAAAGGGGACATCCTTTTCTTTGCAGAAAGGCTCCATGCGCCACGCACTCTCATACCCACTCATGACAAAGTGCATTGGAACGAACATCCCAACCTTGAAGCGATTTATAAATTGACGCCCTCCAAGCGTATAGCCATTGCCGATGCGTCCGTCCACAGGAAACATCACGAGGTCAAAGGAATCGGTTATCTTTCGAATGTCTTTCAGTTCACCAAGGAACCGCTTTTCCTCTGCCACAGGATTGATGTGTTGACCGAACTCTTCACAGAAGACCTCTCCTTCAGGCGTGCCGTCAACAAGGAAGCGTGCGTACCAGTTGCACAGGTCACCAGCATGAAAGATGGTTTTATCTTCTGTTTCAACAATCCAGCTCACGCCACTGTCATTGCTGCCTGTGGCTATCACTTTCAGGTTCTCATCTTCCCATACCGCTCCTTTGGCCATCCATACATCGGCATCCTCTTTCTGCGCTCTTCGACGTTTGAGTATATCCTTTGACAGGATGTATGTGATATTTGGGATGCTATTCTTCCATCTGAGGATTGCTTTCGTGAAGTGATCCTCATGGAAGTGGCTTGAAAACACGTACACATGTTTACATGTATTCATGTACCCACTCATGACATCGGCAGGATCCATCCAGTAGTCAAAGACCAGGATGCACCGAGCCGTTTCAAGCAGGAATCCACTATGGAAAATGTATCTGAGTGTCATCATTTCAAAGCCTTGCCATCTGAGAATGCCTTTCCAATGGTCTTGCCAAGTTCGATGTAACCGTGATGTATAGGGTCGAACACGATGAGTTCCATCTTCTCCATGTCGGGCTTGCCGTCCTCTGCCAGATAGTTCTCATCTACAAGGATGTTGACTATCTCTGCCACAATGTAGTAGCCCTCTTCCGACTCGTCAATCTTTTCCTTGATGCGGCACTCCAAGGTCATGGGAAAGTCGGTGAAGACGGGAGCATTGACATTCTCTGCCTTCTCGCATTTCCAACCAGTCTTCGCTATCTTGTCTGTATCGTTCTTGGCTGATACAATGCCTACGAAATCAGCAGCTACCATGGTCTGCTTTGTAGCAAATGCCACGGTAAAATCAGGACAGTCGTTCAAGTTCTCGGTGGTGGCATGCGCACCCATGGCAATCATAATCTCCTTTGCGTCCCATTGACCGCCCCAAGCTGCGTTCATAGCATTGGGCTTGCCGTTCTTGTCGTATGTGCCGATAATCAGTACCGGCTGTGGAAGCATCCACGATTTTTGTCCAAATGATTTGACCTTTGGTCTTCCTCCTCCTTGTAAAGCAGAGTTAATGCCTGCATTACTCTGCGTTTCCTTCGTTCGTCGGTTCATTCTTATTCTATTTAGGGAGTGTCGTTAAATATTAAGATTATTTACAACTATCTAATCCTCAATGTGA
>NZ_JAHKBE010000089.1 GCF_018789675.1 Hallella faecis
ACGCTTTTGCCCTTGCAGGGCGTTTGGCTGTTTGGGAACTTTTACCCAGGGCGGGGTGCCCTGGGCTATGTGCTTCTGCCCCGTCGGGGCGTGCTTAAACTTTTGACACACTCTCATTACCATAGCGCCCCGTCGGGCAGGCGTGGGTTATCCGCCCAGTTGGCCTTTGCTGCGCAGGAAGGTGCGGTGGCCGTAGATGGCTATCACCACGAAGCAGACGAAGGGCAAGATGAACGACACGTTGACGGCGGGCATGCCCAACAGTTCCCCCTGGTCGATGATGGCGGCCTGGAACGGGGGCAGCACGCTACCACCGAGGATGGCCATGATGAGACCGGCGGCTCCAAACTTGGCGTCGTCGCCCAAGCCGGTGAGGGCTATGCCGTAAATGGTGGGGAACATGAGCGACATGCAAGCGCTTACACCCACAAGGCAATAGAGGCCGTAGATGTTTTGCAGGCCTATGACACCCACCACGAGCAAACCGCCCACGATGGCCAGCACCGTGAGCAAACGCCCTGTGTTGACGTAGCGCAGCAGGAAGGTGCAGATGAAGCGCGAGCAGCAGAAGATAATCATCGCCAGGATGTTGTATTGTTGCGACGCTACCTCGGCGGCCTGCTCAGCCATGCCGTCGGCCATGAGCACCCGTGTGCCATACTGGATGATGAAGGTCCAGCACATGATCTGCACGCCCACGTAGAAAAACTGCGCAATGACGCCCTCGCGGTAATGGGGCATGGCGAAGATGCGGCGCAGCGTGGGCACGAAGTCGATGTTATGGTTTTTGTCGCCGTTCTTCGGCATGCGCCAGAACAGGATGAGCACGAACATGGCCAGGATGACGAGGCCGATGGCGAGGTAGGGGCCGATGAGCACCGAGAGGTCATACTCCTTCACGGCCTCAAACTCGGCAGGCGTGAGGTCGGCGCGCGAGGCGGTGTCGAGCGGGTTGAGCTTGGCCTGTATGAAGTTCATGGCCACATACATGCCCAGCAGCGATCCCATGGGGTTGAACGACTGCGCGAGGTTGAGCCGTCGCGTGGCCGTTTCCTCCGTTCCCATCGAGAGGATATAGGGGTTGCTCGACGTCTCGAGGAACGACAGTCCGCATGTCAGGATGAAATAAGCGATGAGGAACGGATAGTATTCGCCCGTCATCTTGGCCGGATAGAACATGAATGCGCCCAGGGCGTAGAGCCCCAGTCCGACGAGCACGCCCGCCTTGTAACTGTATCGGCGGATAAACATGGCGGCAGGAAACGCCATGGCGAAATAGCCGCCATAGAAGGCCACCTGCACCAGTGCGCCGTCGGTGGCCGACATGCGGAATATCTTCGAGAACGCCTTCACCATGGGATTGGTGATGTCGTTGGCAAATCCCCACAGCGCGAAGCAGGAGGTGATGAGGATGAAAGGCACGACGTAGCTCACGCCGTCTTTCGATAGGATTGACTGTTTCATAGATTAAACGATTGCGATGCTTCTCATTTCGTGGATGTCGGCCACCTCGCCCTTGGCCAGCGCCTGCGTGAGGATGTTGCCGATGGCGGTGGCCTCCACGGGTCCGGCCTCCACGGGGATGCCGAGCGCCTGTTGGGTGAGGCGGTTGAGAAGTTTGTTTTGTGAGCCTCCACCAATGATGTGGAGCTTCTTGATGGGCTCGGGCAGCATGGCGTTGAGCGCCTGCGTGGCCTCCGCGTATTTGGCAGCGAGCGATTGCAGCACTACGCGTGTGAGGTCGGCCTTGGTCTGCGGCACGTTGAGCGCCTGTCGCTCACAATAGCCGCGTATGGCTTGCTGCATCGACTTGGGGTTCTGAAACTCGGGCGCGTCGACCGGTATGACGGTCTGTATCTCAGCGCGCTCGGCGGCAGCGAGCAAGGGTTCGTATTGCTGCTCGTCGCCCTCGTCGGCCCATTCGGCCATGAGTCGTTGCAGGAACCACAGTCCGGTGATGTTTTGCAGGAACGTTATCTTGCCGCCTATGCCGCCCTCGTTGGTGAACTGTGCGCGTCGGGCCTCCTCGGTGAGGATGGGCGCGTCGAGCTCCACACCCAGCAACGACCATGTGCCCGAGCTGATGAACGCCACGGGGCACTCGTCGGCCTTGGCCGGCACGGCAGCCACGGCACTGGCGGTGTCGTGCGATCCCACGGCAATGACATCCACCCGTCCCAGTCCGGTCTCCTCGGCGATGTCGGCGCGCAGTTGTCCACGCACCGTTCCCGGCATGACGATGGGGCAGAACAGGTGGCGCGGCAGTCCGATGCGGTCGATGAGCGGCCAGTCCCACGTGCGCGTGGTGGCGTTGAGCATCTCCGACGTCGATGCGATGGTGTACTCGGTGTTGGCCTCGCCCGTGAGGAAAAACGAGAAGAGGTCGGGGGTGAAGAGCAGTCGGTCGGCTATCTGCAGCTGCGGCGACTGGGCCCGCTTCATGCTGAGGAGCTGGAACAGGGTGTTGATCTCCATCACCTGGGTGCCGTTCACGGCATAGTGGTCGGTGCGGTCGGTGTGGCTGAAGAAGTGGTCGGCCATGCCCTGCGTGCGTGCGTCGCGGTAGCACACCGGGTTGCCCACAAGGTTGCCCTGGCGGTCGATGAGCCCAAAGTCGACACCCCATGTGTCGACGGCGATGCCCGCCACTTTGAGCCCCATCTGCGCCGCCTTGCGCAGCCCGGCCTTCATGTCCTCGAAGAGGGCTGGGAAATCCCAATACACATGGTCGCCCAGCCTCACCTGTCGGTTCTGAAAGCGGTGCACAAGCTGCATGTGGAGCTGCTTGCGCCCGCCCTCGGTCGTGATGGTTCCGGCAACGACACGGCCTGAGCCGCCGCCGAAGTCGATAGCTAAATAGGTCATTTGTTAGTTGGTTTACACACCCCGTCTTACGCCTTCTTTCCCAGCACGTAGGTCTCCAGGTCGTCGATCTCCTCGGGTGTGAGCGTGTTATACTTGCCGCCGCTGAGCACGATGATGCGGCATGCCATCTCGAAGAACATGGCGCGCTCAAACACCTCGTCGAACGTCTTTCCGCACACCACCTGGCCGTGCTTGAGCATCAGTGCCGAGTTGTGGTTCTTCAGGGCTTCCTTCACGCCCTCCGCCAGCTCGGGCGATCCCGGACGGAAATAGGGTATGACGGGAATCTCGCGGCCCACGTGGCAGGGCACCTCGGCCGTTACGTTGAAATCCTTGGGTGTAGCGCTCATGCACGACACCACCGTGGCATATTTCGACTGGAAATGGAGCACCACGTCGCAATCGGGGCGTTCGCGCAGCACGCCCAGGTGGAAGCCGCTCTCCATCGAGGGCTTCACGCCATTGAGCACCTCGCCCGTGGCCACGCGGCAGATCGACACCTTCTCCTTGGGCAGCGTGGGAACCCACGAGCCTGTGCCCGACACGAGCGCCTCGTCGCCGATGCGCCATGAGATGTTGCCACTTGAGCAAAGCGTCAGCCCTGCGTCGCCCACGCGGTGGGCCTGGCGCAGAAACTCCTGTATCTGATAATCTTGTATCATGGTTGTTCTGGTAGTTTGCCTCGCCGGCCGTGAGGGGCGCGGAAGGCAGATGGTTCTGATTGTTTGGGGGTTGATGGAACAAGGCCCTCTCCCCTCCCCCTCTTGCGGAGGACGGGAGCGGGCGCTTAACCCCAATGGGCCTGGAGGCCGAAGCCGGTGGACGGCTTGTCCACCCTGCTTGGGGTTAAGGGTAGCTGAGGGTTGTTACTTGTAGATGGGACCGTAGTTTTGGCAAGCGCGGAAGTCGGCTCCCTCCTTGTCCATGCCGAAGGCGTTCCATGCGGCGGGACGGAAGATGCGGTCGTCCTCCACGTTGTGCATGCATACGGGTATGCGCAGCATTGAGCACAGGGTGATGAGGTCGGCTCCGATGTGGCCGTAAGAGATGGCGCCGTGGTTGGCACCCCAGTTGTTCATCACCGAGTAGACATCCTTGAACGGCGCCTTGCCGCACAAGCGTGGCACAAACCATGTGGTGGGCCATGTGGGGTCGGTGCGCTTGTCGAGGATGGCGTTGATCTCGGGGTCGATCTCCACGGTCCATCCCTCCGCCAGCTGCAGCACCGGGCCGAGCCCCTTCACGAGGTTCAGGCGCACCATGGTGACGGGCATGCCGCCCTTCGAGAGGAAGTTGGATGAGAATCCGCCGCCACGGAAATAGTCGCGGTTGGCGGGATACCATGTGGTGGCCTTCAGGCAGGCGTCGATGTCTTGGTCGGTGAGCTCCCAGAAGTGCTTCATCACGGGGTTGCCCTCGGCGTCGGTGGCTGCGCCCGATCCGTCGAGCGTGGTGGCGCCCGAGTTGATGAGGTGGATGATGCCGCCCGCTGCCCGTCCGGTGAGCTCCTTGCCTGTTACGCGCTTCACGGCCTCGGGGCTCCAATAGGTGCGCACGTCGGAGAAGATCTGGGCGCGCCCTGTGAGCAGGTGGTTGAAGAGCATGGCCACGCCGTTGCCGGCGTCGTTCTCGGTGGCCAGCGTGATGGGCTCGCGCGGTCCGTTCCAGTCGAACGAGGTGTTCATCAGCGCCTCAGGATAGTCGCCATTGGGATAGAAGTCGGTCCACTGGCGCTGTCCCTGGAAGCCGCCGGCGATGGCGTTGTGGCCGATGGCCTCCTCCTTGAACCCTATCTCCTCGAGGCGTGGGTTGCCGTGCATGAGGTCCTTCATGATGATCATCATCTTCACGATAAACTCCCAGTCGGCGTCTTTCTGCTCGCGTGTCTTGGCTTTTCCCTGGCGGTTGGCAATGTCGTCGCCCTCGTTGCACATGCAGTGGTTGCGTGTCCATGCCATGGCCTTCTCAAACTCCTCGGGGTCGTAGATGCCCTCTGTCATGCGGCGTATGATCTCCGTGAGGTCGACGCTCTCGTTGCGCATGCCGAGATACTCCTGGAAGAAGTCGGGGTTGACAATGCTGCCGGCGATGCCCATGCAGGCCGATCCCATCGAGAGGTACGACTTGCCGCGCATGGTGGCCACGGCCTGCGCTGCGCGTGCGAAGCGCAGAATCTTCTCAGCCACATCGGCGGGGATGGAGTCGTCTTCGAGGTCCTGCACATCGTGGCCGTAGATGCCGAAGGCGGGCAGGCCCTTCTGTGCGTGGGCGGCGAGCACGGCGGCCAGGTACACGGCACCGGGGCGCTCCGTGCCGTTGAAGCCCCACACAGCCTTCGGCCAATGGGGGTTCATGTCCATCGTCTCGGCGCCGTAGCACCAGCACGACGTAACGGTGATGGTGGAGCCCACGCCCTCGCGCTCGAACTTCTCGGCACAGGCGGCGCTCTCGCCAACGCGTCCAATGGTGGTATCGGATATGACACACTCGACGGGCGATCCGTCGCCGTTGCGCAGGTTCTCGCTGATCAGTTTGGCTACCGATTTGGCGAGGTTCATCGTCTTTTCCTCAAGACTCTCGCGCACGCCGCCCTGACGACCGTCGATGGTGGGGCGAATTCCAATCTTTGGATAATTGCTCATAGTTGGTTGCTTTATTATTAGGTATTATTTAGGTATTGGTTGATATGTAAAATCGCGGTTTAGGTTTGTTAGTCCATGCCTCGCTGTTTTCGCAACAGCAGGGCCAGCCCCCTCTTTGAAACATGCCAAAGAAGGATAGTGCAAAGTTAGCGCAAATCGAAGGCAGAATATCAAGCTCCGCTTGAATATTATGCTGAGATGCAGCCTATCTTATGCAAAGTTAGCGCAAATCGAAGGCAGAATATCAAGCTCCGCTTGAATATTATGC
>NZ_JAHKBE010000008.1 GCF_018789675.1 Hallella faecis
AAAACACGACACAACTTTTTAACCAAAAAGCATAACAAAGCATGATGCGTGGACTTCCATCCCAACATCCACTGGCAACCGTAAGTCAGAAACAACCGGATGAAAGACGACCTCTTTATGCGCTGAACACCAAAAGAAGCGCTATGAGCCATTACCACAAGAAAGGGACCACGAGAATCGTTGATAAAAGTAGAGTAACACGGATATCCGCCCCCAACATGAGGACACAAGACGGAAAAACCGTGTAAAAAGGGCTTTTCTTATTATAATAATGTGAGACACACAATAAAAGTGAAAGAGTAACGTTTTAACATTAATAAACAAAAACATAGGCATCAACGTTAAAAAGCACATTTATTCGGTATAACAAAACAAGATGAACAGTAAGTTAGATTTCCAACCCAGGCTCTTTGCCACACTGAAGCATTACAACAAGAAGACATTCATGGCCGACCTCATGTCGGGCCTCATCGTTGGCATTGTAGCCTTGCCGCTCGCCATCGCCTTTGGTATCGCATCGGGTGTGACCCCAGAGAAAGGCATCATCACCGCCATCGTAGCAGGATTCATGATTTCGCTGCTGGGTGGCAGCAAGGTTCAGATTGGCGGTCCTACAGGCGCCTTCATCGTAATTATCTACGGCATCATTCAGCAATATGGCTTTGAGGGCCTCACCATTGCCACGCTCATGGCAGGCGCCTTCCTGATTCTCTTTGGTGTGCTCCACCTTGGCACCATCATCAAGTTTATCCCCTACCCCATCGTGGTGGGCTTCACGAGCGGTATCGCCGTCACCATTTTCACCACACAGATCAAAGACCTCTTCGGCCTCTCGATCGACAAGGTGCCCAGCGATTTCCTCGAGAAATGGTATTGCTACCTCTGCAACTTCGACACCCTCGACTTCTGGTGCGCCGCCGTTGGCGTACTGAGCGTTGTTATCATAGCCATCACCCCACGGTTTAGCAAGAAGATACCAGGCTCACTCGTAGCCATCGTGGTGATGACCGTGGCCGCGCTGATGCTCAAGCAGTTTGCCGGGGTTACCACCATTGAGACCATTGGCGACCGCTTCTCAGTGAGCAATGCCATTCCCGACGCTCACATGCCCAACCTCACATGGGACACCATCAAGAGCCTGGTGTCGCCCGCGCTCACCATCGCTGTGCTCGGCGCCATTGAGTCGCTGCTCTCGGCCACCGTTGCCGATGGTGTGATAGGCGACCATCACGACTCCAACACCGAGCTGATCGCCCAGGGAGTGGCCAACCTCGCCTCGCCCATCTTCGGCGGCATACCCGCCACAGGCGCCATCGCCCGCACCATGACCAACATCAACAATGGTGGCCGCACACCTGTGGCAGGAATCATCCACGCCGCAACACTCACACTCATCTTCCTTTTCTTCATGCCCTTGGCCAAGTATATCCCCATGGCATGCCTCGCCGGCGTGCTCGTCATCGTATCGTATGGCATGTGTGGATGGCGCTCGTTCCTCGCACTGATGAAGAACCCCAAGAGCGACGTGTCGGTGCTGCTCATCACATTCTTCCTCACCATCATCTTCGATCTCACCATCGCCATCGAGGTGGGCCTCATCATCGCATGTTTGCTGTTTATGAAACGTATGTCGGAGACCACCGAGGTGAAGGTTATCATGGACGAGATCAGCGAGGAGAGCGACATCACCACGGGCAACATTGAGCACCTCACCATTCCGCAAGGCGTTGAGGTGTACGAGATTAACGGCCCCTACTTCTTCGGCGCAGGAAACCGCTTTGAGGAAATCATGGCCACGTTTGGCGACCGTCCGAAGGTGCGCATCATCCGCATGCGAAAGGTACCGTTCGTCGATTCGACAGGTATCCACAACCTCACGAACCTCTGCGAGATGAGCAAGAGCGAAGGCATCCAAGTGGTGTTGTCGGGTGTTGTGCCACGCGTTCATGCCGCCCTTGAGAAGGCAGGCTTCTACAACTCCGTGGGCGAGAAGAACATCTGCAGCCACATCAACTTCGCCCTTGACAGAGCCAATGAGATTCTGAAAGAGCAAGAGGTTGAAGCCAACCCAGCATAATCCCCAATCGGTCATTAGACCGAAATAAGGAAAATAGTAGGATGTTATGGTTTCTTTCCAACTCTTGTCAGCGTTTCTTTCGGCATCTTGCTTCCATTCGCGTTTCGCCATAGCCCGCTATGGCTTCAAAGCGACTGTCGCAACCTGCTCGAAACAAACACTAACAAGAATTGAAATCTAATGACCCATTTGGGATAATAACCCATTTGGGATAATGACCCATTTGGGATAATTGCATAAAAAGCGCGACTCGCCTGAGTCGCGCTTTTTTGTTGCCATAACGCCCTATTCACATGATGACAAACGAGCTCAATGCCCCTGCACAACGCCCCTGCCACCAACCCACTCTATGACAAACAGGGGGCAAGCAGGGATTGTCCCCAAAGACGAAGGGCTTGGCGCAACCTGTAGGATGGTAGCACCAAGCCCTTCTTGGTATCTAAGGAGTGGCCCAACAGATGCCGAGCCACTCTGACATTTTACAAAAAGTAATGAAAGGGTGACAGCGACTACTTGTTGAGAGCCGCCTGCTCGGTAGGTGTGAGGCGCTGGGCCTTAGGGTGGCTGCCGCTCACCTTAAACTTATCGAAGCCCTCACCGTAGACACCGATGACATTGGTCTGGGTGACAAACGCGTGCGGATCGATCTCGTTGATGATGCTGAAGATGATTTTGCTCTCGCGGCGCTTGGCCATGATAAACAGCATCTTCACATCGTGGTTGGTGTAGAAGCCACGAGCCTGGATAACCGTGGCGCCACGGTGGGGATAGACAGCAATGCGGCTGGCTATCTCCTGATACTTATCGGAGATGATGAAGAACTGCACGCTGCGGCGCATGGAGCCCACCACCTGGTCGATACAGAAGCTCGACACCCAGAGCACCACATAACCATAGATAACCTTCTCCCAGTCTCTGAACACCAGATACGATGATGTGATGATGATAATATCGCAGAGCATCACCACTCGACCAAGCGAGATGTCGCGGTACTTATTGACAATGGCGGCCACAATATCGGTTCCGCCCGTCGATCCATTTGAGGCGAATCCCAAACCGATTCCCGAACCCGTAAAGATGGCTCCTATGATGGCGGCCATGAAAGGCTGGTCGTGAAGCATAGCCGTACCCGTGGCATACTTTTGGAACAGCGAAGTGATAAACGTCAGCACAAACACACCGTAAATGGTCTTGACGCAGAACTTAAAGCCAAGGATTTTCAGCGCCGCGAGCAACAAGGCGGCGTTGACAATAAAATAGGACCACTGCACTGGGAAACCTGTACCCCAGAACAAGACAGAAGAGATACCCGGAACACCACCTGTGGTAATGCTGTTAGGCAACAGGAAGACATTCCATCCAATGCTATAGGATATCATACCGACACCTATTCCAATGTAGTCGCGGATGTCTGCCCAGAATTTTAACTTTGTAAGTGTCATAATCCTTAATCTTATCTTTTTGATTATCAAATGATCTTTCCATTAGGTTGGCCACGACGCTCTGCATGGTAGGTTGACGGGCAGATTATTTGTCGGGCTCCAATTTCTGCGCAAAGGTACATCTAATAATTGAGACTCAACACTTTTCTTTGGTAAAGAAATGAAGAAAAATAGTTTTTTCTCTCGTGAGGCGCCTCAGATGACATGGAAGAAGCGCAGGGCGTTGCTCACACCCTCATCGTCGACCGACGAGGTGACGTGGTCGGCGACGGCCTTCACCATGTCGACGGCGTTGCCCATGGCCACTCCAATGCCCGCTTTCTGAATGATGGGAATGTCGTTTCCGCCATCGCCAAAGGCCATGGTGTCGGCCACATCGAAGCCCTCGTGCTGACACATGGCTACCATAGCCTTGCCCTTGTCGGCATCGCGGTGGGTGATGTCGGTGAAGGCGGGATGCCAGCGTGAGCTGACGCACGACACCAGTTGGCCCATCAGCGCCACCTCCTCCTCATGGGTGAAGAACGGGCTCAGTTGCAGCAGGGGTTCTTTCAGCGTAACGTCGAGTGGCGCAAACTCATAGTCGAGGTTCAGGCCCTCGCGAAACAGGCGCGTCAGTTCAGCCGAGTCGTTGATGAGGGATATGTGCTTCGTGCCCACCACCACACACGACTTGCCCAACTCATAGCAGGCATCCATCACGCGCTTGGCGTCGTTAGGGTCGATGCTAAAGCGGCCAAACGCCTCATCACCCACGATGCAAAGTGCTCCGGTGGTTGTGATGTAGCCGTCGATAAGGTCGGCTATTTGACCGAGGTTGTTGATGAACGGCTTCGGGCGCCCTGTGGAGATGTATACCTTCACACCATTGGCCTTGGCCTGGCGCAGGGCTTCCACCGTACTGTCGGGTATGCGATGGGTGTTGAAACTGACAAGTGTGCCATCAATATCGAAAAACAAAGCTTTGACCATAGCTACTCTGGAATTACTCATCATTGTTGTCGTCGTTCACCTTCTTCGGCCCCCTCACGCGTTCACCCTTCTTCAGGCCACTCGTCACCTGAATGTTAATGCCGTCGCTCAAGCCAGTGGTCACGCGGCGCTTCTCATAGGTTTTCTGCCCGTCCTTCTCCTTGACCACATTGACAAAGGTGCTTGTGCCCTCGAAGGTGATGGCACTCTCGGGAACGGTCAACGCCTGTTTGGCCTCAGCCAACACGATCTCTGCATTGGCGCTGTAGCCCGAACGAATCTTATTGGCTGTGCCCACATGCACGGCCGCCTTGATTTCAAACTGGTTGGCGCCGTTGTTCTGGGTGGCCTTGGGCGAAATATACTCCAGCGAAGCCTGCAGACGCTCATCCTGCATGGCGCCGATCGTTATCTTCATGGGCATGCCCGTCACCAAGCGTCCCACCTCGGTCTCGTCGACATTGCCTCGGAAAACAAGGTCGGCCATGTTGGCCACGGTGGCGATGGTCGTACCATCGTTGAACGTATTAGAGAGGATGACGGTGTTGCCCACCTTCACAGGCACATCAAGGATGAGACCACTGATGGTGGAGCGGATGAGCGTCGACGAGTTGCCGGCGTTCTCCTTCGATACGCCATCGCGCACAACCTCCAGGTTGTCCTTGGCAGCCCGCATCTCCTCGGTAGCTTGCCGCCATGCCTTGCGCTTCTGGTCATACTCGTCGCCACTGACCAAGCCCTTGTCGTAGAGCGCCTTCTCGCGCTCATAGTCGACCCGCGCCTGGCGCTCGTTGATGCCGGCCAGGCGGATGCGGGCTTGGGCCGCACTGAGCTGCCCCTCGTCGGGGATGACCTTCACCTTGGCAATGACCTCGCCGGCCGTTACGGTCTCACCCGCCTCCTTATAGATTGCGGAGATGATGCCCGATATCTGCGGTTTCACGTTGACCTCGTTGCGCGGTTCTATGCGACCGGTGATGATGGTGGTCTTGGAGATGTCGGTCGTCTTGACCGTGTACTCCTCGTACTCCACGGGTTGTGGTTGGCTTTTCTGCCAAAGGAAAACAAACGTGCCGACGAACACCAACAAGATGACGACGGCAAAGCCGATTTGGAAATACTTCTTCATAATGGTTTGTTCAGGCTATGGCTCCTCCCACTTCGGGGGAGGGTGGCCGTTTGCTTATGATGCGTTGTTTTTTATGTTTTCTAAGAATCGATGGGGCTATTCGTCGCGCATGGCGTCGACGGGTTTGACGCTCATGGCGCGAAGGGCTGGTGCCAACCCGGCTATCACGCCAAGGACCGTGAGCAGCGCCAAGGCGCCGACCGCTGTCCAGAAGCGCACTTGGAAATGGGCGGTGACGACGCCTCCGGTGGTGTTGGCAAGCTCTATCATCTCGAGCACCACAATGCCAAAGAGAATGCCCGCCATGCCAGCGGCAACGGTCAGGGCGATGCTCTCCGAGATGATTTGCGAGAGAATCATGCGCGGGGTGGCACCAATGGCACGGCGGATGCCAATCTCGGTCGTTCGCTCACGCACCGTCACCATCATGATATTGCTCACACCGATGGCACCTGCGAACAGCGTGCCAATGCCCACCAACCATATCAGGAGGTTCACGCCGCTAAAGAGGCTGTCGAGCATGGAGTACATCACCTCGGTGTTGATGAGGAAAATGGATTTCTCATCCGTAGGATCCACATCGTGAGCCTTGGCCAACACCATCCTGATGCGGTCTTGCATATCGGTCACCCGATAGCCGGGCTTGAGCGTCATACACAGCAAATCGATGCTGTCGCCGCGGTTATAAGCTTGCTGCATGAGCGTCAGCGGAACCACAATGGCCTGTTCCGCACTGCCGTTGATAGTCATGGAACCCGACGAATAATCGACTCCCACGACCTGGTAGAACGCCGAATCTACCTGTATGCGTTGTCCACAAGGGTCGCCTCCACCCGGAAAGAGACTCTTATAGACGCGCTTTCCGATGATGCACACACGCCGTCCCTCGGCAATGTCCATCTCATTGATGAACCGTCCATAGCTTAGCTTGGGCATCTCCACCTGCGCATAATTGGGCATTACACCCTTGAACGAGCAACTGGCTTTCTTGTCTTTATAAGTGGCCGAGCCTCCCCAATGGGAAAGCATGGGACTGATAACGTCGAGCTGGGGAATCTGCGACCTCAGCCGCTCCGTATCGCGGAAGGTCATTCCCCACGTACGCCCCTTGCGAAAGCCGTGGTAAGGCTTGGTGGTGGCTTGCGGATAGATGACGACCGTGTTGGTGGCGAATCCTTCGAAGTTGGCCGACAGATTCTCCTTCAGGCCTTGTCCGCCTCCGATGAGCGTAACAAGCATGAAGATTCCCCAAAACACGCCGAAGCCGGTAAGCAGCGAACGTGCCTTGTTGCGAGTGATGGTGTCGAGAATCTCGCGGTATCGGTCTATGTCGAATGTCACGGTATACCTTATTTTATAGGGTTGACAGTAATGCGGAGTGTGGCTAAGGGGCGTCATTCAGCCCGCAAAGCCTCAATGGGTCGGGTGCGCGCCGCACGAATGGCAGGGAACAAACCAGCTATCGTGCCTGCCACCACCATGAGCAATGTGGCCTCGACACACACGTCGATTCCAACGGTTGGATTGAGGAAAGTGGTGATTTTAGCAAAGCCCAGGTCGGTGACCTCGTGGCCTAACGTGGCGTCCATGTATTGGGTGGTGGCTATGCCGAGCAACATGCCCACATAACCGAAGAAGGTGGTGATGATAACGCTCTCCACGACAATGAGCCGCAGGATGCTTGCCGGCTTGGCGCCGATGGCCTTGCGAATGCCAAACTCGCGTGTGCGTTCTTTGACAGAGATGAGCATGATGTTGCTTACGCCAACAACGCCCGAGAGCAATGTGAAGATGCCAATGATCCAAAGGGCCAGCCTGATCATCGACATGCCCATGTTCATTTGCAGGTTTTGCGTGAAGCGGTTCCACACCCAGACGGCCTCCTCATCATCGGGCGACGCACCATGGTTGCGGTTGATGGCTGCCTTGTATTGTGTTTCAAACTCCGTGTTGGCCTGCTCGCTTGTCAGTCCACGAAACGAGAACAGGATGCGGTCGGCCTTGTTGCCTCGGCCGTACATGGTTCTCAGGGTGGTAAACGACGTGTACGCGTCGGTTCCCATGGTGCTCCCGTCGCGCTTCATGACGCCCACCACGCGGAAAGCGAAGTCGTCGACCTTGACCACCTTGCCCACAAGCGCCGTTCCATCGCCCGCAATGAGCTCTTTGGCCTGCTCATCGCTTATCACCAGCACCTTGCGCTGCTGCTCAAGGTCGATATCGTTGATGAATCGCCCGGCCAACATGTGCAACTTGTTGATGGTTGCCTCATTGGGATAAACGCCACAAAGAGAGGAACTGACGTAGTTGTCGCCCATGGTGATGGTGGCCCCCGCCTGCTGTATTTCCGCACCCACCGTTTCCACATTCTCGCTGAAACGCTGGCGTGTGGTGCCGATGTCGCCGTCGTCGAGGGTAATGTCGCGTCCTTCCTTCAAGCCATTGTAAGGTTTCGAGGTGGTTCCTCCAAACACCGACATCGAGTTGGCGAGGAAGTCGCCCATATTGTTCGTCACGCCGTTGATAAGTCCATTGCCCGCTCCCAGCAGCACGATAATCATATAGATGCCCCACGCCACGGCAAATCCCGTGAGCGCAGTGCGCAGCTTGTTGCGGCGTATCGTGGCGTAGATTTCCTGAATGAGATCGAACATGGCTTTTCTCCTTATATCATATAGCGCATGGGCGCCGCCATCTTATTTCATGATGGTGCCGCCTCCAAAAACGCTCGCTTTGTGCAAGTGGTTGTCCTCGATGCTTCCGATAAGGCCATCCTTAATGTGGATAATCTTGTCGGTTTCGTTGGCCACACCACTCTCGTGGGTCACCACAACAATGGTCTTATGCTCGTCGCGGTTGAGCTTCTTCAACAATTCCATCACCTCCAGACTGGTCTTCGAGTCGAGGGCGCCCGTAGGCTCGTCGGCAAGGATGATCTTGGGGTCGGTAATGAGGGCGCGTGCGATGGCCACACGCTGCTTCTGTCCACCCGACATCTCATTGGGATAGTGTGAGGCCCAAGGGCCAAGACCCAGTCGGTCGAGGTAATCCATGGCCATGCGGTGGCGCTTGCGGCGGCTAACCCCTTGGTAAAGCAGGGGCAATTCCACGTTCTCCACTGCCGTCTTGAATCCGATGAGATTAAAACTCTGGAAGATGAAGCCTATCATGTGGTTGCGATACTCGGCGGCGCGGGTCTCGCTAAGATCCTTGATGAGCGTTCCATCGAGCAGATACTCGCCGCTGTCATAGTTGTCGAGGATGCCGAGAATGTTGAGCAGGGTCGACTTGCCCGACCCCGACGCACCCATGATAGACACCAACTCACCCTCCTCTATATCGAGGCTCACCCCCTTGAGCACATGCAGGGGCTGAGCGCCGAAATAGGTTTTGTTGATGTCTTTCAGATGAATCATTGACATGTTGCCTCCTTATGAATGGCCCGACCACACATCGTCGCTGTTGTATTGCAGTCGGAAATTGATGGGAAGCTCATATTCCACTTTGATGGGCATGCCATAGCGCTTGCCCGGATTCCACTGGGGCATGGCGTTGATGACGCGCAAAGCCTCCTCGGCAAAGGCGTCGAGCGCCTCTTGGCGAACACGCTGGCGAGCGTCGCCACGGAGCTTTTGGTAGGGCAACTTGTCGTCTACGGTAATCTTGTTCTCCGTGACGCGAGCGTTGGAGATGGTTCCGTCGGCTTCCACCATAAACTTCACGAGCGTCTGTCCCTCCAAACCGTAGTTGCTTGCCACGCGCGGATACTTGATGCTCTTGGCGAGATAATAGCGCAACATGGTCTCACCGCCCTTATACTCAGGGTTCTTCGACATCTTGCTGCGGGGAATGCGCACACGCGACTTGTCGAGCAAGGTCAAGCGCCTGGCCAGTTTTTCCACGTCGACCGTGCGCTCAATGATGCGGCCTTCAGTATTGATGACGTAATAGGCGGGAATCCAATTGATCTTGAACATGCTGGAACTACGGGCCTCGCGCATCTTTTTCAACTCAGTGAGCTGCATGCCAAACATCTTGTTCTCACCGATGTATTTCTGCCAAGCCTCCTTGTTGGTGTCGTAAGACACGTGGATGAACACGATGCTGTCGGAATTGTAAACATACGAGAGATCATTCAGTTCGGGCATATCGCGGCGGCAATCGGGGCACCATGTGGCCCAGAAATGCAACACCACATATCGACCGCGAAGCGACTCAAGGGTGACATTATTGACCGAGTCGATGACCATCTCGGGCGCCATGGTGCCAATGGGCAACATGTCTTTGGCGTAGAGCGAGTCGGCATCCTCCGCATGAAGGCTGAGGAAGGGTATGACCGCCCAAAGGAACAGTAGAAGCTTTTTCACAACTATAAGGTTTTCGTAAATGATGTTTTGTTCACAAAAATACGGCTTATCGGCCAATTTCCCAAATAATCATTAGCTTTTCATCCAAGCGAAACATAAATTTAGCATGAATTAACTATCCTAACGCGGTGCGTAGGAAGTGGCAACGACGTTATTTTTTGTACTTTTGCAAATATAACACATCAGCACAAATTATGAAGATACAAACATTTGTCTTGGCGGCATGTGCCGTCTTGGCAACTTCGTCCCTACAGGCGAACGATTCCATCGACTATCATCCACAAACGGAAGTGAAGCAATACAACGGCTACCAACTGGTTTGGCACGATGAGTTCGACCGCGACGGAAAGCCCTCCGACGACTGGAGCTTCGAACAGGGCTTTGTAAGGAACAACGAATTGCAGTGGTATCAAGAGGACAACGCCACGGTGAAAGACGGTCTGCTCGTCATCGAGGGGCGCAAGGAAACGGTGGCCAATCCCCACTATCGTGAGGGCGACTGCCACTGGACACGCTCAAGGCGCGAGGCGCACTACACCTCATCGAGCCTCACCACACGCAAGAGCCACGTGTTTCGCTATGGGCGCTTCGAGGTGAGAGCCAAGATTCCCACGGCCTCAGGCTCGTGGCCAGCCATCTGGTTGCTGGGCAACCAATGGAGCTGGCCGGAGAATGGCGAGATCGACATGATGGAATACTACATCAAGGACGGCAAGCCGTCGATACTCGCCAACACCTGTTGGGGATCCAACAGGGCGTTCACCCCTGTGTGGAACTCCGTGGTGACGCCATTTGAGCATTTCACCCACCGCGACGCCCAGTGGACTGAGAAATTCCATGTGTGGCGTATGGACTGGGACGAGCAGTTTATCCGCCTCTATCTCGACGACGAGTTGCTCAACGTCACCGACCTTTCGAAAACGCGCAACGGCGGCGTGGACGGCAACCACGAGAACCCATTCAGCAACAACATCGAAGCATTTGGCGACTACATCCTACTCAACCTGGCCATTGGCGAGAACGGAGGCGTGCCCGACGACAGCCAGTTCCCCCTACGGTATTATGTGGATTACGTGCGCGTTTACCAAAAAACAATGTAATATTGTGGCTTACGGTGCGAAGACCACGCCCATTCTCCCCACCCGCCCCAACGCAAAAAGCAGCATGAAACACAATGTTTCATGCTGCTTTTTATCGTCTCGCGGGATGTGATCCAGCGATTACTTGCCGTGGTTCTCGTCGGAAACGGTCAGCTTCTTGCGGCCATGAGCGCGGCGAGAAGCCAGCACACGACGACCATTCTTGGTGGCCATTCTCTCACGGAAGCCATGCTTGTTCACACGACGACGATTGTGGGGCTGGAATGTTCTTTTCATTTTGTTGTTATTTTAATTGTTTATGATACATGAGATGACAAGGAACGGGCAAAGCATTCCTTTTGGGCTGCAAAATTACTCATTATTTTTTAAATGACAAAGAAATAAGCGTTTTTTCGCCGTCTTTCTATGCGATTTCTATAAAAATGTAGTAACTTTGCACCCGTCAATTCGATAACAATAACAATATCATAGATAGACGAACATGATTAACTCACAGGAAATTAAAAAGGGAACCTGCATCCGCATGGATGGCGGTATCTGGAAGTGCATCTGGTTTGAGCACCGCAAGCCGGGTAAGGGTAACACCGTTATGAACACCAAGCTGAAGAACGTGGCTGATGGCCGCGTGCTCGACCGTACATTCCAGGTTGGTTTCAAGCTCGACGACGTGCGCGTGGAGCACCGTTCATACCAGTATCTTTACGAGGATCCCACAGGTTGCATCTTCATGAACCAGGAGACTTTCGAGCAATTCCCCATCAGCCGCGACCTCATCACCGGTGGCGAGTATATGAAGGAAGGCGATATCGTTGACGTGCAGATCTCTGCCGACGACGGCTCTATCCTCTCAGCCGAGATGCCTCTTAAGACCAACCTCATGGTGACCCACTCTGAGCCGGGCGTAAAGGGCAACACCGCTACCAACGCCACCAAGCCTGCCACACTGGAGACAGGTGCTGAGGTGCGCGTGCCCCTGTTCATCGACGAGGGCGACGTTATCACCATCAACACTGAGGACGGCAGCTATGTCGGCCGTGTTACTGAGAAGAAGTAATCACACTCACTGAGATAACAGCGAAAGGTAAGAAGGTTGCATGTGCCGGGGCTTAGCCGTGGCCATAACCTTCTTGCCTTTTTTTATTCCAAATAACTATTTGTGGTTATCTCGACATTGACCTTTTCACATTCAATCCCCCACCTATGAAATACAGTCTGATCATCCCCGTTTTCAACCGTCCCGACGAAGTCGACGAACTGCTCGACAGTCTTTTACACCAAAAGCTGAAGGACTTTGAGGTCATCATTGTGGAAGACGGATCGCAAACGCCCTGCCGCGACGTGTGTTACCGCTACGCCAGCCAGTTGCCGCTGCGCTATTTCATGAAAGAGAACAGCGGTCCCGGACAGAGCCGCAACTATGGTGTGGAGCGCGCTACAGGCGACTATGTGCTTATTCTCGACTCCGACGTGGTGCTTCCCGAAGGTTACTTGCAGGCCGTCGACGATGAGTTGCGACGCGAGCCCTGCGACGCCTTTGGCGGCCCCGACCGCGCGGCCGACACGTTCACTCCCGTGCAGAAGGCCATTTCCTATTCCATGACGTCGTTCTTCACCACAGGCGGCATTCGCGGCGGAAAGAAAAAGCTCGACAAGTTCTATCCCCGCTCGTTCAACATGGGCATCCGTCGAGAGGTCTACAACAAGCTCAACGGCTTCTCGAAGATGCGTTTCGGTGAAGACATCGACTTCTCCATTCGCATCATCAAGTCGGGATTCAAGACACGCCTATTCCCCGATGCATGGGTTTACCACAAGCGCCGCACCGACTTCCGTAAGTTCTGGCGTCAAGTGTTCAACAGCGGCATCGCACGCATCAACCTCTATAAGAAATACCCCGACTCGCTGAAACTGGTCCATCTGTTACCCGCCGTGTTCACCGTAGGCGTCATCCTGCTTACGTTGATGTTCCTCGGAGGCCTCGTTGGGGCATTTGTGATGTTCCAGATGGGCTATGGCATGGAGCAAGCCCTGCCGTTGGCAATCAGCGCATTATCGTTGGACATGCTTGCTTTCTACGCTGCCGTCATCTTCCTCGACGCCAACTGCCAGACGGGCAACCTATGGGTAGCCGCTCTCTCGGTTCGCGCCGCCTTCACCCAACTCATGGGATACGGCTGCGGATTCATCAAGGCTTGGTGGCGCCGCTGCGTCCTGGGCAAGGACGAGTTTGAGGCTTACAAGCGCAATTTCTACAAATAAGCGTAAGCGACTGGATCTTATGCCATACGAAGACACGACCAAACTAACCATCACCGACTGGGCCGAGGAAGACCGTCCACGCGAACGGTTGGAGCGCTTGGGCGCCGAGGCGCTCTCCAACGCAGAGTTGCTGGCCATCCTCATCGGGTCGGGCACGCCACAGGTGAGTGCCGTCGACCTGATGAAGAACGTGCTGGCCTCCTGCCACAACAATCTCAACACGCTGGGAAAGATGACCATCCGCGACCTGGAAGCCTTCAAGGGCATCGGGCCGGCCAAAGCCATCACCATACTCGCCGCCTGCGAACTGGGCAAGCGGCGAGCCCGTGAGAAAGCCGAGGAGCGCACCGACCTGGGATCGGCAACGGCCATCTACAACCTCATGCATCCCAAGATGCAGGACCTCGACGTTGAGGAGTTCCACATCTTACTGATGAACCAGCACTTCAAACTCATCCGCGAGGTGCGCATCAGCCACGGGGGCATCACGGAGACGGCCGTCGACATTCGCGTCATTATGCGCGAAGCCATCCTCAACAACGCCACCGTGTTGGCCGCCTGCCACAACCATCCCAGCGGCAACACCCATCCGTCGCGTCAAGACGACCAGCTCACCGAGCGCATCCGAAAGGCGTGCGACATCATGCGCATTTACTTTCTCGACCACGTGATCGTAACCGACGGCAGTTATTATTCATATCGTGAACAAGGGAAGCTGTAGAGCGCTTCCCTCCTTTTTTATTGGCTTTATGCGTCATTTTCTAATTTTCCTACTCCTGTTGCTAACCACTCCGGCCGCCATGGCCCAGAAACCCTATCATGGCGACGGCCCCGACGACTGGTTGCGCTTTGTGCCCGTCGCCTCGGCTTACGCCCTGAAGGCCTGCGGTGTGGAGAGTGCGAGCTCCTGGAAACGGTTGGCCATAAACACGGCAACGAGCTATGTGCTGTCGTGCGGCACCACGTGGGCGTTGAAACACGCCATCCACGAGCGACGTCCTGATGGCACCGACAACCGCGCATTCCCATCGGGCCACGCCACCGTAGCGTTTGCGGGAGCCGCCATTCTCGACAAGGAGTTTCGCCACGTGTCGCCTTGGATCAGCGTGGGAGGCTATGCCGTAGCCACGGGAGTGGCCGTCGACCGCCTCGTGCGCAACCGCCACGAGTGGCACGACGTGGTGGCGGGCGCTGCCATCGGTGTGGGTGGCACATGGCTTGGCTATTGGCTCGGCGACAAGATTACGGGCAAGAGCAGTCGCTACCAAGTGGGATTCGACGGCAACTGCGTATCATTGGCGGTAAAGTTATAGTAGGCCCCGAGCCAGTTGGCGCAATGGATGTGCGCCCATCGGGTTAACCACAAACGCACGACGGGCATGAAAGCCAATTGCTGGCCTTCATGCCCGTCGTATTTTTTATGAGTAATGATTACTCCTCAGGAGCCTTATCGATCAGATCCATGAACTGGTCGAGCTTCGGCGTGATGATGATCTGTGTGCGGCGGTTGCGCTGCTTGCCCACCTCTGTGTCGTTCGAGGCAACGGGATTGAACTCACCACGGCCACCAGCGGTCAGGCGCTTGGGCTCCACACCGAAGTGGTTGATGAGATACTGCACCACTGATGAAGCGCGAAGAGCTGAGAGATCCCAGTTGTTGCGGATGTTCTTCATCGTAGCGGCCTCGGTGTTGATAGGCACATTATCGGTGTTACCCTCAATCAGCACGTCGTAGTCCTTGTAGTCCATGATGATCTTAGCGATCTTCGAGAGCGTCTCCTGAGCGCGGTCGTTAATCTCATAGCTACCACTCTTATAGAGCATATTGTCGGCCAACGAGATGTAAACCACACCCTTGAGCACCTGCACGTCGACCTCCTTCATCTCCTCTTTCGAGAGCGAACGAGTGAGATTGTTGGTCAACACCATGTTGAGCGAGTCGCTCTTACTCTTCACCTCCACGAGGTGACGGATGTATAGGTTCGACTCATTGATCTGATCGACGAGCTTAGAGATGTTTACGTTGTTGTCGCTTGTGTTGGAGAGACTCTTGTCGAGACTCTTCTGCAGAGCGGCATAGTCCTTCTTCTGCTGAGCCAACTGATCCTCAAGAGAGCTCACGCGGGCCTGTGAGGCGGCCAGACGCTCCTTGGTATCCTGATAGTTGGTGGTCAGTTCCTTGTTCTGATTCTGACAATTTTCAAGGTCTTTCTTGCTGGCGCAACTCGTAACGAGCATCGTTGCGGCGAGCGCAGCCAGTACAATCATGTTCTTTTTCATATCGTTTTTTTTAGGATGTTTACTATAACGAGTTGTTGGTGAGTGCCTTCTTACAGACTCTCTTGCAGCTTGTTAGTTAACGCCTTGCATGATGCAAAGTTACAAGTTAGACGGTTGTTGTCCACCAAATGTTTCAAATGTTTAGCTATTTTTAACCGCTTTCACCGTATTTTTATAACAATTCCCATCTTTTGCGGGTAAAAACGCTACTTCACGGTCATGCAGTCGACGTCGGGCATCCAGGTCTGTTCGTTGTAAAGACGCACGATGTTGTCGCCCTTTTGGAGCTTCACCTTTAGGCTGACAGTGGCGTTTCCGTCGACGGTAAGCGTCTTCACATCGGTTCCGTTGACACTAACCGTAAACTGGCGCTTGTCGGGCGAGAGGCACTTGAAAGAGAGCGTACGCTTTCCAGCCTTATTCACGTAGACATGTTTCCACTGCAAATCGTTTTGGGTCGAGCAGCCCAGCCATGTGGCCTTCATGCCAGCCGAGCAACGATCGTCGTACTCATAGATACCGGTTTTCTTCGCTTGGTTGTTCCAAAGCTCCTGATAGTCGGAGATGTAAGCCGTCTCCGCCTCATAGCGTTGGCGCTCCAAGCGCTTCGTGGCGGTAAGAAGATAGATGCGGCAGCCATGTCCAGGCACGCTCACCTGCATCTGACCATCGGTGCGTGCAGCCTCATCCTTGCGCTCAAACACATCGCGCACGGCAATGGTTCCCGCCAAATCGACATCGCGGAACGACAAGGTTGCCTCTGCCGCTTGGGCAGAAGGATTGTAGAAAGCCACGGCACGCTGCAAGCCGTGCAATGTGTTGACGTCTTTCACCAGGATGTAAACGCCATTCGACAGGGCCACGGGATAGGCTTGCTGGTGGGGCGCGTCTTGCGAGAGCGCCAGCAGTTCAGGATTCTTCAGCAAGGCGAGCGTCTGCGGCTTGATGGATCCCAGGTCGCAACCTATGAGCAACGGACTCTCCATGAAACACCACATGCCGAAATGGGTCTTATCCTCCTCTTGGGTCATCGAGCGTCCCACCTCCAGCATATCCATGTCGTTGTAATGGCCGTCGCTGCTGTAGGCCGAGAGATAAAGGTTCTCGCGCAGGATGCCCGCCACCGATTTCCACCCATCGTATATATCAACCGTGGTACGCCATGAGTCGGCCACGCCACTCACCCATGTGCCAGGGTAGTTCCATCGGCACACGTTCATGCGCACATCGGTGCGCCCAGTTGCGTCAATGGCCTTTCTGATGGCGGTGTATCGGGTTTCCTCGTCGAGCTGAAGACGGTCGGTGTTTTGCTTGGCGTCGCCTCCACAGTAGTCTATTTTGATAAAATCGAATCCCATATCCTTGAAATAGAAGCGTGCGTCGACGTCGTCGTGTTCGTACATGCCGACCCTCACGGCGAGCGTATCCTTGTCGTAATAGTTGCCGCAAGTGTTGCGACCGGCGTCTGAGTAGATGCCCGCCTTCAGTCCCAAGGAGTGGATATAGTCGGCCACAGGCTTGAGCCCATAGGGGAATCGGTGTGGGTTGATTTTCAATTTGCCATCGGCCCCACGACCTCCTTGGAAGCCATCGTCGATGTTGATATACTTGTAGCCAGCGTCCTTCAGACCCGTCTTCACCATGCAGTCGGCCTGATGACGGATGAGACTGTCGCTGATGTTCACACGATAGGTGTTCCACGAGCTCCACCCCATGGTCGGTGCGTTGTTGGTTTGCGCGTTGACGCTCATTGTTGCCAACGCCATCGCCACTGTCAGCAATTGTTTTCTGTTCATTGTTTTTGTAGATTGTTAGTATAAAAAATGCGTCATCGCAAGTGCAATAGGTTTGTTTTTGCCGTTCTTAGGCCGATGATCAGATGGGGTTTCGGCTACCTGAGCTTGGGCCATCCGTCCTCCCACACCATACGGCGTTGCACAAGGATGCTCTGTCCATGCAGTGGGATGCTGTAACCGTGGCAGACAAAGGTGTCGCCGTCGGGAAAATGATAGGCTGCACAATGGCCAGCCGCCTCGAAATTCGTGCCATCGCCGGCAATGACGGGCGTGCCTCCCCCCGCATACATCGGGCGTCCTTCACGGTCGACATAAGGTCCGTAGACCTCCTTGCTCCGTCCCACCACAACGCGGTAGGTGCTCTTTTCTCCCCGGCAACAATAGTCCCAACTAACGAAAAGATAGTAATAGCCATCATGGTGGAGGATGAAAGGCGCCTCGATGGCGTTCACCCCAGCATGCCTCGACGTAGGATTCTCCTGTCCCTCGGGTGCGTTTCGATAATAGCGCCGGGCAATGGTACGCGGGTATCCGGCCAGTTGCAGTCTTCCGTCGCACATGCCTAACGGGGCCATCTGAATGCCGTCCCAGAACGATCCCCACGCCATCCACAGACTGTCGTTGCGGTCTACGACGAAGGCCGGGTCGATGGCGTTCCAGTTGTCGCGCCGCCCCTTACTGGCCACAAGGCATCCCTCGTCTTGCCAATCGGCCGAGGCCAATGTCGAGGCCGAGAGCAATCCAATGGCCGACGTGTTCTTTCCGAAGGTGGAACAGCTATAGGCCATCCACCAACGGTTGCGCCACCGAATGACGTCGGGCGCCCACACATGGCGCTCAAATCCCGGAACACTATCGTGTGTCCATGCGGGAATGCTCTTGAGCAGGCCGTCGCGCTTCACGCTCCACGTGCGCCGGTCGGTCGAGGTCATGCACCCGATGTTCCAACCAGTGTAGAACGCATAGTAAACACCCTTCTCATAAGCCATCACCGGATCGTGGACAAACGGAGTGTCGGTGTCGAAAGTGATGGGGCGAGGCTTCCGTTGTTGCGCAAATGCAAACAGTGGTAGAAGGGCGCAAATGAGCAACCCCAACAGACAATTATGCCTCATGGCGTTTCATCTTTAGGAAAATGAGGAGGAGCACGGCGCTGATGATAAACACAAAGCCAATGCAAATGCCGGGCGTCAGGGTGTCGCCAAACACCAATATGGAGATGATCATGGCCGTCAGGGGCTCAAACGCTCCCAGGATGGCGGTCAGGGTGGCGCCAATCTGCTTAATGGCGGGAATGAGCATCACATTGCTCAGCGCCGTCGACACGATGCCCAGGAGAGCGAGGTTGACAAACACGTCGGTGCTATCCACAGCGCGTACGCCGTCGAAGAAGAAGAAAGAGAGAATGACGAAGAACAGCGCGCCGATGAGGAACACGTAGAACGTCAGTTTCAAACTCCCCATGTGACGCACCCGCATGTGGGGCATCGACACCATGTAGAGGGCGTAGGAGAAGCCGGCCGCCATCTCAATGACGACGCCCAGGGGATGGATGCTTCCGTCGCCACCCATGTTCGACATGCACGCCACACCCATAATGGCGAGCGTCATGGCTCCCAGGGTACCCAACGAGAATCGCTCATGGAAGAATATAAGCATGAGCAACTCCGTCCAAATGGGATAGGAGAACACAAGGGTTGTGGCCACGCCACTGGGAATATAGTTGTAACCCAGGATCATGAGCAGCGCCTCGGTGTCGTAGAACAACGCCAACAGGCAGATCTCGCCAAACTCGATGAGCGACAGCTTCATGTCGACGCGCTTCCAGAGCAGCACGGCCAGAATGCCCAAACAGCCGAAGGCGAAGCGGTAGACCATCATGGACGACAGATGCATGCCGGTGGCCATCACAGGGATGGAGAAGAGCGGGATCAGTCCGAACGAAGTGGCCGACACCCAACGGTTGGCAAATCCTTTTACGGTATTGGATACTTGCATAGTAGATTGTAGGATTAAAAAGATTGTGTGTGTATTGAACCGATTGTTGCCTTTTTCAGGGAAGGATGCCTATAGGGTATCAATAGAGCAACAGCAGGCCCGCCAGGGCAGCGTAGCATATCATTCGGATGGGATTGATCTTCACCCATTTGGTGCCCACAAACGTAGCGACGAAGAGCGCTATGCTGATGGAGAAGCGCCAGGGATTGTCGGGCGTGGAGAAGTTTTCGCCATTGCAAAGCAGCAGGGTGGCGGCGGCCAACAAGCCCACAACAGCCGGGCGGAGGCCTGTGAAGACGTCTTGCACGGCGCGGGTCTTCATGTATTTCATAAACATCTTACTGATGAGAATCATCAAGATGAACGAAGGGAGCACCAGGGCCGTGGTGGCCGTGAGCGACCCTAATATGGCCAGGAAGCCGTCGAAGCCTGCGTTGTGCACCGCCGTGTAGCCGCAATAAGTGGCCGAATTGATGCCAATGGGGCCCGGGGTCATCTGCGAGATGGCCACGATGTTGGTAAACTCGGCCGAGCTCAGCCAAGCATGGTTGCGCACGGTCTCCATCTGAATGAGGGAGAGCATGCCGTATCCGCCTCCAAAGCCAAAGAGGCCGATCTTAAAGAATGTCCAAAACAGCTGTAAGAATATCATAGCTTTTATTTCAGATATTTACCGTAGAGATAACCGCCGGCTCCGGCGGCAATGATAATCCAGATGGGGTTGACGCCGAGTGCCCATATCAACAAGGCCGACACCACAGGTATCCACCCGTTCGACAGGTTGACCTTGGCGCTCTTGGCCAGGTTGAACGTGGGAACGGCGATGAGCGCCACAACGGCCGGTCGTATGCCATTGAACATGGCCGCAATCCATTTCACGTCCATAAACTGGCGAAAGATCATGGCGATGGCTAAGATGATGAGGAACGAGGGCAGGCAGGCGCCAAGCGTGGTGCAGGCCGCCCCTTTCACCCCTGCTATCTTGTAGCCGATGAAGGTGGCGATGTTGGCTGCGAAAACGCCTGGGCAACTCTGCGCGATGGCAATGAGGTCGATAAACTCCTCCTGCTTGATCCACTGGCGTTTCTCCACCACTTCCGACTGGATGATGGGTATCATGGCGTAGCCTCCGCCCAAGGTGAAGGCCCCAATCTTGAAGAAGGTGGTGAAGAGCGGCAACGCTTCCTTGAGTCCTACCGTCTTTGCGATGGCAGGCCGACGCTCGTCGAGGGGGGTGTTTGTTGTGTTATTATCCATTGTTTGGTGGGCGATGCTACGTGAGGTGGGTTCGTCTCACGTGTCGTTTTATTCCCACAGAGGCCATCTTACCTTTATTATATCGGTGAGATGGCCTTGTGAAATATTAAAATACCCCTCTCCGAGGAGAGGGGATTTATATAAGAGGTCTATTGAAAATCTTAGTTGATCTTCTTCTCAATCCACTTCCTCGCATTGACGAAGGCTTCCATCCACGGCGTAACGTCGTCGGCCTTGCGGTCGGCTGGGTACCAAGCGTTCTGCCAGGGGAAGATGGCACGCTCCGGGTGGGGCATCATGGCGAGGTGGCGACCGTCGGCCGAGCAGATACCGGCCACGTTGTAATCTGAGCCGTTGGGGTTGCCCGGATACTCCTCGTAGTTGTACTTCGCCACAACGTTGTAGTGGTCCTCGCTCTCGGGAAGCTCGAAACGGCCCTCTCCGTGAGCCACCCAGATGCCGAGCTTGTCGCCGCTGAGCGATCCCAGCATCACGCTGTTGTTCTGAGGAATGGCGAGTCCGAGGAATGAGCTCTCAAACTTATGCGACACGTTGTGCAACAGATGGGCACGGTGCTCGTGCTCTGGATTGATGAGGTTGAGCTCCACCATGAGCTGGCAACCATTGCAGATACCGAGCGACAGCGTATCCTCGCGGGCATAGAAACGGTCGAGCGCCTCCTTGGCCTTGGGGTTGTAGAGGAACGCTCCAGCCCATCCCTTGGCCGAGCCGAGCACGTCGCTGTTTGAGAATCCACCGCAGAAGACGATCATGTTCACCTCGTCGAGTGTCTCGCGACCGCTGATGAGGTCGGTCATCATCACGTCCTTCACCTCGAAGCCTGCCAACCACAGCGAGTAGGCCATCTCACGATCGCCATTGGTTCCCTTCTCACGGATGATGGCTGCCACGGGTGCCTTACCGGCCTGCTTGCCGTTCTTCTTGGCGTCCTTCCAACGGTCGGGGTTGATGCCAAGCGACTCGAACGAGCCCTTGAATGTGTCGTGCAACTTGATTTGCAGCGGTTGGTTCTTATAGTTGGCATAGCGCTTGGCGGCCATGCCGTTCATGCTCTGATGCTCATCGAGCAGGGCCGATGTGCGATACCATGTGTCGCGCAGGGCGTCGATGTCGAACTCGTGCTTCCACTCGTCCTTCACCACCACCAGCTGTCTGTTGCCCGGTGTGGGGTAGGCAATCTTGGCGTAGCCGATTCCCTCATCCTCCAAATACTCCTTCAGCTCGCGCTTGTGGGTGTCGCTTACCTGGATGACCACACCCGGGTTCTCGGCGAAGAGAATCTTCACCACGTCGACCGACTCGGGGGCTACGTCGTGGAGGTTGACATGCATGCCGCCCTCCTGGTTGGCAAACATCATCTCCAGCAAGGTGGTGATGATACCACCGGCCGACACGTCGTGGCCAGCCATGATCCAGCCCTTCTTAATGAGGTGCTGCACGGCGTTGAAGCAGTCGGCGAAATATTCGGGGTTCTTCACGGTCGGCACATCCGAGCCAATCTTACCCAGGGTCTGGGCGAAGGCCGAGCCACCGAGGCGCTGTGCGTCGAACGAGAAGTCGATGTAATACAATGATGAATTCTTGTCGTTCACCATCACGGGCGACACGGTCTTGCGCACGTCGCTCACCTCAGCGCCAGCGCTGACGATGACGGTACCCGGGGCGATGACCTTCGAGCCATCGGGGTATTGCTGTGAGAGCGAGAGCGAATCCTTGCCCGTGGGAACGTTCAGGCCAAGGCTGCAACAGAAGTCGGAGAGGGCCTGCACGGCGTCGTAGAGGCGTGCGTCCTCACCCTGCTGTGAGCGGCACGGCCACATCCAGTTGGCTGAGAGGTTGAGGTTCTGCACGGCCGACGGGTGCTCGCGGTCGGTGGCGATGGGTGCCCACACGATGTTGGTGAGGCTCTCAGCCACGCTGAGCACACTACCCGCAGCGGGATTGGCCATACCAGCCTGAGGCGCATGGCCGAGGGCGGTGGCTATACCGGCGTGTCCGCGGAAGTCGAGGGCCACCACACCACAGTCGCTCAGAGGCAGTTGCACCTGTCCCTGTGTCTGCTGGCGGGCAATCTTACCCGTCACCGAACGGTCGACCTTGTTAGTGAGCCAGTCCTTACAAGCCACAGCCTCAAGCTGCAGCACGTTATTGAGGTACTCGTCGATGTTGTCGACGGTGTAGGTTGCGTCCTCATAATGGTGAACGACGGTCTCGTCGCGCATCACGGTCTTGGGCGAATGTCCGAACATCTGGGCCACATCAAGGTCGAAAGGCTTCACGCCATCGCCCTGCTTGAACGAGAAGTGGGCGTCGCCTGTGGTGCGTCCCACCACATAGAACGGTGCGCGCTCGCGTGCGGCGATCTTCTCCACCTTGTCGAGCTGGTCGTCCTCGATGAGCAGTCCCATGCGCTCCTGGCTCTCGTTGGCAATGATTTCCTTGGCCGAGAGGGTCTTGTCGCCGATGGGCAACTTGGTCATGTCGATCTCGCCACCACACTCCTCAACGAGCTCTGAGAGACAGTTGAGGTGTCCGGCCGATCCGTGGTCGTGAATGGATGTTACGGGGTTGGTGTCGTCCTCCACCAGGGCGCGCACCAGGTTGTAGGCGCGTTTCTGCATCTCGGGGTTGGCACGCTGCACGGCGTTGAGCTCCACGGCTGTTCCATAGCGGCCTGTGTCGACCGACGACACCGAGCCACCGCCCAGTCCAATGCGGTAGTTGTCGCCACCCACCACTACGATATCCTCGCCCACCTTGGGCTCCTTCTTCAGGCAGTCGCGCTTCTTGCCGTAGCCCACGCCACCGGCCAGCATGATCACCTTGTCGTAAGCATACACGGCGTTGCCTGTTGCCGACTCGGCGTTGCCCACGTTCTGCTGTGCGGCTGAGCCGTCGGGCAGTGTGGCGGTGTCGGCCGACGAGGTCTGATACTCGAAGGTGAGCACCGAACCTGCGATGAGGGGCTGGCCAAACTTGTTACCGAAGTCGGAAGCGCCATTCGATGCCTTGGTGAGGATTTGGCGCGGCGTTTGGTAGAGCCACTTACGGGCGGCGATGCCTGCCTCCCATGCGCGTCCCTCGGCCGAGCCGTCCTGCTGCTGGGCGTCCAAGCGCGGGTAAGAGGTCATATACACGGCGGTTCCGGCGATGGGCCATGAACCGACGCCGCCACCCATACGGTCGCGAATCTCACCACCGGTTCCCGTGGCGGCTCCGTTGAACGGCTCCACAGTGGTGGGGAAGTTGTGGGTCTCGGCCTTCAGCGACACCACGCTCTCGATGGGCTTCACCTCAAAGAAGTCGGCTGTGGTCTGGTCGACCGGTGCGAACTGCTCGATGGTGGGACCCTGTGCGAACGCCACATTGTCCTTATAGGCAGAGAGAATCTTGCCCGGATGCTCCTTTGTGGTTTTCTTGATGAGCGCGAAGAGCGACGAGGGGCGCTCCTCACCGTCGATGATGAATGAGCCGCCGAAGATCTTGTGTCGGCAGTGCTCCGAGTTGATCTGGGCGAAACCGAAGATCTCCGAGTCGGTGAGCGGACGACCATTCTCCTTCTCAATCTTATGGAGATACTCTATCTCTTCAGGACTCAGGGCCAGTCCTTCTTCCTCATTATACTGCTCGATGTTGTCCACTCGCTTGATGGGCTCAGGCTGATGGTTGACGGTGAACACCTGCTGGTCGAGACCGTTGTACATGCGCTGCAGCATGCGGTCGTGACTGGCGTTCTCACTGTCCACGGGGAAGAATTCCTCTATACGCGAAATGCCGGTGAGACTCATGTTTTGCGTGATCTCAACGGCATTGGTGCTCCATGGGGTTATCATCTCTCGGCGTGGGCCGACAAAGAAGCCTGTAAGGGTGGTGGCGTCCACAAGTGTGGCGTTGCCATAAAGCCAGCAGAGGGCTTGTTTCTCTTGCTCGCTGGGCTGGTGGTCCATCTCAGTGGCAATGATGTTCTCCTTAGGAGTCTTGAAGAATAGTATCATGATCTGTATAAATTAATGGTGCGTGATTATACGCCTGCAAAATTAACGGTTTTTTCCTGAATACGGGCAAGCGCAACCTATCTTTTTTAATCGAAATGGAACAATAGAGCGAAAAAAGGTTCACGGATGAATGTGTCTCACACAAGAAATGGAATCCGACGGATGGAATGGGACTGGAATTCACCCCAAAACGACAGCTCCTCAGCGGCCGAACGGCAGGCTCCATACACCCTCATCTACCCTTAGGTTGAAAAAATATGCACCTTCGTTGAAAAAACGCCACAAAAATGAGGAATCATTCGGAATTTATTCGTAAATTCGCCACCGCATGCTGGGGTTTGCTCTCTATCAATAACGCAACACTATGGTTAGCGAATTCTTTGGCATGACACTATCCGGGCATTCTTGGTACTCCTGGATGTTCTATCTAACTATCTATCAACCTAATAGTGTTGCACCCTTTTTTTAATGAAGAAAGTGTTTACCCTTCTTCTGTTATTATGTGTCTGTGCCATAGCCAGTTATGCGTAGACCACAGAAAACAACGAGGACAAACCGGTGATGACGATCGGTTGCCTAAGTGATTTACACAACGAGCTGGGGCTCATCAGTGGCGAACTGTCGACCGTAAAACTGCGCGGCACGTTTGGCAACACCATCAAGCGCATGCATGAGGAAGAGGACGTGGACCTCATCTGCCTGGGTGGCGACTACACGAGCGACGTTACCGTTAGCAAGGAAAACTGGGAGCGCGTGAAGCAACTGATGCGCGAAACGAGCCGCTCGGCCTTCCGCGACGGGCGGACCCAACGCCCGGTGATTTACGTCACGGGCAACCACGACTATGAGGTGGCCAACTTCGACAAGATTCCCAAGGGCTTCAACGCCGGCTATTACCAAGACATCATGGAGGAGGACATTGGTCCTCTAACAGCCCACAACGCCTACTATGAGGAGGCCGACAACGGTTCGCTGGGCAAGCAGAAGTTGCTGGGGGCCTATCATTACCAGATTAAGGGTTTCGACTTTGTGATGCTCAACTGCGGTCTCTATTTCTTCAAGAACGCATGGGACTACACCTACTCGTTGGGCTCTGTGCAATGGGTGGCCGACAAACTGGCTGAGCTCTACGCCTCCGACCCCAACAAGACGGTTTTCTTCCTTCTCCATGTTCCGTTCTCCGACTCCAATAGCATCTCGGCCGCCAACAAGGGCATGAAGAGTGGCGAGTCGACACGCCTGCTGAAGGCCACGCTTGCCAAATATCCCAACCTCGTCATGATCTACGGTCACGACCACGGAACCGACTCGGCCTTCATCCGCAAACGCACCTCACAGCGTGTTACGCGTTACGACGTAGGCGGCATGGTCATCTCTTCGTTCGACGACACGCATGTGGACGACCCCGTATTGCCTCCCGACACTCCTGAAGAGCCCACCTCGGTAACGATGAGCATCAAGTCGGTGGCTACGGGCAAATACCTCACCTACGGCTCGTCGACCAACCTTGCCGTGCAGGATGATGCCATGAACGCCACCATCGACAAGGTGGCCAACTCCGACAACCATTTCTCCGTGAAACTTGGCGGCAACTACGTTTACTGCGGATCGACGGCCACATTCAGCGGAAACGCCAAGCTGACCGACTATTCCAAGGCGTTCATCTACAAGGTCGACGACAACAAGGCCACGCGCGTCACCGCTACCAACGAACTCGCCGACGGCGCCAAGGTGGTGCTGGTCTACAAGGCTTCGAAAGACAAGAAATACTACGCCCTGCTCCCCGAGAACACCAAGACGAGCCTCAGCTCCGACAACCGCATGAAGGCCCAACTGGTGGCAGCCAGCGATCCGGGCGACGAGATCAGCGTTGAGGGCGACAACATCGTTTGGCAACTGAATCAGCGTGAGGTGGAGGAGACGGGATTGCCCATCGACGCGTGCATCCAGAACACAGCCACGGGCAAATATATCGGTGAGGATTCGAGCAACCTCAACACCGTAGACGAGGCGCTCACCTGCAACATCTATGAGGAGAACGGCAAGGTTTACGTAAAGATGCCCAACAACAACCGCCATCTGCACATCGGCTCGGGCGGACGATTCTCTCGCGGCGACGCCACCGCCCTGAAGTTCTTTGAGGTGGTAGCCCCAACCGTGGAGCATGGTTCGTATGTGGGAACATTGGTGAAATACCCCAAGACGGGTGTGCCCTACGCCATCGCGGCCGAGAAGTCGGGCAAGACTTACCTGCTCACCAACAAGGTGTACAAAGCCGGCGAGGGCGACGACCAGCGCCTGGAGGGCCAGGAGGTTACCGTCAACGGCAACACCGTCAGCTTTACCGACGACAACCTTATCTGGACACTCAAGGAGAGAGAGCCGGGCGATCCGTCGTTCTTCTCAAGTTTCATGGGTTCGATGAGATACTACAACAACTCCATCGAGGGCGACGTAAGCGTCAGCAACTCCAAGATTGTGCAAGCCCTGATGGTTTACATCTACCCCGACCGCATCACGCTGAAGATGAAGAACTATGGCGAGAGCGGCACCTTCGGCAACATCACCATCAACAAGGACCTCGCCGCCTACACCGTTTATCGTGAGGTGCGCAACGCCAACGGCGCGTTGACCGCCATCAAGGGCGTCACCACCGAGAACAAGATGGGCAAGGCCGACGGTCGTGTGTACGACCTGACGGGCCGTCAGGTAACGCGCCCCACACACGGCGTTTACGTCATGAACGGCCGCAAGGTGGTGCTCTAAACCCCTAAAAACCAACTCATAGGTGCTCGGCAAAACGGTAGGAGCGGTTCCTAATCGGTTTGCCGGGCACCTTGTTTTTTCTCACATCCGTCAACCCCGCCACGATTTGCCCACCAACGGTGGGGCATGGATAAGGATGGAAAAAAGGCGACAGTCATACCCCGTTTTTAACGTTTGTTTCCCAGCGAAGGCAGGATGGGTCGCAAATACGCGATTCTCAACGCATTTTTCTAATCACCTAACAGTCAGAGGCTTACGTTTTCAACGCAACATCCTGCACTCCATATTCAACAATCCGCCTTGCGGTTAGGCATGTTTCGTGGTGCGGAACATGCCTAAACACAGCACAATACATGGTCTTTCGAGTTGCGACAAGGCATGTATCGCAACCCGAAAGATGCCTAACGGCAACGGCTCGGCTGAGAGCAGGGGCGTCGAGGGCTCAAACATCTCTCCTCGACCGCTCAAAAACGGCCATCTCGCTCGCTATTTGGGGCGCTCCCGGTGATGCGGATTTTTCAGAACTATCATTACATTTCATTCCACCCCACCCCATTGTCCGACGGCCCAACGGTCTGTTTGTCTCCCAAGTTGGCAGGTCTTTTCCACGCTCACAGCGCCCTTTTTCACGCTCCCGCCCAACGCCCAGATGGCACAAAATGCGAAAAAATATGCGAAAAAAGCAGGTGGCTTCTTGGGCATTCGGGCGAATTACATTATCTTTGTGGAAAAATACCATAACCGATGACGGGAACAGAATTCATTGGAAAGTTTAAAAGCAAATACCTATGGGGCAACCTGGCGGCCATGGCGCTCGTCGTAGGAGCGCTGATTGTGGGTGCCAAGTTCGGCTTAGGCATTTACACCCATCACGGCGAATCGATTGCCATTCCCAACATAGTGCATAAGAAATTCGACAACGCCACACACGTGCTCGACCAACTGGGCTTGCGCATCGAGGTGAGCGACACGGGCTACGTGAAGACGCTGCCCCCTGGATGCATTCTCGAACAAAACCCGGAGCCGGGAGAGCATGTGAAGTCGGGGCATGTCATCTATGTCACCATCAACGCCAGCCACACGCCCACGCTGACGCTGCCCGACATCATCGACAACAGCTCGCTGCGAGAGGCCATGGCCAAACTGTCGGCCATGGGCTTTAAGTTGACCCCGCCCCAGTTTGTGCCGGGTGAGAAAGACTGGGTCTACGGCGTGGTGGTGAAGGGGCAGCACGTGGTCTACGGCGACAAGATTCCCGTAGACGCCGCCGTCACCATACAGGCGGGCAACGGACAGCTCGACGATAACGACGCGGTGAACTATGTGGACACGGAGCCGGCCGACAACTTCGAAACGGAGGAGCCCACCGAGGAAGACCCGTTCGAGGAGGTGAAGGAGCAACCCGCGGAGCCTGCGCCCACGCCCGAACCCGCCAAGAGGGATCCCGCGCAGCGCACGGAATGAGCAGGAGGAGAAAGGGGTGAGAACCATCACGGGCTGCGTTCCCATTTAAGAAAACAAGACCAACAACGAATGACAGATTATACCGACGATATAGAACTCATGGAGGACGACGAGCTGACTGCCGTTGAGCCTTCGACCGACGACGCACAGCTCTATGAGCATTGGAAGATGGAGGTAGACCCCGGACAGGCCACCGTGCGCATCGATAAGTTTCTGGCTGAGCACATGCAGCACTCGAGCCGCAACCGCATACAGACGGCGGCCGAGCAGGGTTGCATCTTTGTGGGCGACCGACCTGTGAAGAGCAACTACAAGGTGCGGCCGGGCGACATCATCACCCTGAGGCTCGACCGACCCAAGCACGACACCACCATACGGCCCGAGGAGATTCCCTTGGACATCGTCTACGAGGACAGCGACCTGATGGTGGTCAACAAGCCCGTGGGCATGGTGGTGCACCCAGGTGCCGGCAACTTCAGCGGAACGCTCATCAACGCCGTGGCATGGCACATGCGCGACGTGCCCTCGTTCGACGCCAACGATCCCGAGGTGGGACTGGTTCACCGCATCGACAAGGACACCAGCGGCCTCATCGTGGTGGCCAAGACACCCGAGGCGAAGACGGCGCTGGGAAAGCAGTTTTTCAACAAAACCACACACCGCAGCTATAACGCATTGGTGTGGGGCAACTTCGTCGAGGACGAGGGGCGCATCGAGGGCAACATTGGACGCGACCCCAAAGACCGCTTGCGCATGAAGGTGTTCGATCCCGAATCGGGCATCGGAAAACCGGCCGTCACCCACTGGAGAGTGCTCGAGCGATTCGGCTACACCACGCTCGTGGAATGTAAGCTGGAGACGGGACGAACCCACCAGATCAGGGCCCACATGAAGCACATCGGACACCCGCTGTTTGCCGACGAGCGCTACGGAGGAACCGAGATCCTGCGCGGACAGCGCAGCTCAAGCTACCGCGCCTTCATACGCAACTGCTTCGACCTCTGCCCACGACAGGCGCTGCACGCCAAGACGCTCGGATTCGTACACCCACGCACAGGACAGCAGATGGACTTCGACTCGGAGTGGCCCACCGATCTCACGGCGCTCATCGACCACTGGCGTAAGTTTATCAACGGAACGAGGCGCGACGACTAACACTTCCTTACAAATAAGAACATACAAGAACATCTATAATATCAACAAGATGAAAGATTTAAAGAGAAACATTGCCATCGTCTGCGGCGGTGACTCCTCTGAGCACGACGTGTCTATGCGCTCGGCACAGGGACTTTATTCATTCTTCGACAAAGAACGTTACAACATTTACATCGTCGACGTGAAAGGCATCAACTGGCACGTGGAATACGAAGACGGCGACGTGGCCACCATCGACAAGAACGACTTCTCGTTCATCGGCAAGGATGGCAAGGCTGTGGTCTTCGACTATGCTTACATCACCATTCACGGCACCCCGGGCGAGAACGGACTGATGCAGGGCTACTTCGACCTCATCCATCTGCCCTACTCCACCAGCGGTGTGTTGGTGGAAGCCATGACATTCAACAAGTATGTGCTCAACAACTACCTGCGCGCCTTTGGCGTACGCGTGGCCGACAGCATCTTGCTGCGTCTGGGCGACGAGTATGATGAGAAGGAGATTGAGAAGCGCTTGGGCATGCCTGTCTTCGTGAAGCCGGCAGCCGACGGAAGCAGCTTCGGCGTGTCGAAGGTGAAAAACGCCGACCAGTTGGCTCCCGCCCTGCGCGTGGCCTTCATGGAGAGCGACGAAGTGATGATCGAAGGCTACATGAAGGGCACAGAGATCTCAATCGGATGCTACAAGACACGCGATAAGATGGTGGTGTTCCCAGCTACCGAGGTGGTGACCAGCAACGAGTTTTTCGACTACGACGCCAAGTACAACGGCCAGGTGCAGGAAATCACACCGGCACGCATCGCCGACGAAACAGCCAAGCGCGTGGCCGACGAAACAGCCAAGATCTACAACATCCTGCATTGCAACGGCATCATCCGAATAGACTATATCATCTCGAAAGATGCTGAGGGCAACGATCAGATCAACATGCTCGAGATCAACACCACACCGGGAATGACGGCCACAAGCTTCATACCGCAGCAGGTAAGGGCGGCCGGGCTCGACATCAAGCAGGTGCTGACCGATATCGTGGAGAACCAGTTCTAACACGTTTCCCATCCTACGCAATCATCATTTCGCCTTATGATTATACCCGAGAAATTCAATGATATAAGGCCTTTCGAGCCCGAGGAGCTCCCTGAGGTCTACGATAGGTTGCTGGCCAACCCGCAGTTTCAAGCCGTCGTGAGGTATCTCTACCCTGATGTGCCGTTCGACATGCTCGCCGCGAAGATGAAGACGTGCAAGACGTCGCTCGACTTCCAAATGCAGTTCTGCTACAAGTTTATCGACAACCTGATGAAAAAGGCGAGCCGAGGCTATGAGATGAACTGCAAGGCGATCAACAACACCAAGCACTACACGTTCGTGAGCAACCACCGCGACATTGTGCTCGACTCGGCCATACTCGATATGCTGCTCATCGACGCGGGCTTCACCACCACATGCGAGATAGCCATCGGCGACAACCTGCTGGCGCTGCCATGGGTGAAAGACCTCGTGAGGTTGAACAAGAGCTTCATAGTGAAGCGCGGATTGCCCATGCGCGAAATGCTGATGGCGGGCAAGACGCTCTCCGAATACATGCATTTCGCCATTCAGGAGAAGCACGAGAACGTGTGGGTGGCTCAGCGCTCGGGACGAGCCAAAGACTCGAACGACCGCACATCCGAGGGCGTCTTGAAGATGATGACCATGGGTGGAACGGGTACGGTGCCCGAGAGACTGAAGGAGTTGCACATCGTGCCGCTGACCATCTCTTACGAATACGACCCATGCGACTACTTGAAGGCGGTGGAGCTGCAGCAGAAACGCGACAACCCCGAATGGAAAAAAGGTCCCAACGACGACATCATCTCCATGCAGACAGGCATCATGGGATTCAAGGGGCATGTGCACTACCACTGCGCACCGTGCATCGACGAGTATCTCGACAACCTGCCGGCCGATACGCCCAAGGGTGAAATTCACCGCATCATTGCCGAGCACATCGACCATGAGATCCATAGCCATTACATGTTGTACCCATCCAACTATGTGGCGCTCGATGAACTGCAGGGTACGGAGGATTACAAAGACCACTACTCGGCCGACGACAAGGCGTTCTTCGACCGTTACCTGGCCGGACAGATGGCGAAGATCAACATGCCCAACAAGGACGAGGCGTTCCTACGCAAGAGCATCCTGACGATGTATGCCAACCCGGCAATCAACTACATGAATGCCACCAAATGACACGAACCCACAGGACTAAGTTTCGACTCATGGGTGCCTTCGCGGCCCTGCTGCTCATAACGGGCGTGGCCAGCTGCTCAAGCGACGGCTACGAAACGGGCGACGGGCGCTACAGTTACCTACAGGCCGACTTCTGTAAGGCGCATGTAACGACCGCCAAGACGGTCGATTACATCCTGACCGACGGAGGCGACTCGGTGCACTTGGCTACGCCGGCCACGGTGGGCTGGGCCCCGGCGAAAGACACGTTGTGGCGTGCGCTGGCCTACTACGACAAGGCGGCAAGGAAATTGTTTAGCCTATCGCAGGTGCTGGTGGCGCGCCCGTTGGTCAAGATGAGTCTCGACAGCGTGGCCACCGATCCGCTGACGCTCGAAAGCGCGTGGATGGGCGGAGGGTTCCTCAACATCGGGTTTGCCGTGAAAACGGGCTCCTCCGACCAAGTGGACGCCTCACAGGCCATAGGAATCATGGTCGACTCCATCGAGACCGAGGGCGAGGCCACACGCGCCGTGACCCTTCGCTTGTTGCACGCGCAGAACAATGTGCCGCAATATTACACGGTAAGGAGCTACCTCAGCATGCCTCTTCCCGCCGCATGGCGCAGCGCAAAAATGACGATCGTGGCCAACACCTACCGCGGTGAACAACGGCTGATGGCCGAATAGCCACAACCGCATTGCCAAACAAACGTCCCAACACAATAAAGGCCGTTTCCTCAACCACATGGTTTGGGAAACGGCCTTTACCTATTTATTATGGAATGGTATTATTTCAACACACCCAGTTCCTTACCAACCTTGATGAACGCGGCGATGCAACGATCCAACTGCTCGGTGGTGTGGGCAGCGCTCAGCTGAACGCGGATGCGTGCCTCGCCCTTCGGAACAACGGGATAGCAGAAGCCTGTGACGTAGATGCCTTCCTCAAGCATGCAGTTGGCAAAGCGAACGGCCAACGGAGCGTCGTAAAGCATCACAGCGCAGATGGCGCTCTGCGTGGGCTTAATGTCGAAGCCTGCGGCAATCATCTTGTCGCGGAAGTAATTAACGTTCTCAACCAACTTGTCGTGGAGAGAGTTGTCTGTCTTCAGAATCTCAAACAACTTCAGGCTGGCGCCAATGATGCCAGGGGCCAAAGAGTTGGAGAAGAGATAGGGACGGCTGCTCTGGCGCAGCATGTCGATGATCTCCTTACGACCTGTTGTGAAGCCGCCGAGGGCGCCACCAAAGGCCTTTCCGAGGGTTCCGGTGTAAATGTCAACGCGGCCATAGGTGTCGTTGAGCTCGCTAACGCCGTGGCCAGTGGGACCAACAACGCCGGCTGAGTGGCTCTCGTCCACCATGACGAGTGCGTCGTACTTCTCTGCCAAGTCGCAAATCTTATCCATCGGAGCCACATTACCGTCCATCGAGAACACGCCGTCGGTGCAGATAATGCGGAAACGCTGGGCTTGGGCCTCCTTCAGGCAACGCTCCAAATCCTCCATGTCGGCATTCTTATAACGATAGCGCTGGGCCTTGCAAAGGCGCACGCCGTCGATGATGCTGGCATGGTTCAGGGCATCAGAGATGATGGCGTCCTGGTCGGTAAGGAACGAACCAAACAAGCCTCCGTTGGCATCGAAGCAAGCGGCATAAAGGATAGTGTCCTCTGTCTTGAAGTAATCGCTGATGGCAGCCTCCAGTTGCTTGTGAATATCCATGGTACCACAGATGAAGCGAACGGATGCCATACCATAACCGCGACGGTCCATCACGTCCTTGGCAGCCTGAATCAGGCGAGGGTCGTTGGCCAAGCCGAGGTAGTTGTTAGCACAAAAATTGAGTACTTCCTTGCCCTTTACCTGGATGGATGCACCCTGGGGGCTCTCAATGATACGCTCTTCTTTGTAAAGGCCTGCAGTCTTCAAGCCTGCGAGAGTCTCTTGAAGATGTTGTTTCACTTTTCCGTACATAGTAGTTTTAATTAAAGTCAGTGGTACAAAGTAACTGCTTTTTCTTGAGAAAATGGGGCCTATCGCAGCGAAAAAGGTATAGAATTGAAAGTTTTAATCTAATTTAACAAAGCCATTTCCGTAGTTCAACAAAAAAGCATTTACTTTGCGACATATTTTCAATAATTCTATCATACCTAAAAATGAAGAACATACTTGTAATTGGCTCAACTGGACAAATTGGCTCTGAATTAACGCGCGAGCTCCGTAAGCGCTACGGCAACGACCATGTAGTTGCTGGATACATCAAAGGTGCAGAGCCCACTGGCGAGTTGTTGGAGGCTGGCCCCGCTGAGGAGGCTGACGTCACTAAGGCTGAAATGATCGCTACCGTGGTAAAGAAGTACCACATCGACGCCATCTATAACCTGGCAGCGCTGCTGTCTGTGGTGGCTGAGAACAAACCTAACTTGGCTTGGAAGATTGGAATCGACGGTCTCTGGAACATCCTGGAGGTGGCTCGCGAGCACCATTGCCAAGTGTTCACACCCAGCTCTATCGGCTCATTCGGTGAGTCGACACCCCATTGGATGACTCCGCAGGACACCATCCAGCGCCCAAAGACTATCTATGGCGTGAGCAAGGTGACAACGGAGCTGCTCAGCGATTGGTTCAACCAGAAGTACGGCACCGACACACGCTCGGTTCGCTTCCCCGGACTGATCTCTTACGTAGCGCTTCCTGGAGGTGGCACAACCGACTATGCTGTCGACATCTTCTACTCTGCCGTACGCGGTGAGAAGTTTGTTTGCCCCATCCCCGAAGGCACATTGATGGACATGATGTACATGCCCGACGCATTGCACGCCGCCATCAGCCTGATGGAAGCCGACCCCGCCCGCCTCGTACACCACAACGGTTTCAATGTGACAGCTATGAGCTTCGCTCCCGAAACCATCTATGCCGAGATCAAGAAGCACAAGCCCAACTTCGAGATGGTTTACGAAGTAGACCCCCTGAAGAAGGCTATCGCAGAAAGTTGGCCCGACAAGCTCGATGACAGCTGCGCCCGCCAGGAGTGGGATTGGAAGCCTCAGTACGACCTTTCAAGCATGACTGTGGATATGCTCGATAAGCTCTCGAAGAAGCTCAACGGATAAGACACAACATTTCTAACATACCATCGCATGAAGAGGAGGACCTTATCGTCCTCCTTTTTTTATGGGTTCAAAAGAAGTTATCCAATCATCCAAAAGAAAATTATCAATCATCCAAAGGAAGATTCCCAATCATTCAAAGGCGGCTTTATATGAATTCAAAGGTGGCTTTATATGAATTCACAAAACCGACAGAGGCGTCGAATGGCAGGTTTACTATTCGACGCCTCTGTGGTTTGGGCCCTTGGGCAGTTCCATCGGGCATGTCTGGCACGACTTACAGGCTCTCCAACACGCGCTTGAGCACCACTTCGGCGCTTATCTCACGGTTTGCAGCCTCGGGAATAACGAGGCTATGGTCACTCTCAATGACGTCGTCGGTGACAATCAAGCCGCGTCGAACAGGCAGGCAATGCATGAAATAGCCATCGTTTGTCCAACGCATGTGCTCGCTATCGATGGTCCATGAGGAATCGCTGGATAGGATTTTACCATAGTCCTCGGGGCGTGTCACACCCGGACAGCTCCAGTTCTTGGCATACACAAAGTCGGCTCCGGCCAACGCCTTGCGCTGATCATACTCAACTGTGGCGCCCTTCGTGAACCTCGGATCGAGCTCATAGCCCTCGGGGTGGGTAATGACGAAGTCGACATCGGCCGCTGTCATCCACTCGGCAAACGAGTTGGGGACGGCCTGTGGCAACGCACGGCAATGGGGAGCCCAAGTCAGAACCACCTTCGGACGTGCCGTCTTTTTGTGCTCCTCAATGGTGATGAGGTCGGCAAAAGCCTGCAACGGATGCACCGTAGCGGTCTCCATGGCCACCACAGGGCGCCCAGAGTATTTCACAAACTGGTTAACGATGGTCTCGGCATAGTCGAACTCGCGGTCGGAAAGACCTGCAAACGAGCGCACGGCAATAACGTCGCAATAGGAACCCATGACGGGAATGGCCTCCAAGAGGTGCTCACTCTTGTCGCCATCCATGATGACTCCGCGTTCGGTTTCCAACTTCCAAGCGCCAGCATTCACGTCGAGCACTATGACATTCATGCCCAAGTTCATTGCCGCCTTTTGGGTGGAGAGGCGCGTACGCAGCGAATTATTGAAGAAAATCATCAGCAGGGTTTTGTTCTTTCCTAACTGCTGATATTGGAAACGGTCGCGTTTCACCTCCAAAGCCTCGGCCAACGCCTTGTCGAGCGGGCCGATATCTTGCACATTAAAAAAACTCTTCATCGTTACTCTTTTTGTTGATCGTTGTATGATTAAATAATCGTTGTCTTGTCAGGGATAAGCATAGCCAACACCATAAGCACCTAAAGGCACAGCCTGCTCTGAGACGAGCCTAAACCATAAGCACCTAAAGGCATTGCCTGCTCTGAGACGAGCCAACCCCATAAGCGACTTATCGAAACCCCATAAGCATTCCAAGATAGCATTAGCGGCGCTCAAAGAATACACCTTAAGCGGTTTACGAAAGCATTAGGAACGTCCGAAGAAGACTCCGCATGTAGTTTACGAGAGCATTAGGAACGCCCTAAGAAGGCTCCGTATGTAGTTTACGAGAGCATTGGAAACGCTTTATGGGCGTGTCTGACCGTTGCCTTCCACAATCCATTTGTAGGTACAGATCTCGTCTAACCCCATAGGACCACGCGGCCCAAGCTTCTGAGTGCTGATGCCAATCTCTGCTCCCAGGCCAAACTGGGCGCCATCGGTGAACGACGTTGGGGCGTTCCAATAAACGCAAGCGGCATCAACCTGTGCCTGAAAGCGGCGGGCAGCCTGCTCGTCCTCGGTGATGATGGCCTCACTATGGCCCGATCCGTAACGGGCGATGTGGTCGACGGCCTCATCGATATCGCGCACCACGCGCACCGACATCTTGTAATCCATGTATTCGCGGCCAAACGATTCGGCGTCGGCCTCACACAGTAGGTTGGACGGATAATGCCCTTCCAGTTGGCCATAAGCGGCAGAATCGGCATAAAGCACCACGTTCTTGCCCGCCAAAGGCTCCAACAACGCAGGCAGATCGGCCAGCCGTGCCACATGCACCAACAAGCAATCCAAGGCGTTGCACACCGAAACCCTACGCGTCTTGGCGTTGAGCACGATGGCCTTTCCTTTCTCCAGATCGCCCGTTTCGTCAAAATAGGTGTTGACAACGCCCGCTCCCGTCTCTATGACAGGTATGCGGGCCGTGTCTCTCACTAAGTCGATAAGCTTTCGTCCGCCCCTCGGAATACAAAGGTCTATGTAGCCCACGGCATTCAGCATCTCAGCCGTGGCCTCATGAGTGGCCGGCAACAGCACCACCGCCTGCTCGTCAACGCCCATGCGCCGGAGCACACCGTGAATGAGATCAACCGCCGCCTGATTGGAAGCCTCAGCGTCGCGACCGCCCTTGAGCACACAAACGTTGCCACTCTTGAAACAGAGCGCAAACACGTCGAAGGTCACATTGGGGCGCGCCTCATAAACAACGCCGATGACACCGAAGGGCACACTCACCCGATGAAGGCGCAAACCATTGTCGAGTGTGCGCTCATGGCTGACGCGGCCCAAGGGCGATGGCAACCGGGTTACGTTCTCCATGTCGTGCGATATGGCACAAAGGCGCTCATCGGTCAGCATCAACCGGTCGTACAACGGGTTGCTCTTGTGCATGGCCGCCAGGTCTTTCCGGTTGGCCTGAAGGAGCGACGCGCTCTGCGTTCGTATCTCCTCGGCCACCGCCAAGAGCACGGCGTTGCGCGCCTCATCGGTCATGGAAGCCACCGAACGGCTGGCTTGCTTGGCCTGTTGGAACAGATGGGTCAGTTGCATGGTATGAATTCAGTATGTGGAACATGGTTTTTGCGGGTCTCTAAATCCACCAACACATTGTCGCGCTCACCGTTAGCGATGATGACACGTATGCCAGCCTGCGACACTTTCTTAGCCGTGGTGTACTTGGAGTGCATGCCACCGCGTCCGAAAGCGCTCTTCTCGGGAAGGATATACTCGCTGAGGTCGCGGTCGGGTGCCACCTCCCGGATGAGCTCCGCATTGGGATCGTCGGGATGAGAGGTATAAATGCCATCGATGTTCGACAGCAACACCAATGTCTCCGCACGCATCATCTTGGCGATAAGGCCCGACAACTCATCGTTATCGGTGAACATCAGCTCGGTGACACACACCGTATCGTTCTCGTTGACGATAGGCAAGACGCCATTCTCAAGCATCACCTCCATGCAGGCCCGTTGGTTTAGGTACTGCTCACCGGGCTCAAAGTTCTCCTTCATGGTAAGCACCTGACCTATGGGAATGCCAAACTCGCGGAACAAATCGTAGTAGAGCCCCACCAGTTTCACTTGTCCGACGGCGGAGAAGAGCTGTCGCTGCTCCACCGAATCCAATCGGTGGTCCACGCGTAGCTCACCCCTTCCGCTGGCCATGGCGCCCGACGACACGAGGATGACCTCGTGCCCGTGCTGCCTGAGCCACGCTATCTGGTCGACGAGGGTCGACACCCGCGTCACGTCGAGCTTGCCATCGCGGCGGGTCAGCACATTACTGCCCACCTTCACCACCATTCTTTTCTTCTTCTCATCCATGGTATCGTGAGTTAGAATGGTGCCTATCAGTCTTGTTTCTCGCTGTCCTTCTTACGGATTTCCACACGACGGATCTTGCCGCTGATGGTCTTTGGCAACTCGTCGACAAACTCCACGATGCGCGGATACTTGTAAGGCGCAGTCTCTTTCTTCACATGTTGCTGCAGCTCCTTAACCAGCGCATCGCCCGCTTTGTCTTTCCACTCCTTGCCGAGCACCACCGTAGCCTTGACCACCATGCCACGGATGTCGTCGGGAACACCCGTGATGGCACACTCCACAACAGCCGGATGGGTCATCAAAGCCGACTCCACCTCGAACGGGCCGATACGGTAGCCACTCGACTTGATGACGTCGTCGATGCGTCCCTCAAACCAATAGTAGCCGTCCTCGTCGCGCCAGGCCATGTCGCCCGTGTGGTACAGACCATCGTGCCAAGCCTCCTTGGTCAGCTCCGGGTCGCGATAATACTCCTTGAACAGGCCGATGGGCTTGCGGTCGCCTACGCGAACCACTATCTCGCCCTTCTCACCGTCCTCACAAGGAGTGCCGTCGGGCTTCACCAGGTCTATGTCGTACTGGGCGTTGGGCATACCCATCGATCCCGGCTTGGGCTTCATCCAAGGCATGGTTCCGAGCGTCATGGTGGTCTCGGTCTGGCCGAATCCCTCCATCATCTGTATGCCCGTCAGTTCCTTGAACTTATCGAACACAGCGGGGTTTAGGGCCTCACCGGCCGTGGTGCAATACTCCAGCGATGAGAGGTCGTACTTCGACAGATCCTCGCGAATCATGAATCGGTAGATGGTAGGAGGCGCACAGAACGATGTGACGTGGTATTTCTCTATCTGCCTGAGCAGGGTGTCGGCGTTGAACTTCTCGTGGTCGAACACGAAAACGGTAGCTCCGGCAAACCACTGGCCGTAGAACTTGCCCCAAACAGCTTTTCCCCAACCCGTGTCGGCCACTGTGAGGTGGAGCGAGTTCTCGTGCAAATTATGCCAGAACACACCCGTCGTAAGGTGGCCCAAGGCATAAAGGTAATCGTGTGCCACCATCTTCGGCTCACCGCTGGTACCACTGGTGAAGTACATCAGCATGGTGTCCTCGTTGGTGTTTACAAACTTCGGCTTAACAAACTTAGGAGCCTTGCGCCACTCGGCCTGCCAATCGCGGAAGCCCTCGGGGATGGGTTTGCCATGGTCGGTCACGGCAATGAGGGTCTTCACCGAAGGACTCTCGGGCATGGCCTGCTTGACTTGCTCGGTCACATAGGCGTCGTCGACACAGATGATGGCCTTCACGCTGGCTCGCGTGTTGCGGTACACAATGTCGTGCTTGGTGAGCATGTGTGTGGCGGGAATCACGATGGCACCGATCTTATGGAGCGCCAACATGACGACCCACCACTCATACCTACGCTTGAGGATGAGCATGACGGGATCGTTCTTGCCAATTCCCAACGAGAGCAGGTACGAAGCCGCCTGGTCCGACTGCTCCTTGAGCTCTGCATAGGTGGTTCTGATCTCGTCGCCTTGGTCGTTGGTCCAAAGGATGGCAAGCTTGTTGGGCGCCTCTTCAGCCCACACGTCCATGACGTCGTAGGCGAAATTGAAATTCTCCGGAACGATAAATTCCAGATGTTTATTATAGTCCTCTACCGACTCGAAGTGGGTCTGCTTTAAAAATCTCTCTATCATTGTGTTTTGTATCCTGATGATTATCCAATTGCTGCGGCTAAGAACCTCACCGCCTTATCGCCTACGGCCAGCATGCCATGGGGCTTGCTGGAATCGAAATAGATGCTGTCGCCCTCGTTCAGGCGGATGGTCTTTCCGTCGAGATAAATATCCATGGCGCCCTCGAGCACGAGGTTAAACTCTTGTCCGGCGTGGTTATTCTTATAAACGGTGTGGGCCTCGGGCTTGGGCTCAACGGTCACAATGAACACGTCGGCCTTGTGATTGACATAGCCGCTCACCAGGCTTTGGTACTTATACGCCTTGGTACGCTCCACGCTCATGCCCTGACCTTTGCGCACCACGAAATAAGACTTCATGCGAGGTGCCTCGGCAAACATCAGCTCCTCTGCCGACACGCCATACTTATGGGCAATCTTCATCAGCTTGGAGATGGTGATATCTTCCTCACCCTGCTCTACCTTCTCGTATTTTTCGACATTAAGACCGCAAGCGTCGGCCACCTCCTGGGCCGTCAGATCGAGCGCATCGCGCAACCCCTTGAGTCGTTCTCCAATTTGTTTTAGTTGTTCATCCATATTGGTTGCTTATTAAGAAATATTTGTGTAATGTGAAAAGCACGGCCCAAAGCCTATTTCGTGCTGGCTTTCAGGCCACGAATGACGGCCGACGTAAAGCCCGCGTGCTCCATCTCGTTGAGCCCCTTGATGGTCAGTCCGCCCGGAGTGGTCACCTGGTCGATGGCTTGCTCCGGATGCATACCCGTGGCCCTGAGCAGTTGGACGGCTCCCTCCAGCGTCTGCATCACGATTTCCTTCGACACATCGGCCTTGAAACCAAGCTCCACACCGCCCTCCGACGCCGCACGGATGTAGCGCATGGCGTAGGCGATACCACACGAAGCCAGCGTGGTTCCGGCTGCGAGGTGTTGATAATCGGTCAGCAACGCCGTACCCATCTCATCGAAAAGGCCCTTCACCAGCGCCGTCTGCTCAGGCGTGGCGTCCACGGGAACGACGAACGTCATCGACTGTTTCTGGGCAATGGCGATATTGGGGATAACCAAGAAGAAGGGCGGTGTGTCGGGCAACCACAGCTTCACCTGGTCAGGACTGATACCTGCCGCCATGATGACGAGCAGTTGCTCCTTGGGTCGCAACACATCGCGTATCTCGTCGAAGACCGTCTCCACGAGCCACGGCTTGACACAGATGCACACCACATCGGCTTTGGCTGCCGCCTCCTTGTTATCGGTTGTGGCATGCGCCCCCACGGCCTTGAACCTGTCGGTCTTCGCCGTCGTGGGGTTCGACACGATAATATCGCTTGGGCAGACAGACGGCACCTGAAGCAGCCCCTGCACGGTGGCACCTCCCATGGCGCCCACTCCAATCATGGCTATCTTCATAATGTATCGAGTATGTGTTTGAATTTGCTGACGAAAAGGTCGGCGTCGGCCTTGGTGAGGCAGAGCGGTGGCAGCAGGCGCAGCACGTTGGTTCCGGCGCATCCGGTGAAACAATGCTCCTGATGGATGAGCGGCACACGCACGTCCTTGTGGGGAACGTCGAGGTCGACACCTATCATCAGGCCGCGACCACGCACCTCAAGGATATGGGGCTCGGTCTCCTGCAGTTCCTTGAGTTTGCCAATGAGATACTCGCCCACCTCATGGGCATTGTCGACGAGGTGCTCCTTGTTGAACACATCGAGCACGGCGAGGGCTGCGGCGCAAGCCAAATGGTTGCCGCCGAAGGTAGTTCCGAGCTGTCCCTTGACAGGAACGAAGCGGGGTGAGATGAGCACGCCTCCCATGGGGAATCCGTTGCCGATGCCCTTGGCCACCGTGATGAGGTCGGGCTTGATGCCGAGCCACTGGTGGGCAAAGAACTTACCGCTACGGCCATAGCCACATTGTATCTCGTCGCAGATGAGCACCGTTCCATGCTTCCGGCAAGCCTCAGCCAGTCCTTGCGCAAACTCGGGTGTGGCCAGACGGATGCCTCCCACGCCCTGGATGGCCTCGATGATGACGGCGCACACATCGCCCTTGGCCAGTTCGCGCTCCCAGGCCGGCAGGTCGTTGAGCGGCAGGAAGGTGGTGTGGCCATTGTTGTTGATGGGCGCCACAATCTTCGGGTTGTCGGTGGCTTCCACCGCCAGCGACGTACGGCCGTGGAACGCATGGCCAGCGGCCAGCACACGGGTGCGTCCTGTGTGGAAACTGGCCAACTTGAGGGCGTTCTCGTTGGCCTCAGCGCCACTGTTGACGAGGAAGAGCTGGTAGTCGTCGTAGCCCGACACGCGGCCCAACCGGTCGGCGACCTTCTCCTGCAGGCCATTGATGACACTGTTGGAATAGAAGCCCAGGTTGCAGAGCTGGCGCTCCAGCACCTTCACATAATGGGGGTGGCAATGGCCTATGCTGATGACGGCATGGCCACCATAAAGGTCGAGGTACTCCTGATCGTTGTCGTCCCAAACTCTCGTTCCTTTTCCCTTCACGATGTTGATGGCGAAGAGGGAATATACATCGAATAATTTCATCTTACATTAGTCGTCTCGGGGCCCTGCGCATGCGGGCCGGTTGTTACACATAAGCCCTCCATCGGATGGAGGGACGTTGGGTGGATGTGGACGCCTTGGCACCCACACCCTTTGTTAGAAGGCCGATGGCTTGAGGCCCAAGCCTGTCGTTTCGCTGATGCCAAACATGAGGTTCATGTTCTGCACGGCCTGTCCTACGGCACCTTTGAGCAGGTTGTCGATACACGCCGTGACGAGCAACTTGCCGTCGATGACGTCGCAATGGACCAGCGCCTTGTTGGTGTTGACCACCTGCTTCATGTCGAGCGGCTTGTCGACGTAATGGGTAAACGGCTCATGGGCGTAGAACGCCTTGTAGCCTTCCACGATGGCATCGGCCTGGGCCTGGGTGCGGAGCACCTCGGTGGCGAAGATGCCACGCGCAAAATTGCCACGGTAAGGTATGAAATCGATGGCCGCGGAGAACGAGGCCTGCTCCTGCTTGAGGCTCTGCCGTATCTCGGGCACGTGCTGGTGGCGGAAGGCCTTGTACACGCTGAGGTTGTCGGTGCGCCACGAGAAGTGGGTGGTGGCACCGGGCTTCACGCCAGCTCCGGTGGATCCCGTGATGGCGTTCACCATGACATCGTTGTCGATGAGTTGCATGTGGGCTGCGGGCAGCAATCCCAACTGTATGCAGGTGGCGAAACAACCGGGGTTGGCCACGTGGCGGGCGGCGGCTATGCGCTGCCTATTGATCTCGGGCAGACCATACACGAAGTCGTGGTTGTCGGGCGTATAGGGCTGCGTGGAGTCGTAAGGCTTACTGGCGGCCAAGCGGAAATCTTGGGCCAGGTCGATGATCTTCACCGTCGCGGGGATATGATGCTCGCGCAAGAACGCCTCACTCTTTCCGTGGCCGAAGCAGAAGAACACCACGTCGACCGCGTCGAAGGGCATCTCTGAGGTGAAGCGCATATCGGTGTCGCCATAGAGTCCCTCGTGGACATCGGTCAGCAGGTTGCCGGCGTTGCTCTCGCTATTGACAAACACCAGCTGTGCCTCAGGGTGATGGAGCAGCAGGCGGATGAGTTCGCCGGCGGTATATCCGGCGCCGCCCAGTATTCCTATTCGTATCATAATGGGTGTCGATGATTAGTATTGTGGCATGATGAGCCAAAGGATGATATAGACCAAGAGGCCGGGGAAGGCGGCGCTGAACACGGAGAGCAGCACGTAGGCCAGGCGCACGATGGCGGGATCCCAACCAAAATACTCGGCGATGCCGCCGCACACTCCTGCTACCCAACGGTCGGATGAGGAGCGGAGAAGGCGTTTGTTTGTAGTCATGACATGAGGGTTTAGGGGTTATTAACGCTGCTCGTCGGGGTGCATGCCGTAGAACACACGCAGCGGCGTAGAGCTGATCTTGATGAAGCCCTTGGCGTCGTCGGCGGTCCAACCGTGGTTCATCTCGCCATACTCGCCGAGCTTCGACTTCGTGAGGTCGTCGGGCGAGTCGACGCCAACGGTCTGGAAACCATAGGGGCGCAACTTCAGGATGGCGGTACCATTGACGTGGCGCTGCGAACTGCTGAGGAACGCCTCCATGTCGGGCATGACGGGCTCCAGGTATTGGCTCTCGTGGAGGAACATGCCGTACCAGTTGGCCACCTGGTCTTTCCAATATTGCTGCCACTTGGAGAGGGTCGACTTCTCCAGCAGGCGGTGGGCCTCGATGATGAGCATGGGCGCTGCGGCCTCAAATCCCACACGGCCCTTGATGCCAATGATGGTGTCGCCCACATTGCAGTCGCGACCGATGGCGTAGCTGGCGCCTATCTCCTCGATCTTCTGGATGGCCTTGACCTTATCGTCGAACGGCTCGCCGTTGACGGCGGCTATCTCGCCTTTCTCGAAAGTGATGCGCAGCTCGGCCTCGGGCTCCTCGGCGGTGACGTGCTTCAGGTAGGCCTCCTCGGGCAGTCCCTGGGTGGGGTCGAGCAGTTCGCCACCGCAGATGCTGGTGCCCCAAATGCCTACGTTGTAGCTATACTTCAACTTGGTGAAGTCGGCGAAGAAGCCGTGCTCGTTCAGGTAGTCGACCTCCTCCTTGCGCGAGAGCTCCTTGTCGCGCGTCAGGGTGATGATCTCCACTCCAGGGGCCATGACGAGGAACGTCATGTCGAAGCGTATCTGGTCGTTGCCGGCACCCGTCGATCCGTGGGCAATGGCGTCGGCGCCAATCTCCTTGGCGTAGCGGGCAATGGCGATGGCCTGGAAAATGCGCTCCGACGACACGGAGATGGGATAGCAGTTGTTGCGCAGCACGTTGCCGAAGATCATGTATTTCAGCGACTTGGCGTAGTACTCCTGCGTCACATCGAGGGTTACATACTTCACGGCGCCCAACTTGATGGCATTCTCTTCGTTGGTCTTCAACTGCTCGGCGCTGAATCCACCGGTATTGGCGCATGCTGCATAGACATCCCAGCCCTCCTGGGCGAGTTTCATAACGGTGTATGATGTATCAAGGCCTCCACTGAAGGCTACCACTACTTTCTTTTTCATAATGATGCTCCTGTTTTTCCCGTCCGGCCCATGCTGGCCCCAATGGCCTTGCGGCTCACGGCCGACGCATGGACAAGAACGGATGTATTTTGGTGTTTTTGTTGTTGTTATATTATAATAGGTGTTTCTGTTCCTTGCGATTTGCTCCGCTCCGAGCTACCGGGCTACGACTCCCCAAAGTCGTCGGAGGTCATCGTGGCCGTGCTTTTCAGCCCGTCGATGCGGCGTATGCGCTCCATGACCTCTGGGGAAATCTTGGCGGGCAGGTGCTCGTCGGGGTCGAAGAGCATGGCGGTGCAGATGCAGAACTTTCGTCCGGTACGCTCCAGCACGTCGTGGTTGATGCATCCCTGGCAGCCTCGCCAAAAGGCCTCGTCGTCGGTGAGGTCGTTGAAGGTCACGGGATGGTAGCCCAGCTGGGTGTTCATCGTCATCACGGCCGATCCCGACGTGAGCGAGAAGATCTTGGCGTGGGGCCAACGCACGCGGGCTAACGTGAAGGTGAGGTTCTTAATACGCTTGGCGAGTCCGAGGCCACGGTAGTCGGGATGGACGATCAGTCCGGAGGTGGTTACATAATGCTTGTTACCCCATGTCTCAATATAACTGAATCCTGCGAAGCGCTCGCCCTCAAGCGCTATGACGGCCTTGGCCTCACGCATCTTGGTTGCCACATACTCGGGTGAGCGCTTGGCGATGCCGGTGCCGCGCACCTTGGCGGCGTCTGCAATGGTCTGAAGAATGGTGTCGACGTATTTCACATGGCTCTCATCGGCCACCATTACCTGAATGTCTTTCATGGATGTTGTTAAAAATCTACTATGTCGTTAATGCCGTCTATAAGAGCGTTATGGTCGACACCCTCGCGAAGCACGATAATAATGGTGTCGTCGCCGGCGATGGTACCCAATATTTCGGGCACGTTACTGTTGTCGATGTTGTAAGCAATGGAACTGGCGTAACCTGGGCGAGTCTTGATAACTCCGAGGTTGCCCGAGAAATTGATGGATAGGAAACCGGGATTGCTCAACATCTCACCGGCCGATAGGGGCTTGTGCGATCGTCGATACATGGTCTCGTTGGGCAAAACATAAACATACTTGCCATTCATCGAGGCCGCTTTGGCAACCTTCAGCTGCTTCAGGTCGCGGCTCAGCGTAGCTTGGGTGAGCGTGAACCCTTCCTTGCGCAACTCGTTGAGCACTTCTTCCTGACTACCTACTTCTTTACCTGAAATAATCATCTTGATGGCTTCAAGCCGGCGGTCTTTTGTCTTCATGCTATGTATTTTTATTCCTTATCCGTTCGCAAAGTTACTATTTATCATGCAAACATGCAAACAAATCTGCATTTTTCTTATATTTCAAACATATTTCTTACATTTAAAGCATAATCAACCGTTATAAATATGCGCTCAAGGTGAATAAAATACATAATGTAAGCAAACGGCTCTCCTTAGGAACGTGAGGCAAATAGATATCGGAACAGAGGGATACATTATATAATAGGGAAGAAAATAAGGTGTATATCCACACTTCATAAGTCGTGTTAGGCAATTTCCCGACTGAGGAAGGACCGTGCGCCTATATGCAGAAAAAGGGTATAAGCATACATTTTGCAAATGGCTGCGCCAAGCGCGGGTAAACGGGGCGATGCGGCGTGGCCGGTTCACACATCGGCATTGCGCCTACTGGCGGGTGGGTAGGTTCGCTCCTTGGGCGCCTCGCGGCAGCGCAAGAGGTGCAACAGCAGTTGTGGCAAGCACAACGAATTATTATAACAATCTATACAGAAAACTACACGTTTGTTTTCCACGACGGAAATATTTGGCCGAAATACGCGATTCTCAGCGTTTTTACGCATCATCCTAACACTCAGCCACTTACCATCCAAAGACTTCATTCCACACTCAACATTTCACATTCCACACCACAAAACATGCCTAACCGAGGCTCAATACATGGCCTTTCGCAGTGGGAAACATGCCAAGCGGCGTCTCGATCGGGCATGTTTCGCAACTCGAAAGATGCCTAAAGGCAAAAGCGAAGCGCCGATTTTGCGTTCCAAACACGCAAAAACAACTTTTTCGTGCGCTATTTCAACCCAAATCGGCGCACAACTTTTTAGCAAAAAATCAGGACGGGTGGCACGAGGCGCGGCCTGTGGTCGACCCATGGGTGGGACCACTGGCAACCTCGAATCAGAACTCCACGTAGTGGCTCAGGCGTTCCATGTCCTCGGGGGTGAAGTCTTTGAGCAAGCGCAAATCGGCGAGGCTCTTCAGCGGTCCACGCAAGCGGCGGTAATCGGTGATGGCCTTGGCTTGGTAATAGTTGATGTAGGGATGGCGCTTGAGCTGGTTGAGCGTCAGACGGTTCACGGCAATCTTGGCGGGCTTGTCGTGGATCACAAAATACGAGAGGGCCTTCTCGGGAAAATCGTCGATCTCGAGCAGTTGGTCGGCACTGTAAAAACCGCCCAGCCGTTGGCGGTAATGGGCTATCTCGCGCGCAAAGTAAGAGCCTATGCCGGGCACACGCTTCAGCAATGCGGTGTCGGCGGTGTTGAGATCGATGGTTTGTGAGAGTTGGAGCTTCGCGGGGTAAGTGGGCTTCAAACTGTCGCGGCGAGCCTCATGGTGGGTGGCATAGCGGTCGGCGGCGGGTTGGTAATCGGCACCGATGCGGATATAGGGCTCCAGCTCGCGATACTCCTTTTGTGTAAGCCCATAGAGCCGGGCGAAGTCGGACGGCTGACGATAGATGCCGCCCTTGGCACGGTAACGATAGATGCTACGCACCTGCCACGGGCGCAATCCTAAGCGAAGCAACTGGCTGCTGTCGGCGGTGTTGGGATCGAACGCGAAACGTTCGGGCCGCCTTACGTCGTCTTGGCGGTAATAACCACCTTGGTCGGAATAATAGGTGGCGGCGCGACGGTTCGACGGGCGTGCGCTGTCGGCCGTGGGGAGACTATCTGGAGCCAGGGCCAAGGGTGTATCGGTTTCGCACCCCAAGTAAGAAACGAGGGTGCCGGCAACCACCAGCAACGTCAGGAAAAAGATGACGATATTGCGGTCGGAACGGTTGAAATAGAGAAAATCTTTGAGTTTCACGTCGATGGATAGGTTAGGTTAGTAGGATGGATGGCGTATTAGACGAAGCCCATCTGATGGAGGAACACCAGCAAGATGCACGCGGGCGAGATGAAGCGGATGATGAAGAGCCACACGGCATAGACCGACACGCGCAGCGTGCCCCAGTTGGACACCTCGTCCTTGACCACCCGTCGGGGCACCACCCATCCCACGAGGATGCAGGTGAAGAAGGAACCAAGGGGCAAGAGAATGTTGGAGGTGAGGAAGTCGCAGCAGTCGAGGAACGACTTGCCGAACAAGCTGATGTCGACGGCGCCACACGACAGGGAGCAGAGCACACCGATGGCGCAGCAAACCACCGTCTCGATGATGGCGCCTCGCCTGCGCGAGATGTGGAGCTCCTCATAGAAGAAGGAGGTGCCTATCTCGTGCATGGAGATGGTGGACGTGAGGGCGGCCAGCGCCAGGAGCGCATAGAAGAGGATGGCCACCACATAGCCCAAGGTGGGGCTGAACGCTTGCTGGAACACGTTGGGAAGGGTGATGAAGATAAGCGACGGGCCGCTGTCGGGGCGGATGCCCACGGAGAAGGCGGCGGGGAAGATCATCAGGCCGGCGAGGATGGCGATGAGGGTGTCGACGCAAGCGATCTGTCCGGCGGTCTTCAGCAGGTTGGTTTGCCTACTGAAGTAGGAGGCGTAGGTGCAGAGGCACGACGTGCCGAGCGAGAGGGAGAAGAAGGCTTGGCCAAGGGCGTCGAGCAACACACTTTGCGACATGCGTGAGAAATCGGGCTTGAACAGGAACTCAACGCCCTTGCCGGCATTGGACAGGAGGCAGGAGGCCACCACGATGACCAGCAACAGCACGAAGAGGATGGGCATGAGGGCATTGCTGAACTTCTCGATGCCTTTTCGAACGCCACGGATCACCACCAGGTGGGTGATGACTATGAACACTATGGTCCACAGAAGGGGCTGCCAGGGGGCTGACGAGAAGGTCTTGAAATAGGTGGCTACATAGTTGGCGTCGCCATGAAGGTTGCCCATAAACGAGGCCACAAGGTATTGCAGGCACCATCCGGCAATAACGGCGTAGAAGCCGAGGATAATCATGGAGGTGACGGTGCCCATGTATCCAATGGCCGACCACCATCGTCCGCCCATCTTATAATAGGCGCGAACGGCGTTGGATGCGCCATGGCGACCCACAACAAACTCGGCCACCATGCCGGGAATGCCCAACAAAAGGATGCACACGGCATAAACCAGGATGAAGGCGGCGCCACCATCCTGGCCGGTCATATAGGGAAAACGCCAAATGTTGCCTAAGCCAACGGCGGAGCCTGCCGTAGCGAGCACCACGCCTATCTTGGTTCCAAAATTACCACGTTCTGTCATGTTGATGTGTGGGGGTATGGTAGCGCCGTGGGAGGAAGGCGCCGGTTATATTACGTTGAACTGATGGAGGAATATGCTGAGAATGGCCAACGGGCACACGAAGCGTACCAAGAAAAGGAAGACGCCAAAGAAGCGGCCGCTAACGGTGCCCCAGTTGGTAAACTCGTCTTTCACCAAGCGCTTGGGAACAAACCAGCCCAGGAACAGGCAGGTGAGAAATCCGCCAAGAGGAAGGAAGATTTGGCCTGTAACAAAGTCGAACACGTCGAAGAGCGACTTGTCGCCTATGCGCAGACCATCAAACTGCCCTAAGGAGAGCGAGCAGAACGCTCCAATGATGATGGTGGTAACGGTGACGATGACGGCGCCCTTATCGCGGGTGATGTGGAGCTCCTCATAGAAGAACGCGGTGCTCACTTCGTGGAGCGACATGAGCGAGGTGAGGGCGGCCAACGATAGCAACGCATAGAACAACAACGAGATGACCCATCCCAGGATGGGCATGCTGGCGAAGGCTTGGTTGAACACGTTGGGAAGGGTGATGAAGATGAGCGACGGACCGCTGTCGGGGTTGACGCCCACCGAGAAGGCGGCGGGGAAAATCATCAGGCCGGCGAGGATGGCCACCAACGAGTCGATGACCGAGATCTGCACGGCCGATTGCAGCAGGTTGGTTTGGCGGGTATAATAAGAGGCGTAGGTGCAGATGCAACCCATGGCGATGCTCAACGAATAGAACGACTGGCCCAGGGCGCCAAGGAACAAGCCGCGGTCAACCTTGCCAAAGTCGGGCTTGAACAGGAAATCGATGCCTTTGTCGGCGCCGGGAAGCATGCACGAGGCCACAACGATGACCAACAGCAGGACGAACAGGGTGGGCATGAGCAACTTGGAGGCCCTCTCAATGCCTCCGCGAACGCCATGGATGATGACGAAATGGGTGATGAGCAAAATGGCTACAAGCCAAATGATGGGACGGATGGGGTCGGTGGAGAACGATTGGAAATAGCTTTTCACAAACGAGGGGTCGCCATGCAACTGTCCGGCAACCGACGCGTAGATGTACTGGAGGCACCAGCCCGACACCACGGCGTAATAGCCAGTGATGAGGTAACCGGTGAGAACGCCCAGCAATCCCACAAACTTCCAGGCGTTGCCGTGCGACATCTTCGAATAAGCGCGATAGGTGTTGGAAGCGCCATGACGACCTATGATAAACTCAGACACCATGCAGGGAATGCCCAACAGCAACACGCAACCTATATATATAAGGATAAAGGCGGCACCTCCGTTCTGTCCGGCCATGTAAGGAAAACGCCAAACGTTGCCCAGGCCAACCGCCCCGCCAGCGGTGGCAAGGATCATTCCCAACTTACTTCCAAAGCTTGCTCTTTCTTCTAACATACTAACCTTTTCATCATTAAACGCTTGCAAAATTACAAAATATTATCTACTTTTGCATTAAAGTGAAAGTAAAAATGAAAAATCCGTATGATATTTTAAGATGTTACCCATTCTCTTGGATATGCGTAACCGTTATTTGGGTGCTTTGCCTCATACCCATGCCCGAAACGCCACTCGACGGCATCAGCATGATCGACAAGTGGACCCACTTCGTGATGTATGGCGGCCTGTGTGCGGTGGTGTGGACTGAGCACGCCTTCAATCGTCACACCATCAACAAGCGGTTTCTGCGCACTTGGGCTTTCATCATCCCCCTGCTCATGGGTGGACTCATCGAGGTGGTGCAGGCCACTTGCACGGGAGGACAACGAAGTGGCGATGTCGTCGACTGGTTGGCCGACGGCATCGGCGTGCTTATTGGTCAGGGCCTTGGTATGCTTCTGGCACGAGCTGTCGCCAGTTGCAGAAAGGGTCGGAAAGAAGGTGCGAGTTGCGGAAATGAACGTCGCCCGTGACCTCGGGACCGATGAAATCGGGCTTCTCGAAGGATTCGTCCTCACTGCCAAGTTCCACCTCGGCCACCACCAAACCGGCGTTGGCGCCATGAAACTCGTCGACCTCGAACGTGTGGGAACCGCTCTTCACCAGCCAGCGATGCTTGTCGACCACGCCTCCTCGGCATAAGGCCATCAGGTGCGTGGCCTCATCAAGGCTGATCTCTTTCTCAAACTCATAACGGCTCAGGCCGCCATTGGTGCTATGACTCTTTATGGTCAGGTAGCCTTTCTCGTCGCGGATGCGGATGCGAACCGTGGCCCCTTCAGCGGGGATGTAGCCTTGCTGGATGTGGCTACAAGAAAAGGCGGCGCCTTTGTAAGCGTCGCCTTTCTTAACGAGAAACTTGCGTTCTATCTCAAGTCCACTCATTTTTATGCAATATACATTGACCAAATAATATAAAGGATGGAAAGTGCGAAAAGGACGCCAAATATCCACTTGACAACGACCTCACCCTTATCCTTCTGCTTTTGCTCATGATTCTGACGCTTGCGAGGACGAGCCGTCTGGTTCACCTCGTGCACTACGGGATGCTTGTCTACTTTCTTTTTACTCATATCTTCAATATTTTAAGGTTTTTAGTGATGCAAACCATAGGGCCTACTGAGCCTCCTCCTCGGTGGGGAACTCCATGAGGTAGGCCTTGATGAAGCCATCGATCTTGCCGTCCATCACGCCATCGACGTCGGAGGTCTGATAGCCGGTGCGATGGTCCTTCACGCGACGGTCGTCGAAGACATAGCTGCGGATTTGGCTTCCCCACTCGATCTTCTTCTTGCCTGCCTCGATCTTGGCCTGGGCCTCTTGCTTCTTCTTCAGCGCACGGTCGTACAACTGGCTCTTCAAGAGCTGCATGGCCTTGGCGCGGTTCTTGGGCTGGTCGCGCGTCTCGGTGTTCTCAATGAGGATTTCCTCCTTCTCACCCGTGTCGGGGTCTTCGTATTGATAGCGCAATCGGACACCCGACTCCACCTTATTCACGTTCTGTCCACCGGCGCCGGAACTGCGGAAGGTGTCCCAACTGACCTTGGCGGGATCGACATACACCTCGATGGTGTCGTCGACAAGCGGTGTGACGAAGACGCTGGCGAAGCTGGTCATGCGCTTGCCTTGGGCGTTATAGGGCGACACGCGCACCAAACGGTGCACACCATTCTCGCTCTTCAGGAAGCCGTAGGCATACTCGCCACCCTCGATGGTCATGGTCATGCTCTTCACGCCGACCTCTTCACCGGGCTGAAGGTCAGTGATGGTAACCTTGTAGCCATTGGCCTCGCACCAACGCATATACATGCGCATGAGCATCTGGGCCCAGTCTTGTGCCTCAGTGCCACCCGCGCCAGAGTTGATTTTCATCACGGCGTCCATCGAATCTTCCTCCTGGCGGAGCATGTTCTTCAGCTCAAGCTCCTCGATGGCATGGATGGCCTTGGCGTAATCGGCGTCGACCTCTTCCTCGGTAACCATTTCCTCCTTATAGAAATCGAAAGCCAACTGCAACTCATCGGCGCTCTGACGAACGCTCTGGTAGCCTTTAATCCATTTCTCAATGTCCTTGACTTTCTTCATCTGGACCTGTGCCCGCTTGGGGTCGTCCCAGAAATCGGGAGCCTGGGTGCGCAACTGTTCCTCCTCAAACTCCACTTTCTTTTGGTCGATATTAAGATAATGATGGAGCTTTTCAGCGCGGTCCATCACATCTTTCAATTGATCTGCTGTTATCATCGTTTGTTATTCTTGCATAATGAGACAATGGGCGGGGTGTGGCTTGGGCACCATCGGCCTATTCCTCGTACATCTTATCGATTACGTCCTTGTAGTTCTTATAGATAATGGGGCGACGCATCTTCAGCGTATTGGTCAATTCGCCCGATTCCATCGAGAAATGATGGGGCAACAAGGTGAAACGTTTGATCTGCTCATAGCCCGCCAACGACTGCTGCAACGTGGCAATGCGCTCCATCATCATGTCGTGAACCTTCGGGTTGGCGCATAGCTCTTCGTTGTTCTCAAAGGCGATGCCATGCTCGCGTGCCCACTCTTCGATAAGATGGAACTCGGGTACAATGAGCGCCGAAACAAACTTACGCTGGTCGGCAATGACGGCCACCTGATCAACATACTTGTCGACCAACAGCATCGACTCGACCATCTGAGGTGCCACATACTTACCGTTGCTGGTCTTGAAGAGGTCCTTAATGCGCTCGCGAAGGAAGAGCTCACCATCCTTCATGTAGCCGGCGTCGCCAGTATGGAAGAAGCCATCCTTGTCGAATGATTGCGCATTGGCTTCGTCGCGGTGGTAATAGCCGGGAGTGATGGTGGGACCCTTGAGCAGGATCTCATCGTTCTCGCCAATCTTCAGCTCAATGCCATCAATGAGTCTTCCCACAGAACCAATGGTGTATTTTTGCTTGGGGCGGTCGCACGAAACGGTGGCCAAACTCTCTGTGAGGCCATAGCCTACGATCATCGTTATGCCGATGGAATGGACAAATTGCTCCACTTCGGGCGAGACGTAAGCTCCAGCGGTTGGGAAGATATTGGGATGCTCCAGGCCCAGTTGCTTACGGACAATGCTGAGCACCGTGTTGTTAACCAACTTATACTCGAGAGCCAAGGCCAAAGGCGGACGTTTGCCATTGGCAAGATACTCGATGTTGTGGCGGCGACCAACACTAAGGGCGTGGTTGAAGAGCTTGCGCTGCACACCACTGGCCTCATCCATCTTGGCCTTCACGGCCTGATAAACCTTCTCCCAGAAGCGAGGCACGCTCGACATACATGTGGGATGGGTCTCGCGCATGGAGTCTTGGATTTCCTTTGGATAAGTATTGATGATGAGTTGGGCACCCACGGAAAGACACAAATACGACCATCCACGCTCAAACACATGTGTGAAAGGCAAGAAATTGATAGCGCGGTCCTTGTCGGAGACGCCCACACACTTGCCGTTGGCAATTATGGCGGCATTGTATTGACGATAGTTCAGGATAACGCCCTTGCTCGCTCCTGTGGTGCCACTGGTATAAAGGATGTTGCAAACGTCGTCCTCGTTGGCCTCGGCCCAACGCTTTTCGACCTCCGTCTGGCGCGGAAGGCCCTCGCCCAACCTCAGGAAGTCCTCGAAATAAATGGCGTTGGGATCGTGCGAACTAACGCGCACGCTCTCATCAAAGATAATGATTCGCTCCAACGAAGGGCACAAAGGGAATATGCGATGAGCCTTATCGTACTGATCTTGCTCGCCAACAAACAGGTACTTTACCTCGGCGTCGTTGATCATGTACTGTATTTGGCTCTCGGAACTGGTTGCATAAAAAGGAATGGACACTACCCTAATTCCGTACGCTCCAAAATCTGTATAGAGATATTGGATGCAGTTTTGCGAGAACACCGCTATCTTCTCCTGGGGCTTAATGCCAAGATTCAACAAGGCATTGCTCACTTGCTTCACGCGCAAAGAAAACTGATTCCAGGAAACTGTCTTCCATTTCAGACTTCCAAAACTACGGAAAGTCAGAACGGGGCGCGAGCCATACTTCTTAGCCTGCTCATGGATGAGCACAGAGAGATGACTTAAATTCTGCATGATGGATAGGCTTTTAATTTTTACGCAAAGTCCAAGCAGACGCTGAGCCGAGGACACGCGGTCTTCAATCAGCGCACTACTCTTATTTCATGCAAAGTTAAAGAATATTCCTTAAAGTAGGAAATAATTTGGTGTTTTTTCTTAATTTTGCCTGCGTTATGAAACATCAGGATTATGTAACAGACGCCATCGATTTGCTGTGCGCCTTGATTAACACACCGAGCGTTAGCCGAGAGGAGAAAGATGCGGCCGACCTCATGGAGCAACGGATGAAGAGTTACGGTCTCGCACCTCATCGCGAGGCCAACAATCTGTGGCTGATGGCCGATGGATACGACGAGCAGAAACCGACCTTACTGCTCAACGCTCATATCGACACGGTGAAACCGGCCATTTCATGGACTCGCGACCCATTCAGGGCAAGCGTCGAGGACGACCGGATCTATGGCCTGGGAAGCAACGATTGCGGGGGCGGACTGACCACGCTCCTACAGGTTTTTCGATTCTTATCACTTAGACCGCAGCCCTACAACCTCATTTACTTGGCATCGGCCGAGGAAGAAATATCAGGCAAAGACGGCATCAGCCGCGTACTTCCATTATTGCCCCACATGGATGTGGCCATCGTGGGTGAGCCGACAGGCATGCAACCAGCCATCGCTGAGAAAGGGCTGATGGTACTCGACCTCATCGGACATGGCAAGAGTGGGCACGCTGCGCGCAACGAAGGTGTCAACGCCATCTACGAATCGCTCGACGACATGCGATGGATTCGCGACTATCAGTTCGACAAGGTAAGCCCATTCCTCGGCCCAACAAAGATGACGCTGACGGTGGTTCATGCGGGAACGCAGCACAATGTCATACCCGACACATGCCAAATGTTGGTGGATGTGAGAACCAACGAGTATTACACAAACGAGGAAGTGTACGACATCATCCAGCAAAACGTGAAGTGCGATGTCCAAGCACACTCATTCCGCCTTCACTCTTCGCACATCGACCCCGACCATCCGTTGGTGAGAGCGTGTGTCAACATGGGCATGACGCCCTACGGTTCGCCCACTCTGAGCGACCAAGCGCTCATGCCGTTCCCTTCGTTCAAGCTTGGTCCGGGCGAGTCTTCGCGCAGTCACAGCGCCGATGAATTCGTGAAAATTAGCGAAATGGAGCATGCCTTCGACACCTATACCAGCCTTCTCGACGGTCGCGACATCCGTCACACATCTTCCCAAGAATAGCCGTCATCGCAAAAGCAAGAACCTCTCCACAGCCGACTTGGCACAAAAGCGATAATTCACCATCCTCAGCGCAAGACTCACAAACAACCTAAGTCTGTTTGGAACATAAGAAGTGCGAGGAGGATATATAAGACACGCAAGGGCAAATCCCAAGAAGCGAAAGTGGGAAACATAAGAAACGCAAGGAAGAAACATAAGAAACGCAAGGGGCGCTCATCACAAATGCGATGAGCGCCCCTTGCGTTTTTAGATTCCGATTCCCCTTAAGGACATCCTTTTATCGCAGAAAAGAACGATGTAATCGTCAAAAATGAAGGGTTTGCGCCTTTTCCCTATTGATACGGTTTGGCCCTTTAGCGCCCAAGCCAAGACTCAGGATTCAGCTTGGCGCGTTCCTTACGCAACTGGAATTGGAGGATATGGTCGGAACCAACAGTACCCAATATTTGTCGGGTACTGACCTTTTGGCCACGGCTAACGCTAACCGACTTCAAGTTACAATAGACAGATATGTATGCGCCATGACGCACCATGACAACCATGTTGCCACCATAGCCAATGACCGCACTCACCTCGCCGTCATAGACAGCACGTGCCTGGCAACCTGCGCCACCCATGATGTTGATGCCCTTGTTGTCGAGCGTCACACCCTTCAGGCCGGCCACCTGGTATTGTCCGAAGTGACTCACGATCTTATAGTTACCCGTGATGGGCATGGGAAGGCGTCCACGGTTGGCCTCAAAGCCACTGTTCATCATACGGTCGACAGACGAGAACTTCACCATCTCTTCCGCATTTTCCTTCGCGTCGGCAATTTCCTCCCTGGCACGGGCTACGTCGGCCTTCTGCTTACGCTCGGCAGCCAGTCGTGCCGACTCAGCCTCGCGGGCAGCCTGCTCAGCCCGTTGCTTACGGGCAGCAGCCTCGGCGGCCATTCGTTGGGCAGCAGCCTCCTTGTCGGCGGCGGCCTTTGCGGCAGCCTCGGCCTTTGCGGCGCTTCTCGCCAGCTCACGAGCCGTAGCCTTTTGGCGAGCCCTTTCCTCAGCCAGCGCTTGCTCACGAGCCCTTGCCTTGGCCGCTTCGGCAGCCTCAGCGCGTGCCCGACGTGCCTCCGCCTCAGCGGCAGCAGCCTTGCGAGCCTCCTCTTTCAGGCGTTCCTCACGTGCCTTTGCCTCAGCGATACGCCGCGCATTCTCCTCGGCGGCCCGCTTGGCCTCAGCCTGTTTGCGCGCAATCTCAGCCGCCCTTCGTTTGGCAGCCTCAGCCGCGGCGGCCTTACGCTTGGCCTCGGCGGCGGCACGCTCACGCACCTTTTGCACCTCAATCTCGACCAATCGGTCGATTTGGGCGTTCAAAACGGCGTCTTTCTTATGCTGCTCGGCTATGATAGCCTGAATGGTTTTCTGTTGTTTTTGCAATCCTTGGACAATCTGCTGCTGCTCGTTCTTGTTGCCCTCGAGTTTTTCCTTCTCCTGTTTACCTTGATAAAGGAGGTTGTTCTTTTGGCCCCGCACATTCTCCAGTTGCGTGTTTTTCTGCGTCACCTGGTTCTGTTTGGCCCTAACCGCCTCACCTTGCGCCCTCTGATACTGGGCATATTCGCGCACGAAGCGCAGACGCCGATACATCTGAGCAAAGTTCTTTGCGGAGAAGATGAACATCAATCGGTCTTGCACCGAGCGATGTCGAGCCATGTATCGCATCGACTTCACATATCGTGCCTGTCGGTCTTTCAGCTGCAACTGCAACGTGGCGAGCTGCGATTTCAGGATGCCGATGTTGCCTTCGATATGCTTAATGTCCGTTTGGATGTTGTCGATGTTCTTTTGCCGTTGGTCGATCTCACCATTGATGGCCATCAGGTTCTTCAAACGCTGGGCCACATCCTCCTTGTTGGCCTTCAACGCCTTCTCCTGTTCTCGGATCTTCTTCTGAATGGCCGCGCGCTGGTTTTGCAGTCCACGGATCGACGCATTGGAGTAACGCGCCGCGTTGTTTTGCTTTTTAGCCGTCGAGGCTTGCTTCGTCTGCGTCTTCTTTTTTACCGGTTGCGCCTTCTTGCGAACCGTTTGCGTCCGCTTTCGCTGCACCGTTGTGGTGCGCGTTTGCTTGCGGGCCGTATTCGTTTTCTTGGTCTGCGCCCCGGCAACCATCACCAAGGCCAGGCTCAACATGATGCACAAAAATCTTCTCATTCTATCTTTCTTCAAGCGGCAAAGATTACATTACTAAGACTTATCCCCTCAGGGCTTACATCTCCAACAGCTTACCGAGGATGTCTTGGACCTCCACCTTCTTATATTTGCTCGACACCACGGTATTGGTCTCCCAGTCGTCGGAAGTCTTCAGGGCGTCTAACGCCAGTTTGACCGTAGCCTTTCGCGCCTGCTTAGTAGCGTTGGTGGCAAACGAGAACTCCTGCGTGGCCGGGAAGCTCTTGGCTCCCAATGCCTTGAAGTTATCGTATTTCCACGTAAGCGTCGAGTTGCCTTGCGAACGACTGGTATAAGCCACCACCGCCTGAGCTATCAATCCGCTGTTTCGATTGGCCTGCCAGGTGAAGGCAAGATTACCATTTTTCAGCATAATAGGCACATTTTGCCCCATTCCATCGAGGTTAACGTCGAATTTCGCGAGGTCTCCCTCGCTCACGCGATTGGTTCCCGGCAACATCAGTTGGTTCCAGAACAAGGCTTGCAAGGAATAGAAACTCAAGCCATTGTTACGCAAGAAATCGAGCTGATTGTAGTCGCCCTTGACGTATTGCTTATGCAACCGGTCGACCACCAATACATAATCGGGTGTAAACTCGATGCGCGCGGCCTCCGTTCCGATATACGGAATGAAGATCTGTAAGCGTATCACCTGATCGCGGCGCATGCGGAGGGCACCCGGCAGGGTGATGCTCTTGCCATCCATGTTGGCCGTGAACGACAGACCGCTGACAATGTTTTTGGCGTAAACCTTTTGGTCGCTTACCTTCTGCACGAACGCCAACTGCATCTCTTCGGCATGCTTGTGCGTCGCCTGCGTTGTGGGTACAGTTGCGTTATCCTTCACCAACGATTTCTTTGCGCCACACGAAGCCAAAGCCAACGGTGCGCAAATCAGACATATTTTGAATAATGACGTTTTCATTTCTCTTTCCTATATAAGTTCATTTTACGTGTCAACGCATCCTTGTCGCCACCAGCCTCGATGGCCTTTTGCAAAAATTCCAATGCCTGTTCCTTCTCTCCCACCTTCATATAGATGTCGCCCGCATGCTCGAGCACGGCGGCGCTAACGGCAGAATCGGTATCGTTCTTCAATGTGGCGTCCATGTAAAACTTCGCCTCCGCATACCGTTCCTCGCAGAAGAGAATCCAAGCGTAAGTATCCAGGTAGGTGGCATTGGTCGGCTCAGCTTTCACCACCTTGGCGCTCATCTCCTCCGCCTTCTTCAGGTTTCCACCCTCGGTACACAGGAAATAAGCGTAGTTGTTGAGCGTAGCGATATGATCGGGCTTCCACTGCAAGCAACTATCGTAAGCCGCATACGACTTTTCCTTCTCGCCTTGGCTATGATAGATATCGCCCATGATGGCATAGAAGTCGCTCACAATGTCGGGATTGCTCTTGTCGTTGATTTCTACGGTTCCACGCTGGAAGGCATCCAACGCTCCCTTGTCGTCCTCCTGGTAAAACCTGGCGAGTCCGGTGAAATAATAAAAGGCCATTTCATCGGGGTTATACAGCATTCCCGGCTCCGCCAAAGAGGCCACCAGTTTCCAATCTTGTGTCGCCCATTTGCTTTGGACGAGTTGGAACCGTGCCCAGGCATTGTCGGGGGCGATGTCGAGAAGTTGCATCAACGCCGAGTCGACCACGGCCGTCGGCATCTTCTTCATTTGGAAATAGGCCGCGCGCATCTCGGCCACCTGCACATCCTTGGGCACCACTTGCCTCACCCGATCCAATAGATGGATGATCTGCATGGAGTCGCCACCCTTTTGCTCATTTTCCTGAATGGCCTGCTTGAGAAACTGCATGCGGCTATCAGCCGGCGTGTTTTTACCCAAGAGTATGTGGTCCATCATCTGCCGCGCCAGCGAGTCGTTGCCCGACGAGCGGTAATAATCGTACATGGAACTTTGCGCATAGGTGTTGTCGGGTTCCTCTTTCAAGGTCTGTGCAAAGAGCTTATAAGCCGCCTTTCGCATCTTATGCTGCATGAGCCAATTGCCCAACATGACGGTAAACGTCTTGTCGTTGGGGTGGCTATCTGCCAAACGCTTCAAGGTTAGGTAAGCTTTCCGCGTGTTGCCCATCATCTCATAGACGTTCATCTTGGCCATTTCAAACTGGTCGTCGACGCCCTCCAGCTCCTCCATCTTGTTGATGGCCTCGATCATCTTTCCATAATCCTTCTGCTGTTGGTAGAGTTGGACAAGCACATTGAGCACATCGCTCCGGTCGCGATTGTTGGCATAGAGCTGCTCATAGGCCTTGGTGGCCTTGTCGAAATTGCCCATTCCGATATAGAACTGCGCCACCTTCTCTTGGTAGATGGCGTTTCCCGGTTGCAGACTGGCCGCTTTCTCAAGATCGTTGAGCGCCAACGAGTCTTTGCGCAACATCGACAAGTAGCGCGCCCTGAGGAAGTAAGCCTCGGCCGCCTTGGGGTTGATGTCGAGACAATGGTTCAAGAGGTCGAATGCGGCAGCGTAATGCCCCGCCCCTTGTTGCCTTACAGCCTCCAAGAAGAAATAGTTGTACCTTCTACTGTCGTTGTAGCTCAGCGTGTCGGCAACGGCCAAAACGACCGGTTTCTTCGCCTTTTTCTTACTTGCCGCCGACACAATTTGCCCACCCATCGCCACAACAGCGATGGCCAACAACAGGTAATATCTTGCTCGTTTACACATCAACGCCTATGCTCCTCCATTATTTCACACCCGTATGGCCGTAGCCCCCTTCGCCGCGCTCCGTCTCATCGAGCACGCTTACGGTCTCAAACTGCACCTGCTCATAACGCGCCACCACCATCTGTGCGATGCGCTCGCCGTCGTTCACCACGAAGTCGTCGTTGGAGAAATTGACGAGCAATACCTTGAGCTCACCGCGATAATCGGCGTCGATGGTTCCCGGTGTGTTGAGTACGGTGATGCCATGCTTGAGGGCCAATCCGCTGCGCGGACGCACCTGAGCCTCGTAGCCGTCGGGCAAGGCGATGTGCAAGCCCGTGGGAACGAGGGCTCGCTCCAAGGGGTGCAACACGATGGGCTCTGACAGGTTGGCGCGAAGGTCGAGACCTGCGCTCTGATGGGTGGCGTAAGCCGGAAGCGGCTGGTGGCCAGTATTGACTACTTTGATATTCAACATAACAATTGCAAAATTACTAAATTCCGTCCACTTATATACTTTTTAATTATTAAAAAGGCGAAAAATGGAGAAATAAAACGTAACTTTGCCAAACCAACCCTCACAGTCTCAACACTTTGGCGTGCTGTGATTTGAAACAAGAACCAACATGAACTGGACCCAACTCATCTCCAACAAGCGTTTTGGGCAGGAGAAGCGCCATGCCCTTCGCCACGACGACCGCTCCGAATTTAAGCGCGACGGCGACCGTCTGATCTACTCAGCCCCTTTCCGTCGCTTGCAAAACAAGACGCAGGTGTTTCCCCTTCCGGGCAGCATCTTCGTCCACAACCGCCTTACCCACTCATTGGAAGTGTCGTCGCTGGGCAAGTCGCTGGGCGACGACGTGGCGCGCCGCCTGACGGACAAGCACCCGGAGCTTCGCGGCACGCTGTTTGAGGAGATAGGAACGATTGTGCAAACGGCGGGCCTCGCCCACGACATGGGTAACCCACCCTTCGGCCATTCGGGCGAGAAGGCCATCCAGACCTACTTCACCGAGGGTCCCGGCTCTACGTTGCGCAGCGAGGTGAGCGACGCCATTTGGCAAGACATCACCCACTTTGAGGGCAACGCCAATGCCTTCCGCCTGCTGGTCCACCAGTTTGTGGGGCGCCGCGCGGGCGGTTATGTCATGACCTACTCCACTTTGGCGTCGATCGTGAAATACCCCTTCTCGAGCCAGCACGCCGGCGCTCACGGCAAGTTTGGCTTCTTCGAGTCGGAGGCTTCGAGCTTCCAGAGAATTGCCGATGAATTGGGCCTTATTTGTCTCTCCGCCCCCGGCGAGCCTCTTCGCTACGCGCGCCATCCGCTGGTTTACCTGATGGAGGCCGCCGACGATATCTGTTACGAGATTATGGACATAGAGGACTCACACAAACTGAAGATCCTCTCGTTTGAGGAGACGCGCAACCTGCTGCTCGGCTTCTTCGACGCCGAGGGCCAAGCCAACATCCTGCGGCGCCTCGACGACGAGGGCGTGACCGACCGCAACGAACAGGTGGTTTACATGCGAGCCTGTGTGGTGGGCGCCTTGGAGCACGCCTGCGTCAACACGTTTGTAAATCACGAGGACGAGATTCTGCAAGGCACATTCACCGGAAGCCTCATCAAGCACATCGACACGCCCCTGCGCGAGGCTTACCAGCGTTGCGTCGAACTGTCGCGCGCCAAGATTTACCGCAGCAAACCGGTGCTCGACGTAGAGCTGAGCGGTTACAAAATCATGGAGACCCTGATGGAGACGCTTATCTCGGCGGCTGTCCACCCCGAGAAGTTCCACTCCCAACAACTCATCAGCAGGTTCAGCAGCCAGTACGACATCAACAGTCCGCACCTGGAGACCCGCATCATGGCCGTGCTCGACTACATCAGCGGCATGACCGACATCTACGCGCTCGACATTTACCAAAAGATAGAAGGCATCGCATTGCCTATCGTCTGATCACCCTTAACGACAAAAAACACGATGAAACGGCGCATTTTCTTCAATCACAAGGAAGAGTTATGGAACAGTTGGAGCCATGCCGGCGGCATAGCCTTAGGCATCGTCTTCGGCACCATCTTCCTCGTTTGGTGCTTCCAGGTGGGCAACGGTTGGGCCACGGCGGGCATCATTCTCTATCTCTTTGGCATGATCTGCTCGTACATCGCCTCCACGGTTTACCACGCCTTGAGCGCCTGGTCGCCTTGGAAGGAGCGTTTGCGCAAGTGGGACCACGCCGCCATCTACTGGCACATCGCCGGTTCCTACTCGCCCATCACGCTCATCTGCCTGCGCGACCAAGGCTATTGGGGTTGGACCCTGTTCATCTTCATCTGGTCGGCGGCCATCGCGGGCACCATCGTGAGCTTCCGCGGCCTGAAGGGCCACAGCAACGTAGAGACCATCTGCTTCGTGGTGATGGGCCTGAGTGTGCTCGTTGCCTTCAAGCCGCTCATCGACGCCCTGCCGCGCACATCGTTCTGGTGGATCATCGGCGAGGGCGTGAGCTACATCACGGGCGCGATCTTCTATAGTCTGAACCGGCGCCGCTTCATGCACACGGTGTTCCATTTCTTTGTGCTGATGGGTTCCGTTTGCCACATCATCGCCGTGTGGGACATCCTCATGAAGTTCCTATAAACGCAAACCGCATCGCGAAACGCCCACGGGCACATTCCCCAAACAGCCGCAGGGCCATTCCCATCGTTGTGCCATGATCGCACAGACAGGAATGGCCCTGCGGTTGTTTATGTGTTATGCGTTAGGTTCTCAACCCAATCCCATCGGTCTCTGCTTAGAGCATCACCGTGTTGGGGCGACCGGGGAAGTTGAGCGCCTCGGGGTGCTCCTCCACAAAACTATTGATGTGGCGCACACGCTTCTCCTCGAAAATCTCATCGACGGCAATGAGTATGCCACTTTCCTCCACCTCGCCAAACTCGTGGTTGATGGCCGTTCCGAAGAATTTCATGGTGGGCGAGAGGTTCATGTAAGCGTTCACCAGCGGCGGGATGTTGTAGCCCAGCTGGCGCACGTTGCGATTGAGGATGCGGTAGTCGGCTCGGAAGTCGTCCTCGCAGAAGATAGCCTTCAGTTCCTCCTCGGGAGTCTCAAAAACCACCGGTTCGATCGGTGTTATGAGGCCATCCTTGTCACCAAAGTGTTTGCGCAGGAAATAGAGTATCATGTCGCGCCCACGACGGTTGAACGAGGGGTACATGGTCATCTTTCCCAGGAAATATTTGCATCGTGGATTGATGACCGTCAGGGCTCCGAGGCCATCCCACAGGTTATCGAGCGCAAAAATCGACTTGGTGTTCTTACGCACGTTCTGATAGTCGACCGCAACAAACGAACGACCGAGCTCCACGGTGTTGGGCGCATAGTCGTTCATAAACTTATCGGAGAAATGGAACATGTGGGCCATGGCCACCTGCGGTTGCCCGTCGTTGTTGATCCGCCAATCATCGCAGAACAGATAGCGGTAACCACCGATGATTTCCTCAGCTTCCGGGTTCCAAACGATGAGTTGTCGGCACCCGTCGTCCATGGTGTCGAACTCGTCGATGTCTGCCGCCTTTCCCGTTCCTCCGCCAGCTGTTCGGAAAGCAACCTCTCTGAGCCTTCCTATCTCCTGCATCACGTTGGGAGAGTTCTTGGCCGTAACCACATAAATCTCGTTGTGGCTCTTGTTTGTTGTCCTCAATTCACGCTCATGGGTCAACTCAGCCTTGAGCAGATCCTTGCCGACTGGTTGACAAATCTCTTCTTCCATCATAATCTCTTATACGGGCTTACTCGCCTCTTTCCGAGGCAGGCCCAGCTTGTTCGTATACCTTATCTTCTACAAATTTGGCCCATTCCATCGGTGTTCGGCTCTTGTCGAACGTTTGCCAGGGTATGGGCTTACCTACCACCACACGGAAGTTTTTCCCCACGTTCTCATACATCTCGTCGACGAGGAAGAGCATGGCCAGATTGATCTTCAACCCCAGCTTTTTCTGCCACTTGGCAATGCGGTAGAAGCGCTTCGAGTTGCGCCCGCTGAAATAGATGGGCACCACGTCGCGCTGATACTCCACACTCTTAGTGATAAACGTTTTCTTCCACGGCAGGTCGTGAATCTTGCCGTCGATCATGCGCGAGTTGAGTCCGGCGGGGAACATGAGCATGTGGTTGTCGCTCCGGAAGCCAGCCTCCACCATACGGGGGAAGTCGCGACTCTGCTTGCCGGTCTTGTTGATGCCAATGCTCACGGGGCGCAAGCCAGGGAGCGAGAGCAACAGGTCGTTGACCAGATAGCGGAACTTACCGTCGTAATGCCTGCCAATGATGGATCCCAGGCACACGCCGTCCTCACCACCCAATGGATGGTTCGACACGAAGGTGTAGAGCTTTCCGTCGTTTTTGTCGGGCAGATTCTCCTCGCCTTCGATGGTAACGTTCATCTTCAGGTATTTCACACATTCGGTAAGCCATTCGGTTCCTACCTTCTCGCGGCTCTCCCACAAGAATCGGTTCACCTCGTCCTCATGAACGATATGCTTCAGCCAGCTCACGAGGCAGCGAGGCACCCACTTGGCTTTCTCGCCCATCTTGCTCCGAAGTATCTTATCAATGTCGATGGTCTTTTCCATGCTTCCGCTTATCAAGCTATTCTACTAACAAGTTGCAAAAATAACACTTCTTTTTCTAAATTGGTTCCTTTTTGCTCAAAAATTCATCTTTTCTTCACATTTGCTCCCGAAAAGGCACCCCGCGCCACCCTTCCACACACCCATCGACGGCTGGTTCGCGAGCGCCACCCACCACGCCCCACGCCATCCACAAGCAGCGGATGGGCACCATAAGCGCTCATTCGCCATCTACCAAATCGACCTTTTGTAATGCAATTTGACACAAAAACGCATCACGGAGAACCTCACAAACAGAAGCGGAAAAGGGACTTCCAGGGGCCTCCTGTGCCCAACGGGGATGGCTCGTGTGAGAGGAGTCGTTGCCATTAGGCATCTTTCGAGTTGCGAAAGGGCATCTTTCGAGACTCGAAAGGCAAGCTATCGCGCGTTGGTTAGGCATGTTTCGAAGCTCGGTTAGGCATGTTTCATCGTGCGGAATGTGGAGTTTGGAATGTGGGGCAGGTCCCTCTGATGATAAGTTATTAACTATCAGATCGTTGCGAAAACGCGCCGAGAATCGCGTATTTGCGGGCGAAGTGGGCGTTGGTGGATTTTGCGCCATTCTCGGCGAGCCATTTGTCGTATCGTTTCGCAACAGGCGTTCCCTTCCGCCCAAGGGGTTGCGGCCTGTCGGATGTCACAAAATGAGGGTAAAAAACAAAATTTGTGGAGAGAAGTGGGGTAAAGTGGGGAAATTTGTGTAACTTTGGAGCCAAATTATTATAAATTAGAACACATGCGGTTTTTAGGCAACATCGAGGCACGAACAGACACGAAGGGACGAGCATTCCTCCCCTCCGCGTTTCGCAAAGTGCTCCTAACTTCGGGCGAGGAGGGCCTGGTGTTGCGCCAAGACATCTTCGAGAAATGCCTCGTCATCTACCCCGAGAGCGTCTGGAACCGCGAGATGGACGAGATGCGCGCCCGCCTTTCGCGATGGGACCGTCGCCAGCAAATGGTCTACCGCAGCTTTGTGAGCGGCGTCATCAACCTCGCCGTAGACGGCAACGGCCGCATACTCATCCCCAAGAACTTCCTGGAAGCCGCAGGCATCAAGCAAGCCATACGCTTTGTGGGCATGGGCGACACCATCGAGGTGTGGGCCAACGAGACTGGCGGCGAGCCCTTCATGAACAGCGACGAGTTTGGGCTGGCATTGGAGCAGCTCATGGCCCCAAAAAGCGACGACACCCACAAGCCAACATCAACAAACGAATAGCGACAAGCATGGTCAAGACTGCTGAAACATATCATGTACCCGTGCTGCTGAAAGCCAGCGTGGACGGACTCGACATCACCCCCAACGGAACCTACGTGGACGTTACTTTTGGAGGAGGTGGGCACTCGCGTGAGATTCTCTCCCGACTGGGCCCCGGCGGCCGGCTGTTTGGTTTCGACCAAGACGCCGACGCGGAGAACAACGTCAGGACGCTCTTCCCGCAAGCCCCTGAGGCGGCCAACGGTGAGCAGCCAGGCAATGGCGAGGCAGCCGACTGGCCGACGTTCACCTTCGTGAGGTCCAACTTCCGCTACCTGAAAAATTGGATGCGCTACCACAATGTGGACCACATCGACGGCCTGCTGGGCGACCTCGGCGTGTCGAGCCACCACTTCGACGACGAGAGCCGAGGCTTCTCGTTCCGCTTCGACGCACCACTCGACATGCGCATGAACAAACGGGCTGGAAAGACGGCAGCCGACATTGTCAACGAGTATGACGAAGGCCAACTGGCCGACGTGCTCTACCTCTACGGCGAGCTGCGCACCTCACGCCGCATAGCCTCCACGCTGGTCAAGGCGCGCCAACAGAAACCCATCGCCACCACACACGACCTGATGGAGGCCGTGGAACCGCTCTTCCGACGCGACCGCGAGAAGAAAGACCTGGCCCGACTCTTCCAGGCGCTACGCATCGAGGTGAACCACGAGATGGACGCCCTCCGGGAGATGCTGGCCGCGGCCACCGAACTGCTGGCGCCGGGCGGACGACTGAGCATCATCACCTACCATTCGCTCGAAGACCGTATCGTGAAGAATGTCATGAAGACCGGACGCGCCGACGGAAAGGTGGAGCAAGACTTCTTCGGACGGGTGGAAAGCCCGTTCCGCATGATCACGTCGAAAGTGATTGTTCCCACCGACGAGGAACAACAGAGCAACCCACGAAGCCGCAGCGCCAAACTTAGAATTGCAGAGAAGAAATGACAGAGAACAACCCCAACATACAAGACGACAAGGAAAAACCCATCGACAGCAAGCCCTTGGAGGAGCTCACGCTGAAAGAGGTGATTGAGGAGACCGCCACGGAGGACGAGGCGCCACAATCGAGAATGTTCTCGCTGCGCAAGATCCTGGGCGGCGACATCCTCAGCGCAGCCATCATCCGCCGACAGGTGTGGCTCATCCTGCTCATCGTCTTCTTCATGATCATCTACGTGTCGAACCGATACAGCTGCCAGCAAGACATCATCGAGATCGACAAGCTCCACCAACAGCTCACCGACGCCAAGTACAAGGCGCTCAGCAGCGAGAGCGAGCTCACCGAACTCAGCAGGGAGAGCAACGTGCTCGAGATGCTGAAAGACAACAAGGACAGCGTGCTGAAGATAGCCAGCCAACCTCCTTATTTTATAGAAATTCCCAATGGTCAATAATCCGTCATGAGTAAGTTTAACGAAAAAAAGGTCATGCCGCGCTACAGCCTCATCTGCATGCTGCTCACCCTGGTGGCCCTCGCTGTGCTCATCAAGGCGGGTTACATCATGACGGCGCAACGATCCTACTGGGAGCAGGTGGCCAAACGCGAGACACGAGACAGCGTGCCGGTGCCCTCACAGCGTGGAAACATCCTCAGCGACGACGGCCAGCTGTTGGCCTCGTCGCTGCCCGAGTTTAAGCTCTACATGGATTTCAAACAGCTCCACGAGGCCAAGAACGACTCGCTCTGGGAAGCCAAGCTCGACAGCATCTGCATGGGACTGCACGACATATTCCCCGAGAAGAGCGCCCACGACTTCAAGGCGCACCTTGAGAAAGGGCGCCGCGAGGGCAAGCGCTACTACCCCATCTGGCCGAAGCGTGTGAACTACAACACCTATTCGGAGGTGAAGCAGCTGCCCGTCTTCTGCCTGAAGCGCTTCCAGAGCGGTTTCATCCCGCAGGAGTTGCAGTCGCGCACACGACCCTACGGCAACATGGCGGCACGCACCATCGGATCGATGTTCAACGAGAAGGACATGGGCCGCACGCCGCGTTGCGGCCTGGAGTTCTCCTACGACTCATTGCTGCGCGGAACCGACGGCCTGAAGAACCGCCGCAAGGTGCTCAGCAAATACATGGACATCATACAGCGCGAGCCCGTGGAGGGAGCCGACATCATGACCACCATCAACGTGAACATGCAAGACCTGGCCGAACGCGCCGTGCTGAAGAAATTGCAGGAGATCGACGCCGAGTTTGGCGTGGCCATCGTCATGGAGGTGAAGACCGGCGACATCAAGGCCATCGTCAACCTGGAGCGTTGCGTCGACGGCAAGTACCGAGAGATACAAAACCACGCCGTGACCGACCTCGTGGAACCGGGATCGGTGTTCAAGGTGGCCTCGGTGATGACCGCCCTGGAGGATGGCGTGTGCGACACCACATTCAAGATACCCACCGGCAACGGTGTGTGGCACGTCTACGGACGCGACATGAAGGACAGCCACTGGCGCTCGGGCGGATACGGCACCATCTCGCTGGGCAAGGCGATGGAGCTCAGCTCCAACATCGGCGTCAGCTACATGGTCGACCATTTCTACCACAACAACCCAGAGAGGTTTGTAAAGGGAATATGGCGCACAGGAATCAACGACCCCAACATCAGCATTCCTATAGAGGGACACGCGCGCCCGAGCATCAGAATGCCGGAACGCTACCCCAACGGACAATGGAAAAACTGGAGCAAGACGGCCCTGCTATGGATGAGCATCGGCTACGAGACGCAGATTCCGCCCATCTACACGCTGACCTTCTACAACGCCATCGCCAACAACGGACGCATGATGCAGCCGCGCTTCGTCAAGGCCACCGTGAAGAACGGCGACACGCTGACGGCCTATCCGCCCCAAGTGGTGAAGGGCAGAGAGCAGATCGCCTCCGAGAAGACCATCAAGATCATGCAAGACCTGTTGCACCGTGTGGTGATCAACGGAACGGGAAAGAAGGCCAACAGTCCCAACTTCTGGGTGTGTGGCAAGACGGGTACGGCCATGATCGCCAAGAACGGATCCTACAAGGGAGCGCCCAACCACCTGCTCTCCTTCGCCGGATGGTTTGGCGAGAAGGACAAGCCCTACTACAGTTGCATCGTATGCATACAGAAACAGGGGCTGCCGGCCTACGGATGGATGAGCGGACAGGTGTTTAAGGACATCGCCGAAGGCATCATGGCCAAATATGTGAGGTACGACATCAGCGACGCGCGCGACTCGACCTCCCACCCAATTCCCGACGTGAAGAACGGCAACATCTTCTCGGCACAACGCGTGCTGTCGTTGCTGGGCATCAACACCACCACCAACTACGCCACACCGGCCACGCAAGCCGCCCTCGTATGGGGCGAGGCACAACGCAACGCCGGAAGCGTGCTGCTCAAGAAGGAGGGCATGGCCAGCCGCAAACACATACCCAACGTGATGGGAATGGGAGCACGCGACGCCGTGTATCTCATTGAGAGCCGAGGTGTGAGGTGCATCGTCAGGGGGCGCGGAAAGGTGGTGGAGCAAAGTCTTGAGCCTGGCCACTACATCAAGAAGGGCGAAATTTGTACGCTGAAATTAGAATAACAATAAAGCATAAAGATATGAAACTGCAAGAGCTGTTGAAGAACACCAAGCCGCTGGCCATCGTCGGCGACGTGGACGTAGACATCACGGGAGTAAACATCGACTCCCGAAAAGTGAAGTCGGGACATCTGTTCGTGGCCATGAAGGGCACGCAGGTCGACGGGCACCAGTTCATCCCCAAGGCCATAGAGCTCGGGGCGAAGGCCGTGTTGTGCCAGGACATGCCTGAGGCGAAGGCCGAGGGCGTGACCTATGTGCAGGTGGCCGACACCGAGGACGCCGCTGGCAAGGTGGCAACGCTCTTCCACGGCGACCCCTCGCGCCACCTCACGCTGGTGGGTGTGACGGGAACGAACGGAAAGACGACCATCGCCACCTTATTATATAATATGTTCCGAAAGATGGGGCACAAGTGCGGACTGCTCTCTACCGTGTGCAACTACATCGAAGACGAGGCCATTCCGGCCGACCACACCACGCCCGACCCCATCGAGCTCAACGCCTTGCTCGGTCGCATGGTGCAGGCGGGGTGCGAGTATGCGTTCATGGAGTGCTCAAGCCACGCCATCGCACAGAAGCGCATCAGCGGACTGAAGTTTGCCGGCGGCATCTTCACCAACCTCACACGCGACCATCTCGACTACCACAAGACGTTCGAGAACTACCGCGACGCCAAGAAGGCGTTCTTCGACGGCCTGCCCAAGACGGCCTTCGCCATTACCAACGCCGACGACAAAAACGGCATGGTGATGGTGCAGAACACCAAGGCCACGGTGAAGACCTACTCCATCCGACAGATGGCCGACTTCCGCGCACGCATCATCGAGATGCACTTCGCAGGCATGTACCTCGACGTAGACGGCCATGAGGTGGGTGTGCAGTTTATCGGTAAGTTCAATGTGAGCAACCTGTTGGCGGTCTATGGCGCCGCACGCATGCTGGGCAAGGCTCCCGAGGACATCCTCGTGACGCTCTCTACCCTCCACAGCGTGAGTGGCCGACTGGAGCCGGTGCAGTCGCCCGACGGCTACACGGCCATCGTCGACTATGCCCACACGCCCGACGCGCTGGCCAATGTGCTGTCGTCGATCCATGAGGTGCTCAACGGAAAGGGACAGATCATCACCGTGTGTGGCGCAGGAGGCAACCGCGACCACGGCAAGCGACCCATCATGGCGCAGGAGGCCGTGAAGCAGTCGGACCGGGTCATCATCACCAGCGACAACCCGCGCTTTGAGGACCCGCAGGCCATCATCGACGACATGCTGGCCGGACTCAACAAGGAGCAGATGAAGAAGGTGGTGGCCATCGTAGACCGCAAGGAGGCCATCAAGACCGCTTGCATGATGGCCCAAAAGGGCGATGTGATTCTCGTGGCTGGAAAGGGACACGAGAACTACCAGGAAATCAAGGGGGTGAAGCACCACTTCGACGACAAGGAGGTGCTGCACGAGATATTCAACGCATAAGGCACTACCCTTCTGCGGGCAACAGCCACGGCGGCCCACACAAGCGACCGCCACATCACAAATTAAAAACAACAACGCATGTTATACTATCTTTTCAGGTTCTTAGAACAGTTTGGCATCAGCGGATCGGGCATGTGGGGATACATTTCCTTCCGTGCATTGCTGGCGCTCATCCTCTCGCTGGTCATCTCAACGTGGTTTGGCGAGCGGTTCATCAAGTATCTTAAGAGCAAACAAATCACCGAGACGCAACGCGACGCTTCCATCGACCCGTTCGGCGTGAAGAAAATCGGAGTGCCGTCGATGGGTGGAATCATCCTCATCGTGGCCATCCTTATCCCCGTGCTGCTGCTCGGACGCTTGAGAAACATCTATCTCATCCTGATGATCGTCACCACCCTGTGGCTCGGATTCCTCGGTGGAATGGACGATTTCATCAAGATCTTCCGTCGCAACAAGGAGGGTCTGAAAGGCAAATACAAGATTGTGGGACAGGTGTCGATCGGCCTCATCGTAGGACTGGTGCTCTGGGCATCGCCCGATGTGAAGATGAACGAGAACCTGACCTTGGAACGCCAAAACGGACAGGAGATGGTGGTGAGCCACAGCGCAGAGGCGGAGAAGTCGCTCAAGACGACCATCCCGTTTGTGAAAAACCATAACCTCGACTACTCGCAGATCATGTCGTTCTGCGGTAAGTACAAAACGGCGGCTGGATGGATCCTGTTTGTCATCATGACCATCTTCGTGGTGACGGCCGTGAGCAACGGCGCCAACCTCAACGACGGCATGGACGGCATGTGCGCCGGAAACTCGGCAATCATCGGCGTGGCCTTGGGCATACTGGCGTATGTGAGCTCCCACATCGAGTTTGCAGCCTACCTCAACATCATGTACATACCCGACTCGCAAGAGCTGGTGGTGTTTATGTGTGCCTTCGTGGGCGCACTCATCGGATTTCTGTGGTACAACGCCTACCCCGCGCAGGTGTTCATGGGCGACACGGGATCGCTCACCATCGGCGGTATCATTGGTGTGGGCGCCATCATCATCCACAAGGAACTGCTGCTACCCATTCTCTGCGGCGTGTTCTTCGTGGAGAGCCTCAGCGTCATCTGCCAGGTGTGGTACTACAAAATAGGTAAGCACAAGGGCGTGAAGCAGCGCATCTTTAAGCGCACTCCGATCCACGACAACTTCCGTGTGACCGACGAGCAGCTCGATCCCGAGTGCAAATACCTCATCAAGGCACCGCACGCACCCAAGCACGAGTCGAAAATCACCATCCGATTCTGGATCGTGACCATCATCCTCGCAGCCCTAACCATCATCACCCTGAAGATAAGGTAAGGCGCGAAAACGGCAAACAAAGGGGCGCGAACACCCCTATACAACAACCATCGACAAAATGAAAGCAATGAAGAGAATCGTAGTTTTAGGAGCTGGCGAGAGTGGTGCAGGAGCCGCCGTGCTGGCCAAGAAGGAGGGGTTCGACGTATTCGTATCGGACATGTCGAAAATCAACGATAAATATAAGAAGGTGCTCGACGACCACGGCATTCAGTGGGAGGAGGGGCATCATACGGAGGAACTCATCCTCAACGCCGACGAGATCATCAAGAGCCCAGGAATACCCGAGAAGGCACCCATGATCCAGAAGCTCATGGCGCAGGGTACGCACATCATCAGCGAGATTGAGTTTGCCGGACGCTACACCCACTCGAAGATGATTTGCATCACGGGATCGAACGGAAAGACCACTACGACGTCGCTCATCTACCATATCTTCAAGGCGGCGGGCTACGACGCTGGCTTGGCGGGCAACATTGGCCGAAGCCTGGCGTTGCAGGTGGCTGAGGATCCGCACGAGTATTACATCATAGAGTTGAGCTCGTTCCAGCTCGATAACATGTACGACTTCCGCGCCAACATCGCCATCCTGCTCAACATCACGCCCGACCATCTCGACCGTTACGACTTCAAGTTTGAGAACTATGCGGCTGCCAAGATGCGCATCACGCAGAACCAAACGGCCGAGGACAGCTTCATCTACTGGAACGACGACCCGGTGATCAAGGAGGAACTGAAGAAATACGACATCAAGGCCGTGGCCTGCCCATTCTCCGAACTGAAGGAGGAGGGGTCAATCGCTTACATCGAGGAGGGACAGTACAAACTGGAGTTCCCCACCCCGTTCAACATGGAGCAAGAGGAACTGTCGCTCACGGGCAAGCACAACATTTACAACTCGCTGGCGGCCGGCCTGGCCTCCAACATCACGGGCATCAAGAAGGAGATTATCCGCAAGAGCCTCAGCGACTTCCCCGGGGTGGAACACCGACTGGAGAAGGTATGCGACGTGAGGGGCGTGCACTATGTGAACGACTCGAAGGCCACCAATGTCGACGCCTGCTGGTACGCTTTGGAAAGCATGAAGACGCCTGTGGTGCTCATCCTCGGTGGCAAAGACAAGGGCAACGATTACAACGAAATCAAGGAACTGGTGAAGCAGAAATGCTCGGGACTGGTGTACCTCGGTGCCGACAACGCCAAACTGCACGCCAATTTCGACGAGCTCGGCATTCCCGTACGCGACACTCACAGCATGAAGGAGTGTGTGGAGGCATGCTACGAGATGGCCCGTCCCGGCGACACCGTACTGCTTTCGCCCTGCTGCGCAAGCTTCGACCTCTTTAAGAACATGGAGGATCGCGGCGAACAATTCAAGACACTCGTAAGAAGTTTATAGCCAATGGGCGGAGCGAAAGCCGCACATGAGCCCAACAAACGAAATGAACAAGAAGTTATCCAACCTATTCAAAGGCGACAAGGTCATCTGGATGGTCTTTTTCTTCCTTTGCATCATCAGCATCGTGGAGGTGTTCTCTGCCTCCTCGGAGCTGACCTACAAAGGCGGAAACTACCTCACGCCCATCATCAAGCACATGGCGCTCATCGTTGTGGGCTTCGGATTGATGGTGGTTACGCTCAACATCAACTGCAAGTACTTCAAGCTATTGACTCCCATCATGCTCCTCTTCGCAGGAATATTGCTATTGCTGGTGCTTGGCTTAGGACAATCGACCAACGGCGCAAGCCGATGGATCCCCATCATGGGCGTGCAGTTCCAACCCTCGGAGATGGCAAAGGGAGCGTTGGTTTTGATGACAGCGCAAATCCTAAGCGCCATGCAAACCGATAAGGGAGCGGACCGAAAGGCCATGAGATACATCATACAGATGGCCTTGCCATTCCTGGTTCTCATCGGATTGGAGAACCTGTCAACGGCCGCTCTGTTGGCCGCGGTCATCTTCTTCATGATGATCATCGGGCGCGTACCTGGCAAACAAATAGGAAAATTGGTGCTAACGGTCGTGCTGCTCATCGTCATGGTGGTAACGGCGGTCATGGCCATTGGTGAGGATACGGAAAAAGAGGGGCAGCCACAAAACCTTACGGAACAGACCTTGGCCAACGGACAAACGGTAAGCACCGAGAATTCGAAGGGGCACAAGGGCGTATTGCACCGACTCGACACTTGGAAATCGCGTATCGACAAGTTCCTCAACTCGAAGGAAGTGCCGCCTGAGAAGGTCGACCTCGACAAGGGAGCGCAAGAGGCGCACGCAAAAATTGCCATCGCTACCAGCAACATCGTGGGACGAGGACCGGGCAATTCCGTGCAGCGCGACTTCCTGGCGCAGGCCTTCTCCGACTTCATCTATGCCATCATCATTGAGGAGACGGGCATCGAGGGGGCGTTTGTCGTGGCCATGCTCTATATCATATTGTTGTTCAGAACCGGACGTATCGCCAACCGATGCGAGAACAACTACCCGGCCTTCCTGGCCATGGGACTGGCGCTATTGCTCGTGGTGCAAGCGCTGTTCAACATGTGTGTGGCCGTGGGTCTGGTGCCGGTGACGGGTCAACCGTTGCCGCTGATCAGTAAAGGTGGCACGTCGACCATCGTCAACTGTGTCTACATCGGCATCATCCTGAGTGTGAGCCGAACGGCAAAGAAGGTGAAAGACGACACAACAAATAAGAGAACCGTGGCCACAGCCACAGCATAACACCTGCGGCTCTTCCCCCAAACCCACTCAAGGGATATAGGCAGGCATGCAAGAAAAAGGATTGAAAATGATCAGAAGTGGGAATTATTGATTACTTTTGCAAAAATAAGAGATTATGGACAAGGAGTTAAGAATCATCATCAGCGGAGGAGGAACAGGGGGCCATATCTTCCCGGCCATATCCATCGCCAACGCCATTAAGGCTAAGCACCCTAATGCCAAGATATTGTTTGTGGGAGCTCTCGGACGAATGGAGATGCATCGAGTGCCTGCGGCAGGCTACGAAATCAAGGGACTGCCCATCTGCGGATTCGACCGCAAGCACCTGCTGAAGAACGTCGCGGTCCTGTTCAAGATCTGGAAGAGCCAATATATCGCCAAGAAGATTGTGAAGCAGTTCAAGCCCATGGCTGCTGTGGGAGTGGGCGGATACGCCAGCGGCCCAACGCTCAACGTGTGCGCAAGCAAGGGAATACCCTGTCTCATACAGGAGCAGAACAGCTACGCCGGCGTCACCAACAAGCTCTTGGCCAAGAAAGCCTCGAAGATTTGCGTGGCTTACGATGGTATGGAGCGCTTCTTCCCCGCCGAAAAGATTGTCAAGACAGGCAACCCCGTCAGACAAAACGTGCTCGACAACACCATGACAAAGGAGGAGGCTCGCAAGAGCTTCGGCCTGAATCCCGACAAGAAGACCGTCTTGCTCGTGGGCGGAAGCCTCGGCGCGCGCACGGTCAACGAAAGCATGAAGCAACACCTCGACATAGTAAAGAACGCCGATGTGCAGTTTATATGGCAAACCGGCAAGTATTACAATGAGGAGATGAACCAAGCCGTCAAGGCGTTTGGCGACATTCCCAACCTCAAGGTGCTCGACTTCATCAGCGACATGGGCGCCGCCTACAAGGCCGCCGACCTCGTCATCAGCCGCGCCGGAGCAAGCTCCATCAGCGAGTTCTGCCTCATCGGGAAGCCAGTCATCCTCGTGCCCAGCCCCAATGTGGCAGAAGACCACCAAACGAAGAACGCCATGGCGCTCGTCAACAAGGACGCGGCCATCTACGTGAAAGACGCCGACGCACCCCACGAGCTGCTCCACACCGCGCTTCAAACAGTTGGAAACGACAGCAAACTGGCATCGCTCAGCGAAAACATCAAGGCGCTCGGACTGAAAAACTCAGCCGACGTCATCGCCGACGAGGTGGTGAAGTTGGCTTGGGGAGAATAATATTCGGAAACAAGGAGTGAAAGTGAGGACAATAAGACCTCAGCGGTCAACAAGGAGATAAATAAAAGACAATGGAACTGAAGGACATTAAAGCCGTGTATTTCATCGGCGCTGGTGGCATCGGCATGAGCGCCATCGCACGTTATTTCATACGTAAGGGACTGGTAGTGGCCGGTTACGACCGCACGCCGTCTGACCTGACACGCCACCTGGAGAAGGAAGGCATGCTCATTCACTATGAGGAAAACGTCGACGAAATACCGCACGCTTGCCGCGACAAGGCATCTTGCCTCGTGGTATACACACCGGCCATTCCGGCCGAACACAAGGAACTGCAATACTTCCGCGATGGCGGCTTCGTAATAGAGAAGCGCGCTCAGGTGCTCGGAACGCTGACACGCACCCACAAGGGACTGTGTGTGGCGGGCACACACGGAAAGACTTCCACATCCACCATGTGCGCTCACATCATGCACCAAAGCCATATCGACTGCAATGCGTTCCTTGGAGGCATCTCAAAGAACTACGGCACCAACTATATCCTCTCCGACTCGAGCGACTTTGTGGTCATCGAGGCCGATGAGTTCGACCGCTCCTTCCACTGGCTGCGCCCATGGATGAGCGTCATCACCTCCACCGATCCCGACCACTTGGACATCTACGGAACCAAAGACGCCTACCTGGAGAGCTTCCGTCATTACTCAGAACTCATCCAGCCGGGTGGCGCACTCATCATCCATACCGACCTGGAGATGAAGGCTAACGTGCAGGAAGGCGTAAAGACTTATACCTACAGCCGCGACAAGGGCGACTTCCATGCCGAGAACATCAAGATTGAAGACGGTGAGATCACGTTCGATTTCATATCACCCGTCGGCAATGTCGAGAACGTGCACCTCGGCCAACCCATCCCCATCAACATCGAGAACGGCGTGGCTGCCATGGCCATGGCACAGCTCAACGGTTGCACTCCGCAGGAACTGCGCTATGGAATGGAGACCTATCACGGTGTGGATCGACGCTTCGACTTCAAGGTGAAGGACGCCCACCACGTGCTTCTCTCCGACTATGCGCACCACCCGAAGGAGATCCTGCAGAGCGCCAAGAGTCTCAAGGAGATCTATCCGAACCGAAAGATCACGGTCATCTTCCAGCCCCACCTGTACACTCGCACACGCGATTTCTACAAAGACTTCGCCGATGCGCTCAGCCATTTCGACGAGGTGATCCTCACAGAGATCTATCCCGCACGCGAGCTGCCCATCCCGGGAGTGACCTCCGATCTCATCTACGACAACCTGAAGCCAGGCGTAGAGAAGAGCAAGATAAAGAAGGACGACGTGCTCGATCTGGTGAAAAGCCGCGATTTCGACGTGCTCATCACCCTTGGAGCAGGCGACCTCGACAACTACGTGCCACAGATAGCCAAGCTCATTGAGGCCAAGGAGAAGGCCAACAACTAATCATCACCATGCGTTTCAACTGGAAGAAAACCCTACTCATCACACTCGATGTAGCGCTCGGAGCCTACATCGTGGTGGCCTTCGCCTCTTTCAACAAGCCGAAAGAGGAGGCGCCCGTATGCAAGAAGGTGAGCATCGACATCCAGGACGAGACGACCAACGGCTTCATCACGGCGGCGGAGATCAAGGCGCGACTGCAGAAAGGCAACATCTATCCGCTCAACAAGCGGATGCGCGACATCAACGCACGCACCATCGAGGAGACGCTGGGCCAGAGTCCGTTCGTCAAGACCACACAATGCTACAAGACACAGGACGGCACGGTGCATATCTACCTCACCCAACGAATGCCCACCCTGCGCATCAAGGCGGCCAACGGAGAGGACTATTACCTCGACGACGACAACCGAATCATGCCCAATTCCCACTATACCAGCGACCTCATCATCGCCACTGGGCACATCAACAAATGGTTTGCGCGCAACTATGTGGCGCACGTGGGAAGCACACTCATGGCGAGCGACTTCTGGAAAAACCAAATTGTGCAGATCAATGTGCTGCCCGACTACGGCATAGAACTGGTGCCGCGCGTGGGAAACCACATCATCTACATCGGCCAACTGCCACAAACCTCATACGTCAACGACCGAAAGAAACTGGTGACAGCCTACGTCAACACCAAGCTCGACAGGTTACAGAAGTTCTATAAGTACGGGTTGGCGCAGGCCGGATGGAACAAATACTCTTACATCAACGTGGAGTTTGACAATCAGATCATTTGCAAGAAACAAAAATTGAATTGATAATTATCATAGATCTATGGCAGAATTTATAGTAGCTATTGAACTGGGCTCATCGAAGATGACCGGTATTGCGGGCAAGAAAAACCTCGATGGCAGCATCAACGTGCTTGCCGTGGTCAAGGAAGACTCCACCTCTTGCATCCGTAAGGGCGTGGCCTACAATATCGACAAGACGGTGCAAACACTAACCAACATAGTCGCGAAACTTGAAAGAACGCTGAAAACAAACATAGCCCAAGTATATGTGGGCGTTGGAGGACAGTCGATCCGTAGCGTGAAAAACACCAACGTGGTAGACCTGCCCAACGACACCATCATCACGCAAGACGTGATCAACGAGCTGATGGATGCCAATCGCAGCATGCAATACCCAGAGCTGGAGATTCTCGACGCCGCCACACAGGAGTACAAGATCGACAACCAGTACCAACTCGACCCCGTGGGCATACAATGCTCACGCATCGAGGGCAATTTCATCAATATCCTTTGGCGCAAGGCTTTCTACCGCAACATCAACAAATGCTTCGACAACGCAGGCATCGCCATCGCAGAGATGTACCTGTCGCCCTTGGCTTTGGCCGACAGCGTGCTCACCGAGGCCGAGAAGCGCAGCGGATGCGTATTGGTCGACTTGGGAGCCGACACCACAACAGTGGCCGTGTTCTACAAGAAGATTCTGCGCAACCTCACCGTCATTCCCTTGGGAGGCAACAACATCACCAAGGACATCGCATCGCTACAGATGGAGGAGAAGGACGCCGAGCAGATGAAGATCAACTACGCCTCGGCCTACACCGACGCCAACGAGATCGACCCTGGCAAGACCTATCCCATCGACAACGACCGCAGCGTGGAGGAGCGCAAGTTCGTCGACATCGTGGAAGCCCGCGTGCAGGAGATTGTGGAGAACGTATGGTGCCAAGTGCCCAACGAGTACTCCGACAAGCTTCTCGGCGGCATCATCCTCACAGGCGGCGGCGCCAACATGAAGAACATTGATCGCGCCTTCCGCAACCACACCCACGTCGACAAGATTCGCGTGGCCAAGTTTGTATCTCAAACCATCAACTCCAACAATCCTTCGATCAACGCCAAGGACGGAACGATGTGCACCATCCTCGGCCTGCTGGCCAAGGGCGACATGAATTGCGCGGGCGCACCCATCACCAACGACCTATTTAGCGGCAACGGCGACAACAAGGCTCAGGCCGCAGCCGAGATCCGCAAGCCCAAGACCATCGAGGGAACAGGCACTGGCAAGGTGCTCACCGAGGCCGAGAAGGCCGCCGAGGAAGCCGCTCGCGAGGCCGCCCGCAAGGCCGCTGAGGAGAAGGAGCGTGCCGAGGCGCAGGCCAAGGCCGAGGCTGAGGAGGAAGAGCGCCGCAAGAAACGCGAGAACTCAGCTCCCAGAAAGGCATGGCGCGCCTTCAAGAAGTTTGTCGGAAACATGATCGAAGAGGAAGACGAGAAGTAAGCCTCCAATCAACATCACCACGAGAACAAGCAGCAACATTTAGACAACAAACAGCATGACCATTATGGCAGACAAAGATAACAACATGCAAATCATAGACAGCGGCAGACCCTCCATCCTCGATTTCGGATCGCCCGACAAGGAGAACAGCATCATCAAGGTGATTGGTGTTGGTGGAGGCGGCGGCAATGCGGTCAACCACATGTATCGCGAAGGCATACACGACGTGACCTTTGTGCTCTGTAACACCGACGCACAGGCCCTCAACGACAGTCCCGTGCCCGTGCATCTGCAGCTCGGCAAGGAAGGCCTTGGAGCCGGCAACCGTCCCGAGCGCGCCCGTCAGGCAGCCACAGAGAGCGTCGACGACATACGCCGCATGCTCGACGACGGCACGAAGATGGCGTTCATCACCGCAGGTATGGGTGGCGGAACAGGCACCGGAGCCGCTCCCGTCATCGCTCAGGTGAGCAAGGAGATGGGCATCCTCACCGTGGGTATCGTAACCATTCCGTTCCGCTTTGAGGGCGCCCGCAAGATCGACCAGGCGCTCGACGGCGTGGAGGAGATGGCCAAGCATGTCGACGCATTGCTCGTTATCAACAACGAGCGTCTACGTGAGATCTATCCGGAGCTCAATGTGCTCGACGCCTTCGGCAAGGCCGACGACACGCTCAGCGTGGCAGCGAAGAGCATTGCCGAGATCATCACCACCCACGGACTCATCAACCTCGACTTCAACGACGTGAAGACGGTGCTCAAGGACGGTGGCGTGGCCATCATGAGCACGGGTTACGGCGAGGGCGAAGGCCGCGTAAAGAAGGCCATCGACGATGCGCTCAACTCACCGTTGCTCAACGACAACGATGTGTTCAACTCAAAGAAGATCCTTCTGAGCATCGCTTTCTCGAATGGTAAGAACAACGACCATTCGGGCCTCATGATGGAGGAGATGAACGACGTGAACGACTTCATGGCCCAGTTTGGCGGCAACTTCGAGATCAAATGGGGTATCGCCCTCGACCCGGAGTTGGGCAAGAAGGTGAAGGTAACCATCCTCGCCACGGGCTTCGGCATCGAAGACGTGGAGCCGGAGAACCGTCGCACACGACGCACCATCGAGGAGTCGAACCGCATCGCTGAGATGGAGGAGAAGGAGGCCGAGCGCCAGGACCGTCGCAACCGCTACTATGGCAAGGACGCCAACAACCCACAGTACAAGCGCCGTCCGCACATCTTCATCTTCAACCAGAACGATCTCGACAACGAAGATGTGATTCTCGCCGTGGAGAACACGCCTACTTACAAGCGTACCCGCCAGATGCTCGAGGAAATTCGCAAACAAGCCAATGGCGACACAGTAGAGAAGGAGACCGACAACGGCAACAACACCGTGCAGGGAGTCATCAGTTTCGCCTAACCAACAAGGTTAACAGAACTTCTAAGAAATACGAAAGCCAAATGGCATGAACCACTTCGGTCCAACGACCGATAGCCTATAAAAGCGAAGCCATTGCATGAAACCTTCAAAAGGGAAGGCCACATGCAATGGCTTTTTTGCGTTAAAGCCCAATCACTAATTAGACTTCACCAACCTCCAAGCCCTTTAGGCGTGGTTGCCGAAGATGAGGGTGGTCAGATTTTCGGGCGCAAAGAGGTCGCGCGCCACCTCCATGAGGCTCTCGGCAGTTACGGCCTCCACACGCCGGCAGAGGGCTTCAATATCCTTCTCCAAGCCATAGTGCAGGTAGATGCGGCCGAAGTCGAGGGCGAAGCTCTCACGACTGTCGCACGCCACACCGATCTGCCCAATGAGCTGACGCTTGGCGGCACGCAACTGACTCTCGCTGAGGGGCGCCTGCATGAAGCGGTTGAGCTCGTGGCGCACCAAGCGGAGGCAACGCCGCGTGTCGTGATGGTCGCAACCGAAATAGGTGCACCACACCCCCGTGTCGCTATAGCTCACCATCGAGCTCTCAACGGTGTAGACCAGTCCGTGGCGTTCGCGGAGCGCCACATTCAAGCGGGCGTTCATGCCAGGGCCACCCAGCATGTTGTTGAGCAGATAGAGGGTCGTGCGGCGTGGGTCGTGGGCGTCGTAGGATCGGCATCCCAGCACCACATGGGCCTGATGGGTGTCGCGGTCGCTCAGGATGACACGTCCCCACAAAGGCGACGCAATCTCCTTCGTCGGCACCGCTTTCGAGGGCTCCACACGATGGGCAGAGGGTTCGGTAGCAGCCCCAAAAGGTAGCAGGTTGGGTTCCGCTGCGCCCACCGCCATTCCTTCCGTTGCCCGCTTCAACATTCTCACCAGTTGGGCGAAGTTGATGTCGCCGTAAGCAAAAAACACGGCGTTGTCGGTGCGGTAATGTTTACGGGCGAAGCGCAAGGCATCGGCGGTGGTGAACGCATGCACCCTCTCGGTCGACCCAAGGATGTTATGGCCCAGCGGATGGCCGTCGAAGAGGATGTTTTCAAACTCGTCGAAGATGAGCTCGGCGGGCGAATCGTTGTAGCTATCTATCTCGTCGCCGATCACCTCCACCTCCTTGTCGATCTCCGCCTGCGGATAGGTGGAGTGGAACACAATGTCGGTGAGCAATCCCACGGCACGCGTGAGGTGCTCCTTGAGGATGGCGGCGTAGTAGCACGTGTCCTCCTTGTTGGTATATGCGTTAAGACTTCCGCCCACCTGCTCCAAGCTGTTGAGGATGCTCCAGGCGCTGCGCCGCTCCGTTCCCTTGAAGGTAACGTGCTCGCAGAAGTGGGCCAGGCCCTCGTCGCCGCGATCCTCGTGGCGCGATCCGGCGCCCACCTGATAGCCACAGTAGACCACGGGCGAGGCCGATGGCAGATGTATGACGCGAAGGCCATTGCTGAGTGTGCAAGTATTATATTTCATTTCGGGTGCAAAAATACCCAATTTTACTTTGAAATGTGCTTGAAAATATGGAAATTTGCAGCGGCTAAGGTCATTCGGGCGCAAGCCAAGAGGCAACGCCAACAACACACCATGTTTTTTTAAGGTACAAAGATTATGCGAAAAGTTATAGGTATAGGCGAGACAGTGCTCGACATCATCTTCAAGAACGAACAACCCATTGGCGCCTACCCCGGCGGGTCGGCCTTCAACGCGCTTATCTCATTGGGCCGTTGCGGCGTCGACGCCACGTTTATTGGCGAGGCCGGCCACGACCGCGTGGGCGAGCATATCATCAGGTTTTTGCGCGAAAACGGTGTCAACGCCGACCACGTGAATGTGTTCGCCGACTCGAAGTCGCCCATCTCCCTGGCGTTTCTCGATGAGCGCAACGACGCCGAATACATCTTCTATAAGGACCATCCCCACGACCAGCTCGACTTTGTTTACCCCGACATCCAGCCCGACGACATCGTGCTGTTCAGCTCGTTCTATGCCGTCAACCCCGTCATCCGACCGCAAATCGTGGGACTGCTGGAATACGCCCGGGCCCATGGCGCCATTATCTATTATGATGTGAACTACCGTTCGTCGCATCGCAACGAGGTGATGAAGATCACCCCCAATTACCTGGAGAACCTGGAGTATGCCGATATCGTGCGCGGCAGCCGTGAGGACTTCGACGTGCTTTACAAGATGCGCGACCCCGACAAGATCTACACGGCCGAGGTGTCGTTCTATTGCAAGAAGTTTATCTGCACACAAGGCGCCGACACGGTGGAGCTTCGCGCCGACCAGGGCCTGAAACGCAGCTACCCAGTGCCGCCCACCAGCACCGTGAGCACCGTGGGAGCGGGCGACAACTTCAACGCGGGATTCATCTATGGCCTGCTCAAATACGGCATCACACGCAACGACCTCGCCCAAGGGCTCACGCCCGAGCAGTGGGACAAGGTGGTGGCATGCGGCATGGAGTTCTCGGCCGACTGCTGCAAGAGTCTCTTCAACTACGTGTCGAAGGAGTTTGGCGAGCAGATCAAGGCGCAGCGCTAAACCGAAGGCTTGCGGCCACATCGGTCGCAAGCCCTCGTTGCCCCATGCACAATTATCACAACAATCTATAGCAAAATCTACACATTTCTTTTCCACGAAAGAAATGTTGGGCGCAAATACGCCATTCTCAGTGCATCTATGTAACACACTAACCATCAGTGTGTTACATTCACAATTCATCATTCCACACTTCGCATCCTCCATTCCGCCTCACGGTTTGGCATGTATCGCACCTCGATAAACGCCAAACCGCAAGACGATAGCTTACCTTTCGAGTCTCAGTTAGGCGTCTTTCGCAACTCGAAAGATGCCCAATCGCAAACGCTTCCGTCATTTTCCGCGATGAAATCGGGCAAAAATGGTCATTCCGATCGCTGGTTCATTCAAAATCGCGACACAACTTTTTAACCAAAAAGTCTGACACGACGAAGGAGGAAATCGGCAAACGAAACCACGCTTGGGGGAACGCCCCACACCCTCTCAAGCCGCATCATTTGCGAGTTGCGATCTGATGAATAAAACACTTCGAAAGAAAAATTATAGTATTTTATACCTCATTATTAAACTTGTAACTATTCAGCGATAGCCTTGCACCTTAATCCGCGATTGAAATATACAGCAAAAAGACCCATAAAAAGACAAAATAAAGTGTCTATATTTCTTGCGTATGTGAGATATTTTTTGTACCTTTATACCTACAATAGTTCGTTAAAATTTGAGATAAAGGCTAAGCAGTTTTACGCTGCCAGCCAA
>NZ_JAHKBE010000090.1 GCF_018789675.1 Hallella faecis
TCATTATTCTCCCAATCTTTTTCCCCAGGCACAATAGCTTTATAGCCCCTAATCAAGAAAGACGCATGATATTTCTTTTGTGGATCATCAAACAAAATATCAACGCCCGATGGATTTGGACATACAGCACCTAAAGCATAACCAAATTCATCTTTTCCTTTCAGATATTTTTTTTCATCTTTAATATTGCCATCATCCTCGTGGTAATAGAATTCGATGCAGGTCAACTTTAGTTTATACGCATCCTTACAACCGCCATTAACAAGAAAATAGCCTGAGAAGAATGCTTCTTCAGCAATTTTCTTAAACTCTTTAAACAGGTTTGCTTCGCAACCTTCTGCACCTTTGAAAGCTTTTAAGGCTTGAAATAATCTTGATTCCATACTTATTGAATTATTTTTATTTGTAAACTTCTATTGTTTTCTCCAACCATTTATATATCTTCTCCTGAAGACTTTCGGGTTCTAACACTTTTATCATATTGCCAAAACTCATCAACTTCATATAGAAGTCATAGGTAGGACGCAGTGCCAATTCAAAATCGGCATAATCATCACATGCATAGATTTCTTTTTGCGAGTGATGCAACGGCAATGTGCGCATATAGTGCTGATGATATTTATCTGCCCTTAACACAATTCTTTGAAGCGGTACAGATTCGTCCAATACAATTCCAAAGTATTCTGCAAAATATTCTTTTGCACAAAAATCTTTTGGCAAAACAAAATGAGCATCTGTTAAGTTAACACCTTCTATTCTATCAAGAGAATACAATCGCAAGTAGTTATAGTCTACATTTCTTGCTAACATATACCAACGCTGTGCGGACATTTTTACACAATATGGTTCAACAAGAAACGTCTTCGCTTCTTTCATCGTAAAAGAATGGAACGTTATCTGTAGTACAATATTTGACTTCATAGCTTCAAGTATTGTTGCAAGAAAGTCTTGGCTTGAAGGGATATCCTCTGTCAATATTCTATCATGGATAGATATACTGCTTGATAACGTTTCAGCCGTGCCGTAGGTATCAAGAAGCCATGTACGCAACTCTCCTTCGCTTAATACTTCCGGATTGGCTATATAATAATGGTATCTGCCATGTTGTTCACAGTCAATCACAATGCCGAACATATCAAGAATGCCACCTTTCCAACGATCAAATGTTTGCCGTGGCAAGTTCTCACCACGGCTAAGATCAATATTCTCACGCCACTTTTCATTGAGATCTTTCAATGTAATGCGACCAGCACGATGAATGGTCTTGATTACCCAAATATACTTTTGAATGAGTGACATAGGCTTAATCCTTCCAAATATTCTCCCAACAATCCTCACATGAAACCCCTTTCAACGGATTCACAAAAGCTTTATGACTTTTCGTTTCAGGTTCATCTTCTCCCATAAGCCATTTGACATCTATTCCTGCAGGACTTTTTTCAGATATTTCTTTTTCTCTATACCAATCATACTTGTACCAAACATGTGCAGAATGAAGGAGTTCGATAAACTGACTGCGTGAAAGGATAAAGTACCTAAACTTCCATTCTTCATTTACCATATTAACATAAACAAACACATACGGTCCCATTACTTTCTCCTCAAGCAAATCGCGCTTAAGACTATCCTCTATTGTAAATCCTGTTGGAATATTCTTTTGTACACTTGTCTTTACTTGAATAAGAGCCGACACTGGCTTCCATGGATAGTTAGGCGTTTCTTTTATTTCGCTATTAAGACAGACAATATCAATTGATTTGTAATTTTTTATTGTACAATTCGCATTGAAGGCATCCCATCCATTTTGCATAAGCATAGACACAACCATATTCTCTCCCACTGCCCCAAGACGTGCTTTTTCAGGTTGTGTCGACCTTGTACCAAGTGTATTATTTGTACTCATTTTGATTATATTATATAGTTATTATTTCCAATTAAACTCCTCGATTCCAAGTATCTCAAGTCCCAAGTATTTCCATACTTCCTTATCAAAGTTTGGTGTGTATCTTGCCATAGTGCGTAAGACGGATTCATCTTCTTTATCACGATAAGTATTGTTGAAGGTCAATGCTTTATCCCATATAGAAACCGGCTCTTCACAATAGTCGAGTTGATAAAATATGGTTCCGATACGCTCAAGATTATAACCTCCCTCCTTACACATATCCAGCGTCAAACTGTGATTGTCCAAAGGAAAACCATAGAACCCATCACTGATTAAACCACGTGGCGAAGCAAGACATAAAGCTCCCATTTCGTATCCATCCCGTTCTTTTACCAGCACAACATCGCCAGTGAACATTCTACTACCGTTGCTGTCATCATAACCTGTGTCTATTCCTGCAAAAATAGAACGTAATGTGTATCCACGTCCTTCACAAGAATGTCCGAAGTAGTCTTCTACAATGTCAGGATTATGGTCTTCTTCAAATTCTTCACTCTGTTGCCAAACATACAGACCGCCATCTTCCCAAAAGAAGAAGTCACCAAAGTCGGCATAACCGAATCTGTTCTTGTCAATAACATAGCGTATGCGCAGACGAGGACAATTCTTCTTAACTCCAAGTCCTATTTCGCCCTTATGCTTGTTACAGAGAAATGACAAGATATCCTCGTTAAGCACTCTCGGAATAGGCCCATAAAAGAGTTTCTTTGATTCTTCCATAATAGTAGTATTATTAATTCAAATGCAAAGATACGCATTAGGTGTCTCAATATACGTTACAGGATAAAATTTTCTTCATCACCTGCTTCCAAGCCGAACGCAGCCCTGGCGAAAGCGGTTCACTGCTGATCATTTCAAGTGTTTGGCGTAGTTCATCAAGCAATTCGGGCCAGTAGCGCATCTGCTCGTAGGCAAGCTTGATGCACTGCGCCCTTATTGCATAGGGCGACTTGGGGTCGGCAAACAGCCAAACATTGTCGTCGACAGCGAAATGGGTAAACGTCCAAAGCGCATTGACAGCCACAAGGCGGTCGTCGTCAAGCATAAGCTGATAAAGCAGTTCCTTTAAACCCTTAAATTAGCAGACTTATAATTTTACAAGAAAGCAAGTCATTGGATAACAATAAATTATCCAATGCTTGCATATGTCAGGAAATTCACTTACCTTAGTGCTGCTAAAAACTCAAATAAAGAATATCTGACATATGGCAAAGGTAAACATAAAATCTGAGAAGATCACTCCTTTCGGAGGGATTTATTACGCAAGCAAGGCTATTTATGCACTTTCACTTGACAAAGTCGTCAACGGCACTCTTGGTGTCCGTAGCTCCACCTACAACGGCTACCAGTGGGACGAGATAATATCAGCCATGTCTGACGTGTTCCTCTGTGGCGGCGACTGCGTGGAAGATGCCAACAGAAGCGAGTGCCATCTGCGGGAATCACCTGAAGTCAGGATACCGACGAGCCACATAATCGGGCGTGCCATAAACCCCAAACGGTCATTAGGCCGTTAAATGTATTATTTTATGACTGCTTGCGGTCTTTTGTCTTTTATAAGGCGTCTTTTGCTTGTTTCTGGTTCGTAATAGCTCGCTATTACTCATTAAAAGCCAAACAAAATCCACTCTTCTAAAATACCAAAATCCAGGCAATCCCTAATGCCGATTTGGGATAATAGCTTGAGCGATATTTTTTGATGTGTATATCTAACATCCCGGACACACATACTAGTTAATCGTTTTGCACATCAATAGTCATGGTCGTGATAATGATGGCGGCGGTGGTTTCTCGCAATAAAGTCAATGTTTCGTGTAAATATCTTATTGCCAGATTCGCTTGGATCGTTGAAGCTGATGTCACCATCTTGTAGCATATTGTTCTCAAGGAGATAATTGAGCAGTTCCGGATGTGTGTTTTCGATGTTGATCACCGCATCCATGGTTTCCTGCAGCATTGTTTTGGCATCACATTTCCCATAGTATGGATTATCCTTGCATTTGATGGCATGAATTATATTTGGTGCAAATATGAGACCAGCCTTCTTGGATATGAATCCAACTTGCGCTCCGTCAGGTAGCTGACCGTACATATCAGAAAAATCCACTTCCGGAGAGATTTCTTTCAGCCAATCTTTCATTTGTTCTGTTTTCTCAAAAAAAGCCAAACGCTTTCCCTTTGTGCGTTCAATATACGTGGTATAGGCATGCTCGTAAGACTTTTTCAGCTTTTCGTAGCGTTCGTGCATTTTGTCGAAAATATCTTTACTCGTCTTGAACATGACACCGTTTATTTCCCAATAATTGTCAGCATACTTCACGAGCGCTGTGCAGATGTATGAACCCTTGCGAAACATGTTGGGATTTATATTCTTCAGCTTGTATGTTTCGTCCGTAGATCTTTTCAACACGACAAATTCTTCGTCTTCCTCAATCACTTCAAAAGCATCCTGCTCACAGTATTCCAGGTTCATTAACCTTTTCGCCTTCTGGGGCAAATCGTTTTCATAATACATGTCTGCCAGCCACAGATGAGGCTTTACTGCCATAGGGCCGATTTCGGTGGTAGTTGAGAAGGTTGTTTCGGCGTAATAGATGGATTCGCTCTTGTTGAACTGCATTGAGTAGTTGTATTTCAGTTCGTTGAACTTTTCTTCTGACAATGGTGAGCTAAGCAGATATGAACGGCGAAGCCACATTAATACAGGCTTTATCTTGAAATAGTCGTCAGCCTTGTCAGAGTTGTATACAAAGTTATACAATTCTTCGTTTACATCCACTTCGTCATCTTCGGTCAGTACCTCCATGATTCTACGTGCCGTATCCTCTGCCATAACAATGGGGTTAAGGAAGCGGTCGTTGAAATTTCTTGATATTACTATCCATATCAGCAATTCCACCTCTTTAGCGTTTACGTCATCATTTTCCAAAGAGCCACAATCATCAAAAAAAGGCAATTTGTGCGAATAGGCAAGCAAGTGTTTAGCAACGAAAGCGTTCCATAGTTGAATGCCAGACATTTTGTCCTCATAATAGATAGCCACATTTATGGCAATCTGTTTTTTTAGTTCGTCAGCGTCTGGCAGGGGTAAGATAACATCCTTGATTCGGTGGTAAATCCGATTCGCAATATCGATATACATAGGGCATGGTTGGATTCCTATAGGATAGTATGTAGAGAAATCAATGGGAAATATTGTTTGTTTCATATTTTAAGAATATTATGGTTTGATGTTGCAAAGATAATGATAATCTCGTAATCGATGCAATAAACGCCTTATAAAAACCCAAAGAAAATTCTGGCGCAGATTTGGCGCACCCTTAAACGAAAAATCAGCGCAACTTGTTGTTTTGCAACTCGTTACGCTGACCTTGGCGGAGAGAGAGGGATTTTATACCACTCTACCATCTTCTGTAACTCGTTGATATTCAAGTGCCGTCTTTAGGCATTTTCGCTTATTTTGCACGAAAAATGGCGCAGAACTGGCGCAAGACAAAACGTCTTAAAACACTGTGTATGAATGACTTTTGTTACACAATTTAACTATTTTAAGAAATCTATCGACTCTAGTAACTACTCAGCACCCATAGAAGTATCCCTATTGGCATAAGTAATCGTCTTACTGTTGTACTACAGCAAGAATTGCATTGTATTTAGAATTTCCGTTCTTCATGGCAGTTTCTACGATGGAGTGTAACTTGGCAA
>NZ_JAHKBE010000091.1 GCF_018789675.1 Hallella faecis
TTTGCGCCGGTGACTGTTAGTTCAGCCCGTTTGAAACTAAATCAGAAACTTTAGTAATTAAAAATTAAACATATGAAAAAGACTTTGTTATTACTTTTGATAGCATTAGTGCTACCCATTCCATCTTTTGCAAGAATAGATGTACAATGTATTGTCCGCACTCTTCACCAAAAGGGTAATGGTTGGGGGGCATATAGTGGGGTTTACTCAGATCCCGTAAAATGTACAGTGTCATTTATCTCAGGTGCTGAGTTTAAGATTAGGAGACCATCTGCCGAAAAGTATGCTCTTATATGGTTTTCTAGAGACGAATGTGCTGTAATTAAGCTTGAACCTAAAAAAGCTGTGCCTGTGGAAAAGCTCTCTATTGAGGATTTACCTGATATAACAGGAGGCTCTGGTAACGTATTTGGAGAGAAAGATAACGGAGAGGAAATAGATGATATGGGTATGCCTTATAGGTGGGAAATAAATTTCCACGATAGAAATAATAACTATAAGTATGTAGACCCTAGATTACAGCGTATATGGATGAGTGACTATCCGCTATTTATATAATACAACACAATACCCCTTTTCGATTAGGGGCTTACTCTTGAAAAAATCCTTCCCGAAGTCCTATTTTACAGGGCTTTGGGAAGGATATTCATGCTCTTTTGAGTTTTACCTGACAGCAATAATTTCTAATTATTGTCAGCGTCTGTTTCGAGCAGGTTGCAACAGGCGCGGTGAAGCCATTGCGGGCTATGGCGAGACGCGCCTGGAAGCAACACGCCGAAAGAAACGCTGACATGCGTTGAAAAGAACCAACAAACCACCCCACCCGTTTCGGTCGAATGGCCAATTGGGAACGCTACGAGAAGCATCATCCCCAGTCTCTCCGGTCTTGCGCAACACGTTTTGTATGATATTTTGGTACAAAAGTTGTGCGTCGTTTTTCGATGAACCAGATGGCGGAACCATTGTTTTTCCGCACTCACCGTCCCTCATCTGCGTTGCGCGCTCACCATTAGGCGTCTTTCAAGTTGCGATACCTACCTAACCGCACCTCGAAAGACCACGTTTCGCATCTCAAAAGACCATGTATCGACGCCCGATTAGGCATGTTTCGCAACGTGGAAAGATAAAACAGGAGCGCAAAATCCGCTCGTTTTTCAGTAACTTCTTGGCATCCAATAGGTTACACAACATCGCTGAGAATAGCGCATTTCCGCCCAATCGTTTCGTTGTCGCCGACAACGATGTAGATTCCAATATAGATTGTTGCCAAAATTCACATCGCGCCCCAACCTCCCCACCTTATTTTCCCCAATCGGTCATTAGACCGAAACAAAAGCCCACCGCATGGCCCGAGACCCCGAAATAGCATGGAATGGCTGGGCACCGGATAAATTATCGAAGAGGGCGATTGTAGTATAAATAATATTTTGTACTTTTGTAACTAATCATTATATACTTTGTTTATGACAAAGAGAGAAGCCCTTCAATTATTTGAAGAAAAGAAGATACGCTCCGTATGGGACGACAAAGAAGAGAAATGGTATTTCTCTATAGTGGATGTTTGTGCGGTATTGACCGAAAGCAAAGATCCTGCAGCATATTGGAGAAAGTTAAAACAAAGACTGAAACAAGAAGGAAATGAAACCGTGACAAATTGTCACGGTTTGAAATTGCGTGCAGCCGACGGCAAGCTCCGCTTGACGGATGTGGCTGATACAGAGCAACTTTTCCGTCTTATACAGTCCATTCCTTCTCCCAAGGCAGAGCCTTTCAAGTTGTGGATGGCACAAGTGGCAAGCACACGGTTGGAGCAGATGCAAGCACCTTGTCTACGCTCATCTTGATCTCTGAGACTTTAATCCCAAATCGATCATTAGATTTCAATCCCATTCACCACAAATATGCACACATCGCGGAGCTGCCGGATTTCGTTGGAGTCCAGCAGCTTCATTCGTCTTGCGCCTTCGCTCCCACGGTCCTACAGGCGCACGCCGACCCTTCCGTCCCACCGCCTTGCACACCTTTTCCCACTTGTTTATAAAAAAAATACTGCAAAGCGATGAGTTCTCTGCAAAAAATAGTTTATCTTTGCAGAAGATAGGCTGCATCTCAGCATAATGTTCAAGCAAGCTTGATATTCTGCCTTCGATTTGCACTATCCTTGCAGAAGATAGGCTGCTCTATCTTTGCAACATGCAAGCCGCATCGCATCATCAGGGCGGCAACTTAAACCCTTAACTTAAACACTTACGTACTATCATGAACGAACAGAACGCAATGAAACCATACGTCATTGGTCTCGACCTCGGCGGCACCAACTCGGTGTTCGGCATCGTCGACGCGCGTGGTGAAATCAAGGCTACGACAGCCATCAAGACAAAGGCCTACGACAACGAAGAGGATTATGTGAACGCATCGATCGATGCGCTCCACATCATCATCGACCAGGTGGGCGGCATCGAGAAGATCAAGGCGATGGGTATCGGCGCACCCAACGGCAACTTCTATACGGGCAGCATCGACTTCGCCCCCAACCTTCCTTGGGCACACGACCACTCTGTGCCATTGGCCAAGATGTTCTCGGAGCGTCTGGGCGGCATCCCTGTGGGCCTCACCAACGACGCCAACGCGGCAGCCATCGGCGAGATGATCTACGGTGTGGCTCGCGGCATGAAAAACTTCATCATGATCACCCTCGGCACAGGTGTGGGATCGGGCATCATCTGCAACGGCCAGATGGTGTACGGCAGCGACGTTCTGGCCGGTGAGCTGGGCCACGTCATCGTGCGCCCGGAGAACGGTCGTCCCTGTGGTTGCGGACGTAGAGGATGCCTGGAGACCTACTGCTCGGCAACGGGTGTGGCTCGCACAGCACGCGAGTTCCTGGAGAAGAGCGACACGCCGTCGCTGTTGCGCGACATGAATCCGGAGGACATCACATCGCTTGATGTGTCGATCGCCGCCCAGAAGGGCGACAAGCTGGCCCTGGAGATCTACGAGTTCACTGGCGAATTGCTGGGTGAGGCTTGCGCCAACTTCGCCACTTTCTCTTCGCCCGAGGCCTTCGTGTTCTTCGGCGGTCTGACCAAGGCTGGCGACCTGCTCATGAAGCCCCTGGTGAGAAGCTACAACGAGCACGTGCTCAAGATCTACAAGGGCAAGGCCCAGTTCCTGCTGAGCGCGCTCGACGGCAGCTCGGCCGCTGTGCTCGGAGCCAGCGCCGTGGGATGGGACCTGTAACCCGCCACACACCAGGAGCGTAGGCGCACCCCAAGAATCCACGGGCGAGAATGTGCCTGAGCGCTCCACCATTCATACACCAATAGCATCGGCAACGCCTGCAAAAGGAGGCGTTGCAGGTGCTATTTTACGTTTTGGCGGATATTCATGGGGCAAAAAGGCCGATGCGCTGAGGATTTTTCGTACCTTTGCCGCGCAAAACAAACAAAGCAAACAGCAAATAAAAGATTATCAGATGCAGAAGAAAGAACTCTGTTACATAGCGATCGTCGCCGTGTTGGGCCTGTCGTTGTTGATGGGCTTTGTGGTCGAAGTGTTTCATGTCGACTTAGGTCCCTGGGCATGGGTGGCCCAATGGGTGTCGTCGCCCATCGCCCTGGCCATCGGTTTCGCCTTCGCCCTGCTCTTTGGCAAGGCGTTCCCCACGTTCAACAAGACCATGTCGAAGAAGCTCCTACAATACTCGGTCATCGGCCTGGGCTTCGGCATGAACGTCAACCAAGCGCTTGCCTCGGGCTCCGAGGGCATGCTGTTCACCATCGTCAGCGTGTTTGGCACGTTGGGATTGGGTTGGCTGTTTGGCCGCAAACTGCTGGGGGTCGACTCGCAAACCAGCTACCTACTGTCGTCGGGCACCGCCATCTGTGGCGGATCGGCCATTGCCGCCGTCGGCCCGGTGCTGAAAGCCAAGGCCGAGAGCATGTCGGTGGCGTTGGGTGTGGTGTTTGTGCTCAACGCCGTGGCCCTCTTCATCTTCCCCACCATTGGCGACGCCTTGGGCATGACGATGAAGCAGTTTGGCATGTGGGCGGCCATCGCCATCCACGACACGTCGTCGGTGGTGGGCGCAGGTGCCGCCTACGACCAGATGCACCCGGAGCTGATTGCCCAGCAGGGAGTGAGCGCCTTGGAGGTGGCCACCACCATCAAGCTGACGCGCGCCCTGTGGATCGTGGTGCTGGCCTTGGTTACGCCGTTCTTCTTCCGCCAGACACTGGCCGCCTCGACCGACGGCCCCACGAAGCGTTGGTACCAGTGTGTGCCGCCCTTCATCGTGTGGTTTGTGGTGGCCATCGTCTTCAACACCTACGTGCTGAGCAACGCCTCGCTCCTGGGCGACACCGCCGCCACGATGGGTGGGCAGATGAGTGGCGCGGTGAACAAGTTGGCCAAGCACCTCATCACTCTCTCGCTGTTCTTCATCGGCGCGTCGCTCACGCGCGAAACGCTCCGCAGCGTGGGTCTGCGCCCGCTCATCCAGGGTGTGCTACTGTGGCTCAGCATCAGCCTCATCACCCTCGGCTACATCTACTGGGTGGCCTAACCGGCACAGGAGAATAGCATCATCCACTTCGCACAAGCATACCTACAAAAAGGGAGGCAAGCACATCCATCTGCGCTTGCCTCCCTTTTATTTTAGAATCACCCATGCGGATCACTTCGTCCGCACACGGCGGAATGGGCTATTTCACAATGCGGAGCGACTGCGATGCCTTGACGCGCACCTTGCCGTTGGCCACCTTCATGCCCTTGGCGGGCGTGGCAGCGGCAACCATGGCAGCCGAAGCCACGGGGTAGGTGTGGCTCAGGGTGGTAGGCTCGGCATTCTCGATCTGCGAATGGAACGCCGTGCGAGTGATCGACGTGCCATTGGCGTCGGTCACGGCAAACACCAACACATACCAATCGCGCTCAGCGCTGGTGAAGGTCTTGGTGTAAGTGAACGTGCCGTCCTGCAACTGCGACGTCACATCGGTGGCCTTGTCGGAAGCCATCAGCACTGGCCAGGCGTCCGACGGATTCTCATAGCCCTGGGTGCCCTGCAGGTCGTTGAGCGCATTGTCCCAATCGTTCTCGCTCATCAAAAGCAGGGTGGCCTTGGTGATGGGAGCCGAGGTCTTCGAGGCGAAACTGTAATGGGCGTAGAGCGCGCGATTCTCGACGCTGAAGCTGTCGGTGTTGAGCTTCGGACAGTTGCAGATATTCAGTTTGAGCAGGTTGTCTAAGCGTTCCAACCACGATGCTTTGG
>NZ_JAHKBE010000092.1 GCF_018789675.1 Hallella faecis
GAAAGCAAGCTTTCATTGCGCTCACTGGCACTATCTTTGCAGAAGATAGGCGGCGCTCAGCATCATTAGGCGTTGGCCTTATCTTTACTAATAATGAGAAACATAATCATCAACCTATCTTCATTATGAACAAAAAAACTATTATGTTGGCGGCGTTCCTCGTCATGTCGGGTGCTGCCATGGCACAGAAGGCCGACGGCGGCATCTCCTCGCAAATGTTGCAGCAGATCGAGGCGGCCCAGGGCAACACTCCTACCAGCGCTGCTCTCGTAAACGCCATCGCGTCGAACAAGATCGACGACTTGGCCAAGAGCTACAAGAGTTTGGGACAAGTGGACAACCTCTTCAGCGTGGAGACTCCCGCACAGAGCATTCATAACCAGCAGAGCAGCGGACGTTGCTGGATGTTCTCGGGTATGAATGTGCTGCGCGCCAACTTCGCCAAGGCTCACAACGACACGCTGCGCGTGGAATATTCGCAGGCTTACCTCTTCTTCTACGACCAGTTGGAGAAGGCCAACCTGATGCTTCAGGGTGTCATCGACTGCGCCGACAAGCCCTTTGAGGACAAGCGCGTGCAGTTCTTCTTCCAGCATCCCATCAACGATGGTGGCACGTTCTGCGGTGTGGCCGACCTGGTGGAGAAGTATGGTTTGGTACCCATGAGCGCCATGCCCGAGACTTATTCGTCGGAAAACACGGCGACCGTTGACAGATTGGTTACGTCGAAGTTGCGCGAATATGGCTTGGAGCTGCGCAAGATGGTGAGCAGCGGCAAGAAGGCCGCAGCCGTGAAGAAGCGCAAGACGGAGATGTTGGCAACCATCTACCACATGTTGTCGATGACGCTCGGCGAGCCCGTGAAGGAGTTTACCTATGCCTTCAAGAACAAGGCTGGCAAGGTGGTGACCCCCGCCAAGAAGTACACTCCGAAGGAGTTCTACGACGAGACCGTGGGCCACAAGCTCAACGGTTCGTTCATCATGGTGATGAACGATCCTCGTCGCCCCTACTATAAGACCTATGAGGTGGAGCTTGACCGTCACACCTACGACGGCCACAACTGGAAATACCTCAACCTGCCGATGGAGGACATCGCCAAGTTGGCCATCGCCTCTCTGAAAGACGGCCACAAGTTGTACTCAAGCTATGATGTGGGCAAGCAGTTCGACCGTAAGCGCGGCGTGCTCGATCTTAACAATTACGATTACGGATCACTCTTCGGAACCACATTTGGCATGAACAAGGCCGAGCGCATCGAGACCTTCGACAGCGGTTCCACACACGCCATGACGCTCACAGCCGTCGACCTCGACGCCAACGGCAACCCGCTGAAGTGGAAGGTTGAGAACAGCTGGGGCGCTTCTAACGGCGTTAACGGCTGCCTGATCATGACCAACGACTGGTTCAACGAGTATATGTTCCGCCTGGTGGTCAACAAGCGCTACGCCTCTGAGGAGACGCTGAAGCAGTTCGACCAGAAGCCCATCATGGTGACTCCCGACGACCCCTTGTTCCAAGAGGACATGTAAACAGACGTGGCAACATGGGGCTTTCGCTATTGCTCTTGTCGTTCTTCACGTTTGTTGAGCTCAACTGTGAGAACCTTTTCGACACTCGGCACGACAGCCTGAAGAACGACACGGAGTTTCTTCCCACATCGGCCCACCACTGGACCCCCTACCGCTACTGGCGCAAGCTCAACCGCATAGGCCAGGAAATTGTGTCGTGCGGCATGCTCGACACCTTGGCGGTGATGCCCGACATGGTGGCGCTGACGGAGGTGGAGAACGATAGTGTGCTCGTCGACCTGACGCGGCGGTCGCTGCTGCGGCAGGCGGGCTACGAGTATGTCATGACCGACAGCCCCGATGAGCGCGGCATCGACGTGGCCCTGCTGTGGTCGCCCTTTGCCTTTCGCCTCATCAACCACCATTCCATACGCATCGTTCCGCCCAAAGGCTTTCGCCCCACCCGAGACATCCTTTATGTCTCGGGCGAGGTGATAAGCGGCGACACGCTCCATGTTTTCGTGGTGCACGCACCCAGCCGGTCGGGCGGCGAACGTGCCACACGCCCTTATCGGCAACGGGTGACGGCGCGATTGGCCGAGGCGGTCGACTCGGTGAGGCGCACCAGCCTGCACGCACGCATCCTTGTGGCGGGCGACTTCAATGATTATTCGGGCGACGCCTCCCTCAAGACGCTCCTCGACCACGGCCTCACGGAGATTTCCCAAGGGGCCAAGGGAACCCACGGCGCCAAGGGAACCTACCGATGGCACGGCCGATGGGACAGTCTCGACCATATATTCTGTTGCGAGGCATGGGCCTCACGCCTTGCCACATGCCGCATCAACGACGCGCCCTTCCTGCTTGAGGAAGACACCAAATATGGTGGTATGAAGCCCCGACGCAACTACCAAGGGCCCAAATATCTCGACGGTTTTAGCGACCACCTGCCCCTGGTGGCGGTGTTTAGGCTTTAGCGGTGGGCCTCATAATACTTCAGGCCGGCTTGCACATTCTTCACCAAGGCCCTACTGCTGTAGGTGGCACCTGTTACGCCATCCACCTTCATCTTGGCGGCCTTGTTTGCTGCCTTGCCCTCATATTGGGCCAATACGGCCTTGGCACGGGAGAAATACTGGGGCGTTTCCTGGTTTTTCAGCGCCTCAACCTTCACCACCTTCCCTTTCTTGATGTAAATTTTCACAGGTGTGGCACCCCTGAAGCCACGCACCTCCTTGGCCAACGTGGTGGTGTTGACCACCGTGGCGCCCGACTCCTTGCTGATGGGGTCGGTGGCGGGCATGGCGCTCGCCAACAAAGCGACGGCGGCAAGGAAGCCCGCAGCTTTCATCATGGTTTTCTTTTTCATTGGTCTTGTTGAATAATTTGTCCTGAATGATGTTTACGTAAAGCCACTCGCCCGCAGATGGCCGAGTGCAGCCTATCTTGGGCAAAGATACGACAAAAGCGGGGTTGCCCCCATCGCTGCAAGCGTTTTTTAACGCTTTAGGCTATCTTTTTAACGTTGGACCACCACAAAAATCATCAATAATTACAAATTACCCAACCAAAAACGCTATCTTTGTAAAAAGCTAAAAACGCGCCATGAAATTAAAACTTCGCCACAACACGCTGATGCGCCTCATCACGGGCGCCGCATTGCTCATTGCCGTTCCCGGCCTATTGTTCCTGCTAACGTGGCCGTTGGCGGGCAGCTGCTGGGCCATGGCGCTCGCCGTGGCTTGGGTTTTGCTGATGGTCTACGGCTTCTTCTTCGGTTGGCGCCATTTCGTAGTGCGCTCGGCCACCTGCCAATCGCCTCTCCTTCCCAAGGAGTTTGATGGCTACCGCGTAGTGCAACTGTCTGATATCCACATCGGTACGTTCCTGCGCAACCGCTCGCTTGTCGACAAGTTGGTGCGGTTGGTCAACGAGCAGCGGCCCGACCTGGTGGTGTTCACGGGCGACTTGGTGAACGTCAGCGCCCACGAGGTCATTCCGTTCCAGCACGCGCTGAAGCAAATAGAGGCGCGCGACGGCGTGTTCTCGGTGATGGGAAACCACGACTATTGCGAGTATGGTGAGGACAAGAGCTTGGGCAACATCCGGAAAAACCAAACGGTGCTGAAATACCTGGAGCAGAAAATAGGATGGCGGTTGCTCCTCAACGAGCACGTAAGCATCCGTCGCGACGGCGCCACCATCGAGCTCATCGGCGTGGAGAACATCAGCAGGCCGCCCTTCCCCGACTATGGCGACCTGACGAAGGCGCTCAAGGGCACCGCCGAGGGGTCGTTCAAGATTTTGCTGAGCCACGACCCGAGCCATTGGCGGCGCGGCGTGCTCCACCAAACCGACATCGCGCTGACGCTCTCGGGCCACACCCACGCCGGACAGATCAGCCTGGGCCGTGTGTCGCCGGCCAAGTGGGCCTACAACGAATGGGGCGGCAAATACACCGAGGACGGCTCCATGCTCTATGTGTCGGTGGGCGTAGGCGGCACGGTGCCGTTCCGTTTCGGCGCCTGGCCAGGCATCGACGTTATCCAGCTCAAGTGCCAATAACGCTTCCAACGTTGCCTTTTGTGCGGTGGCAACAAGCCCCGAGCGAGCCCCTCACGGCTGATGCGCACCATGGAAACATTCAAGTTTTTTGGTCAAAAAACGCACTCTTTTCGTTCGATGAAATAGAAAGCGAAAAAGCCTTATTGTCGATCCGAAAGACCGAAAAATCGGTCTCGTGCCACGGCAAACGGGGCCTCGCGTTGCGAAAGATGCCTAACCGAGACTCGAAAGGTAAGGGATCGCCACTCGTAAAGGCATGTTTCGAGGTGCGATTAGGCATGTTTCGCAACACGAAAGATGCCTAATCGCAACGCCTCGTGTGAGACGAGGAGGAGCAAAAGCTAAGCCACGCTCGTAAAACATTGATTATCAGAGCAGTAAGCAAATACGCTGAGAATCGCGTATTTGCGACCAACCATGTGCTCGGTCGAAAAAAACGCCTGTATTTTAAGCCTTTTGTCACCTTGTTTCCTCGTTTCCCCAACGGCCCCAAGTTGCTTCGTGTTTGCTTCGTGAGAAAGCGGGGCCGCCACCCTTCTCCCTATATATTAAGGTGAAAAACGGGGGCGCATTGCATTTTTACACCACTACGAAACGCTATTGTTGGCAAAAAAGCAGTAACTTTGCATAAGATAGGCTACATTCGGCCATCTGAGAACAAGTTCTCATGGCGCTCATTGGCACTATCTTTGCATAAGATAGGCT
>NZ_JAHKBE010000093.1 GCF_018789675.1 Hallella faecis
GCCCACCATCACTGAATGGTGGACACCCACGGACGCCGACGCCACCTTGGCCGACATCCGCAACCACGACAACTACCTGCGCTCCGTCTCGTTCAACGAACTGCGCATCACCTTCATGAAGAACATCACCAGCGAGGGCTACACCTTCCTTGGCATCTACAAGCTGGCGCCATCCTCCACGCCACAGCGCCTCGTATGGCAGCGCATAGCCGAGCGGCTCGACTTGCGCCATCTCGACCAACTCGACCTTCTGCGCCAATAGCCGCCCCGCCCCCTCCCCAACAGCGAAATGGTCCAAATCCGTAGCCGAAATGATTCAATTTCGGCTCTTATTGTTTTGTGGGTTATACTTATCTTTGCACGCAAATATGACTCACATTATTCATTTAATTAATAATAGCACTAGTGTCCACTAAAAATGGACGAGTCTAAAAATTAAATAAATTAGGTTCACTTGAACCGCTTCGGTCTTTGTCATTTTTGAATATAGTTTTGTCGAAGAGATCTCTCAGATGCGTTGTGTCAGTAAGTGAAATGCTGAGGATTTGCAGTACCTTATAAGTGCTTCTATCCCGTCGCATATCATGCTGCACAATGGCAACGATGCAGTAGGCACAGATGGCAGAGTAAATCTGTATCCTGACAGCGTTCTCTGTAGTGCCCCAGAACTTCTTGATTTTGAGGTGCTGCATGAGCCACTTGAAGAACAACTCTATCTGCCACCGATTCTTGTAGAGGTCGGCAACCTGCAGAGCAGTCAGTTCCATTGAAGATATAATATCTTTGCTATTCATGCAAGTAATTTTACATTTTTTTGATTCGAAACAGCATTTTAGGGGTGTTGGGGGCGCAGAGCGTCTGCGCCTGTTGCGGATTGTTTTGATCATTATAGGTGTAAAAAAGGCAAAAGGCATGCATCGGCTTTGGCGCATAGCCCTTGGCAACGTTGCAGGCGCGAAGGAGACCGGAGGGGCTCTTTGCAATTGCAATGTTGTTTTTTACAGCGTTATGGGTCAACAGGTCGTATCTTTGCAGCAGACATGAAGATGTAAACACAAACGATTATGTATTGGATATTATTCATCGGCATTGCAGTGGTTAGTTACCTGGTGCAGGCCAACCTGAAAAGGAAGTTTGAGAAATACTCGGAGGTCACCGTGGCCTCGGGAATGACGGGAGCGGAGGTGGCTCAAAAGATGCTTCGCGACAACGGCATCTTCGACGTGAGGGTTCAGCCCCATGATGGGTGGCTGAGCGACCACTACGACCCGAGCTGCAAGACGGTGAACCTCTCGCAAGACGTGTACCACTCCAACTCGGTGGCAGCGGCCGCGGTGGCAGCCCACGAGTGTGGCCACGCCGTGCAGCACGCCCGGGGCTACGCGTTTCTCCGACTGCGCTCGGCACTGGTGCCCGCCGTGCAATTCTCCAGCAGCATCATGACATGGGTCATCCTGGGCGGCATACTCCTGATCAACGTGTTCCCCACGCTGCTCCTGATAGGCATCCTGCTGTTTGCGCTGACCACGCTGTTTAGCTTCGTCACGCTGCCCGTAGAGATCGACGCTTCGAGACGCGCCACCCAGTGGCTGCAAGGCGCCGCCATTACCAGCCACACCCAGCAGCCCATGGCCGTCGACGCCTTAAGGTCGGCCGCTTACACCTATGTGGTGGCGGCCCTGTCGAGCCTTGCCACGCTGGTTTATTACCTGTCGATATACCTATCGAGAAGAGACTGAGGGCGCTAAGGGGGGATGGCCCCATTTTTGTCTCTTTTTGAAACGTTGCAGATGCGAATGGGCAACAATCGTTGCTTTCGCCTGCAACGTTGTTTTTTTGTTACCCACCCAACCGTTTTCGTAATTTTGCGCCATAATCATTTATTATGGCAACAAACGACGTGTACAAAAGATTGTGTTTGGACAACAACTCCAAGGAAGTTTTGCAAGGCAAAGGGGGCAACATCATTCCCCCACCCGAGAAGGAACCCCTATGGAAAGGGTTCTTGGAGAAATTCAAGGACCCACTGATCATCGTGCTCTTGGTGGTGTTCTGTTTCTCGGTGATGGTGGCAACCTACGAGGTGTGCTGCCATGGAGCGCCGCGCAGTTCGTTCATCGAGCCCTGCGGTGTGCTGGTGGCGCTGCTGCTGGCCACAGGCGTGGGGTTCTGGTTTGAGGTGAAAGCCGCCAAGGAGTTTGACGTGCTCAACCAGGTGAAGAACAAGCGCAAGGTGCAGGTTATCAGAAAGATAGACGGACAAGCCAAGACCCTCTATGTGCCCAAGCACGACGTGGTGGTGGGCGACATCGTGAAACTGGAGGGTGGCGACGAGATACCCGCCGACGGCATCGTGCTGAAGGCCAACAACCTCATGGTGGACGAGTCGAACTTCACGGGCGAGCCCTACGCCTCGAAGAACGCCGACGGCGCCGTGGGCGACAAGGAGGTGGCCTACCCCGCCAACATGCTGCTGCGCAGCTCGACGGTGATCGAGGGCGAGGCCGTGATGCAGGTGCAAAAGATCGGACTCGACACGGAGGAAGGCAAAGGCGTGGTGCAGGCCAGCCAAGACAGCAACGTGAAGACACCGCTCAACCGACAACTCGAATACCTGGGACGCTTCATCTCCCTGGCCAGCTTCGTCATTGCGGGCCTCATCGTGGTGGGCCGATTGGCCTACTATTACCTCACGGTGGTGAGCGTGGGCGGGTTCGAGTGGTTAGGCTTCTTCCAAGTGCTGATCAACTCCATCATGATTGCCGTGGCCCTCATCGTGGTGGCCGTGCCCGAAGGACTGCCCATGAGCGTTACGGTGAGCCTGGCCCTGAGCATGCGCAAGATGCTGAAGGAGAACAACCTCGTGCGCAAGCTCCACGCCTGCGAGACCATGGGTGCCGCCACCGTGATCTGCACCGACAAGACCGGAACGCTCACCGAGAACAAGATGCGGGTGATGGCATGCTTCCCTGAGGAGGGTGTCGACATGGACCTGCTGGCCCGCGGCATCGCCATCAACTCCACAGCCAACCTCTCGACCGACGAGCACGGCGCGCCCCAAACCATCGGCAATCCCACCGAGGGCGCGTTGCTCAAATGGATTGCGGCAAAGGGCTACAACTACGAGGCGCTGCGCGAGCAGGCCAACGTGGCGCAGGTGGTGCCTTTCTCAACCGAGATCAAACGCATGGAAACAACCACCGTCGAGGGCGAGCGGTTTGTGAAGGGAGCGCCCGAGGTGGTGATCAGCTTGTGCGACGACTTCGGCGTCATCGACAAGCAACAGGCGCTGACGTTGCTGGCCACCTATCAGGCCAAGGGCATGCGCACCCTGGCCTTCGCCTACCAGCACCACGGCGCGCTGGCCCTACAGGCCATCGTGGCCATTGCCGACCCCGTGAGAAGCGATGTGGCCGAGGCCATCAACACCTGCCGAAACCATGCGCACGTAAGGGTGATCATGGTGACGGGCGACAACGCCCTGACCGCTGGCGAGATAGCCCAACAGGCAGGACTCGTGGAGCGTGGCGAACCAGTCGTGGCGCTCACAGGAGCCGAGTTTGAGGCCCTGACCGACGAGGAGGCGAAAACGTTGGTGGGCAACGCCGAGTTTAAGATCCTATCGCGTGCCAAGCCCAACGACAAGGCCCGCCTGGTAGGACTGTTGCAGGAACGGGGCGAGGTGGTTGCGGTGACGGGCGACGGCACCAACGACGCACCGGCCTTGAAGAAGGCGCAGGTGGGACTCTCCATGGGCGATGGCACGGCGCGCGCCAAGGAAGCCAGCGACATCACCATCATCGACAACTCGTTTGCAAGCATCAACACCGCCATTCTATGGGGCCGCTCGCTATATCTCAACATCCGTAGGTTTGTGGTGTTCCAAATGACCATCAATGTGGCGGCCTGCCTCATCGTGCTCTACGGCGCATTTATGGGTTTGGACTCGCCGCTCAACGTGACCCAGATGCTCTGGGTGAACCTCATCATGGACACCTTCGCAGCCATGGCGCTGTCGTCGTTGCCAGCCGACCCCAGGGTGATGAACGACTATCCGCGAAAGACCAACAGCAAGATTATCGACCGGGGCATGATGAAGATGATTCTGGGATCGGGTCTGGTGTTCTTCGCCATTCTCGTGGGAATATGGCAGATGCTGAGCCATGGCGACTACATGAGCTTCGAGGCGCTGCTGAGAGATTTCGACATCGACCATCTCACCGACTTCTCCGCCGCAACCCACGTGCGCAACCCACACGAACTGGGCATCTTCTTCACGTTCTTCGTCATGTTGCAGTTTTGGAACATCTTCAACGCCCGCTATTTCCGCACGGGCAGGAGTTTGGTGGAAGACCTCGTCGACATGGTACGACGGCCTTCGTCGATCAAGCGACACTACAGCACCGGCTTCGCCTTCGTGCTCGTTGTGATACTCGTGGGACAGTTTCTCATCACCAACGTGTTTGGCAAGATGTTTGGCGTGGAGGCCTTGTCGGCCACCGATTGGTTGCTCCTCGTCGCCGTCACGTCGCCCGTTCTCCTGATCGGCGAAGTGTTCAGGCTGCTGCGCAACCGCTTGGCACGAAGGTAAATCCCGGCCTGCGCCCCATCCTGGCGCAGGCCGAGGCGTGG
>NZ_JAHKBE010000094.1 GCF_018789675.1 Hallella faecis
TCGCCGACGGCTCACCGGGAGCAGCCTTCGACAGCTCCTTGAACGGCAAAGCGGAGATCTCGCACTGGATATCTATTCGGTCTAAGAAAAGAGGGGCCGCTGATTGTCCCACTTTTTGGCTCGCTCCATGCCATCTAGCACTACGCCTACGATGATTTATCAAGGACATAGATGAATGGCCATTGTTTATGTTCACGATGCAAAGATAATACTTTTGTTTAATTAGTCGAGCCTTTTTGATTAGAATTGCTCCATTGTGCATAGACTCCATACATTCCCACATGGGCCAGGTGAATTTCTGATAGACAGAATCTAAGGAATGTATTTCGACGAGGTTGAGTCCGATAACATGTTTTTTGAGGTCTGTATTGCGGTATTGCTTCTTTACGACAGCATAGGCGCGTCCCAGATCCTCAAAAATGTAGGGCGCAACGTCGGCGAAAGGTTCCGATTCAAGACCATCCATAGTGATAATATAACACTCGGGAACCACATCATTATATGTGAACCCCCACCAATATGCCACTATCTTCGAACAGATAAATATGTGACGGGGTTTTATTCTTCAAAAAGCAGCAATTTTGTTGATAAAAAAATTGCAAATGCGAAATATTATCATTAACTTTGCTGCATCACAATATGAGAAGAATGGAAAGTACGGGATTATAAAGAACGCAGGCCTAAAAATTACTCCGCAACGTAAAGTGGTTTATGAGGTTATGATGGAATTGCGTCATGCTGCCATTGATGAAATAATCAAGAGTGTGCAATCCAAAGATAATGAGATAACCATCTCAACCATCTATCGCATTCTTGATTCGTTTTGCAAGGCTAATCTGTTATCACTTGTGTTCCATCCCGAAGTGGGGATAAGCTATTATGACATTACCGTGACAGAGCATCACCACATATTCGAGGGAGAGAGCATCTTGGATTATATGGATGAAGGGCTTACGGAATTGATACGACAGTATTTGAAAGAAAAGAATTTTGCATCGGTTGACATTAGCCAAATACAGGTGCAGATAACGATAAATAACCCAAAGTTAAACTCTAAAAAGTAAAAAGTATGAGAAGTATCACGACTTTCGATTTGCAGTATGCACATCGGTTCTATGGCTTCCAAGGCGAAGCCCAGTATCTTCACGGTCACACTGGCACACTGACCATTGAGGTGGAAGATACGGTTGAAGAAGGTGTAAACATGGTGTACCCTTGTAATGAAATCCAAAAGGTGGCATGGAGCCTGTTGAAGAATTTTGACCATGCCTTGGTGCTCCGCGAAGATGACCCTTTGCTTCCTGCCATTCTTGATGTGTATGAAAAGCAAGGCATCAAAAACGGCCATCCGCAAAACAAAATGAAAGGAGAGGCCTTCAAGACCGAATTGGCAACGGCTTACCCCAATGCCCGTCTGGTTGTTACCAAAGAAACCATGACAGTGGAAGGTATGATTAAGATTGTATATGACTTGTTGAAAGACAAACTGAACATCGCTAAGATCACTTTCACAAGCGGTGTGAATGCCGCGTCTGCCGAGTTTACCACAAAGAATAACATAGACCGCTGTCCTCTTTGCGGTGTCGCCCTCAACGCGGATGGAGTATGCCCAAAATGTGGTTATCGGAAAAAATAATCCACGTAAAGCTGCATATAAAATAAAGTGATGATGAAAATATGGGGCTGTGTCGTAATTAAGGTTTACGGCGCAGCCCCGTATTTTACAAGTTAGAAAAATAATTTGAAATTCGGCTAATGGCTTCAACCTTTGTTTCCATAACCACATCGGCATACACCTGTGTTGAATTTATGCTCGTATGTCCGAGCAACTTGCCTACTGTGTACAAGTCACTTCCGGCAGCCAGTGTCAGCACGGCAAATGTGTGACGGCTCGTATGGAAACTGACATTTTTCGTAATCCCTGCATCCGCAGTCATTTTTTTTAAGATACCTGTTACATATTCCCAATATAGTCAGTTCAAACACCTTTTGGCTCGGCTTACATCCGTTTCGCTCAGTCATGCTCGCTGCTGCCGCATATAACCTCAAAAGAGCCGTGAGGCTCTTTTTGTGCCTTTTCAAATGGGTCATTAGGAGGCTCATGACAGAGGGACAATGGTCGGTTATCACATATAATGCATTCACATGCGCGCATGTGCGAAGTTTTTAAGGCTCGACTAATTATAGAGAGGCTATCATTCTCGGTTAATTTGTAAATTTTACTGTTTTATAGTGATTATTCTTTATCCTTGCTAAGGGAAGCATCGTAGCATTACCAAGTTTTTTTTGAGGGGGGACGCACGTTCGTGAGGTCCTTAAGGTTCGGCTGACTACCTCTCCGCCCAATCGCCACGGTCGAGGTTGCGGTAGCCTATGGCCTCGGCGAGGTGGTGTGGCTGCACTCTGTCGCTGGCGGCGAGGTCGGCAATGGTGCGGGCCACCTTCAAGATGCGCGAGTAGGCACGGGCAGAGAGCGACAATCGCTCCATGGCCAGGCGCATAAGGTCGAGCCCCTGCTCATCGGGCTCAGCATACTGGTGGATCATGCGTTCGGTCATCTGCGCGTTGCAATGCACACCCGGCACATCCTTGAAACGGGCGGTCTGGAGGGCTCGAGCGGCGATAACGCGCTCACGAATCTTCGCCGACGGCTCACCGGGAGCAGCCTTCGACAGCTCCTTGAACGGCAAAGCGGAGATCTCGCACTGGATATCTATTCGGTCTAAGAAAAGAGGGGCCGCTGATTGTCCCACTTTTTGGCTCGCTCCATGCCATCTAGCACTACGCCTACGATGATTTATCAAGGACATAGGTGAATGGCCATTGTTTATGTTCATGATGCAAAGATAACACTTTTTGTTTAATTATTATCATATAGCGTCTAATTTTTATTTAAAATCACTTTGGTCAAATTTCTGATAGTCAAACCTTATCAATGTATCTACGTCAGGAGCCCGATTACAGCATGAACCCGGTGCTTCCATATCAGAACATATGACATGGGCATAACCCTTTCGATTAGACTTCTTAACCAATTTCTTGCCAGATGCTCGCAAACTATATGCTGTTTCAAATTGCAGCATGGATATTATCGTGTGGTTTCTTATCGTTGCCACATGATAATTACGACAATTAGATGTGTGCCATGTATCTATGAAACCGAAGTCATCAGTACCATTTCCATCCAAATCTCCTTCAAACACAAGTCTTGGGGACACTCCCCAGAACTTGCATCTCTTTACAGCTTTGTTGCTACAACATAGTTCCCAAACATCACGATTGTCTTCGTCTGGACATTCGAACCATAAAGTATCAACACTATTATCAACAAATCTGCCCGTAATAAGGTATTCTTCCTTATGCCCTTTCACAGAGTTGATATACTTATGACTCTCTCGAATCAAGGAATCCTCTATTTCCCTTTCTCTTATTTCAGCATACAGAGAGTCTTCGTATGAAGTATCTGCTTCATTCGTGCTATTTGCAGTTTTGTTCGTACATGCAACAAAAGCAGTAATTACGCACAAGATTACGACAAAGATCTTTTTCATAAGTCTCAAAACATAGTCATTAGTGTCCCTTTTTTAACGGGACACTAATGAATTCAAATATTAAAATTTCATGTCTTGTTTTATGAAACGAGCGATGTTTTGAACATACTCCTTTTTCATCGCAGGATATTGCAAATGTGTCATACCATAGTATACGACACCGTTATGTTCAAATCTTGATAAATTAGAACCAGCCAAAGGTTTTGTTACTTTCGATCTGGTTGCATTCTTTACTTTATTGAAAACATTATTTATAGAAAGACACAGTACACATTTGGGTTTCAATATATCAACGATTTCAATAGTAAAATCTGTACATTTTTTGAGAGCCTCAGAGTAATCTTTGGGGGAGTCAGACAGTTTACCAGCATCGTCTGACATTGGCGAGCCAAAGAAGAATAGATTGAAAAACATATAGTTTCCACTTGTTACTTGCTCTGCAAGACCTTCTTTCTGAAATAAATTAGCATCATTGCAAGGATTGAATATCCAATTCCATTTTGAATGAGCTGGTACACGTTTGCTTACACCGTTACCAACAGCCCATGTTTCAGGAGGATAAGGATTCCCTTCAAAAAAGCGTTTCTTGTAGAGTTGACGATCTTCTGGTTTATAGTTTGCTTCCTGCCCACCTTCTGCAGGATTAAAACCTAAAAACAAAATATCTACATCCTTATCAAATATTGGAGATACTTGAAAGGAAGCTACATGCCTACGCAATTTAGGGCCATACTCATCTGTAAAATCACAGATTCTGTTGACCAATTCTTTATATTGTATTTCTTTTTCTGTCATATTTATGATTATTTATGTTCACGATGCAAAGATAACACTTTTTGTTTAATTATCATATAGCGTATATATTTTCGGAGTTTGGACGCGAAAAGTTAATGCTTTAAACTTTATTTGTGGCTAAACACGATTCTTAACCATGCAAGTAGTGTATTATGTGGTGGATTGAATACCTTTGAGACAAAGACAGCGCCAACTATTTTTGTTTTGTACTTCTTCCAATACTCTGTTAATTCTAACGTAATCGTTTGAAAATGAAGGAGTTAATTAACGT
>NZ_JAHKBE010000095.1 GCF_018789675.1 Hallella faecis
CACATTGAGGATTAGATAGTTGTAAATAATCTTAATATTTAACGACACTCCCTAATATAAGGCCAGAAAGGCTGGTCCCAATTAGTAGCTGTCTTATAAGACAACAACGTTCGCATCGGAAACTTAATATCTATACCTAATTTATATGGAATCTGATTATTTCTAATAGACGGTAATATGTTAGTATTCTTTAGAGCATCAACATTGAGACAAGACATTTGAATATGCTCATCAGTTATGTCCAAAGACTTACTAGCTCCAGCACCTACCTTATACTCAATATGCGTGTTCGTTGTTCCAAAATCAACAGCAAACTCATAAGTACTTCCACCTGCATTTCCACGCCATTCAGGAACTATTACTGCATCATATCCATTAATATTCAAGGTAATAAACTCAAAATTTTCTTCAACTGCATACATCGGCTGATTTGGTGCCAAAATTTCCTCTCGCCCTCCTGAACTATTTATATTTCTATCCATTTTTGCGATAGGTAGCGCTTTTGAATTATCTTCCTTTACACAAGAGAGTTTCATCTGATAGTCATCTTCCAAAGTCAATAACGTAAGACGGTAATCAGGCTTTGTTCCTATTGGGAACTTCACACAAGGGAACATAGTCATCGTAAAACTCATAGGAATGATAGCACCATCTTTAGGATTCATCATATCCCCATCAGTAGCTTGGACCATATAATTGCGTTCATAAGTAACAATACCAGCTTTCACGGGGATATCCAAGGACACTTTAACACGCATACCCAGATCATCAGAACTGTGGCACTCCATTCGCAAAGCCTTTTTCAACTCATTGACAGAAAAATAGTCAAAATATGTCTGTTTTATTGGCAGCAAAAAACTATGAGAAATGCCAGAGTCATCTGTCATGTTGCCATAAAAGAAATCCGAAGAAACGCCCTCACTATCCATTTCTATAATGTTTTTCTCCAAGAAATCGTCCATAGTAAGATATGGCCAGGCTGTATTGTCCTGTGGTAAAGTACGAGCACCTATTTTACGATTATCACATACAGGAACCTGAATATCAGAATTCCATATTGATGTTGTATATCTCCATGCTCTAGAAAAAGCGCCACATGGCAATGCCAAAGGAATCTTATTTAATTGCTTGGAGGTTTTCAAAGCAAAATCACTTACTGCTCCAATATTTACAGGACGTAATTTACCCAATGGAAACCCCAAAACTTCAACTGGCACTCCTGACATATAATCAAGCTCATCATAGTTTGCTGAGATCTGAGTCCCCTGAGCTACAGCATTAACATATAGTTGTAACTCATATGGCAATTCACCAAAACTTATGTTAAGATATTCATCCACTTCCCTAAATTTTAATGCAAAATCAGGAATTGAAGCTCGCAAATCATACATATACTTGATGAAATTAGCGTCTCTCTTTGAAAGTTTCACGAAGACATCAGAATCAAGAGCCTTGTGGGTTCCAAATTTTATATAGTTAGAAACGCAAGAGTTATCATTGGCTGATGTAAAGAACAATGTCGCAGGAGATGTCGCACCAATTATGTTAAACTGCTTTGGAGAACCTGGTCCAACGTATCTTAACATAAAGATACTCTTCATTTCTCCAAAATTATAAGTTGTAGAATCTTGGTTTAAATACAAATCCAACGTTCTACCAAATAATCGTTCTTGAGGATTTGGGCTACTCTTCAACACCTGTACATTTGCTTTATCCCACTTTATCATATCTAACAACTTAGCGTTCTTAAACGTATCGTAGTTAAAGAACATTTGTGCCACATCCAAAGCATGCGAAACCATCTTGTGGTGAATAGTTCTTCCATCCAATCCCATAGTATTGACAAAGCCAAAAGCCGCTTTTATCAAATCAATTCTAGCAAAAGGACTTGGAATTGAAGTTATTTCCTTGCTTGCTGTAGCTCCTGCAGGATCCTTTATGGACTCAGGGGCATTTCCATACACACTATTGTTATATTTAACAGAAATACCCCATCCCTTAATGTTGTCTCTTCCTTGGTGATATCTAAATACTTTACTCATGATTTTTAAAGAATTAAAGTTTTATCTTTTCATTTACCAACTTGTTAACGGCTGTATTGATATGAACAATAAATCTACCTAATGTTTCTGTCTGAGCCTTTGATACCTTTCCCTTATCCACAGAATTCAATCTATCATTCACCAAATTCCAATTAGAATTTGAGTTCCACACCATTCTGGTATCAATATTCTTTACGAATCCAAATACATTATCATTGGTCACATTCAAATTAAAAGGTTCAAAGGAGCGGTCATTTTCTTTCATTTCTTTCAACCATGCCATATAATAATCTACAAATTGTAGTAAATCATTATAATCCATATTGCCAAAGAAGTCTTGATTATAATTTGGCTCACCTTGCGTAATCCATTTCTGATCAACAGAGTTTTCCAATTTGTTCTGTATATATAGGCTAAACAACGTAAACTCAGCCATTGGACGACCTAGTGCCATATAATCTACGTTCTCAAAATCTGTTAATGTGATTTGTCGCGTATCATTTTTTATGCCATACTCTTTGTAAACAGTGTTGCCTCCCAAAGAACTAGCGTTCTTAGCAAAATCGATGATTGCAAGAGCTGAAGCAAACTCTATGAAATGTGCCTTATTTTTCTGATTGACACCTCCAGCTACATTTTCGTAAGTCTGATGTGCAGGGTCTCCTATATAATATAAGGCATCAATATTGTTCAAGTTATTATCATAATAAGCTAAAGCAGACTTTGTCTTTGCCATAAAGGTATCAGAATCTGGATCTGTTTTTTTGCCAGGAGTCAAACAGAAATATGGCAATACAGATATTGCTCCTATCTTGCTCTCCATGATAGCTACAGCAGATGGTATATGTAAGCTAGGGTCTATGTGACGAAGGTTCTTTAAAAGAAGAGGAAAACCACTTGCACCTGTTCCACCAAAAATAGAACTTATAATAAATATACTATCACCGGCAGTAAAATCATTTGCAAATGTAGTAAATTGAGGAGACTGTGCAAATTGATTGAGTACAATACTACCTATATTCGGATTTCCAATGAAGCCTTCCGTCATGTCAGAGTTAAGATTATCATCAGAAAATAACATATTAACCAATGCTTTATTTTCCTCAGAAAAAGATGAAAACATCATATAATCATTGAACTTTTTATTAGTTTGCCCACCTAAAGGCAAAACATAATCTTGTGACGGAAAATTCAACTTTTCCAACGGTGTATGAAAGAATGTTGCCTGGGAATCATTATAATCAACATTGCTATGAAACTTTCGATAAAGATCCATGATGTTTACAGTTTCTGTTTTGTTTCCACCTGCTGCATCTGGATCAATAATTATAGGAACTATTTTATCTACAGGAACTTTCACACCAGTTGCCATCAACATAGTCAGTGCCTTGAGTACACGAGAACCGGTTCCTCCTATTGCAAAAACATATAATTTACTCATAATTGTATTTATTTTCTAAAAGGTGAGAATCTTGCATTACCATTGTAAAAAGTAAGAGGAATACTACATATAATAAAGAAGATACCTCCTACAAAAAGGTTAGACAAGCCAAAACCGAGATAGTTATTGATGCCTGTTTCGTCTGTCAATGCCTGACCGTCATAGTCATCACCCAAAACAAGCGCACAAGCCTCTTCATCATCGTTTACAGACAACACTCTTGAATATCCCATACCAACTCCTATACCAAAGTTAATAAGCATAGATAACAACAGCATCACTAGCCAAGCCTTCCAAGACTTAAAACTCGGACTATTGATAGGCCATATATAGAAAGCTACAGCCACCAATAAAGATACTACTAACGTAACTATGCCAACAACATAAAGGCTATCAGCAAATAATAACTCATCATTATCAGAAATGATTTCTCTCACTGTGTCCCACATCACATCATTGTAAAAATTATGGAACCAAGAATAAATTGTTTCAAAAAACGCCATAGTTATACGATTATTTAATTAATATTTTAAATTTAGCAATATTAGTATCATAAGCATCATAAATACCGTCAATATAAGATTTCAAACCAAATGTACGATAACTCTTTTTGGTATTTCCGTTCAAAAAATCCGTACCTTTTTCATCAGTGTCTGCAACAACCCAATCTGGCATCCTGGATTGTTTCAAAACAATCTGCAACAAAGTGTTATTCCTAAAATCCGCAACTATCATCCAATACACGATTAAGGGTAGATTTATGAGTCG
>NZ_JAHKBE010000096.1 GCF_018789675.1 Hallella faecis
AACTGTCGAGCATCGTGGAAGCCCTTTGCCGCGACTTCCGCACCCACGACGACGAAGAGCTGGCCAAGCTCGTGGAGTGGCAGAAGATGATGAAAACCAAGAGTGCCAACAAGGAGAAGCCCGCACGGCCCGACGTGGCGTTCTGGTTCCCCCCTGCCGACGTAACCAACGCGGCCTTCATACAGAACGCCATGGGATGCGAGAAGCTCGGACAGCGCACACAATACCTCAACATGCCCGAGGTGGAGATGGCCGACCGCGTGTGCGGAGGCCACCGGCAAATATCGCAGATGATGCGCAACCTCTACGACCGCCAGCGCGCGGGTGCGCTCAGGGCCACGGCCGACGGCGTGACGGGCAACCCCGTGCTCAGAGCCAACATCACCATCTCCTCCACACCCTTCGCCGCGCGCAAGTTCTACAAGAACGAGCTCTTCAACGGCACCTTCGGACGCATGGTGTTCTCCTACAAGCCCCGGCAGGGCCGCGACGGGCGCATACCGCGCCAAGGCAAGTATGGCGACGACTTCTACCTGCGCCTCGACGAGTTCCTCGCGCGACTCGCCATCTGCAAGGGGCAGTTCACCATCAAGCAGCTCAACCGACTCGTCGACCAGCTCGCCGCCGACATGGCCTCGCTCGCCGACCTTGCCGACGACGACATTCTGTGGGACATATCCAAGCGCGCCCTCGTATCGGCATGGAAGGCCGGATGCATCCTCTGGGCGCTCAACAACCAAACGTGGACCAAGCCCATGGCTTCGCTCGTGGAATGGCTCGTCTACCACGACATCTGGTCGAAGATGCAGGTGTTTGCCGACATGCTCGGACAGGACGAGGGCAGCCTAAGCGAGGCGGGACGACGCGGACCGAAGAACCTGCTCGACGATCTGCCCAACTCGTTCAACGAGGCCCAGCTGGAGGCCCTGCGCATCTCGCTCGGAAAGACAAAAGAGGGCACGAAGAATCAGATATACAAATGGGTGTTCCGCAAGTTCATAGTCCACTCCGCACAGACCGGACTCTACACCAAGACCCCTGAGTATCTCACGGGCAAAGCCTAACGAGAGGGCGCGATGTGCCAACCCCTCACGCTGGGGGAGAGGGCGCATCGCCCACTTTCATCACAAACAAAAAACGGATCATCCGATATTTGGAGTCTCGGCGAAGCCCCAACTGACCGTAGGGAAGTAAAGTCTATAATTTTTACGCTCAGACGCGGTAACAACGAATTGCACGAATTAACGAATTGATATAATCGTTTTACGATTAGCAATTTGAACGAATTTGGCTAACGCAATTTGGAAAAAATTCGAAAATTCGAGAAATTCGTTGTTACGCCGTCTGAGGCCAAATAAAACTATTTGTTGTTCTTCCTTGCCGAGCGACCGCGTCTGAGCGTAAATTCTCACGTGTGTCATTTATCTCTCCAAATGCCGGATGAACCCAAAAAACAACAACCACCATGGACCATTTCGAAATAACCCGGCTCCGCCAACTCCCCATAGAGGGAGTGGCCCAGCGCATCGGACTGCACGTCAGCCGCCACAAGAGCCTCTGCCCCTTCCACGACGACCACCACGCCAGCCTGTCGTTCAACACGCGCTCCAACACCTACCGATGCTTCGCATGCGACGCACACGGCGGCACCATCGACCTCGTGATGCGACACCTCGGCAAATCGTTCCCCGACGCCTGCCGATGGCTCGCCGACAGCCACAACGTCATCCTCACCGAGTGGAAACCCGCCACGCAGGCCGCCCAGAGCCAGCCGCCCACATTCGACGCCACACGCTACGAGCCCTTCTTCGAGCGCCCCTGGCTCTCCCAAGAGGCACGCCGCTTCCTATTCGACGAGCGAAGGCTCAGCCCCGCCGTCGTGCGATGGTGCCGACTCACCTCATGGACCGACAGGCTGCAAACCCATTGGCTGCAAATTCCCTATTACGACGCCAACGGAAAGCTGATTGGCATGCAGAACAGAAACCTCGACTCGGGCAAGCACGACGACCACAACCTCCGCAACGTGCCGCGCTTCCGATTTCCCTACGGCGCACGATGCTCCATCTACAACCTGCCCGTAACAGCCATGCTCCAACAAGGCGAGCCGCTCTACATCACCGAGGGCTGCTCCGACTGCTGGGCCATGCTCTCGGCAGGGCACAAGGCCATAGCCATACCATCGGCCACCCTCCTCAGCAGGGCCGACACCAAGCTGCTCACGGACCTGGCAACCGAGAGGCAAACCACCTTCCACATGTACCCCGACCGTGACGCGCCCGGAGAGAGGCTCTTCATGCAGCTAAAGGCTGCCTTGCCCTCGTTGGAACACCACCAGCTGCCGCCCACCTGCAAAGACTTCGCCGACTACTACATGTCTCAGCATTCAACACCCAGCCGCCCCGAAGGTGCATAAGCGCATAGATGCGCCCCCAATGGGCATAAGCGCATGGAAGCGCCCTGAAAGGGCATAAGCGCATAGCCCAGGGCAAGCGAAGTAGTAGCCATAGCGTTTTACATGCGCCCTGAAAGGGCATAAGCGCATAGCCCAGGGCAAGCGAAGCGACACCCTGGGTAGTAGCCATAGCGTTTTACATGCGCCCTGAAAGGGCAAAAGCATAGAACAATCGCTACCCCCCAAAAACCGCCCATTAGATTTTTCAACATTATAACACATTACCATGAACAAGTTTGTTATCCGACCCTACACCAAGAAGGAGCTCGCCCTACTCTACTTCCCCTACGTAACCGACTCGCACGCGGCGGTAAACCGACTCATGGCCTGGATAAACCGTTGCCAACCCTTGCTGTCGGCGCTCCATGCCGCGGGCTACCGCAAGACCACCAAGGTGCTCTCGCCACGAGAGGTGACCCTCATCGTAGACCACTTGGGCGAGCCATAAAACCATAACAAAGGGCTGCAATCATATCGAACCCGAATCGAATCCCGAATCGCATCGAATCCCAATCGAATCCCAATCGCATCGAATCAGAATCGAACCCCAATCGCATCGAATCGTATCAAATCGCATCGAAACGTATAGAAACGTATCGAAACGTATGATTGCCAACGCCCTTTGTTATACCTTTGCACATGTAAAACCCACCAACCCACCAACGCCACAGCCCTATGAGCCCACCACACACCGCCGCCCATCGCCACCCGTATGACTCCAGCGCCCGCCGTTCGCCATCTCTCGCCTCGCCTCGAATGAGAGCAGCACACGTTAACGGGCATTAACGGGAACACGAAACCACACGTCGCACAGGCGCCGAGCCGAGAACGCCCAACAAACCCAATTTTCAGGACACAACCCATCAGACGATGAAGCTACGCCGAGTCTTATGAGACAACAAACACCTCTGGTGTTTTTGGAGACGAACACGAGATTCGTGAGATTGCAAACACCTCTGGTGTTTAGGAGACGAACACGAATCTCGCGAATCTACCGAATGACAATCAGCACAAATACCCGTTGGTCGGTCGTCATTACCTCCCGTTGGTCGGTGGGGCTACGCCGGGTCTCGTGAGATTCCAAACGCCAGAGGCGTTTCGTGTATCTGCATTCGAGAGTGAGATTCGTGTTCTAAAAAAGTGGAGCTTCGCATGTCATTCGTGAGATAACAAACGCCAGAGGCGTTTCTCTCAGCCGTCATTCGTAAGATTCGAGAGATTCGTGTTCTAAAAAAAAAGACATCGCAGAGCCACGTGTTCTAAATAAAACAACAAGCCATGAGCATCAAGTTCAAACCCACACAGATAGCCATGCCGCAAAGCCCCAACTACGGCAAGTGGTACGCCAAGATGGTGCCCACGGGCACGATAACCAGCAAGCAGTTGGCAGAGGAGGTGTCGCACGCCTCGACCGTCACCCAGTCGGACATGTTGGCCGTGCTCTGGTCGATCGCCGAGGTGATACGCCGCCACCTGCTCAACTCCGAGATCGTGCACGTCGACGGCCTGGGGTCGCTCCGGGTGGGCTTCCGCGCCCGCGCCAAGGACAGTCCCGACGACGTGGTGGCCGACGACATACACGGCCTGCGCATCGTGATGACCCCCGAGCGCACCTTCCAGCAAACGGGCGTGAGCCACAAGCAGGGACGCACGGGCCACTACACCGGAGAGCTCATACGCGGCGTGGAGCTGGCCAACATCAACGCGCCAAC
>NZ_JAHKBE010000097.1 GCF_018789675.1 Hallella faecis
GGCTGCACTTAGAGAGTATGCTCAAACGGCTTGAATTCTAAATCCGAAACTTGAGACATAATATTTTGGTGCCAACACAACGATTGATAGGGGAAAGTTGCATAAAGTCGGGGTAAAATGATTATCTTTGCCACAAAATTGTTTCGCATGCCGCCTATTTTGCATCTACCATTACTAACCGACCGCAAGTTGGGAACGTGCGAAGCCAAGTAACACCATCATTATTATGGCAACAGTAGACGACAAGAAAATTATCTTTTCAATGGTGGGAGTGTCGAAGATCATCCCACAAAACCACAAGCAGATCCTGAAGGACATCTACCTGTCTTTCTTCTATGGCGCAAAGATCGGAATCATCGGTCTGAACGGCGCAGGTAAGTCAACGCTGATGAAGATCATCGCCGGACTGGAGCAGCCCACCCAAGGCGAGGTGGTGTGGAGCCCGGGCTACACCGTGGGCTACCTGCCGCAGGACCCGCCTCTCAACGAGGCGAAGACGGTCAAGGAGAACGTTATGGAGGGTGTGCAGAAGGTGTACGACGCCCTCGCCGAGTATGAGGAGATCAACCAGAAGTTTGGCATGGAGGAATACTACTCAGACGCCGACAAGATGGACAAGTTGATGGCGCGACAGGCGGAGGTGCAAGACCTCATCGACGCTACCGACGCGTGGAACATGGACTCGAAGCTCGACCGCGCCATGGCCGCCCTTCGCTGCCCACAGGGCGACCTGCCCGTTACCAACCTCTCGGGTGGTGAGCGCCGACGCGTGGCCCTCTGCCGCCTGCTGCTGCAGAAGCCCGACGTGCTGCTGCTCGACGAGCCCACCAACCACCTCGACGCCGAGAGTATCGACTGGCTCGAGCAGCACCTCCAGCAATATGAGGGCACGGTGATTGCCGTTACCCACGACCGCTACTTCCTCGACGATGTGAGCGAGTGGATCCTGGAGCTCGACCGTGGCGAGGGCATCCCCTGGCATGGCAACTACTCTTCGTGGCTCGACCAGAAGACCAAGCGCATGATGCAGGAGGAGAAGCAGGCTTCGAAGCGACGCAAGGCGCTGGAACGCGAGCTGGAGTGGGCCCACATGGCCCCCAAGGCCCGACAGGCCAAGGGTAAGGCGCGTCTCAACGCCTACGAGAAGATGCTGGGCGAGGAGCAGAAAGACCGCGAAGAGAAGTTGGAGATCTTCATCCCCAATGGCCCACGTCTGGGCAACAAGGTTATCGAGGCGCAACACGTCAAGAAGGCTTTCGGCGACAAGGTGCTCTTCCGCGACCTCAACTTCATGCTGCCGCCTAACGGCATCGTGGGCGTGATAGGTCCCAACGGTGCGGGAAAGACCACGCTCTTTCGCATGATCATGGGATTGGAGCACACCGATGATGGAACGTTTGAGGTGGGTGAGACCGTGAAGCTCGCCTACGTAGACCAGCAGCATAAGGACATCGATCCGGAGAAGTCGGTCTACGACATCATTTCGCAGGGCAACGAGACCATACGCATGGGTGGACGCGACGTGAACGCACGCGCCTACATCTCGCGCTTCAATTTCTCGGGCACCGACCAGAGCAAGCTCTGCGGCACGCTCTCGGGTGGTGAGCGCAACCGCTTGCAACTCGCCCTGGCGCTGAAGCAGGAGGGCAATGTGCTGTTGCTCGACGAGCCTACCAACGATATCGACGTGAACACGCTGCGCGCCCTGGAGGAGGGTCTGGAGAACTTCGCCGGATGTGCCGTGGTGATCAGTCACGACCGTTGGTTCCTCGACCGTATCTGCACACACATCCTGGCCTTCGAGGGCAACGGTGAGGTGTTCTACTTCGAGGGCAGCTACTCCGACTACGAGATCAATAAGGCGCGCCGACTCGGCAACGAGGAGATCAAGAAGGGCCGCTATCGCAAGTTGATGGAGGACTAAGTTATATTGTGGAATGTTGGGTGTTGAATGTGATTCTTCTTCAATGCTCAACTTTCAACACTCCACATTGAACAAACACTCCACATTCAACACTCCACATTATTATCCCAAACAAATATAAAACCCCTTTTACACCAGTAGGATAAAAATATACTATTTATAGAGGAACATGGTCGGGGTGGAGGCCAGTCCACAGTCGGCCACAGTGGCGCCCGCCGCCACAGCACCCCTCACGAAGGCCGCCTTGACGCTGGGTCCCGACAGGCGGCAATCGGTGCCCACGGCCACCACGGGACGGTCGGCGCCCAGGGTGTTCCTGAGCCAAGCGACAAACGATCGGCCAATTGTCTCCACCACCTCGGGAGTAAGGTTAACGAGTTCGTCCTCAACGCCTTCGAGTGCCACGCCCCTGATATCGGAGCCATTCTGAAGTTTTTTCCAATTCATAGTTTTCGGGGTTAAGATTAACGTCAACAAACATATACATTTTTTTCCAAATGCCCAATTAAAACCACAGAAATCGATCGCCCATGGGCAATTTACTTCGCTTTCATGCGGAAGTTAGCACATTTATTTGTACCTTCGTGTTTAATATCTACACAACACATCTAAATTCAAAACCCAACAACCATGAAAAAGAACTTACGCACGGCTTCCCTCTGTGTGCACGGAGGCTACGAGGCTAAGAATGGCGAACCCATCGAACCGCCCATCATCCAGAGCACTACATTCAAATATGACAACTCTGAGGAGATGGCCATGCTCTTCGACCTCAAGAAGGAAGGCTATTTCTACACCCGACTGCAAAACCCCACCAACGACGTGGTGGCGAAGAAGATAGCGCAGCTCGAAAGGGGCGTGGGGGCCGTACTGACCAGCAGCGGACAGGCCGCCAACTTCTACGCCGTGTTCAACATCTGCGAGGCAGGCGACCATATCGTGACGAGCAACGAGATCTACGGAGGCACATTCAACCTCTTCGGCGTAACGCTCAAGAAGTTGGGCATAGACTGCACATTCGTCGACCCCAACGACTCGGAGGAGACCATACAGAAGGCGTTCCGACCCAACACCAAGGCGCTCTTCGGAGAGACCATCAGCAACCCCGGATGCGCCGTGCTCGACATAGAGAAGTTTGCGCGTATAGCGCATAACAACGGCGTGCCGCTCATCGTAGACAACACTTTCGCCACACCCATCAACTGCCGCCCCTTCGAGTGGGGCGCCGACATCGTGACCCACAGCACCACCAAGTATCTCGACGGTACGGCCAGCCAAGTGGGAGGATGCGTGGTGGACAGCGGACGCTTCGACTGGCTCGCCCACGCAAAGAAGTTCCCCGGACTGTGCACTCCAGATGAAAGCTATCACGGACTCACCTACGCCAAGAAGTTTGGAGCCATGGGCTACATCACCAAACTCGTGGCGCAGCTCATGCGCGACCTCGGATCCATTCCCGCGCCCATGAACTCGTTCATACTCAACCTCGGACTGCAATCGCTACACCTACGCATGAGGCAGCATTGTGCCAACGCACAACAGGTGGCCGAGGCACTACAGGCCGACGAGCGTGTGGCATGGGTGCACTATAGCGGACTGCCCGGCGACGCCTACCACCAGTTGGCCGAGAAATACCTGCCCAATGGATCGTGTGGCGTCATTGCCTTCGGACTGAAAGGCGATCGCGACACCGCCATCCGATTCATGGACTCGCTACAGATGATCAACATCGTTACCCATGTGGCCGACGCACGCACCTGTGTGCTCCACCCCGCAAGCCACACCCACCGACAACTCACCGACGAACAACTGCGACAGGCTGGCGTGGCACCCGATCTCATACGCCTCTCGGTGGGCATTGAGGACGTAGACGACATTCTCGACGACATTCGTCAGGCGCTCAACAAGGCCGTAGGTTAACGCCTCCGCGAAGCCAAAATCGTTCCACACAAGCACCTCTTGAGCCATTCCGCCCAAGGGGCGCTTTTTGTTTTACCCCACGTTCGCCCGCTCCGAAGCGAGGCCGGGGGCAACTGCGCTCCCCCGTTTGCCGCAAGCCCACGTTTCCACCCCATTTCATCAGGCGCAACCGCAATCCCCATCAGGCGCAACCGCAAAAGGATGTGTCTCGTCGAATACGGAACGACCTTAATCTTAAACCCAAATCGGTCATTAGGATTTCTCTGTGTCGTACGGCAAAGAGAAATCCTTT
>NZ_JAHKBE010000098.1 GCF_018789675.1 Hallella faecis
CGAGGCCATAGGCGAAGCCGCTCGCCACCTGCGTGAGCTCGTCGGCAGCCCTTCGACAGAACTCAGCGAAGGTGAGCCGCTCGTTGAACTGCGGTCGGCAGAAGGTGGGGTAGATCGTTCCGTCGGGCTTGCGGTTGATGTTGATGTAGACGCCCTCATATACATGTGGGTTGCGTTGCTGCACATCGTTGCGCTTCTTGTAGGTGGCGTTCTCGATGAAGAGGAAGTGGTCGTCGGCATCGCGCGTGATCGCCCCGTCGAGGTAGCTGCCAAGGGGGATGCGCCCAGGCTGGCGTGTGAGGAGCTTGAGGTCGACGCCCGGCTCGGTGTTGGGGTAGACCTGCTGGTGCTGGCGGTAGCCGCTGGCCAATGGTGAATTACTTTGGAGCATCTCTGCGAGGATGTCTCCTACGAGGCGAGGCTCTTGGTTGCGCTCAGAGCCTGCCTGACGGTCGGGGTTCAATACCTTTTTCATTGTTTTTATTTCGGTATCAAATTGCCTTCTTGCACTCACGATGATATAGAATGGCGTTCTTCATCCCGTGATGTCGGAGCCGTGCTCAGTTTTTGACTGCTAACATCTGTATATAAAAAATGCAGCAGAAACTCCGATGTCGAAATTTCTGCTGCAAAGATATGGAATCAAAAAGCGGTCTGAGAGTTTATTTTAATGTTTCCATCGTCCAAGGAATGATAAGGAATCAAAAGGAATTGATAAGGAAAGATTGAAGGAATTTAGGCTTTTCCCCCTTAAAAAACTGCCTGAATAAAGCTAAAATTGACAATAGGGCATAAAAAAACGTCAGAAATTCCTTGCCGGCAAGGAATTCTGACGAATTTTCAAGGAATTTATGAGGAATAGACAGATAAAGACGAGGAATCAAACGGAAAACTTTCAAACAGCCTTATACATTTACGGCTTTATTCCAGTTGTCTATTCTAGCTTTATATAAACCATGAGTATGGAGAATTTGCCAGAGAGGGCGCTTGTGCGAATTGTTGTAATTGGATATTTTCTGGTCCTTTATATACTGAACCGTAATTCTCGTAACAGCAGGGTTGCCATTAGCCTCTTTTATCTCTTTGATATAAGCTATAACGTTTGCAAGTCGGTTGTCGTTATAGAAATGAGGCATAAGAGCATTTATAAGTTCTGCCTCCATGCCATTATAGCGTACGATGTCCTCAACTTGTTTGGACAGCCATTTGCCAGACTGATTGATATAACTACACATATATTCTCTTAGTTTGTCTTGCTGGCTGTCAGGGAGTCGTGACGCAATCAGTTTTAGCACATTCTTATGGTCAGCCTCTTTCGGGACAGTCTTTAGCAAGTTATGAGCCCAATATTTGTAATGGTCATTCACGCTGTTGCAGATAAAGATGATATAAGCCGTAAAAACAATAATTACGGATGCAGCCAGTTTGGCGTCAACATTCTCATTACTTTTGTCGTAGTTGCGCAGTCGGCATAAAAGATTGTCGTAGACATTCTGAAAATCAAAGTCGTAAGATTGTCTTCTGATTTCATCTAAAAGCGATACAGATTCGATGTAAATTTCGGTTGTAGAGAACCGCATGACATTCATACGGCTCTCAAATTGTTTGCAACTAATGTCTACAGCCCTGAGAACGACGTCGTCCTTTAGAGAGTCGTGTATGAGGCTAATCGAGTTTTGCGGGAGGCGTTGTTTCATTTCCAGTTTTCTTTATGTCTCTAATGCAGTCGTTAAGCCATTTCAGCAACTCGTAGTCGTGCTCGTCGGTGGAAACCGTGGTTCTTAGCTGAAAACGCTCTATAGCCATAGGTGGCAAGAAATACATGGGCACAACCTCATCGTTTAGGCACAACACTCCGCTTTTGCTCAGTTTCACCTTCAATTCACACTCCTTCTTTGTTATGAATTGGTTAATATGGAACATCGTGTCTATAGAGTTCCTGATGCTCTGCTCGCTTGCGTCTTTCGAAAATTTGTTGCCCATGAAAAACTCCTTTGCCTCGTTGTCTTCCGATTCCTGTATCAGACCGTTGATGTTGTCGTTGCGCGAGAAGTCGGCAAACGTGTCCTTCTCCTTGTTGCGTTTGGCAGTAAGGCAAATCTGCGAAACATAATCGTCGTTTTCGCGGCAACGCCTTTTCACCACATCCCATGCCAACGCTTGCATGTATATGGCTTCAAACTGAATGGTGTAACCATAGGGCTTGAGCATGCGGTTGAAGTTGGTGGCGAGAATCTTTGTTATTCGGTTCAAGTTGCCGCTGAAGGCAGCATAGTTCTTCTCGATAGCCACATACTGCACCCCGGGCTGATTGTGAAAGATCAGATGGCAAAACGGGTACGAAGGCTCCGTCTTGTCCACGTAGTCGTCAATATTGTTGGTAGTGGTACCCGTAGGCAAGGTTATCTTTACGTCCCTGTCGTCGTTGAGTCGATACACAATGATGTCGTCGCACATGGTAATGACATCATTACGCAGCATCACCTCTTCCTTACCTTTCTTCATGTAAATCTCCAATTTCTCTCCCGCGGCAAAAATGTCGCCAAAGAGACTTTGGATCTTGTCTTCGTCCACTCTTTTGTCTGGTGTGGAATCAGGGTCTTTTTTGAACGCATACGTGAAGAAAACGTATTTCTTTTGTTTCATTTTAATAGGTTTATTATTAATGTTTTGCTCCTTCCTCGTAACTGAATAGAATCAGGAGAGTTTTTTTAGTTGAGGTTTAAGGATTATTCAATATACCCTCGTATTATCTACAAAGTTAGCAGTTTTATTTTGTTAGGCTGTTATTTTAAGCAAAAAAAGTTCTTCCGTTAAATGCGTAGATGAGATATGGAATGGCTGAAAGAATCGTAGCGATAGAGCAACGCGCCTTCTGTTATATGCTTATGCCCCTTCTACGGGGCGCATATCCACGCATTTGGCGGAAGAACCGTTTATTCCATCCTGCCATATTTCATCTCCACGCCCTCCTTGTCATACTGCTTGGGCGTGATTCTGTAGCTCAGTTTTTAGACTAAAATTATTTTAACGCATAAAGTTCCATAATATCCAGCATCTTGAACAATGTGCCATCAATAGAAGAATGCCAGCTTTGATGAAAATGCCCGTAACACCAATGAGTGACATGCTGCTGATGTTCTTTCAGAGTTTCATACAGTCTATTCATAACTTCACGTTCCTGCTGTATGTCTGATATCAGAGTCTTGTCGTTGCCAATCCATTTGTCTAACCCCTCCTTGCTTAACAATTCGCAGAAGGAAGGAGACGTATGTGTTATTACAATGTCAAGTTTCTGTTCTGACAAAATCGACGTTAGTGCTTCATCATTATACGTCGGCGATTCGTTCTGCCAATAGTATGATGGCGAAAAGTCATCAACATCTTCCGTGTTGCCATAACGTAGCCGTTTTTGTAGTTCCTTACTCCATGCTTCAAGCCTATATGTACGGTCAACCGATATTGCTCCTCCTACACAGAGAATCGAATGGTTGCAAGCGTTGATTACAGAATAGTCTGGAATGGCAATAAAGCGTTTGTGCTTAAAGCTTTTACCATCAAAATATGCTGGGTTATCATGATTGCCTCTAATGAATACAATCCAATTATTGGCATCATTCATGCGTTTGGCGTTCCTTTTCACCATGTTGTCATAATAGCCTCTTTTGTCAAACCCAAATCCACAATCGCCAGCTACAATAACTAACGTGTTCTGCATTTCAATACTCTGTTAATTCTAACGTAATCGTTTGAAAATGAAGGAGTTAATTAACG
>NZ_JAHKBE010000099.1 GCF_018789675.1 Hallella faecis
CAGCCTTCATGAATGTAGAGGCATGGCGCAAAAACGAGAACACCTCTTCCTTCGACCGCCTTGTAAAGGGAACTCTCCTTACGGTAGAAGGCTACTTCAAGCCTGAGGAATGGCAGGATGCCGATGGAGTTAAGCACAACCGTGTGGTTCTCGTCGCAACCAAGTTCTACGAAGCTGTGGAGAAAGAAGAAACTCCTGCTCCACAGGAGAGCAAGACAAAGAAGGGCAAATAACCCTTCTCGTCATCAAAGAGCGGCCTTCGTGTCGCTTTTTTTTATGCATCTCCTTTTCTTTGCCGAATGGGTGCTCCTGTTATAATGATTGCCATACATCGACTTCTGGGAATCGGTAGAAATTCTGTTGCGAAAGTAATGGTTACGTCTCATCTCCTACAAGGTCAAGGCTGCCCGCTTTGATGGAAAATCTCCACACCTTTCGGGTAGTATTTTGCATCAAAACCTTGCCAAGATAGCCGTAACACCTTCTGAAAGCAACATAATTTTTAACCATTCCCGAAGTAGTTGATCTACGAAAGGGAGAAAAAACAATATCAATATGACGACAAGAGAATCGATTTTGAGCCGACTGACCAAGGGTGTTAGTGGCACAGACCAGGAACTTTTCAGCAAGGATGAGTTGAACAAGTTTGCGGACTTCTACCGTGACAAGTGGGACGAGAACACAAGCGAAGACGTAATTGCTGAGTCCTTTGTGGATTATTGGTGGGACACTGACAGAGCCTGCCGTAGATGCTCTGAGTGCGGCAAACTCATGCGTGAAGGCTATTGTGTGGATATGGGAGTAGCCTACTATTGCAGCGAGGATTGCTTACATAGTGATTTCACAGATGAAGAGTGGGCAGAAGAATGCGAAAGCAACGACCAGAGTTATTACACAGAATGGTAACAATTTTATCAATTCAGATATGGAACAGAAAATGACTATCAATGGAGTAAGCACCTGCACCATCGCAGGTGCTGAGAAATACGAGAAATATCAGTCGGGCATAGGCAGAAAGAGACGTACACTTGTACAATATGACTACCGACATGCGGACGGAGAACTCTTCTCTTGCGTATGCGCAACGCTTGAAGAGTGCCGGAAGAAGCGTGATGAATGGATGAAAAGGAAGGAGGGAATAAGATGATTACTTCTTACAAGACACTTATTGTTAGGTTCAACTCGCCCATTGCAGTAATAGATGAAGTCTTTAACGATGCGGCTTATTTGGGAGTTGGCAATCTGAAAGAATGGATTGACGATTACGAAAGCACACGTTTCACCGCAATAGACGAACAAACGGCAGTCATCACAAGCGAGTATAATATGGAATGCGTAAGAGAATGGCTTGAACATCATGCCACCTTCGCAGTAATAGCAGAATACTAATAGTGTGGCGGTGCATCTACCGCCCACATTTCACAATAAACAAATAGACAGTTATGGCAAATCAAGCAACTACCACCTACAAGGTGACAGGTTCTCGCAAGGCTGTGAGCGACCTTTGGAAGACCCTGCAGGGTATGAATGTGAACACCAAGAATGTATGGCTGAACGAATTGGCAGACTTCTATGGCATCGACTACGGAGCAAAGCAAATCAGCGTCAGAGGGCATATCTATTGGGCAGAGTATGAGGAAGATGACGAGAATACTCTTCTCTCGTTTGAGACAGAAAGCGCATGGGATGCGTGCACCGAACTCTTTGAGGAGATAAACCATCATCTACACGATGAACTCTCTATCAGTTACCGAGTTTGTGAATGTGGATGCGAAGTTTACTACGTTCATGATGAAGGCTCTTTTTTCCCCGAAGAGTGTTGTGTCAGTTCAAACGGCAAACCATTTGAGGACGCTTATGATGACGTTTACGATACGGTGAAGGATGCTATCAACGAATGGGTATCAAAGACCGGAATCGAACAAGGAGAACGCACAGAGGAACAGATGGTTGACTTCATCAACGAGTATGAGTATGAGAATGAAGAAACCTACTTCTATATTCGGGTCTTCACTTTTGAATAAGAAACAAGCGTGAGCATGAGCAAGCCTTGTGCTCTCGCATTAAACCTACACAGAATATGTACGAATATGAATCAGAATTATTGGGAGAGTCTTGCGAACTGGGAACCCCATGGAAAGGCTGCCGCTTTGCTACAATCATTGAAGATTATGGAAAGGAACTGCTTGTACAAGTGAGCAGCGGTGCAGAGGTGACAGTACTCAGAGACGAGGTGTTTATACTCTGACGACCTAACACTTCTCCTGACTATAAAGGCTGTCAGGAGAAGTGACAAGGCTAACCAAAGTAACGTCAGTAACTTTGTACACGTTAATACAAGTAGCCACGTAGCCTTGTGGACTTGTATAGTTGTACACATTTATACATATATACATAATGGAAATAAGTATGAAACAGAAAATCATTACGTTCGCCAACCACAAAGGAGGGGTATCAAAGACCACTTCCACAGCCTCTATCGGGGCTTGCATGGCGCAAATGGGAAAGAAAGTCCTGCTCATTGACCTCGATGGACAGGCTAATCTCACCTTGTATTTCATCCCTAACGAAGATGACATTGAGACCAGCATCTTTGATGCTCTCGTAGATGGAGCACCATTGCCAGTGAAGCATATCCGGGACAATCTCGACCTTGTGCCATCTTCACTTGAAATGGCGAGTGCAGAGATTGCCCTAACCAATCTCCTGGCAAGAGAACAGCTGCTTAGTAGGCTTCTTGACCCAATCAGGCATGACTATGACTACATCCTCATCGACTGCCCACCTTCATTGGGCATCGTCACCACGAATGCCTTTCTTGCAGCCGATGAAATCATCGTACCCATGACTCCTGAGCTGCTTCCGCTCAAAGGAATGAGGATGCTTGATGCTTTTGTAACCAACCTCCAAAGAGTGAAGCCCTCTCTTCGCCTGGGAGGTGTGTTCATAGCCCGCTTCAACCATCGAAAACTGAATAAGGTGGTTGAGCAAGCCGTAAAGTCACGCTACGAAAGCATCACCATGAAGACCCGAATCCGTGAGAACATAGCCCTCGCCGAGTCGGCAGGAAGCGGAAGAAGCATCTTCGAGTACGACCCTAACTCCAATGGAGCCAAAGACTACCTTGCGTTGACGGAGGAGATTATTTCACGTAATCAATAAAGACCATGGGAAAGAAGAATATGGACATCCTGCTTGGCAATATCTTGGGAAATGCTGCCATCAAGCCGCAGGACAGGTATGAAGAGCCGGCTGCTCCTTTACCAGAGAATGATGCTCCAGCACCATCTACGAAAGCAACAACCAAGGAACAGTCTGATGACTCTTGGCGACACTTCTCCTTTATATGCTCAAAAGCCCTTGTGGACAAGGTGCAAGCCATTGCCCACAAAGAAGGCTTTACTATCCGTTCCTTTATGGAATATGTAATGAAACAAGGTATAGAGGCTTATGAGTCCAAGCATGGAAAGGTGAAGAAAATCAGGTCGAAAGAAATTCATGAGGTGATGTAGCCATGTGGATAAGTAGCCATGTATATGTGTGGACGTGTACACATGTGGACATGAATACATAGGGAGTGTCGTTAAATATTAAGATTATTTACAACTATCTAATCCTCAATGTGA
>NZ_JAHKBE010000009.1 GCF_018789675.1 Hallella faecis
CGTCTGAGCGTAAATACTCACGTGTGTCCTTTATCACTCCAAATGTCGGATGAGCCAAAAATGAATTTGTAGGCGCAAACTGGCCGAAGGTAGCGCAAATAGTTGTACCTTTGCAAAACGAAACGCCTAAATAGAAAACAATACATATAACAACCTAATAAATAACGACTCATGAGAAGACTTTTTCTTTTGTCGGCTGCAACCCTGCTGTCGGCTGCCATGTCGGCACAGACCGTGGCACGTATGGGCAACCTGAAGCCTGAACAGAAGTCGATGGCCATCAGCCTGAAACTCACTGGCGAGCTCTCGACAGATCGCAACGGCGACTATCGACAAATGCGCGACCTGTGTTTCCAAGTGCGCACCATCGACCTCGGCGAGGCGCAAAGCACGGAAATACCCAAGAACGCGTTCCACTCGCGCCATCAGATCGAGAACATCACCCTGCCAAAGGTTCTGAAAACCATTGGGACGCAGGCCTTCTTCGCTTGCGATAAGTTGCAGGCCATTACCATCCCGGCCACGGTGGAGAACATCGGCGCCGCCGCTTTCTCGGGATGTAAGAGCATCAGCCAACTCACCATCGAGGGCACGCCCACCATCGGCGAGTATGCCTTTGCACGACTGGCGGGACTGAAAACGGTGACGGTGCTGTCGAAGGTGCCGCCCAAGGCTGCCATAACGGCGTTCGACGGTGTGGAGCCGGGAAGCGTGAAGCTCATCGTACCGAAGGGTAGCGAGAAGGCGTATAGGAAGGCTGCCGGATGGAGCCGCTTCTACACAGCGCAGAAATGGGCTTGGGAGGTGAGCGACCCCACACAGTGCCTGGTGCCCATGCCGCAGGAGATGAGCCTGATGAAGAGGGCTAAGGCGCTCAACGTGAAGACGGCGTGGAACGTGTATGCGAAGCAGGGCGATGGCGAGAAGCTGGCCAACGAGGTGGAGCAGGCGCGCAACATGCTCAGCGAACGCATCGGAAACATTGTGAACAGTCGTCAGCGCGGCATTGAGATGGTGCTCTCTCTCGACCCCACACTCGACGACGACGAGGCATACACGATCGATGTGGATGCCAACGGGGTGAGCATCAAGGGTAAGACGGCGCGTGGCGTGTTCTGGGGTCTGATGACGCTCGACCAGATATTGCTGGGATCGGGTACGAAGCCTTGTGTGGACGCCATTCCGCACCTCACCATCAAGGACGCGCCGCGTACGCATGTGCGTGAGCTGATGGTGGACCCCGCCCGCACATTCATCCCCCTGGAGGAGCTGAAGGCGTTTATCCCCGAGATGGCGCGCTACAAGCTCAACGCTCTGCACCTGCACCTGGTGGACGACCAGGCATGGCGCATCGAGATCAAGAAGTACCCGCAACTCACGGAGCAGGCGTCGTCGCGCTGGGGACAGGACGACATCCAAATGCCTTACAAGGGCTATTACACGCAGGAGCAGATGCGCGACCTCGTGAAGTATGCCGCACGATATCACGTGGAGATTGTTCCCGAAATTGAGATGCCGGGACATGAGGTGGCCGCCATCAGCGTGTTCCCTGAGCTGACGTGCCACCAGCGACAGGTGCCCATCCGCACCACATGCGGCGTGTCGAACGAGTTGCTCTGCCCAGGCAACGAGTTTACCTATGAGTTCCTCGGAAACGTGTTTAAGGAGATTGCCGACATCTTCCCGTCGAAATACATCCACCTCGGTGGCGACGAGGCTGGCAACCCGGCGCTCAACTGCTGGACCGACTGCCCGAAGTGTCAGGCATTGAAGAAGAAACTGGGCATCACCACAACCGACCGGTCAGACAACTGGCAGTTGCAGGGATACCTCTTCGACCGTGTCATCGAACTGCTGCGCGACACGTATCACAAGACGCCCATGTTCTGGTATGAGACCGATTTCAAGAAGATTCAGCCGGGATGCGTCACCTTCGCATGGCGACACGGACTGACCAACAAGGCACTTGAGGCTGCGGTGGAGAACAACGCGCGCATCATGCTCTGCCCCGGAGAGCACTGCTACTTCGACTATCCCATGGCCAACGGCGACATGCCGGAGGTGAACTGGGGTATGCCCACCACTACGCTCAAGGCTACCTACAGCCTCGACCCTGCCTGGGGACACGACAAGAAGTTTGAGCAGAACAACCTGTTTGGTGTGGCAGGAACGCTGTGGAGCGAGTGCATCACTTCGCCTGAGCGCATCTACTACCAAGCCTACCCACGCGCCATCGCATTGGCTGAGGCAGGATGGAGCCAGCAGGAGAACCGTTCATGGGAGTCGTTCATCAAGCGTCTGGGGGCGCTGGCCAACGACATGATGCGCCGTGGCATAACGTTCTCTATGGAATACTAATCGATCGATAGGATTTTGCCTCATGGATTCCATGTGGCGTAAGGATGAATCCCTAATCGGTCGTTAGATAAGCTCCTCATCGTCTTCCTATTTCGGCCTAATGACAGATTGGGGGTTAACAGCCGATTGGGGGTAACAGAAAGCCCTTTGTTGCAAGGTCATGGATGCAACAAAGGGCTTTTTCATTTCTATACTGTAAGGAGCAGGTGGAACGGAATGGACCTATAAAACGGATAAGCGCAGGCCCAAGGAGCCGGGGCACCAAGGACAGGGAACGGCGTTAGGGCGCAACCAACTTTTCGGTAAGGATCAACCGATGGTCCTTGCCTATGGTGGTAGCAAACACATAAAGGCTGCCACCATCCTTGAGCTTCAGCCTTCGGCGAAGGGCATCGGCCGTAAGGGGAAAATGGCGGACGGCGATGTTGGCCTGGCTCACGCCTTGGAACGCCTGGCGCAAATCGCGCTTGTTCATCGAGGTGATGCGAAGGATGCGAAACTGGCGACCGGGGAAATGGGGTACGGCGCCATTCGAAAGATACAGGTGGGCGTCGGAACTGATCTGGGAAACGCCAAACGCCACCGCTATCTCACGGAAACATCCCGCTTTCATGATGCTGCTATTGGGTACAAGCAGGACGCTCGGAGTGGCATCGGGCGAATGTGTAGGGAGTGAAACGTTGTGGAACTCCTCATCTGGCATGACTCTTGAGGCGTCAGCAGGGCGGCCTGAAACGATTCCTGGAGCGCATGAAGCATCATCGGAGGAACGCAGAGCATCGTCAGAAGCCCGTAAAGCGCCTTCCAAGGGGCGTGAAGCGCCGGAAACACAATAAGTGAACGTCTGCCCGTCATTGACACAAAACACGCGCAGAGGGCGTTTTTCGCGCGTCAAAACGAGAAGAAGTTCCTTGCACTCGTTGGAAACCGACACGACGTGCACCTCTGAGACGTTTTTAAGCTTGCGTACGGCCTCGTGCCAGTCGAGCATGGGTGAGAGCTTAATCACCACAATATCGGCCCGCAGAAGCAAAGTATCGCACAATCCAACGACATCGGGGGTGCAGTCCTCCATGCCAAAGACCTTGCGGCCATAGGTGTCGCGGCGGGCTGGATCGAGATAAATAAGGGTCAGGGGGTGGGAGCAGCCTGTCGTACGTTCGGGTACCAACGGCATCGTTTGCAGGTACGCTACTCCATCGCCAACATGAATTTCCACATGGTCGAGTCCCAGTTGTTGAAAGTTATGTTGGGCAATCGGGCACAACGTTTCGTTGCGTTCCACATAGACCGCATGGGCAAAGGCGCGCGCCATCCATGAGAAATCGACACCGAAACCGCCCGTGAGGTCGACCAAAAGGCCATGTTCAGCCGCATCAGCGCCAACCAGGCGGGAGGCCAACGAAGCCTTATAGATGGCGGTTGGCTCGCTTGAACACTGCTCCATATTAAGGTGGGGCGGGTATTCCAAACCATCGCATGCAGCCCAAGAGGGCAACTTGCGGCGTGCTGTCTGCCATCCGCTGATCTGGGCCAATGCCCAAGGCATATCCACATCTGGGTTCTTGTCGCCTAAGAATGCAAGGCGATTGACGTCGTCTTCTCTATGCAATTGGACAAATTGGAGGGTTGCTTCGTTCTTCATGCTACTTGAATGTTTGGTCCGGCGCGCAATGACATAGGTTCGGATCACAATTATAAATGCTTGGTCCGGCGCGCAATGACTTAGGCTCGGATCACAATTATAAATGCTTGGTCCGGCGCGCAATGACATAGGCTCGGATCACGATTTGTTTGCAAAGGTAGGAAAAACAATTCAGATGGAAAACAAAAAGCAAATAGGCTTGCGTTGCTTAGGGGCTTTTCCCACATAATGATGCTTCGTCAACCCGTGCAGCCAACACCTCGACGACAACGAGGTGAGTTTTACCTGCATAATAATGCTTCGTCAGCTGGTTTGGCGACAAGGCGGCCAAACTGGTTGCAGAGTTTTACTCGCATAATGATGCTTCGTCAACGGGTGTCAATCACTTCTTCGAAACAATATTAGGCACTATAAGCATCATACACGTTGCAAATTCATTCAACATGACCTGAACATTATGGGCAAATGCCATCTGGGTAGGCAACCCCATCCACATGCCACGCATAGCGCACCTGGGGCGCGATAGCTAAATCAAATAAACGTCCGCAATGCGCATGAGAAGAAAGCTATAACAAAAACGCCCACAGGCGAAAAGGAATTCACCTGTGAGCGTATCGTGTGTGATGGAAAGATCGGATTAGTCGGCGAGCTTAGCCTTGATGTACTCGCGGTTCAGGCGAGCGATGTTGGCGATAGACTCGTTCTTCGGGCACTCAGCCTCACAAGCGCGAGTGTTGGTGCAGTTACCGAAGCCCAGCTCCTCCATCTTGGCAATCATGTTCTTGGCGCGACGTGCAGCCTCGGGACGACCCTGGGGCAGCAGAGCAAACTGGCTAACCTTGCTTGAAACGAACAGCATAGCTGAACCGTTCTTACAAGCGGCTACGCAAGCACCGCAACCGATACATGTAGCGCAGTCCATTGCCTCATCGGCATGGTCCTTGGAAATCAGGATGGCGTTGGCGTCCTGAGCCTGACCCGTGCGAACAGAGGTGTAACCACCAGCAGCGATGATCTTATCGAAAGCTGAACGGTCGACCATGCAGTCCTTGATGACAGGGAAGGCAGCCGAACGCCAAGGCTCAACGGTGATAACGTCGCCGTCGTGGAAACGACGCATGTAGAGCTGGCAAGTAGTGGCTCCCTGAGCGGGACCGTGGGGGTTACCGTTGATGTAGAGCGAGCACATGCCGCAGATACCCTCGCGACAGTCGTGGTCGAAGACGAACGGCTCCTTGTCCTGCTCGATGAGCTGCTCGTTGAGAATGTCGAGCATCTCCAGGAATGAAGTATCACCGGGGATGTCCTTCATCTCAAAGGTGTCGAAATGGCCTTCGGCAGTAGGGCCGTTCTGGCGCCACACCTTAAGTGTGAATGATATATTCTGATCCATTTGAATTGTTCTGAAGTTAAATAATGTTTCTGCTTTTCCTCGCGTCTCCTTATATAAGAAGACAAGGTGTGACTACGACTTATAGTTACGGGTCTGAACCTTAATATACTCGTAGTTGAGCGGCTCCTTGTGCAAGACAGGGGCTGTATCGTCGTCCTTCTGGTACTCCCAGCAAGCAACATACATGAACTCCTCGTCATTACGCTTAGCCTCGCCTTCCTCGGTCTGGCTCTCCTCACGGAAATGACCACCGCAGCTCTCGTTACGCTCAAGGGCATCGTAAGCGATCAGCTCACCCATGAGGATGAAGTCGCGCAAGTGGATAGCCTTGTCGAGCTCAACGTTCAAGCCCTCCTTAGAGCCAGGAATGCGAACGCAGGTGTCGAACTGCTCACGAACCTCCTTCAGCTTCTTAAGAGCAGACTTCAAGCCTTCGGCGTTACGAGCCATACCCACCTGGTTCCACAGAATCTTATAAAGCTCCTTGTGGATGGTGTCGACGCTCACGAGCTTGCTCTTGTCGGCCTGCTTGTGCTGGATGTCGTAGATGCGATCCATCTCGGCCTGTACCTTCTTCTCAGCCTCCTCAAACTCGGGCAGGTTGGTGGTGAAGCGAGGAACAGTGATCTGGTCGGCCAGGTAGTTCTGCATGGTGTAAGGAATCACGAAGTAACCATCGCTCAGACCCTGCATCAAGGCAGAGGCTCCCAGACGGTTGGCACCGTGGTCGGAGAAGTTGCACTCACCAAGGGCGAACAGACCCTTGACGCTGGTCTGCAACTCATAGTCGACCCAAAGACCACCCATCGTGTAGTGGATAGCAGGGAAGATCATCATCGGGTTATCGTGAGGATCAACGTCGGTAATCTCCTGATACATGTCGAAGAGGTTGCCATAACGCTCGTCAACACGCTTGCGGCCAAGGCGCTGGAAAGCGTCTGAGAAGTCGAGGAACACAGCCAGACCGGTGTTGTTCACGCCGAAGCCATGGTCGGTACGCTCCTTAGCGGCACGTGAGGCCACGTCACGGGGAACAAGGTTACCGAAGGCGGGATAGCGGCGCTCCAAGTAGTAGTCGCGATCCTCCTCGGGAATGTCGCGGCCCTTGATCTCACCACGCTGCAGGCGCTTAGCGTCCTCAAGCTTCTTGGGAACCCAGATACGACCGTCGTTACGCAGAGACTCAGACATAAGGGTCAACTTAGACTGCTTGTCGCCATGGACGGGGATACAGGTGGGGTGAATCTGAACGAAGCAAGGGTTAGCAAAGTAAGCACCCTTACGGTATGCCTGGATAGCAGCTGTGCAGTTGCAACCCATAGCGTTGGTAGAAAGGAAGTAAGCATTGCCATAACCACCGGTAGCCAAGCAAACGGCGTGAGCTGCATAGCGCTCGAGCTTACCGCTGACAAGGTCCTTGGCGATGACGCCACGGCAACGACCATCGATGATCACAACATCCTCAACCTCTGTACGAGTGTGGAGCTCCACGGTGCCATTGTTCACCTCTTTCATCAATGAACTGTAGGCGCCGAGCAGTAACTGCTGACCGGTCTGGCCCTTGGCGTAGAACGTACGGCTCACCTGCACACCACCGAACGAACGGTTGGCAAGCATGCCACCATACTCACGGGCGAAAGGAACACCCTGAGCGACACACTGGTCGATGATGGAGGCGCTCACCTCTGCCAAACGATACACGTTGGCCTCGCGGGCACGGTAGTCACCACCCTTGATCGTGTCGTAGAACAGACGGTACACAGCGTCGCCATCGTTCTGGTAGTTCTTGGCGGCGTTGATACCACCCTGAGCGGCGATAGAGTGTGCACGACGGGGACTGTCCTGGATGCAGAAGTTGATAACATGGAAACCCATCTCGCCGAGAGAGGCGGCGGCGCTGGCACCTGCCAGACCGGTACCTACGACGATGATGTCGAGCTTACGTTTGTTAGCCGGGTTAACCAGCTTTTGGTGGGCTTTATAGTTGGTCCATTTCTCGGCCAAGGGGCCCGCTGGAATCTTAGAATCTATTTGTGACATAATGATTTGAATTTATTATTAACACATACTTGGAGCGAAGCCAAGCCAGAAGCTCAGCACGAGAATGGCAAACACGCCCAGGAGAACGGTGACGTAAACAACGCCAATGGCCTGCCAACGCTTCAACCAAATCTTACCGCTCCAGCCCAGGGTCTGCATAGATGACCAGAAACCGTGAGTCAGGTGGAACCACAGAGCAACAATCCAAACGAGGTAAAGCACGGAGTAGACCGGGCAAGAGAACACCTCCTTGATCCAGCCAAAGCCATCAGCGGCGCCAATGGCGTTCTGCGCACCCGTGAACTCAGCGAGCATCATGTGTGCCCAGAAGTTGTAAAGGTGAAGAAGAAGACCGATGGCGATGATGATGCCGAGCACCAACATGTTCTGAGAGGCCCAAGACACCTCAGGACGACGGTTAGAAACTGCGTAGCGCTGATCACCACGAGCACGGCGGTTCTGAGCCGTGAGGATGAAAGCATACACGATGTGGCAGCAGGCAAGGAATGCCAAGCCAAGCGTGCCGACAACTGCATACCAGTTTGCACCCAAGAACTCGCAGACGGCGTTGTATGCGTCTCCAGAGAAGAACGCAGCAACATTCATCGCACAGTGGAAGGTAAGGAAGAGAACGAGGCAGATGCCAGTGAGCGACATCACCACTTTCCTACCAATTGGAGAATTGATTAACCACATAAATGATTGATTTTTAATTATTTGAATGTTAGATTTAATTCCAATCTGATTAGATTTTATAGGACCATTCCTAAGGGCTGGGGGGGTCCTCCGAGGCACGCCATACCTTATATTAGGTATTCGAGAGTCTCTTAATGAGTGCAAAAATACTATATTTTAATGATTAATCAAAGTAAAACGAATAAAAAATCGAATTTATTTCTTACTTTTGCCGAAAAGACTAAAACATGGATTTTAAATACGATGTGATAGTGATTGGTGGAGGCCACGCGGGCTGCGAAGCGGCGTGCGCGTCGGCAAACATCGGAGCCAGGACGCTGCTCGTCACCATGGACATGAACAAGATTGCGCAAATGAGTTGCAACCCTGCCGTGGGAGGCATTGCCAAAGGTCAAATCGTGAGGGAGATCGACGCCCTTGGCGGACAGATGGCCCTCGTCACCGACGCCACCGCTATCCAATTCAGGATGCTCAACAAAGGCAAAGGACCGGCCGTGTGGTCGCCCCGCGCCCAGTGTGACAGAGAAAAGTTTATATGGGAATGGCGACGCGTCATCGACCGCACACCGAACCTCGACATCTGGCAAGACCAAGCCGAGGAGCTAATAGTGGAGAACGGACAGGCCGTCGGTGTGAAGACGATATGGGGCGTGGAGATACGCGCCAAGGCTGTCGTCATCACCGCAGGCACATTCCTCAATGGACTGATGCACATCGGGAACCACAAGGTTCCGGGTGGCAGGTGCGCAGAACCTGCAACCTACCACCTTACGGAAAGCATCACCCGATGGGGCATTAGGTCCGAACGGATGAAAACCGGAACGCCCGTGCGCCTCGACAAGCGCTCCATCCACTTTGAGGACACGGAAGTGCAGCCCGGCGACGAGGGCAACCAGCAGTTCTCATACATGGCTCCCCACCGACGGCTCAAGCAACTTCCGTGCTGGACATGCTACACCAACAGCCGCGTGCACGACATCCTCAAGGCCGACATTGCCAACTCCCCACTCTACAACGGACAGATACAATCGACAGGCCCACGCTATTGTCCGTCGATCGAAACCAAACTTGTCACCTTCCCCGACCGCGACCAACACCCGCTGTTCATCGAGCCCGAAGGTGAGGACACGAACGAGATTTACCTCAACGGCTTTTCTTCGTCTATGCCCATGGAGACGCAACTGCGCGCCCTCCATGAGATACCAGCGCTTAGGGAAGCAAAAATCTATCGACCGGGCTACGCCATCGAATACGACTACTTTGACCCCACGCAACTCAACCACTCGCTGGAATCGAAGGTGATCGAAGGCTTATACTTCGCCGGGCAAGTCAACGGAACCACAGGTTACGAAGAGGCCGGAGGCCAAGGACTGGTGGCAGGCGTCAACGCCGCGTTGAAATGTGCGGGCAGCGAACCGCTCGTCATGGGACGCGACGAGAGCTACATCGGCGTGCTCATCGACGACCTGACGACCAAGGGCGTTGACGAGCCCTATCGCATGTTCACCTCTCGCGCCGAGTATCGCATCCTTCTCCGACAGGACGACGCCGACGCGCGACTGACCGAGAAGGCATACCAACTCGGCCTGGCCAAGCGAGAGCGACTGGACTGGTGGTTGGAGAAGAAAGAGAACATCAGGAAGATCATCGAGTTCTGCGACCAAACCTCCGTGAAGCCCAAAGACATCAATAGCGCTTTGGAGGCCATCGGCACCACCCCACTCCGCATGGGATGCAAAATATCCGACCTTATTGGACGACCGCAGGTAAGCATCAAGCAACTGGCAGAAATCATCCCAGAACTAAAGGAAGCCCTTGATACGCCACAGAACCGAAAGGAAGAAATTGCCGAAGCAGCCGAGATACGCATCAAGTACAAAGGTTACATCGAACGAGAGAAAATCGTTGCCGACAAGATGCACCGCCTGGAAGACATCCGCATCAAAGGAAGGTTCAAATACAGCGAGCTCCATGAGATTTCCACGGAAGGCCGGCAGAAACTGGAGCACATCGATCCCGACACATTGGGGCAGGCAAGTCGCATTCCCGGCGTTTCCCCAAGCGACATCAACGTGATGCTTGTGCTACTTGGGCGCTAAATGTTTCACGTGAAACACGAATACGGATAAACCACTAAGAATTAAACAATTAGACATAAAGTAAAACGTTAAACATGAACAATCAATTCCTATTAAACAACTTGCGTTGCATCCCTGATTGGCCGATTAAAGGCGTTAATTTCCGCGATGTGACGACACTGTTTAAGAGTGCAGAGTGCATTAGAATCATTACGGATGAGCTCTACGATCTTTATAAGGACAAAGGCATCACGAAGATCGTGGGCATTGAGAGCCGCGGTTTTGTGATGAGTTCGGCCGCAGCCATTCGTTTGGGCGCAGGAATCGTGCTTTGCCGCAAACCAGGCAAGTTGCCTTGCGAGACCATCCAGATGAGTTACGCCAAGGAGTACGGCATCGACACCATCGAGATTCACAAGGATTCGATCACCGAAGACGACGTGATTCTTCTCCACGACGACCTTTTAGCCACGGGCGGCACGATGAAAGCGGCATGCGATTTGGTTCGCAAGTTCCATCCCAAAAAGGTTTATTGCAACTTCATCATTGAACTTCAGTCGGAGTTTCCGAATGCTCGCGACATCTTCGACGATGACATCGAAGTAACAAGCCTCCTTAAGTTCTAAGGTCTTCCCAGAGATTTCGCAAGACACATCCGGTCGAGCCCGAATAACTGGAACCATCTTTTTGATTCAGGAAAAACACATCCCACATCACAACTGGGCAACGCCCACCATATTCCCCAGGCACATTCCCATAACAAGGAACATGCCTGGGGATTTTGTTTGCGCACAAACGATTGGTTGGACCCATTGGAGAAAATCATAGACAAAGAGCTACAAAGGTCAGAATCGCACCATCGGCGCCATTCCTATAAAGGAAAGGAGCCAATCCATACCCATCACAAGGAATGGCCATGCTCACAGGTGCAACATAACAAAACAAGCCGAGCGGAAATGCGACACACCGTTAAAAGAACGTTTTCCACAAGAGAAACGCCAAGAACACATCTGATACATTCGGAGAATCAGAACCTTTTGGATGCGCTTAGCGGAACTATCGGCATCATTTAGGCCATCTTTCCAATCTTACCAAGTAACGCCTTTTATCACCAACCAATATCTTTCGTTTTTATAAGGGCGCACACAACTGCAACGCTTACATGCGGACACCATAGCGATGCGCTCGCCTCAGAGGTTCCAAAAGGCTCAGACAACAAAAAGAGAAATAACGACGAAACGTTTATCTCTTACGAAAACGCTCTTGACGCCCATAAAATTGGGGCAACGTACAGGAAGAGCACTCTATAACCAACGACAAAGAAGCATATGGAACATTTCGCCTAAGAAAGACAGGTAAGAGTTTCATGAAAGAGAAGGGTAAAATGTTGGCGCATGAATAAGACGCAATGGCAAACCAACAACGCTTTTACTTGAAAAGAAGAAAAGGAACGAACGCTTCAAAAATAAAAGCTTTGAATTATTGTCAAGCCCCCATATTTTTCTTAAATTTGCAATGCGATTTCCTCAGGAAAAAGGAAAGAACAGGCAAGCGAAAACAAACATTGGGAAAACGGCGAGTGGCGCAATCCAAAAGGCGAAAGTACCACACACGACGTGGCCACACGTCATCCTAAGTAACAAACTATCCATATTGAGGATTTACGATGCTCCTACAAAAAAGTTGCGATAAGCCAAAGAAGGATTAAAACAGCTCCTATGAAAGGGCTGTTAAATACCGGAGAAGGATTTACGATTTGGCTGTGAAGGTTAAGCGCAGCACCCGAGAAGCATCGTAGCCTCGCCCGAGAATCGCCAAGGTTGAACTGACGAAAGGTCTACGGAATTCTATCCAAAGGTTAGGGGAAGCCAGGGCTGAAGCACACCTAATACGGATAGAGCACACCACAAAGGCTGTCCGAAAGCCTACGTATCACAAACATAGGGCACACCTCTCGCAAGAGCTGGTCTAAAAGATGGCGACACCAAAGAGCACCTCTCGCAAGCGCTGGTCTAAGAGAAGGCAAAACAAGCGGTCTCAGAAGGCAAGCGAAGGGTTCCAAGGACATTCCGTTGACACATGAAAAAGTATTGGCGGTCACTCCAAAGAACACAAGCGGCGGCACAGGAAGCACTAACAAGTGTAACGCATCATTTGAACAGGGGTAGAAAGCCTACCTCATCGCCCAGGCAAGCGCCCTGGCCTTTGTGTCTGTAAGTCCTACCCGCACCACAGTAAAGCACACGCCAAAAGGTTTAACTGCAACCTTATGAGGCAGTTAACAAGTGGGATAAAGAAGGTAACTGTCGATATGTTTCACGTGAAACAAGATTACCCGAAACACCAATAGATAAAGGGCAAACGAAGATGACAAAAGAAGAAAACGAAGCTCGATTGGCATACCTCAAGAACATCGTGTTGAACATGCCACAGAAACCGGGCAGCTACCAGTATTACGACAAGCGCAGGGAGCCGGGAGAGAACCCGGACCCCGCACATATCATATACGTAGGAAAAGCCAAGCACCTCAAAAACCGTGTGTCGAGCTACTTCCACAAGGAGGTGGACCGATACAAGACGAAGGTGCTTGTGTCGAAGATCCAAGACATCACCTACACGGTTGTTAACACCGAAGAGGATGCCTTGCTGCTCGAGAACGCCCTTATCAAACGTTACAATCCACGTTACAATGTGTTGCTAAAGGATGGCAAGACCTACCCAAGCATCTGTGTCACAAACGAGTTTTTCCCCCGCATTTTCAAGACGCGTACCATCAACAAAAAGACTGGCACATACTACGGTCCCTACCCCCATATCACGGCCATGTACAACGTGCTCGACCTCATCAACAAGGTGTTCAAACCTCGTCGTTGCCACCAGCCCATCACACGCGAGGGAGTGGCCCTTGGGCGCTACAAGACCTGTCTCGAATACCACCTCCACAACTGCGAAGGATGCTGCATAGGCAAGCAATCGTGGGACGAATATCAGGAGAACATACGCGAAGCCAAGGAGGTTCTCAAGGGCAACACACGCGAACTGTCGCAACATCTCTATGAGGAGATGATGGCGGCCGCCAAAGACCTGAGGTTTGAGGAAGCCAATGCCCTGAAAATACGCTATCAACTGTTGCAGGAATTCGTGGCGAAGAGTGAGGTGGTAAGCCACACCATCAACGACGTTGACGTGTTTACCATCATCGACGACGACCATCGTAACAATGCGTATATCAACTACATACACGTCAAGAACGGCACCATCAACCAGAGTTTCACTTACGAATATCGACGAAAGCTCGACGAGAGCGACGAGGACCTGCTGATGCTCGCCATCCCCGAGATTCGTGAGCGTTTCGCATCGAAAGCCAAAGAGGTCATCGTTCCCTTCGAGATGGAGTGGCAACTGCCTGATGCTGCGTTCTTTGTGCCACAACGGGGCGACAAAAAGCACCTCCTGGAACTCTCTGAGATGAATGGCAAACAGTATAAGTTCGACCGCCTGAAACAGGCCGAAAAGCTCAACCCCGAACAGAAGCAAACACGTCTGATGAAGGAGTTGCAGACCAAATTGGGCTTGGATAAATTGCCCTATCAGATAGAGTGCTTCGACAACTCCAACATCTCAGGCACAGACGCCGTGGCAGGATGCATCGTCTACAAGGGCATGAAACCCTCACGCAAGGACTACCGCAAATACAACATCAAGACCGTAGTGGGGCCCGACGACTACGCCTCCATGCAGGAGGTGGTACGCCGCCGTTACACACGCATGCAAGCCGAGGGCACACCCCTGCCCGACCTCATCATTACCGATGGCGGACGAGGGCAAATGGAGGTGGTGCGCGAAGTGGTTGAAGACGAGCTCCACCTTCACATTCCGATAGCCGGACTGGCCAAAGACGACCGCCACCGCACCAACGAACTGCTCTTCGGTTTCCCTCCCGCGGTGGTGGGATTAAAGGCCGACAGCGAACTGTTCCGTGTCCTCACGCAAATCCAGGATGAGGTACACCGCTACGCCATCACCTTCCACCGCGACAAACGGTCCAAGCACGCGCTCCATTCAGAGCTTGATGACATCACCGGCATAGGTCCCAAAACGCGCGACGCATTGCTCAAGGCGTTCAAGAGCGTAAAACGCATCAAGGGGGCAACTCTCGACCAACTTGCTACCGCCATTGGGCCCTCGAAGGCCAACACCGTGTATCGTCACTTCCAGCAACCCACAAACGCCCCTCAAAGGAAGGAGTAACCCTGAAGCAAAACCCCTACGTCGAGGAGCCATAACACAATAAATAAAACATAATAACCTACAAAATATAACATCCACATGAGAGTAGTCATCCAACGAGTGAGCCAGGCATCGGTATCGATCGACGGCAAAGTGAAGTCAAGCATCAACCAAGGTTTCATGATTCTTCTTGGCGTAGGCAACAACGACGGTCCTGAAGACATCCAGTGGCTCGTCCGCAAGATTGTGGCGCTACGCATCTTCGACGATGCCGACGGCGTTATGAACCTCAGTATCAAGGACATAGACGGCGAGATATTGGTCGTATCACAGTTCACCCTCATGGCCAGCTGCAAGAAAGGCAACCGCCCCAGCTGGTTGAACGCTGCGCCCCACTCCATCTCAATCCCACTCTATGAACAATTCTGCAAAGAACTGTCCGCCGCACTCGGCAAGCCTGTAGGCACTGGCGAATTTGGCGCAATGATGGATGTCAGCCTTGTCAACAACGGTCCAACCACCATCTGCCTCGACACCAAAAACAAGGAATAAGACAAAGGTATTCGAATATTCCGACGTGAAGAACCATACAATATCTTCACGTCGGAAACACAGAAACACAATAAGCAGTCTAACCACGCATCACAAGCCATGTGTTAAGCAGGTAACCTACGTCAACTATTTTTGCCAAAAAGTTGGTGCACGATTTCGGGCCAACCAGAACAAGAAAGAAGATAAAATGTCAATAAGCCTTACCTCTAACGAGCTGCTCCGTTGCGGAACATGCCTTCTCGAGATGCCGTTTGGCATGTTTCGAAAGACGGAAAGCCATGTATCGAAGAGCGATCGGCCATGTTTCGCAACACGAAACATGCCTAACGGCAATGCCAAACGAAAAAAAACAAGGTCACAAGAATGACAAAATAAGGTAACTAACTGGCTATTAGCTTATTACAGAAACACGACGAGAATCACGTATTTGGCAAAGATATTTCCGTCGTGGAAAAGAAATGTGTAGTTCTTGGTATAGATTGTTGGCATATTTCAACAAGCTCCTGAAAAACGCTTCAAATGTATAGCAAGAGTTATAGCCTTCCAAAAGCCCCAAAGGGCGAAATAAACGCGCGTAGGGCCGCCAACGCTCCTTAACATACAAGCGCAAGCCAACGCACAAAAAGGGCGCACAGAGCGAAAATGCCGGGGCGGACACGATAAAATGACGAATACGCCTAAACTCGATTCATTTCAAGAGGAATATTATCCAACTATAACACTCATCTACTACAAAAAAGCAGGAAGAGGAGTGGTTTTGTTGCAGGAAAATACGTAAATTTGCAAATATGACAATCGAAGAAGCACAACAAAGCGTTGACCGCTGGGTGAAAACCTACGGCGTGCGCTATTTCTCGGAACTCACCAACATGGCCGTCCTCACCGAGGAGGTAGGCGAATTGGCTCGCGTCATGGCTCGCAAGTATGGCGACCAAAGTTTCAAGGCGGGCGAACGCGACAACCTTAGCGAGGAGATGGCCGACATCCTGTGGGTGCTCTGCTGCCTGGCCAACCAAACGGGCGTGAACCTCACGGAGGCGTTCCGCCAGAGCATCGAGAAGAAAACAAGGCGCGACGCTGAGCGCCACCGCAACAACCCCAAGTTGCAGAAAGGATGAAGCATCTGCAACTATCTATGTATCAACCATATAAAAAGACATCATACCAACTATGGGAATCATCAAGGAAAACGTGTCGAAAGACATAAAGGCTCAGAAAGCAGCCCAAATCGAGAACATGAGCAAGATCGACCAAGCCTTTGCGAAATACAACCTCGAGGTCGACGAGGCAGCCGTTGAGAAGGCCGTTAAGCGCATCATCGACGAGAAGGTGCCAGCCAACAACACTCCTGAGGTAAAGAAGTTCCTCTACGGCAGCGTGGAACTCACCTCGCTCCACACCACCGACACCGAAGAGAGCATTCTCGCCATGATCGAGAAGGTCAACAAGCAAGACTCGCTCTACCCCGGCATGCCCCACGTGGCCGCCGTGTGTGTGTATCCGGTCTTCGTGAACCTCGTTCGCAACTCGTTGGAAGTCGACGGCGTAGAGATCACAAGCGTCAGCGGTAGCTTCCCCTCATCGCAGAGCCGCATGGAGGTGAAAGTGGCTGAAACACAGTTAGCTGTGGCCGACGGAGCCACCAACATCGACATCGTGCTGCCCGTGGGTAAGTTCCTCTCTGAAGATTACGAAGGCGTGGCCGACGACATCAGCGAGTTGAAGGAGGCTTGCGGCGATGTGCCTATGAAGGTCATCCTCGAAACCTGCTGCCTCGGAAGTCTCAGCAATGTGAAGCGCGCATCCATTCTGAGCATGTACGCCGGTGCCGACTATATCAAAACTTCTACCGGCAAGGAGAAGGCTGGCGCCACACCCGAGGGTGTTTACGTCATGTGCCAGGCCATCAAGGAATACTATGAGCAGACAGGGGTCATGGTGGGCTTGAAGCCTGCCGGTGGCATCAACACACCTATGGATGCCATCGTCCTCTACACCATCGCACAGGAGGTGCTGGGCGACAAATGGCTCACCAACGAGATGTTCCGCCTCGGAACCAGCCGCTTGGCCCAGCAGCTCATCGACGAGCTCAACGCCTAATCATCACTTCCGAGGCTTCATTGCCATCGTGTCAAGCGATAGCTTCACCCACATACCGCAATAGCTTAGGCCCACGGGCTTAGGCTATTGCTTTTTCTGTCACCGCTAAGCATTTTCCAGCGCCTCACCAACAATCCTAACACCAACCTCTCGGCAACCAAAAAGCCCCTCTCACAAAGGAGAGAGGCTATTGTTAAAGGGTTATAACAGTCTGATTTGTAGGCGTATATAAGATTAGGTGTATTATTTCTCACGTTCAATCACGAAGTCGAGATAAGCACGCAAACTGCTCTTCAGGTCTTCGTCTTCCACCTCGCGCTCAATGAATGTAAGCGCCTCGGCGTGCATCTCCCACATGCGTCGCTCGGCATATTCTATGCCGCCATGCTCCTTGGTGAACGCCACCAGGCGGGCTATCTCTTCCTTGCTCACCGATCCGTTCTTCACTTTATAGGCAATGGCCAGCATCTCCTCGTTGTGCGTACTGTTCAACGCATAGATGGCGGGTAGCGTCAACTTACCCTCGGCCATGTCGTTGCCGGTGGGCTTGCCTATACGCGACTGGTCGTAATAGTCGAAGATGTCGTCACGAATTTGGAAGATCATACCAAGGTTTCGGCCAAACATCTTGGCGTTTTCTATCTCCTCCTCAGGGGCGCCACCACTCAAGGTGCCAATGGCGCAGCAAGCCTCGAAGAGCGCGGCGGTCTTCTGCCTAATAACCTGATAATAAGACTCTTCCGATATATCGCGCGCATGGATATTCGACAACTGTAAGATCTCGCCATTCGAGAGCGTACGACCCAGTTCGGCCAGGTATCTCACGATGGTTTCGTTGTGTGTATAGCTAATGTGGAGCAGCGCGGTGGAGAGGATATAGTCGCCCACAAGCACCGCTACCTTGTTGTCGTACAACTGGTTGACCGACTGCTGTCCGCGTCGCTCACCGCTCTCGTCAACCACATCATCGTGGACGAGCGATGCCGTGTGGAGCAGTTCCAAACCTACGGCGGCGTGCAATGTAACGTCCGACACGCGACCCACGCTCTTAGCCATGAGCAGGATAAGCATCGGGCGCATGCGCTTGCCCGCGCGCTGACGAATATGGTCGAGCGCCTGACTGAGCATGCCGTCGGTGTGAGACAGAGAACGATTGAAAAGCTCAACGAAATCGGTCAACTCCGACAAGATGGGGTGTTTTATGACTGATAGGTAATCCATGCCTCTAATGAAATTTGCTACAAAAGTAACTATTTTATCGGATAATATGGCTAAAATTTAGTAATTTTACCGTGAAAATAAATATTATTATGGAGAAACTGTTCCTCTTTGACGCATACGCCATCATCTTCCGTTCCTACTATGCCTTCATCAGCAGGCCCACCATCAACTCCAAGGGCATCAACACCTCGGCCATCCTGGGGTTCTGCAACACGCTGAAGGAGATTCTCGACAAGGAGAAGCCCACCTACCTGGGTGTGGCCTTCGACCACGGAAAGACGTTCCGGCACGAGGCTTTCCCACCCTACAAGGCTCAACGACAGGAGACGCCAGAAGACATCAAGCTGTCGGTGCCTTACATCAAGCAGGTGTTGGAGGCCATGAACATACCCGTTTTGCAAGCCGACGGCTTCGAGGCCGACGACGTGATTGGCACGCTCGCCACGGAGGCGGGCCGACAAGGCATCGACACCTATATGCTCACGCCCGACAAGGACTATGGTCAGCTCATCGGTCCCAACGTCAAGATGTACCGCCCCCGTCATGGTGGCGGCTACGATGTCATTGGAGAGAAAGAGGTGGCGGCCAAGTATGGCATTGCCAGCGCCAGCCAGGTGGTGGATCTCCTGGCGCTCATGGGCGACGCGTCCGACAACTATCCCGGTTGCCCGGGTGTCGGCGAGAAGACAGCTGTGAAACTCATCAACCAGTTTGGCAACACCGAAGAGCTCATCAGCCATACCGACCAACTCAAGGGTAAGATGCGCGAGAAGGTGGAAGGGGCCATCGACGATATCAAGATGGCAAAATACCTCGCCACCATCCGCACCGATGTGCCCATCGCCCTCAACCTCGAAGAAATGCGCGTCACACCACCTAACGAGCAAAAACTGCGCGCACTGTTCGATGAACTCGAGTTTAAGCGTATGACGGAGCGGTTTCTTAATAAACCTGAAATTAAGCAAAAAACTGCAAACATACAACTCGATTTATTTGCCGCAAATCCGACCAACGGGGCAGACGAGCAAAAAAAATCGCTCTATTCGAGCCTTAAAACAACCTCTCACAAGTATCAACTTATTGATAATAAGCAAGAAGCGGTCGAATTATATGACTTTTTAAGGACAAAAAAAAATCTCAGTCTAGACACGGAAACCACATCCACCAACGCCATTGAGGCCGAATTGGTGGGATTGAGCTTTGCCGTGACCGAAAACGAGGCCTACTACGTGGCCATCCCCGCCAATCGCCAAGAGGCGCTCGAATACGTCGACATCTTCAAGCCGCTCTATGAGGACCCGGAGATTTTGAAGATCGGACAGAACATCAAATACGACTACATGGTGCTGCGCAATTATGGGGTCGATCTACAAGGCCGCATGTTCGACACCATGCTCGCCCACTATGTCATTCAGCCCGAACTGCAACACAACATGGACTACATGGCCGAGACGCTGCTCAACTACCAGACGGTTCACATCGAGGAGCTCATCGGGCCGAAGGGTAAGAACCAAAAGAACATGCGCGACCTATCGCCCCAAGAGGTCTACGAGTATGCGGCGGAGGACGCCGACATAACGCTCCAACTGAAAAACGTGCTCGAGCCCCGTCTGAAAGAGGTGGAGGCCGAGCGTCTGTTCTGGGATATCGAGATGCCATTGGTGAAGGTCCTGGCCGACATGGAGCTCAACGGCGTGCGCCTCGACACCCAACAGCTGAAGCTCACGCAGCAAACCTTCACCGAGCGCATGAACGCCTACGAGCGCCATGCTTACGAGGAGGCGGGCGAAACGTTCAACATCGCATCGCCCAAGCAGGTGGGCGACATACTCTTCGGAAAGATGCAACTCCTGGAAAAGCCCAAGCGCACAAAGACCGGACAGTATGTCACCTCCGAGGAAGTGCTGCAACAGTTGCGCGGCAAGGCACCTATCGTCGACGACATACTCAACTATCGCGGCATGAAAAAATTGTTGGGAACCTACGTGGAGGCCCTGCCCAAGCTTATCAACAAGCGAACCGGACACATACACACGTCGTTCAACCAAGCCATCACCGCCACAGGACGACTGTCATCGTCGGATCCCAACCTGCAAAACATCCCTGTTCGCGACGACGATGGCAAGGAGATACGCAAGTGTTTCATACCCGATGAGGGATGCCGATGGTTCTCTGCCGACTACAGTCAGATCGAACTGCGCATCATGGCCCACCTTTCGGCCGACGAGAACATGACCGAGGCCTTCCGCGAGGGCTTCGACATACACCGCGCCACCGCCGCAAAGATATGGAAAGAGAGCATGGATCAGGTTAGCGACAGTCAGCGCAAGAAGGCCAAGCAGGCCAACTTCGGCATCATCTATGGCATAACCGCCTTCGGCCTGTCGCAACGCATGGACATCCCCACGGGAGAGGCGCGAAAGCTCATCGACGACTATTTCGAAACCTTCCCCAAGGTACACCAGTACATGGAGGACGCCAAGCGCATGGCCCGCGAGAAGGGTTACGCTGAGACCCTATACGGGCGACGCCGCTATCTGCCCGACATCAACTCGCACAACGGAACCGTTCGCGGCTTCGCCGAGCGCAACGCCATCAACGCCCCCATACAGGGCACAGAGGCCGACATCATCAAGCTGGCCATGATACGCATCTGGAAGCGTTTCAAGGACGAGGGCATCCGCTCCAAGATGACGCTACAAGTACACGACGAACTCAACTTCTCGGTCTACCCCAACGAGGCCGAAAAGGTGGAGCGCATCGTCTTGGAAGAGATGCAAGGCGCCGCCAAGCTCAACGTGCCGCTCACCGCCGACGCCGGCTGGGGCGACAACTGGCTGGAGGCCCACTAACACGCATGGCACCACAAAGTAGCTTACGACATATAACATCGCGGAGCAGACTACACAACACGCTACATTACGTTATATAAGAGAAAATGGTCTGACAAGCCACACGTTATCTCACACGATATAACACAAGGCAACCTGCTCTGCAACAAGGCATTTCACGAGATATAACAGGAGCTAACCCATCAATCTACAGAATAGCTCACACAATATAACATTATACATATTGTGGCACCATAAGTCATATTACGCGATATAATATCACCACGCAAGATGCATGATGTTATATCGCGTAATGGTTTATGGAACAGACAAACAAGGTGAAAATAAGCAAAATAACGCCCTGCGCAAGGAGAAAGGCCGGAAAAATTCGTAACTTTGCACCTTAGAATAAATATAAATGGCAAGCCGCAACAACAAAGCGGCAATCAATAAAGCAACAAATTATGGCATTAAAATGTGGTATTGTGGGATTGCCCAACGTGGGAAAGTCCACTCTCTTCAACTGCCTGTCGAGCGCCAAGGCGCAGGCGGCCAACTTCCCCTTCTGCACCATCGAACCCAACCTGGGCGTCATCACCGTGCCCGATGAGCGACTCACCGAACTGGCAGAGATCGTTCACCCGGGTCGCATCGTACCGGCCACCTGTGAGATTGTAGACATCGCCGGACTGGTGAAAGGCGCAAGCAAGGGCGAGGGACTGGGCAACAAGTTCCTCGGCAACATTCGCGAGTGCGACGCCATCATACACGTCATCCGCTGCTTCGACGACGACAACGTGGTGCGCGAGGGTGGCGCCCCAGTAGACCCCATCGCCGACAAGGAGATCATCGACACCGAACTGCAGCTCAAGGACCTCGAGACCATCGAGGGACAGATGGTCAAGCAAGAGAAGATGGCTGCCGCCGGTAACAAGGACGCCAAGGTCATGGTGAACGTGCTGCGCGCCTATAAGGAGGTGCTCGACAAGGGTATGAACGCCCGAGCCGTAACCTTCGACGACAAGGAGGAGCAGCAGGCCGCCCACGACTTGTTCCTCTTGACCACCAAGCCCGTGCTCTACGTGTGCAATGTGGATGAGACAAGCGCCAAGGAAGGCAACCAGTACAGCCGCCTCATTGAGGAGATCGCCACACAGGAGGGCGCCGAGGCCATGGTGATCGCCGCCAAGACCGAGGAGGACATCGCATCGCTCGACACCTACGAGGACAAGAAGCTCTTCCTCGACGAGCTCGGATTGGAAGAGAGCGGCGTAAACCGACTCATCAAGAAGGCCTACAACCTGCTCAACCTGCAGACGTTCATCACAGCCGGTGAGATGGAGGTGAAGGCATGGACCTTCCACAAGGGATGGAAAGCTCCACAGTGCGCCGGTGTCATCCACACCGATTTCGAGAAGGGTTTCATCCGCGCCGAGGTCATCAAGTACGACGATTACATGAAGTATAAGACCGAGGCTGCCGTGCGCGACGCCGGTCTCTTGCACATCGAGGGCAAGGAGTATGTGGTGCAAGATGGCGACATCATGCACTTCCGCTTCAACGTCTAAACCGCCAAAGGCATCATCTGGTAAAACAATAGCACCATGCTTTACATTTATTGGAACCCCAGCGAAATCATCTTCCACATCGGAAGTTTTGGCGTGAGGTGGTATGCCACATGCTGGCTCATCGGTCTGGCACTCGGATACCTGCTCATGCAGCGCATCTATCGCGAGGAGAAGATACCCGACCAGAAGTTCGACCCGCTCTTCTTCTATATCTTCATAGGCATACTGGCGGGCGCCCGACTGGGTCATTGCCTGTTCTACCAGCCCGACTATTTCCTCTCGTCGGTCGACCATTTCATAGAGATGCTCATCCCCATGCATCATGGATCCGACGGCGCTTGGCACTACACGGGCTACGCCGGACTGGCCTCGCACGGCGGAGTGCTGGGCATGTTCATCGCTATCTGGCTCTACTGCCGAAACACGAAGGTGCCTGGCTGGGTGGTGTTAGACAACTTTGGAGTGGTGTCGGGCATCGCGGCGGCATTCATCCGAATAGGAAACCTCATGAACTCGGAGATTATCGGTAACGTGACCAATGTGCCCTGGGCCTTTATCTTCGAGCGTGTAGACCCCTATCCTCGCCATCCCGGACAGTTGTATGAGGCCATAGCCTACTTCGTCATCTTCGCCATCATCCTCACGGTTTACCGCAAGCATCGCGAGAAGGTGGGCACAGGTCTCTTTTTCGGACTCTGTCTGGCGCTCATCTTCACGTTCCGCTTCTTCATCGAATACACCAAGGATATACAGGTCGACTTCGAGGCGGGCATGCTCTTCGACATGGGGCAGTTGCTCTCCATACCGTTCATCGCCATCGGATTGTTCTGCATCTTCTGCAAGAAGGGCATGGCCAAGCTGGGCGCCAAACCGCTGAGCGAGAGCCTCAAGGCACTGAAATAAACACCACGGGCCACGTAGGGCACACGCCAACCATTGGTCTTTCGCCCCACAAAGCCCCACCAACAACATAGGGAAAAGCCTCTCAGGGAACGCTTTCTTGCCCACCAAGGTCGAAAGACCGGCAAGAAAAACATCCTTGAGAGGCTTTTTCCGTATAACAACATGGAGGCGAGAGAGCGCAGAATGTCAGAACATTCGCAATAATCGCACCTGTCTCCACTCGCCATTTACCACATTTTCCCTTTGGATATTAGAACGCAAATCGTAGACAACAATCCCTGCCGCCCCTACCCTAACGGTTCTTGCCCATAGCGATCCTCAGGATTTGTCCTCACGTCACTGGCTCTTACCCGTAACGATCTTCTTGATTTCATTGAGCTTATTGAGCGCCTCTACAGGCGTAAGGTTATTGATGTCGAGTCCGAGTATCTCGTCTCGCACCTGCGAAAGCACAGGATCGTCGAGTTGGAAGATGCTCATCTGCATGCCCTCGCGGCTATCAGCCAGTCGCTCAGTGTTAGGTTTGCCTGCCGATCCCACCGATGCGTTGTCGGCCTCAAGCTGCTTCAGGATGACCTGCGAGCGCTTCACAATGCTGCGCGGCATACCCGCTATCTCAGCCACATGGATACCAAACGAGTGCTCTGAACCACCACGCACCAACTTACGGAGGAAGATAACCTTACCGTCGACCTCCTTCACCGACACGTTGTAGTTCTTGATGCGCGGGAAGTTCTTCTCCATCTCGTTGAGCTCGTGGTAGTGGGTGGCGAAAAGCGTGCGTGCGCGGGCCTTCGGATGCTCATGCAGATACTCCACAATGGCCCACGCTATGGATATGCCATCATAGGTAGAGGTGCCTCGTCCGAGCTCATCGAAGAGAACCAACGAGCGCGGCGACACGTTGTTAAGGATGTCGGCGGCCTCAGTCATCTCCACCATGAAGGTCGATTCGCCCAGCGAAAGGTTGTCGCTGGCTCCCACGCGGGTGAATATCTTGTCCACCAACCCTATTTTAGCGCGCTCTGCGGGCACGAAGCACCCAATCTGGGCCAGCAGCACAATGAGGGCCGTTTGGCGCAGCAGGGCCGATTTACCGGCCATATTGGGACCCGTGATCATCATCACTTGCTGCTTCTCGGTGTCGAGGTAAACATCGTTGGGCACATAGCGCTCGCCCAGGGGCATCTGCGTCTCGATAACCGGATGGCGTCCCTGCAGTATGTCGATCACGTCGCCCTCGTCCACTTCCGGGCGCACATAGAGGTTATCCTCCGACACCTTGGCGAAGCCCAGGAGGCAATCGATGTGCGCCAAGAGGTTGGCATTGATCTGTATCTGTGGGATAAACTCCTGCATGGCGACAATCAGTTCTGAGTAGAGACGGACCTCAAGGTCGAGTATCTTCTCGTCGGCACCCAGTATCTTCTCCTCATATTCCTTGAGCTCAGGCGTGATGTAACGCTCGGCCTGTGCCAGCGTTTGCTTACGAATCCACGTCTCAGGCACCTTATCCTTAAACGTGTTGCGCACCTCCAGGTAATAGCCAAACACATTGTTGAAGCCCACCTTGAGCGAGGTGATGCCTGTCTTCTCGGACTCATCCTGCTGAATATGCAACAGGTAGTCCTTGCCGTTGCGCGAGATGGAGCGCAGGTCATCGAGCTCCTGACTGTAGCCATGGGCAATAACGTTGCCCTTGTTGACCAGCAACGGTGGGTCGGGCTGTATCTCCTTCTCGATGCGGTCGCGCAGGCTCTCACAGAGGTTGAGCTGCTCACCCAATCGGCGCAGACTGGCATTTTCGGCGTAGAGACAGGCCGTCTTGATGGGTTGGACGGCCATAAGGGCATGCTTCAGTTGCACCACCTCACGCGGCGACACCCTTCCCACGGCCACCTTCGATATGATGCGCTCGAGGTCGCCCACGCGATGGAGCTGCTCGTCGACCAGATGGCGGAAGTCAGGTTGCTTGAAGAAATAGTCCACCACATCCTGCCGGTCGGCTATCTGCCGCACATCCTTCAGCGGAAACACCATCCATCGGCGCAGCAATCGGCCTCCCATGGGGGTCACGGTGCGGTCAATGACACCCAGGAGCGACGTTCCGTCGTCCTGCATGGGCTGCAACAGCTCCAGCGAGCGGATGGTGAACTTGTCGAGGCGCACGTATTTTTCCTCCTCCAAACGCTTCAACGAGGTGATGTGGTTGATATGGGTGTGCTGCGTAATTTCGAGGTATTGCATGATGGCGCCTGCGGCAATGACGCCATCCTTCAGGTAATCCACACCAAAGCCCTTGAGGTTCTTGGTGCCGAAATGCTTGAGCAGTTTCTGCCGAGCCGACTGGTCGGTGAACACCCAGTCGTCGAGTTCGAACACGCAATAGCGCGTACCGAAATAGCGCTCAAAATCGGCCTTGCGGTCGCGGTCGTAGAGCACCTCCTTGGGTGAGAAGTTGCCAAGGAGCTTCTCCACATAATCGTAGGAGCCCTGCCCCGTGAGAAACTCGCCCGTGGATATGTCGAGGAAGCTCACTCCGCACGATGTCTTGCCAAAATGGACGGCTGCAAGGAAGTTGTTCTCCTTGTAATTGAGCACATTGTCGCTCATGGCCACACCCGGTGTGACCAGTTCGGTGATGCCGCGCTTCACCATTTTATCCATCTCGGTCAGTCCTTTCTTTCCCTTGATGGCCTCGCGTTTCTTCTTGGGATCCTCCAGTTGGTCGCAGATGGCCACTCGCTTGCCCGCCCTGATGAGCTTGGGCAAATAGGTATCGAGGGCGTGATGGGGGAATCCGGCCATCTCGGAGCCTACCGAAGCGCCATTGTTTCGCTTGGTCAGCGTGATGCCGAGTATGCGCGATGCCTCAATGGCGTCGTCGCAATAGGTCTCGTAGAAGTCGCCGCAGCGAAACAGCATGAGGGCGTCGGGATGCTTGGCCTTCAGCGAGAAAAACTGTCGCATCATGGGAGTTAAGCCCTTATCTTTGGTTGTTGACATAGTTGTTGTTATTCGAGGGTTATGGCATTCTGGTGCCATGGGGGTGTTATTGTTTGTTGAACGAATAGATGGCTCGTGGCCGATGGGCATGACTTGGGGAAACGACCGGTTAGTCTTTCTTCACCAATGCGCCGAGACCGGTGAGCAAGGCGCGCGCCAAGGGGTTGTTGTCGATGTTGTCGGCCTGGAGCTCAGCGGGACTTTCGTCCACAAAGTCGAGCTTGCGCGGGTCGCGTTCCACCACCTTATAGCACGATCGTCCATGGATTCGGCTGCGCACGAAGCCTGCCTCCTGAAGGGCGAACCCCACGTCTTGGTTGACGTGCTCACCCGGTGTCCAGTAGGGATACTCCTTCATCAGGCGGTCGATGATGGCATCGATGTAGGTGGCTTTCACCTTCTTGCCGCGCGGTGGCTGCGCAAAGAGCGTTCGAATCATCTTCACAAGGTTGTCGGCCTCCTCGAACGGCGCGTTCTGCACGGCCATACGCTCACGCTCAGCGTCGCTGAGGGTGAAATCGGCATCATCGTCGAGCTCTTCCCTGAGCTGCGCATAGAGCTGCTCATAGTCGAGGGGGGTTGCGAGATCGATCATGTGTTCGGCCTCTACACACACCAGGCGCGCCGCTCCGGCAGCGTCGGTCATGGGATGGAGGTTGCCCGTTGTGGCGATGAAAGCCGCCATGGGCCTACGCGGAAGGCGCGTCACGCCATAGGCGGAACGGAAGACGGGCGTGGAGCGCGACAACAGGTAGCGCACGGCAGGCGCCTGATCGGTGTGCTCTTGGTAAAACTCGTCGATGCAAAGCAACAGGTTGGTGACCACCAACTCATGCACCTCGGCATTGGAGCGCAACTTGATCTGGTCGGTATAGTAACGGCGGAGCGACGGGGGAAGCAGGATGTTGCAAAACGAGGTCTTGCCATAGCCATACTGTCCCACGATGACCGGCACGATGGTGTCGCGCTGCGTCACCTCGCGTCCCGTCCATCGCGCCACCATCTGCAGCATCCACTTATGGAAGAGCGCCACCCAGTCGGGGTTTGATGTGATGATGCGGTTGGCCAGGTCGGTCACGCGGTCGGTGCCGTCCCATGCATCGAGACTGTCGAGCCACTCCTCCGCGGGGTTCCAGTCGGTGATGAGCGTGGAATGGACGAAACGCTCAAGCGTCTCGTCGGTCAGCGCTATCCCTTCATTTGCCGCCTCCAAGATCAGCGTGTTGCGCGCCTCGCGGGTAAGCAGTTGGTAGTCGTCGCCACCTTGGGGAGCGAACATTGTCTCTCCGGAAAGCACGTTGCGGCGCAACGAACAGTGCCTTTTCAAATAATTAAGAGCCTCCATGCGTATGTTGGGTTTTGCTGCAAAGTTAGTAAAATGGCATGAAAAGAGAAAACCTTTAGGGTGCAATTTTTTATTTGTTGCACCCTAAAGGTTTCATTTATCGGCAAAGACGGCCACATGGCTCGTCCTACAGCCCTTAGCGCCTCTTTAAGAAAGGCGTTACTCTTCTGTAAACAGCACCTGGACAAGGGTTTGTCCTACGGCCTTGAGCGTGGCGGGATCGATGTGCTCCATGTTGTCGTCCAAGGTGTGCCAGGTGGGTCCAAACGAGCTCTGCTCGCAGTCGGGATAATAAGGTATGATGTCGATGCAGGGTATGTTAGCCACCTGATTGACCGGGATATGGTCGTCGGTGATCATGCCACCACTACTCTTGGGGAAGTAAGAGCCGTAGCCTGCCTGTCGGGCGGCGCGCCAAACCTTCGCAACGATGTCGGAGGCAAACTGCAAAGACATGCCCTCTTGGTAGAACTTAGCGCCCTGGCCACCCACCATATCGAGCAAGATGCCATAGCGTGGCGCATAGTCGCCCGGCTTGTTCTTGGCCCAATGCTGTGCGCCAAGAGCCCATGAGTCGCCGTCGTCGGCCTGGTCGCTCCACTGCGGTATGCCCCAATCCTCGGCGTCGAAGCACACAAAGTCGATGCCCAACGACCGGGTCGCCATCAGCGTCTGTGCAGCATCAGCGTCCGACGTTACCGCTGCGTCAGGGAGCTGGTTCAGCAAACGGGCCAGCTCCAGCATCACAGCCACACCACTTGCGGCATCGTTGGCGGCAAGGATAGGCTTGTGCCAGTTGGTGCTGTCGGGGTCGTTGTCGGCCCAGGGACGCGTGTCCCAATGGGCACAAAGCATGATACGCGTAGTGGCCTTGGGATTCCAGTGGGCAATGATGTTGGTGCTCTTGAGCGTTGTGCCGTCGTATCCCTTCAGGTCGGCTTTCTGCGTGTTCACCTCGCAGCCATATTCCTTAAACTTGGCGATGATCCATTCGGCACACTTGTCGTGCCCCACGGAGTTCATGTCGCGCGGTCCGAAGTCGCATTGGGCCTTGGTGAAGGCGTAGGCCGAGTCGGCATTGAACGTCGGCCCGACAGGTTTCAGGCGCTCCATGGCGTCGGCCTCGTCGGCCTCAGCCGCCTTCGTGGCAGACAAAGGACCTGCCAGGAAGAGCCACGCCACAACGGCACAGACAATAGCTATCACGATAATCAGAATTGTTTTCTTCTTCATTGTTACATGTTTTTAGCGGCTTGCACCTGCGCCATGACACGCAACCAGTTGCCGCCCCAGATCTTTGCGATGTCGCGCTCGCTGTAACGGCGCTTCAAGAGATGACGGGTGAAGTTAATTAGCTCCGACGCATCGGCGCATCCTCGTACCGTTCCGTCGCCGTCGAAGTCGGTTCCGATGCCCACATGGTCGATGCCCATCACCTGGATAGCGTGCTCCAGGTGGTCGATGGCGTCGAGGATGGTGGCCTCAGGCGTGTCGGCACGCAGGAAACCATGGTAGAGGGTGATGTGGGCCACACCACCTTTCTGCGCCAAGGCGCGCATCTGGTCGTCGGTGAGATTGCGCGGCACGTCGCACAGCGCGCGTGAGTTGCTATGCGAACAAACGATGGGCGTACTGCTGATGTCCAACGCATCGTAGAACGATTTCTCGGCTGCGTGACTGAGATCCACCATGATTCCCTCCTCGTTCATGCGGCGAATGACCTTCTCTCCAAACGACGACACACCGTTATGGGTGTTGCATCCGCGCGCGCTGTCGCAGATATCGTTGTCGCCATTGTGGCAAAGGGTGATGTAAACCACACCACGCTGAGCGAAGTGGCGCACATAAGCCAAGTCGTGGTTGAGCGCCAACCCGTTCTCGATACCAAACATAATGGAGTGTCGCCCCATGCGTTTGTCCTCGTAAAGGTCGGCCGGCGTGCGTGCGATACTGATGTAATCGCTGTAATGGGCTACAATGTGCTCGAGCTTATCGAAGATCATATCGGCATACTGGGCGGGCGATAGTTGGGTTCCCAACGAAGCCAGCTCAGGGTTATGGCGTATGATTCCGGCGATGTCGACCTTCTGGGAGAACTGCTCTCCCATCTTGGGCTGAGGCAGATAGGCGGCCATAATGACAGCGTCCTGCCGTCCGTCGGTCATCTTGTGGAGGTCGTAGAGAATGCGATCGTCGCGCTGCCCAAACTGCACACCTTGCGGAAAGAACATCGGCGTGTCGCAATGGGTGTCGAGGGTCAGCGTGCGCTCATGCACCTTCTTGGCCTTCCAGAAGAGGTTGGCCTGCTCAACGAGCCAGCGGAAGAGGGGCAATCCGTCGTCGCCCAACCACTCGGGATGCCACTGCACGCCCAAGATGGGCTTCATCTCGGTGCTCTCCAACGCCTCAATGACGCCGTCGGGCGCCCAGGCTGTGGCCTTGAAACGAGGACCGCCATGGCTCACCGCTTGGTGGTGGAAACTGTTAACACAGAGCGTGTTGGGCTCTTTGCCATCGGTTGCGTAGATCGACGCCAACATCGATTGTGGCGACAGGCTGACCGAATGGGTGGCCAACGAGCGGTCGGCGTCCTGCGAATGTTTGATGGTTCGCACCACACCGCGCTGCGCCAATGCCGCACCGGCCTCGCCCACCGTGCCTTCTGTGGCCTCGGAAGGTACCGCCTCATGCTCCAACTCACTGATATCCTGGGCCACACCGCCGCCTAAGGCCAGCGCAAGCGTTTGCAAACCGCGGCAGATGCCCAGCATAGGGATCTGGCGATTGAAGGCCAACCGCGTGATGAGCAACTCGGGCAGGTCGCGGGTGGCGTTGATACTGTGAAGAAGAGGCGACGGCTCCTGACCAAACCAAAGCGGGTTATGGTCGCCACCACCGGTAAGCAAGAGGGCGTCGATGTGGTCGAGGGTGTTGACGATCACATCCTTATCGTCCACCGGCGGAATAATAACAGGAATGCCACCAGCTCGCACCACCTGTGAATAATAACGGTCGCGCAAGGTTGCGTCACCGTCAACGTAATTGGCCGTGATGCCAATGACGGGGCGGTGACCCGACTCAGGATAGGTCGCATACACCTCACGGAGATGCGACTCTATATGAAATGTCTCCATGATGAATGCCTTTCGACAATTAATCGTCTAACGGAACGGGAATCTCACGCTTAATGCTTTGCTCCAATGAGATGAGCGTCTCGGTCGACACCACTCCCGGAATGGTCTGCAATTGGTTGTTAAGCAAATCCATGAGCTGCTCGTTATCGCGGGCGTAGAGCTTCACCAGCATGGTGTATGAGCCCGTTGTGAAATGGCACTCCACCACCTCAGGTATCTTGTCCAATCGCTTCACGACATCCTTATACATAGAACCGCGCTCAAGGTTGAGCCCCACATAGGTGCAGGTGCTGTAGCCAAGGCTCTTAGCATTGACGTCGAAGCCACTGCCCGTGATGACACCGCCTTCCACGAGATGTTGCACGCGCTGATGGATGGCCGCGCGAGAGACGCCACACTCTGCTGCCACATCCTTAAAAGGAATGCGGGCATTCTTAGAGAGTATCGAAAGGATTTTCTTGTCTAAGTTGTCAATCTTATCCATTATAGTTAGCTTTCATAATATTAATATCACTGAGCAAAAGTAACGAAATTAAACGATACCAACAACAAAAATGCACGATTATTTTGCAATAACCGTGCATTTTGTCATAAAACGAGCGTTAGAAGGTGTTATTTCTTGCGCTTTACTGTCTTTTTGGTTGTGCCAGCAGCCTTTTTGGTTGCAGGGGTCTTGGCGGCGTTGGCGGCGGGAGCGGCCTTCTCCTCAGCCTCGATTCCCACCAGTTCGACGGTGAAGATCAGTGTTGAGTAGGGCTTGATCTGTCCGGCCTGACGCTCTCCGTAAGCCAGCTCCTGGGGGATATAGATCTCCCACTTGCTACCTACGTTCATGCTTGTCAGGGCCTCTGTCCATCCCTTGATGACCTGGTCGCAACGGAACTTATCCGACTTGGCGCCATTGTGGCGCTCGGTAGCGTCAAAGACCGTGCCGTCGATGGTCTTGCCTTCATACACCACCTCAACGGTCTGCGTCTTCTCAGGCTTGGCACCCGTGCCGGTCTTGATGACCTTGTACTGCAGGCCTGAGGGCATAACCACGACACCCGGCTTGGTGGCATTGTTCTTCAGCCACACGGCGTTGAGCTCCTTGTAGGCAGCGTTCTTCTCGTCCTGAATGGCCTTGACACGCTTCTGCACGAAGTTGCCCACCGTTTTGATATTAAAATAGGTGGTGTCGGCCATCACGCCAGCCAAGAATCCCTCGTGGAAGAGGCCGGGAGTGATAGAATCGTTGCTGCCCTCGAGTGTGCGCGACACGCCCGGCAGGATCTGCTTGTTGGCCTGCTCGGCGATGGTTGCGCCGGCGCTATAAGCTACGAAAGCTGGGTCGCCAGCCTTGGCGATGGCCTCACGATAGCCACGAACAAACTCGGCGATGTAAGCCGTGTCGACGTGCAACTGGTGCTGCAAATAGCTCAGCAAGCCCTGTGTGGCGGCATAACCCGAAGCGTAGCTCATCGTATCGGACGACGTGATCAGCGACACGGGCTTAGCGCTCACCGCAACGGTGTCGGCCTGTACCTTTTTCTTCTTGTCTTTCTTGCCAGCCACTGCCGTGCTGAAGGTAGCTCCAGCGAGGAAGAGCATGGCGAACAATAACAGTTTCTTCATGTTGCTTCAGTCCTTTCTATTACTTGCCCACCTTGACAAGCTCAATCTTAAAGATCAGCGTAGAGAAAGGCTTGATCTGGCCAGCCTGGCGCTCCTTGTAACCCAGGTTCTGGGGAATGTAAACCTCCCACACTGAACCCTGGGGCATGTGGGTCAGAGCCTCGGTCCAACCGGGAATGAACTGCTTGGGCTGGATGGTCACAGGGCCACTGCCGTTCTCGTAAGAGTTCTCGAAGACCTTGCCGTCGATGGTGCGGCCCACGTAGTTGACAGTAACGGTTGTGGTGTCGGTGGGGATAGGACCATTGCCTTCCTTGATGACCTTATACTGCAAGCCTGAGGGCAGTGTGACCACTCCGGGCTTCTTCTTGTTGGCTGCCAGGAACTTCTCGCCAGCTGCCTTGTTAGGACCAAACTCCTTCATCATTGTGGCGGTCTTGATGGCGTCCATCTTGGTCTGGGCCACTTCCTGGGCCGTCTCGGGAGTCATCAGTCCGGGTTTGCCATACACACCTGTGATGAAAGCTGCGAGCAGGTTCTTCAGTGAGATGGTCTTGGTAGAATCGGAACCGAAGGCCTCATGGTTCACACTCTTCACAAGCTGAGAAGAGAGACCCTGACCGATCTGAAGACCCATGATGTAAGCGGCCTTCTTCTTGTCGTCGCCGGCGTTGGCGCCCTCAATGATACCCTTCACCACCTCGTCGATGTAAGCGGTGTCGATACCGGCCTGGCCCGACTGAATGACCTGGCGGATATACTGTGACTGGAGTGTACCGATGGCGTAGCTCATTGAGTCGACATCGGTTTTCAGGTCTGCCTTAGGGGTTGAGTTGCCACATGACGAGAGAGCGGCTGCGGCGATAGCCACGATGGCTAATGATTTTAAGTTTTTCATTGTTTGATATTTGTTTTTTCTTAAATCTCTATGATTTGTGTTGGGGTAACTACTGCTGGCGGCTATTACTTCACCTTCACGAGCTCCACATCAAAGATGAGGGTGGCGAAGGGAGGAATGCTCTGGCCGGCACCACGCTCACCGTAGGCGAGGTGGTAAGGAATGAAGAAGCGATACTTGGCGCCTTCCTGCATGAGCTGCAAGCCCTCGGTCCATCCGGCAATCACCTGGTTGAGGCCGAATGTGGCGGTCTGGCCACGCTGGTAGCTGCTGTCGAACACCTGTCCGTTGATGAGCGTACCCTCGTAGTGGCACTCCACCTGGTCGGTAGCGGCGGGCTTGCGGCCATCGCCCTCGCGCAACACCTGATACTGCAATCCTGAAGGCAGGCTCACCACGCCCTCCTTCTTGGCGTTCTCGGCCAGGAAGGCTTCTCCCTCAGCCTTGGCGGCACCAGCCTGCTCCTCAGCCTTGCGTTGGAAGAAATCCTGCACGACCTGCTGGGCCTCACTGTCGGTAAGGCTGGTCTTCGACGCAAACACATCCTTGATGGCCTGTGCAAAATCATCAACGTTCACTTCGGCGGCGTTCATCTGTTGCAGCTGACGGCCAATGCTCATACCAAGAGCATAACTTACTTTATCCATTCTTCTGATAATAATTTTTAATTTTATGCGCAAAGGTACTATTTTTAATTGTTTGCCGAACCATTCTATTCGAAAAATTACTATTTTTGTGCAATAATAACTTTTAATAACCCGTATAACAATGAAGAAGAAAGTGGTTTTCCTCACCGGCGCCGGCATGTCGGTGGAAAGCGGATTCAAAACCTTCCGAGGCAACGACGGCCTGTGGGAGAATTATCCGGTGGAGCAAGTGGCGTCGCACGAGGGGTGGGAGGCCGACCCCACGCTGGTCAACAACTTCTACAATATGATGCGGCGAAAGCTGTGGAACGCCCAGCCCAACGAGGGGCACCGACTGGTGGCCGAGCTCGAAAACACGTTTGACGTGAGCGTGCTCACACAGAACGTCGACGACCTGCACGAGCGGGCGGGCAGCTCACACGTCATCCACCTGCATGGCGAGCTCACCAAGGTTTGCTCGAGCCGCGACCCCTACGACGAGCGTTACATCCAACAACTCACGCCCGAGACCAACGACGTGAAGCCGGGCGCGCTGGCTGGCGACGGATCGCTGCTGCGCCCCTTCATCGTGTTCTTCGGTGAGAGCGTGCCCATGCTCGACGCCGCAGCACGCAAAGCGGCCGAGGCCGACGTGTTCGTCATCATCGGCTCATCGCTCAATGTGTACCCCGCCGCCGGCCTGGTGCGTTACACCCCGGCCCACTGCCCCATCTTCCTCATCGACCCCAACGCCGTGAGCATGGGCCAATACAGCAACATTACGCATATCGAGAAAGGGGCGTCGGAGGGCATGCGCGAACTCGTGAAACTGCTGAAGCCGTAGGCCAAGGGGGTGTAAAAAACGCAACAAAATGCCCCACAACCTTTCCAAGTATTTTCAATCACGAAAATATTTGGCCGAAATACGCGATTCTCAGCGATTTTACACAATCTTCTAACTATCAAATAGTTACAGGATTTAAGGCTCGTTCAACGTTTCAAATTCCGCTTTTCACGTTGCGAAACATGCCTAACCGGGGTGCGAAACAGGGTCTTTCGAGATGCGAAACATGGCTAACCGCGCCTCGGTTAGGCATGTTCCGCAACTCAATACATGCCTAACGCCGAACGGCTCGCTCCTTTTCGGTGATCCGATCGCACAAAAAGGGCTTTTTCGCTCGCTAAATGACATGAGAATCCTGACAAACTTTTCGGATAGAAAACACAACAAAACGACAAGGCGATTGAAAGGACCGAAAACAGAGGTCGCAGCACTCTGTTAATTGCTACCTAACAGCCCATTTTGCAACGCGCCACAAAAGGGACCCAAACAGCATTTTGGAAGCCTTACGGAAGCTTAAAACGGCCCAAATCGCCAGATAAAAACCAGAGCGCTCTTCCACACTGCAAAATGGGGCGTTTTAAGGCGCCACAAAGAGGAAAAATGCCGTTTTTCATACCCCCAAACGCCTTCAGGGTAAGAAAAGTGCCCTTAACCCCACGATTTGTAAAGTCAGAGTTGTCACTTTTTTGTCGCACTTTGCGGTTTCTTCATTTAGAAACCAACATTTATCCTACGGATAACCAACAATTCAACAGATTTTCGCTATCTTTGCATCTAAACTAATACAAATTGGCATGAAAAAGACACTTATAACGGCATTAGCCCTCACGGTAGGCCTAACAGCCACCGCCCAGAAGCGCGCTTTCACCATCGAAGACGTGTATCGCGTGCAAAGCGTATCATCGCCCACGGTGGCCAAGGACGGCACACTCGCCTACTCCACCAGCAGCTCGGATCTGAAGACACAGAAATCCACCAGCAACATCTGGGTGATGAACAAGAGCGGCAAGGGCCAACCCACCGCCATCACCACCAACGGAAAGAGCTACGAACCCATGTGGTCGCAGGATGGCAAAAGCCTCTACTTTTGTTCGTCGGTAGACGGCGCTGTCCAACTGTTTAAATACAGCGACGGAACAACCACCCAAATCACCGATTATGCGCTCGGCGTGCAGGGCGCGCAGGTGTCGCCCGACGGTCGCTACGTGGCCTTCGCGGCCGAGGTGTACCCAGAGATTGGCGGTGCCGACGGCAAGGCCAACAAGGCAGCGCTCGACAAACGCGCCAAGAACCCCATCCAGGCACATGTGGCCGACGCCCTGCTCTATCGCCACTGGACCGAGTATAGCGACGGGCGCTACTGGCACATCATCGTCTACAACACCGAGACCAAGACCTACAAGGACATCACGCCGGGACGATTCCACAGTCCGGTGTTCTCACCCAGCGGCCCTTCAGGCTTCGTCTTCTCGCCCGACTCGAAGGAGATATGCTACCTGAGCAACCACGACGACCATCCCGAGGCTTCCACCAACTGCGACCTCTGGACCGTGAGCGTCGAGGGAGGCGAGGCGCGCAACCTCACCGCCGAAAACAAGGCGTGGGACGGCAGTCCACAGTATAGCCCCGACGGACAGTGGATCGCCTACCGCTTCCAGCGCACACCGAGCTACGAGAGCGACCGTTTCGTGCTCGCCCTCATCAACCGCAAGACCGGAGAGAAGCGTGTGCTTACCGAGAATTACGACAACTGGGTGGACGAGTACAAGTGGGCCGCCGACTCAAAGAGCATCTATTTCCTCGGCGAGGAGCGCGGCTACCAGCCCCTCTACCAAGTGAGCATCAAGGACGGGCGCCTCAACAAGCTCGTGGCCGACCGCGCCATTGGCGCCTTTGAGCCCGACGGCAAGGGCGGGTTCTACTACACCTACTCCACCACAGGCAAGCCCGTGGCCCTCTATCACACCGCCACTGCCGGCAAGCGCGGCAACCGATTCGCCGAGAAACAGATCACACACCTCAACGACCAACTGGAGGCAGAGGTCGACATCCGACCCTCTGAGGCCCACTGGGTGATCGGAGCCGACGGCGACAGCGTGCAGTATTTCATCGTGAAGCCACACGGCTTCGACCCCAACAAGCGCTACCCGCTCGTCATCAACGTGCACGGCGGACCACAGATGCAGTGGATGGACTCGTTCCGACCCGACTGGCAGGTGTTCCCCGGAGCGGGATACGTGGTGGCATACCCCAACCCACACGGATCGACGGGATACGGACAGAAGTTCTGCCGAGCCATCAGCGGCTCATGGGGCGGACGACCCTATGAGGACGTCATGAAGGTGACCGACCAACTGGCACAGCTCAGCTACGTCGACTCCACACGCATGGGAGCCATGGGATGGTCGTATGGAGGCTACTTCATGAACTGGCTGCAGGGACAAACCAAGCGCTTCCGCTGCCTCGCCTCGATGATGGGTCTCTACGACCTCAACTCCATGTGGGGCACTACCGAGGAGCTTTGGTTCCCCAATTTCGAACTCGAGGGACAGCCCTGGAACTCGAAGCTCTATAAGAAATGGAGCCCGTCGGAATATGTGAAGAACTTCGCAACACCAACACTCATCATCACCGGAGAGCGCGACTACCGCGTGTCGTACACCCAGTCGCTGCAATACTTCAACACGCTGCAGACACTCGGCATACCATCGCGACTCATCGTGTTTACCAACGACGGACACTGGCCCTCAGGACTCCGCTCCATGCCCCTCTACTACAACGCCCACCTCGAGTGGTTCCACAAGTACCTGGGCGGCGAACCAGCACCCTGGAACAGCGAGAAAATGGCCGACCAGGGCATCGAATGGTGACAAATCGCACCTAAATAGGGAAAAAGACGCGAAAAAAGAAAGCCGCGTCGGATAATTGATGTAACTTTGCGTAACACCGATCAAGTCTGATAAATATGGCTAAATACCCTTCTTGGCAAAACGAATACTGGCTCATGCTCATGCAGCTTTACCTGAAACGGCCGCAGGGCATGAAGCCGCTCTACAGCCGAGGCCTCGTAGACCTCGCACTGGAACTGCATTTCCCACCCGAATACCTGTATCGGAAGATGTTCAAGTTGAGGCAGATCGACACGCCCAACCTGCAACGATTGTGGGACACCTACGCCGACAACCCACGACGGCTGACGCGCGAGGTGAAGCTGCTCAAACGCATGAACGGCTTCGGAAACGCCAGCGAGTTCTACGCAGGAGTGGCAGTCAACGAGTCGTGGGAGAAAGACTTCAAGCCTCTGGAGGGAGTGGAGCCAGAAGGACTCACGCCTGTCATGCTTATCATGATTCTCGACCTCTACTTCCGTCTCACACCCAACACCATGGTGGTGGAGACGCCCGAGGTGGTGAGCCTGGCCAAAAGCATCAGGACGAAGCCCGAGGAGGTGGTAGGAATCATGCAGGCATATCAGGTGTGCGACCCCTACCTCAACAACCAACACCCCGTGGCCCCCACCCTGCTCGACGCATGCCAGCAGGTGTGGAAGCGCTTCGGAAACGAAGATCCCGAAAAAATAGCCGCATTGGCGGCACAACTCAAAGATTACTGGAAATAAGGAATGTCACAGAAACTCATTCAAACACAAACGCTGAGTCAGACCCAACAACAACGACTCTCACAGCAACAAATGCTGCAAGTGAAGTTGTTGGAGATGCCATTGGCAGAGCTGGAGCAAAACATCGATGTGGAACTCGACGACAACCCAGCCCTGGAGGCCACGCACGACGATCTTGATGACATCCAAACGGACAACGCATCACACGACAACGAACCGCACGACGCAGCCGACAACGACGTGCAAGACAGCACCAACGACGACAGCATGGAGACTGCCATGGCCGACGACAACTACGAAAGGAAAAGTGAGCGAGAGGAGCGCGAAGAGGCGCTCGACAACGCTCTGGCCAACCTGGGAAGCGACGACGAGATGCCACAAGCCTCCCCATACGCACAATCGGACAACAACGACAACGCCGATTATGAGGAAACGGTGTGGGGCGACACCACGTCGTTCTACGACAACCTCAAGGAACAGATGGGAATGCTCGAACTGACCGACCAACAGCAGGAAGTCATGGAGTATCTCATCGGATCGCTCGACGACGACGGGATATTGCGTAAACCATTGGATGATATAACCGACGAGTTGGCCATCTACTACGGAATCGACGTCGCCGAGGCGGAGGTGGAGAACCTATTGCACAAGCTGCAGACGTTCGAGCCGGCGGGAATCGGCGCCCGTTCGCTGCAGGAGTGCCTGCTATTGCAGGTGCAACGCAGGCCGGCAGGCAAGCTCAAGGACCTCATGACACGTGTGCTGAACGAGCAATACGAGGAGTTTACCAAGAAACACTGGGACAAGATTGCCGCCGCGCTCAACCTGACAAGTGAGCAGGCGCAAGCCGTACACCAGGAAATACTCAGGCTAAACCCCAAGCCGGGAGCAGCCCTGGGCGAGACCATGGGCCGCAACACCCAGCAAATCACCCCCGACTTCATCGTCGACACCGACGACGAGGGACACATCAGCTTCACCATCAACCATGGGCGCGTGCCCGACTTGAGGGTATCGGCCGACTTCGCCAACATGGTGGACCACTACAAGAACCACAAGCAGACTATGACGCGCACCGACAAGGAGGCGCTGCTCTACGCCAAGGAGAAGGTGGAGAAAGCGCAAGGCTACATCGAAGCCATACGCCAGCGACACCACACCCTGTACGTAACGATGAAGGCCATCATCAATTGGCAGAAGAAATTCTTCCAAGATGGCGACGAGGCCGACCTCAAGCCGATGGTCCTCAAGGACATTGCCGAGAAGACAGGGCTCGACATCACCACCATCAGCAGGGTCAGCAACCAGAAATATGCGCAAACACGCTGGGGCACATTCCGCCTCCGATTCTTCTTCACCGACAAATACATCACCAAGGATGGCGAGGAAATGTCGACGCGAAAGATCAAGCTCGCCCTCAAGGAACTCATCGACAACGAGGACAAGAAGAAGCCGCTCTCAGACGATGTACTGGCTCAGGAAATGAAGAAAAAAGGGTTCCCCGTGGCGCGCCGAACCATCGCCAAGTATCGCGAGCAGCTACATCTGCCCGTGGCACGTCTGCGCAAGGCATAGCGAAGGGCGCACTTCGATTCTTAGCAAAGCACAAATGAAAGAAAAAAACATCATATTGGCCGCACGAGTGATGAGCATGGTGTTCACCCCGTTCTACCTGCCCATCGCCGGACTGCTGGCCTTGTTTATCTTCAGCTACATGAGCTTGTTGCCCACAACCTACAAGCTCACGGTGCTCACCATGGTGTATCTTTTCACCATCCTGCTGCCCACGATGTTTATCCACGTCTATAGGCGCTACCAAGGATGGACCTCTTCAGAGATGGCGCAAAAGGAACGCCGAATGGTTCCCTATGTCATCACCATCCTCTGCTACTTCACCTGTTACTACCTGATGAGCCTGCTGCGCATCCCACAGTTCATGTCCAACATCCTCGTGGCGGCCTTGCTCATACAGATAGCGTGCGCCATCATCAACGTGTGGTGGAAAATCTCCACCCACAGCGCGGCCATAGGCGGCTTCGAGGGGGCACTGGTGGCCTTCTCCATCCTTTTCGCCTTCAACCCCATGGGGTGGTTCTGCACCATCCTCATCATTGCGGGCATGGTGGGAACGAGCCGCATGATACTGCGACAGCACAGCCTCTCGCAAATCATCGCCGGCTTTCTCATGGGCGTGGTGCTCGGCTTTTGGGCCATCATCTAACCCATAACCGCGGAGCCAACGGCAAGAAACACAGGAACAAGCAACGCAAATCGACAGGCGCAACGCCTGTATAACATCCGCCTGGGGCGGCAAAACATAACGACACACAACAAAACAACACATAGTATGAAACCATTAGTCAGCATCATTATGGGTTCGACAAGCGACCTTCCTGTCATGGAGAAAGCTTGCAAGTGGTTGGAAGAGCAAGAAATTCCGTTTGAGATGAACGCCCTCTCGGCGCATCGCACACCCGACGCAGTGGAACAATTTGCCAAAGGTGCCAAGGCACGCGGCGTGAAGGTCATCATCGCCGCAGCAGGCATGGCTGCCGCATTGCCCGGCGTCATTGCAGCCTCTACCCCACTGCCCGTCATCGGAGTACCCATCAAGGGCATGCTCGACGGTCTCGACGCCATGCTTTCCATCATTCAGATGCCGCCGGGAATCCCCGTGGCTACGGTTGGTGTGAACGGCGCACAGAACGCCGCCATCCTCGCAGCGGAGATGATCGCCCTCGGCGATGAGGCCATTGCGGCCAAGGTAGACGCATGGAAGGCCAGCCTGGGAAAGAAGATCGAGAAGGCCAACAAGGACCTGGCCGAGATCAAGGACTATAAGTTCAAGTGCTAATTATCAAACGATCGACATGGATTTATTCAATTACCATAGGCGCGAAACGACCGTGGCGCATGTGGGTTCGTTCAACATGGGTGGCGACAACCCCATTCGCATCCAGTCGATGACGACCACCAACACCGACGACACCGAAGGATCGGCAGCCCAATCGGAGCGCATCATCAAGGCCGGAGGCGAGTTGGTGCGCCTCACCACACAAGGCATACGCGAGGCGGAGAACCTGAAGAACATCCAGGAAGCCATCCGACGCGACGGTTTCAACACGCCACTATGCGCCGACATCCACTTCAACCCCAACGTGGCCGACGTGGCGGCGCGCATCGCCGAAAAGGTTCGCATAAATCCTGGCAACTACGTAGACCCGGCACGGAAGTTCGTCAAGCACGAATATACCGATAAGGAGTATGCGCAAGAACTGCAAAAAATCGACGAGCGCTTTGTGCCATTCCTCAACATTTGCAAGGAGCACCACACCGCCGTACGCATCGGTGTGAACCACGGATCGCTCTCCGACCGCATCCGCAACCGCTACGGCGACACGCCGGAAGGCATCGTGGAGAGCTGCATGGAGTTTCTGCGCATCTGCAAACGTGAGCATTTCGACGATGTGGTCATCTCCATCAAGTCGAGCAACACGGTGGTCATGGTGCGCTCCGTGCGCCTGCTGGTCGACACCATGGCCAAGGAAGGCATGAGCTACCCACTCCATCTCGGCGTCACCGAGGCTGGCGAGGGCGAGGACGGACGCATCAAGAGTGCCGTGGGCATTGGTGCCTTGCTGGCCGACGGCATTGGCGACACCATCCGCGTGTCGCTCTCCGAGGAGCCAGAGGCTGAGATTCCCGTGGCGCGCCACTTGGTCGACTACATCAGTCGCAAGGCGGGCCATATCCTCATTCCGGGCGAGGCTTACAGCGGTTTCGACTGGCTGCACCCCACCCGCCGCGCCACCGTAGCCGTGGGCAACATAGGAGGCGACCACGTGCCAGTGGTCATCGCCTCGCGCAACAGCGCCCAACAGAGTGCGACCGCTGCACCTTCGGCCAGCCAAAAGGCCAAGGCCGACTATATCTACACGGGGTCGGAAGCGCCGACGGATACGCTCAACAACTATATCATAGACTATAACGTGTACGCCGAGCTCACCAACAACGGCACCCTACCCTACGAGCCGCAGGGCAAGGGCACAGGCGCCGCCACGCTCTACCCCATCTTCCCTGTCACCGCCATGCCTTTCATCGGCTTGATCAAGGCTCCCGTGAAGTTCCTTGTGTTGCAATTTGGCACACCGAGCGAGGAGTATTTGGCTTGCCTGAAGGCGCATCCCGAGATTGTGGTGATAGGAACAAGCCACCACCAGAACCGCTTGGGCGACCAGCGTGCGCTGGTGCATGAGATGATGAGGGCAGGCCTGACCAACCCCGTGGTCTTCGCGCAGATGTACAAGCTCAACGACAAGGAGGAGTTCCAACTGCAATCGGCAGCCGATATGGGCGCCCTGATGATGGATGGTCTGACCGACGGTGTGTGGTTGATGAACGACGGCAACATCGCCCAGGACGACATCGACGACACGGCATTCGGCATTCTGCAAGCCGCACGTCTGCGCACCTCGAAGACCGAGTACATCTCGTGCCCAGGATGCGGACGCACGCTCTACGACCTGCGTGAGACCATCGCGAAGATTCGCAAGGCCACGCAAGACATGAAGGGGCTGAAGATTGGCATCATGGGATGCATCGTGAACGGTCCAGGCGAGATGGCCGACGCCGACTACGGATACGTGGGCGCAGGCCCCAAGCGCGTGTCGCTCTATCGCAAACAAGTGTGTGTGGAGAAGAATATTCCCGAGGAAGAGGCTGTGGAACACCTGCTGGCGCTCATCCATAAGGACCAAAGGGCAACGGGCGCATAACGCTGCCGCCACCCCACTCCACAGCTTACATAACCGCCAAGCCCATCGCTCGCATCGCCTAAACCCTGCGAAAGTGATGGGCTTGACTGCTTTCTGAACCTAACGACAATGGTTTTTAACCCTAATCGGTCATTAGATTTTAATTCTTGTTAGCGTTTGTTTCGAGCAGGTTGCGACAGGCGCGGTGAAGCCATAGCGGGCTATGGCGAAACGCGACTGGAAGCAAGATGCCGAAAGAAACGCTGAAAAGAGTTGAAAAGAATCCATAAGATCCTAACCATTCGCCTGTTTCGGTCTAATGACCGATTGGGGTTTAACCCAAACCGGTCAACGGATAGCAGAGACGGTCCGCTCATATTGACATCAATAACACACTGATAACCTTCCCATTTCGGCCTAAGAACCGATTGGGGATAAAACCCAACACGGATGGAAACACAAACTACAAAAGAAAAGGAACTGCCGAACCACTACACGGCGTCGGACAACCGCTACGACGACTCAGCCGACCTGTATCGGCGATGCGGCCGGTCGGGCGTGCTGCTCCCCAAGGTGAGCCTCGGCTTTTGGCACAATTTCGGAGGCGTAGACAGCTACGACCGAGCACGCGCCATTGCCCGTTGCGCCTTCGACAACGGCATCACCCATTTTGATTTGGCCAACAACTATGGCCCTCCCTATGGCTCGGCAGAGCAGACGCTGGGCAAACTGATGGACGATGACTTCCGACCCTATCGCGACGAACTGTTCATTGCCACGAAGGCTGGCTATGACATGTGGCCCGGTCCCTACGGCAACTGGGGATCGCGCAAATATATCTTCGCCAGTCTGGAGCAGAGTTTGAAGCGCATGAGGCTCAACTATGTCGACCTCTTCTATAGTCACCGCTACGACCCCAACACGCCGCTGGAGGAGACGTTACAGGCATTGGTCGACATCGTCAGGCAGGGCAAGGCGCTCTATATCGGCATATCGCGCTGGCCGCTTGAGGCGCTTCGCGTGGCCCACGATTACCTAAAGGCCCACGATGTGCCCATGCTCATCTATCAAGGCCGCATCAACCTGCTCGACCGTGAGCCCATCAACGAGGGCATACTCGACTATTGCCAACGTCAAGGCATCGGCTTCATCAGCTTCTCGCCCCTGGCACAGGGATTGCTCACCGACCGTTACCTGCACGGGGTGCCCGACGATTCGCGCATGGCACGCAATCATTTCCTGAAGAAAGAACGGCTCACGCCCGAACTGCTCAACTACCTGCAGCGGCTCAACGCCACGGCAACGGAGCGCGGAGAGAGTTTGGCCGAGATGGCGCTGTCGTGGGTGCTGCATCAGCAAGGCATCACCAGCGTGTTGGTGGGGGCCAGCAGTTCCGAACAGTTACAAAAGAACCTACGAAGCGTTCACGCCCAACCATTCGACGAGAACATAGAGGCGATAGTGTAGAAAGCCTTCCAAGAGGCGACCTTTCTAACACAAAGACAAAGCGTAAACGCCCCTATCGCCTTCCTCCACGGCAAGGGGCATGAGTGTAATCGTCCTGAAAAAGAATAGTGTCGGGTAAAAATGGAAGGGTGGAGATTTTTTATGCGAACAAGAAACCGGTTGTGCTATTGACCAACGACTTTGACTTCACGGTTGAGGACATTGCTGAAATTTACCGCTTAAGATGGGCTATCGAGTCGTTATACAAACAACTTAAACAGAACTTCACGCTTCATTTCTTCTATGGGGACAGCGTCAACGCCATATAAATACAGACATGTGTTGTTCTGATAGCCAATCTGCTGATAACGGTTCTGTCGAGAAGCATCAAGAGGCATTGTGCATTCTCGCAAGTTGTTACCATGATACGGCTTATGCTTATGTGCTACGTCGATTTTATCGCATTTATGGAAAATCCCGAAAAACTTGGAATGATTTCCTTGCAAAGGAGATGCAAAAAGCACCGCCAGAACCAAGTCTTTTCGATTAGGGGGCTTACTTTTGAAAAATATACCCCGAAGTCCTATTTTACGGGACTTCGAGGAGGCTATTTATGCTCTTTGGAATTTTACCGGACCGCAATACTAAATAATATAGCTTTAACCCATCGAAGCCTATTATCTCACAACTACCATTCTTCCCATTACGGAAGAATGGGGAACGCAGTAGGTCATTCTGTGAGGAAAGCTTTGGCGAACTCCCAGATCACGATGCCTGCCGTAGTGCTCACGTTCAGGCTGTGCTTGGTGCCAAACTGGGGTATTTCCAAGCATCCGTCGCTCATGTCGACAACGGTTTGCTTCACGCCTTTCACCTCGTTTCCCAAGATGATGGCGTAGCCTTCGTGAGCATGGGCATCGTCGGTGCTCATCTGGCTGAGCATCGATTGTATGTTCTGCAACTTGGTGGAGTGCTCCACCTGCTCCACGCTCCACACAAAGAAGCCCTTGTCATGGAGCTCACGCACCGCGTCCTCGGTGTTCTCGAAGTAACGCCAGTCGACGCTGTCCTCGCCTCCAAGCGCCGTCTTGTGTATCTCCGCGTTGGGCGGGCAGGCCGTGATGCCGCAAAGGTAGACGCCCTCAACGCGGAAAGCGTCGCCGCAACGGAACACACTGCCTACGTTATAGAGCGACCTGACATCATCGAGCACCACGATGAGCGGCAGCTTGTGGGCTTCCTTGAACTGCTCCACCGACAGGCGGTGCATCTCTATGGTTCTGAGTTTGCGCATAACTAATGGGGTTGGTGGATGGCCTATGGCAGCCACGGGTTATTGTTTCACGCTGTATGCCAACGCGTAAGCCTTGATTTGCTTGATCATGGCAAGCAAACCGTTGGAGCGGGTGGGGGAAAGATGCTCTCGCAAACCAATGCGGTCGATGAAATAAAGGTCGGCGTCGAGAATGTCCTTAGGTGTCTGTCCGCTGAGCACTCGTACCAACAGGGCGATGATTCCCTTCACGATGAGGGCATCGCTGTCGGCCGTAAACACCAACTTTCCGTCAACATCGTCGCACTGTAGCCACACACGGCTCTGGCAACCGTCGATGAGGTTCTGCTCGGTTTTATACTTCTCGTCGAGCGGTTCGAGATCATTGCCCAGGTCGATGAGCATCTGGTATTTGTCCATCCAGTCGTCGAAGTCGCTAAACTCCTCAATGACTGCGTCTTGTAATTCGTTGATTGTTTGTGCCATAATACTTGAATCCTTATATGTTTATAAGCCTAAGCTGCTATTTCAAACGCCTGTTGCCACACGGTTAGGCGTCGGTATCGATGCGGAAAACCTTGTCGTTGGGACGCACCTTGTCGGGAACGGGCACGCTGACGAGCGTGTGTTGCGGAGCCTCGGGTATCACCCCGTTGTCGCCGTGAATCTCCGTGGCATGAAGATACATGGCTCCAGTGGTGTTGCCCGTGATGAGAAGCTTGTCGCCTTGCTTGAAGGTCGACGCCTGAACGGCAATCTCTCCCACGCCGAGACGGCTGAAATACTTGGTCACCTTGCCCACGAGCACCTTGCGCTCTGTGGCCAACGAGCCATAGCTGTCGTTCCATTCGCCCATCGTCTGGCCCTGGTAATAACCATCCCAAAAGCCGCGGTTGAACACGGTAGCCAGCCTTTCGTCCCACGCATCCTTACGTTCCTCAGTGAAAGAGCCGTCGAGCACGGCACGGATGGCCTCCTTATAACACGACACCACGGTGTAAACATACTCGGGGCCACGTGCACGGCCCTCAATCTTAAACACCCTCACACCAGCGTCCATCATCTTATCGATGAAGCGAATGGTCTTCAGGTCCTTGGGGCTCATCACGTATTTGTTGTCGATCTCAAGCTGATGGCCCGTCTCATTGTCGGTCACGGTGTAGCTGCGGCGGCACACCTGCACACACTGTCCGCGGTTGGCGGAGCGGTTGGCGGCGTCGAGGCTCATGTAACACTTGCCCGACACGGCCATGCAAAGGGCTCCATGGCAGAACATCTCGATCCGAATGGGGTCGCCATTGGGGCCTACGATATGCTGGGCCTCTATCTGTTCGTGGATATGTTTCACCTGGGGCATTGTAAGCTCTCGGGCCAACACGCTAACGTCGGCAAACTGGGCGTAGAACTTCAGGGCCTCCACGTTAGAGATGTTGAGTTGGGTAGACAGATGCACCTCCACGCCCACCTGACGGCAGTAGGCCATAACGGCCACGTCGGAAGCGATGACAGCACTGACGCCCGCTATGCGAGCGGCATCAATGATCTGTCGCATGGTATCGAGGTCGTTATCGTAAATGATGGTGTTGACCGTCAGATAAGTCTTCATGTTGTGCTCCTGGCAGATGGCAACAATGTCGTGCAAATCATCGAGCGTGAAGTGATTGGCGCTGTGCGACCGCATGTTGAGTTGCCCCACACCGAAGTATACCGAGTCGGCACCTGCCTGAATGGCGGCCGCCAAACTCTCGCGCGACCCCACAGGGGCCATGATCTCAAAGTCTTCTATTCGTGCGTTCATGCTGCAAAGGTACTAAGTTTTTCTTACATAGCGTTTCTTCCACCCCCAGGATAATGAAAATAAGTTTATGCTTCTGCCCGCATGGTTCTTCTCTTTTCTTAGTAACTTTGCAGCGATATGAAGAAAATGTGGACCTGGCTGCTCATCATCGGCCTGATGACAGCCTGCTGCCGACCGGCGCCCAAGACGTCCGAGGCGACCCCAAACGAGTTTACCGACGAGGTGGTGCTCAAGACCACGCCCGTTCGCAACCAAGGGCACAGCGACCTCTGCTGGGCCTATGCCATGCTGACCACCATCGAAACCGACCGCCTGATGGTGGGCGACTCCATAACGCTCTCCACCGATTATGTGGCGCGATGCCTGTTGCAGGAAGAGGCGCGACGTTATTTCCTGTCGAAAGGAGGCACGAACATTTCGCTGCGGGGCATGTCGTCGACCCTGCTCAACTTGCTGGAGCGATCGGGAGCGCTGCCCTTCGACTCCTATTATCAGAACCAAGGAACCGACATTTACAACAGCGGCGTCAACTATAACGTGCTCTGTCGGAAGGTGAAAGATGTGGCGCGAGCCTCCGCTTCGCTCTCCATGATCGACCAACACGTTACCGACCTGCTCGACCGCGAGGTGGGTTGCCTGCCGCGCATCATAGCTCTCTATGGCGCAACCTACACCCCACACGAGTTCGCCCATAGTCTCTGCCTTCCCGGCGACTACGTGGCAATGACGAGTTTCACCCACCATCCGTTCGGCAGCAAGTTTGCCTTGGAGACACCCGACAATCGTTTTGGCGACACCTTTCTCAACCTTCCCATCGACACACTCATGAAACGCATTGTGCAATCGCTTCAATCGGGCCATGCCGTATGCTGGGAAGGCGACACGAGCGAGGCGGGATTCCGCTTCGCCGAGGGCCGAGCCACCATGCCCGAAGGCACAAAGGCCACCCAAGAAGAGCGCCAACGACTCTTCGACCGACGCCAAACCACCGACGACCACTGCATGGAACTGTGTGGATTGGCGCGCGACCGGAAGGGCCAACGCTTCTTCATCGCCAAGAACTCCTGGGGCAAAGGCAATCGCTACAAGGGCTTCATGTATCTCAGCGACGACTATGTCCGACTGAAAACCATCGCCGTTTACATGCGTATGCCTATCGAACCCCCCAACCAGTAAACCCAAAATAGGTTATGGGATTTAGGTTGACCGCTCGTCAATCGTGAGATAATTTATGGTGGAATACTTCCGTAATCAAATAAAAAGCACTATTTTTGCACCACATTCGGCGGCATACCCAGGCTAAGCGCCACACAAACCGCCACACCATGAGGCAAGGGGCGACCAACCGGACGCACCCGCCCAACAACCAACTAAACAGACAACAAAACAATATGGGAAAGATTATTTTGACAGGCGACCGCCCCACCGGCAAGCTCCACCTGGGCCATTACGTTGGCAGCTTGCGTCGCCGTGTGCAGTTACAGAACGAGGGCAACTACGACCGCATGTTCGTTTTCATGGCCGATGTGCAGGCATTGACCGACAACGCCAGCAATCCAGAGAAGATTCGACAGAACATCATTGAGGTGGCACTCGACTATCTCTCGGCCGGTCTCGACCCCTCCAAATGCACACTCTACATACAAAGCCACATCCCCGAGCTGGCAGAGCTCACCACTTACCTGATGAACATCGTCAGCGTGGCGCGTGTTCAGCGCAACCCCACGGTGAAGACCGAGGTGAAGATGCGTGGCTTCGAGAGCAACTCAGTGCCACTCGGCTTCTTCTGCTACCCCGTGTCGCAGGCCGCCGACATCGCCGCCTTCAAGGCCACCACGGTTCCCGCCGGCGAAGACCAGGAGCCCATGATTGAGCTGACGCGCGAACTGGTGAACCGCTTCAACCAGACTTACGCTCCCGTGCTTGTGGAACCCGAAATCCTTCTGCCTGAGAACGCTACGGCCCGACGCCTTCCTGGCACCGACGGCAAGGAGAAAATGTCGAAGAGCCTCGGCAACTGCATCTACCTTTCCGACGACGCCGACACGGTGTGGAGCAAGGTGAAGAGCATGTACACCGACCCCACCCACATCAATGTGTCCGACCCCGGACACGTGGAGGGCAACGCCGTGTTCACCTATCTCGACGCCTTCTCAACCGATCAGGACTTCGCCGACTTCTGGCCTGAGTTCCAGAACCTCGACGAGCTGAAGGCTGCTTACACCCATGGCGGCATCGGCGACATGAAGTGCAAGAAGCTCCTCAACAACGTCATCAACCGCATGCTCGACCCCATACGTCAGCGTCGCGCCGAGTATGAGAAGGACATCCCCGAGATTTTCAACATCCTCAAGCAAGGATCGGAAAGCGCTCGCGAGACGGCCGCACAGACCATGGACGACGTCAGACGCGCCATGCGCATCGATTATTTCGATGACGCTGAGCTCATTCGCCAGCAAAGCGAGAAGTTCAAGCGCTAAACAAGGCTAATATCGCCATCAAATATGATGATAATGCCCCCTCCTTGCTTGTCAAGGGGAGGGCGTTTTTTATGCCCATACCCATCCGTCGTGAGGCCATAAGGCATGGGCCGATAGCCCATCACACTTGACTCGACGCTCCTCAAAGGGCCTTCTGACAGAAGAATAAGCCTTACGAAGCAAATGATGGCATGTGATAAAACGCAAGAGCGAACACCATAAAACGCATGAAGAAACGTTATGAAGCCCATGAGAGAATGCAATAAGACGCATGAGAAAATGCCAAAAGTAGCTGAGGAAACATCAAAAAGCAGATGGGGAAACACCATAAAACGACAAACCCCAGTCTCTTCAAACAGAGACAGGGGTTTGTCATTCCTGAAATCAATCTACTAATTACCTAAAAAGTTACTAACAACCTAATGAAATAACCTAAAAACTTTAATCTAAAAACCTAAAAACTAAAAACCTATATGAAACAATCTACTAACCTTAAACCTATTGAATCGAATGTCTAGGAATTCACTTCTCTCGAGGTTACTTATTTCCTTTTGACGATGCAAAGGTAGCATGAAAGTAAGAATTCTGCAATACCTAAGGCATGGAAAATCGCATTTTTGGGCTCATTCTTGACCTAAATCAACATTTTGTGTGCGCACACAACACATTTTAAGACTTGTTTTACATTCATTAAGCACCCAAGCGGCAGTTGGCCTACTATCACAAGGCACCAAAGCAAGAGAGACCAGCGATTACAATCACCGATTACCTATATAATAAGGAGCAATCCAAGGGCTCAAAAGCACGTATCCACCGAGGATGGGAACGGCCTGTGGGCAAATAAAGAAAGCATAGGTCCGAGAGAGACGGTCCATCGTATAGCAAATGGATAGACAACGCAAGCCATCAACATAGCGTAGGTTGGCCATCTAAGCGAATAACCTTGGGTCCCCAAACAGCATTGCCCTTCCTTGCGCAATGACGACCCATAAGGTAAAAACAGCATAGGCCATCCTTTTTTGTGGGATGGCCTATGCGGGTATGAAAGGGGGATGGCTTATTTCAGATACTCAGCGAAATCGGTCAGGCGCATGTCGCCCTTGCGCATGAAGGTGTCGTGGAAGGCCAGCGCAGCGGTCATGCTCTGGGGCTCGTGGCCCATGGGGGCGATGTGAGCCAAGTAGTCGCGCAGCAGCGGGCGGTACTCAGGATGAGCGCAGTTCTCTATGACCTCATGTGCACGGCGAACAGGCCCCTTGCCTCGCAAGTCGGCCACACCCTGCTCGGTGACGATCACATCCACGTCGTGCTCGGTGCTGTCCACGTGGCAACACATGGGCACGATGCACGAGATCTTGCCGCCCTTGGATACCGACGGTGTAGTGAACACGCTGATATAGCCATTGCGCTCATAGTCGCATGAGCCACCAATGCCGTTCATCAGGGCCGATCCGCAGATGTGGCTCGAGTTCTCATTGCCATAGATATCACACTCCACAGCGGTGTTGATGGCGATGACGCCCAATCGGCGAATCACCTCAGGCGAGTTGGCCACCTCGCTCTGACGAATGGTGAGGTGCTTCGAGAAGTAGTCCATGTTGGCGTAAACCTCCTGCAAACACTCGTTGGTGACGGTCATGGCCGTAGCCGAGGCGTCCATCACCTTGCCCTCAAGCATCCAGCGGATGGCCGCATCCTGCACCACCTCACTGTAAACGTTGAAGCGTGGAATGCGCGGATTGGATCCCAATGCGGCCAGCACGGCGTTGCCCGTGGCACCCACACCACTCTGTATGGGCAGGAATTGCTTCGGGATACGGCCCGCCTTCATGTCGTCGACGAGGAAGTTGGCCAAGTGGTTTCCGATGGCCGAGGTAAACTCATCCACCTCCTTGAAGGCGCGCGCCTCCTCGGGTATGTTGCTCTCTATGACGCCCACAATCTTCTTGGGGTCGATGCTGATGTAGTTTTCGCCAATGCGGTCGTAGGGCTTGATGACCATCATCGGTCCGCGTCCCGATCCGTTGTCGCCTGGCTCCCACGTATCGTGTAGGAATTTTGAGTTGGGATTGTGGAACGTGTTGTGCTCCAGTATGACGCGTTTGGCAAGCCTCGCAGCGGTAGCGGCGATTCCTCCTGCCGACGTGAGGTAGGCACGGCACTCCGACTCGCCCTCCACAATGTCCGACACCTCGATGACCGCCCAGTCGAACTCTCCATAGAAGCCATGTCGCATGCGCTCGGCCATGTGTCCCAGGTGCATGTCCTCATAGTCGATCTCACCCAGGTTGGTGTGTGTGCGGAAGTCCTTGTTGGTAGAGAACGGTGCGCGGAAGAGCAACGCATGCGCATTGGCCATGTCGCCTTCCACACTCTGGCACGACGAAGCGCCCGTGTAGATGCCTACTGCAAAAGGTTTTCCGGCCTCGTGTTCCTTCACGGCGCGCTTACTCAGTTCACGGAAGATGGCCTTTGGATTGCCGTTGGGCGTAAAGCCGCCAAGGGCCATCTTGTCGCGGTCATTGATCATGGCCGCAGCCTCGGCTGCTGTGATTCGGGGGTATCTCATAATAAAGGTAATGGGGAATTTGCTGATTGTATAGCTGATTGTTCTGTTAATTTGATGGGGTTAATATTTTCTCGCACCTTGGCAATGGCCGTCATGTGGTGACAGGCTCGATGCCCTGCGCCCTGTCGCGCACGATGTCCGCCATGTTATCGGCCGCCCAGTTGATGAGCGAGTCGATCAATGGGATGAGCGTCAATGCCCTTTCGGTGAGCGAATACTCCACTCGCGGAGGCACCTCCGCAAACACCTTCCGGCAGATGAGCCCGTCGGTTTCGAGAGTGCGCAGGGTAGTGGTCAGCACCTTCTGCGATATGTCGGGGATGGCACGGCGCAGTTGGTTGAAACGCATGGGCGACATGCCGTTGCGGTCCAGCGTATAGAGCACGAGCAACGACCACTTTCCGCTGATGCGAGCCAGCACGTTGCGGATGGGGCAATCCGTAAAGACGGTTTCCTTAATGACCTTGGGCATGGGTTAACCAATGTTTTTCATTATTAGGCTACAAAAGTAACCTTTGGCAATGGAAGACAAAAGTCAAATGCGTTAATAATAGTTAAACCTCCAAAACTTAACCTATTGTTGCTCAACAATGGTTACGCAGAGGTAACCATGTTACGCCAAAGTGCCTTCTTGTGGGAGCATCCGAATTGGCTTAACTTTGCCATCGCAAACCAACAAAAACAGAACAACATGAAAGAAGCAAAGATTATCAAGTCGCTGACCAACGCCACGGCAGCAACGTTTGGCCCCATGAGCGAACTCAACCAGTATGAATTGCAACTCGGTCCGGAGGTGAAGATCCCCGGAAAGGTGTTTGGCGGCGCGCTGCTGGACGCCACCGGAGGCGACTTCTCCTTCCAATCGTTCGCCCCAGGCAGCGAGACAGGCTTTCTCCACACCCACAAGACGCACGAGGAGCTCTATTTCTTCCTCAGCGGAACGGGCGAGTTTCAGGTCGACGGCGAGGTGTTCGCGGTAGGCGAGGGTAGTGTGGTGCGCGTGGCGCCCGCTGGCAAGCGCTCGGTTCGCAACAACGGAACGGAGCCGCTCGTCATGCTCTGCGTGCAATATCGCGGTGCCACATTCACCGCCGACGACGCCACCGACGGGGTCATTCTCGGCGAGAAGGTGGTGTGGTAAGCCTCATGTCACCACCTCTTTTAATGCTTTTTCCCTACAAAAGGGTGTCGAAAGGTTCTGTTTCTCAAGATTATTAGCTACCTTTGCAACAACCAACACAGTAGCAAAACATTAGCAAGCATGAAACAGAATCTTTTGATTTACAATACGCTGACACGCTCGAAAGAGCTGTTCAAGCCTCTCCACGCCCCCCATGTGGGCATGTACGTTTGCGGTCCCACGGTTTACGGCGACCCGCATCTGGGCCACGCGCGCCCGGCCATCACCTTCGACGTGCTCTTCCGTTACCTCAAACACCTGGGCTACAAGGTGCGTTACGTGCGCAACATCACCGACGTAGGCCACTTGGAGCACGACGCCGACGAGGGCGACGACAAGATTGAGAAGAAGGCACGCCTCGAGCAGCTCGAGCCCATGGAGATCGCGCAATACTACACCAACCGCTATCACAAGGCCATGGAGATGCTCAACGTGCTGCCGCCAAGCATCGAGCCGCACGCCACCGGCCACATCATCGAGCAGGAGCAGCTCGTGCAAGAGATTCTCGACAACGGCTATGCCTACATATCAAACGGCTCGGTTTACTTCGACGTTGAGAAGTACGACCGCGACCACCACTACGGCATTCTCTCAGGCCGCAACCTCAAGGACATCATCAACAAGAGCCGCGAGCTGGCCGGCACGTCGGAGAAGCACAACCAAGCCGACTTCGCCCTTTGGAAGAAGGCGCAGCCCGAGCACATCATGCGATGGCCCTCGCCATGGAGCGACGGCTTCCCCGGATGGCACTGTGAGTGCACCGCCATGGGCCGCAAGTACCTGGGCGCCCACTTCGACATCCACGGAGGTGGCATGGACCTGGTTTTCCCCCACCACGAATGTGAGATTGCGCAGGCCGTGGCATCGCAGGGCGACCAGATGGTTCACTACTGGATGCACAACAACATGATCACCATCAACGGCCAAAAGATGGGCAAGTCGCTCGGCAACTTTATCACACTCGAGCAGTTCTTCAAGGGTGAGCACGACAGCCTGGAGCAGGCTTATTCGCCCATGACCATCCGTTTCTTCATCCTCTCGGCCCATTACCGTGGCACGGTCGACTTCTCCAACGACGCCCTGAAGGCCGCCCAGAAGGGTTACGACCGCCTGATGAACGGCATTGCCGACCTCGGTCGCGTGCAGGTGGCCAAGGGATCGTCACCCGATACGCAAAAGGTGGTGCGCGCCCTGCGCCAGCGTTGCTACGACGCCATGAACGACGACTTGCAGACGCCGCTCGTCATCAGCGCGCTCTTCGAGGCTTGCCACCTGGTGAACCAGCTCGTCGACCACAAGCTCAAGATCTCTGCCGACGACCTGCAGGAGCTCACCGACACCATGAGTCTGTTCACCTTCGACGTGCTCGGACTGCAGAACAACCGCGGAGCCAACAACGAAGCCCGCGAGAAGGCCTACGGAACGATTGTCGACATGGTGCTCGAGATGCGCCAAAAGGCCAAGGAGGCCAAGGATTGGGCCACCTCCGACCAGATTCGCAACACGCTCACCGAAGCCGGATTCGAGGTCAACGACACCAAGGATGGCGTGACCTGGAAGCTCTCATAGCCCCTTACTCGAGCTCATCGAGAACGCTTCCGAACACACAAAGGACACACATGAACATAAAAGTTATCCTTACAGCCATTGCGCTTGCAACCTTTACGGAGTTGCAAGCGCAATCTTTTTTAACCCACAGAAGGTGAACGGCAGCGGCAACGAGGCCATCGACCACACAACCATCGACACACCCAGCGGTAGCGAGCTCTACAACCTGCAAGGCCAAAGGCTCACCACACCGCCCGCCCACGGCGTGTATATCCTCAACGGGCGCAAGGTGGTGAAGTAGGCCAAGAGAGTTGCGACGGGTTCCATTCGTCCAGTTTTTTGGTTAAAAAGTTGTGTTGGAATTTTGCGCGAGATAGACAACGAAAATGCCATTTTTGCGCCATCGTAGCGCCAAAAATGAGAGATGCGCGTACCGTTAGGCATGTATCGGGTTGCGAAAGACGCCAAACCGAGCCACCGTTGGGAAGGTATCGCCTTACGATCGGGCATGTTTCGCAATGCGAAACATGCCCAACGGCAATGCGTGAGGTCAAACTCTGAGTGCAGAATTACCAAAAATCATCGCAACCATTTGAACAATAACATGTTACGTAAACACACCGAGAATTGCGTATTTCGGCCAAATAGTTCCGTGAAAGAAAAGAAATGTGTAGTTTTCACTATAGATTGTTGGCATAATTCACGTTCGTCCAACATTGGGCACAACGCTTCAACCTGATGCCTTCGCAGGCTTCTCCTACCCAGATTTCTCTCAGATTCATCCACATTGGAGTGATGAAGGATGCTTGTAAGTATTTACACTCAGAAGCGGTGAAGCCATCTGAAGCCAAAAACTGTTAGAAGTGAACAGAAGTTCAAATCATCTCTAAATGTCAGGTAAGTCCATTTTATTAACATTTACAATATCTAATAATTAAATAAAATGTTTATCTTTGCCCTCAAACTATATATAATGAAGCTGATCCTGATGGGGGATATATGCGAGTAAAATAACAAAAATCCTTTGGATATGTTAAATCGTTTTCTTTTAAAGGCTATTTGGGTGGCAAATGTCTGCTTAATGCCGATAATCGCTATTGCCCAGAGCGACTATGTTTTTCCTGATTTAGGCATGGAAAATCAAGTTCGCATATACAATCGCACTTGCCACCTTCAAATACACAAATGGCTTAAGCAAAATCATTTCAAAGACAGTGTTACTGTTAAGGAAATGAAAGAAGCCTTCTATCAGAACTACAAGTATGCCACAAGCAATAATCCTTATGCGGGATTCGATTCATTGACGGCCCCTTTTATTGGAGGAAACAATTATCCGGCAGTTATCATAACGGAAGTGATGAAATCATGTCCTGAAAAAAGATTAAGACCATTTAGGGGAATTTGGAGAAACACAAATCTACTATTACAAAGTCTAACAGATACAAAGGGACAGGAATGCCCAAAACACATTGCCCAAATAGCCAAACGTTGGCAACATTTGTCTGATTGGTACCATGGCGATGTCGTATGGCTTTTTTCGCCCAAGAATTACATGGGGTTCATTGTCTCCGGCCATCCTGCCGTTTCAAGTTTCTACGATGGCACACAGGTAGCATACAATTATTACTCTGGCCCCACAAACTTCTTCCAATGTTTCAACCAACGCGTTCTCGATGGCGACTGGCATGCAACAAGTGATATCAGCACATTCGCATTGAGCAACTTTCTTAATCTTGCAGTAGATATCAGAAACATCGAATGTCAGTTCTCTGTTCTTCTACACGAAAAGGCAAGGGGGGAATATACATTGGAGTTGTTGCTGCCACAAGAACCTGACCAGAACGTACGCATTGCATTTTCTGAAATGCGCTTTGAAATTGAACATTTGCCAACAGATTTTTTTCTACCTTATTACACAGCCGACTTCCGCACCATGATGGGACGGTATTATCTGGTTACGGTTAATAATAACGGATGGATAATAAAAGATTACATGGACATTCCCTAACAAGAAGTAGCCAAGAGATAGTGCCATTCGGATCATCGAAACCCGCTTAACCCCAAGAGCTCCCCACCTTCTCTCTTCGGAAGATGGGGAGCTCTTTATCAATGTTGAAACATGGTAACGCTTACCGTCGTTTCCACGGGCACAATGCCCCACACGCTACTTCACAACATATTTCTTTCCGTTCTGCACATATACGCCGGGGCGCAGACCGCTGAGCGACAATCCCACACACTGGCCTTGGAGGTTATAGACCTTCGGGTCGGCGGTGGCGCGACGGTTGGCGATGGGCGCCACGATGCCCGTGGGGGTGAAGTTGTGCTCGCGGTTGGCGGCCATGTTCAAGGCACGCACATCGGTGCGCGTCAGCACACGGTTGAATACCAACAGGTCGTCGAACGACGCCTCGGCCGATCCCCAGAACGATCCGTAACCCAAGTACATATTGGAGCAAGAGGCCACAAAGTCGACCAGTTCGTTATAGTCGAACTGTGCCTTGGTGGTGATGCTGGTGCCGTTTTGCGAGCCCGCCACGGCACTGATGTTCTTTTGCGAACCATCAACATAGAGCTTCACACCGTCGGTGCGCGACACGGTCATGGTGACAAACGCCCACTTGCCGGCATTGAGATAGCCCGTCGTAACGGTCGATGGATGGTTGAGGTCGATCCAGTTGCCCGTATTGTTGTTGTAGCCCACATAGGCGTTGCCCGTCATGTAGAGGCGCGCCTGCGATAGGGGATTGAAGAAACTGAACAGGCAGTCCCACAGGTTCTCGTCGGTGAGCTGGGCCCAATACGACACGGTGAAGCCATCGGTGAGCGTGGCACCGTTGAGCGGGTTGTCCATCTGCACATAGCTGGCGCGTCCGCTGGCGCCAAACTGGGTGTGGACAAACTGTCCGCTGCGCTCGTGGTCGGCCTGCAGCGAGGGCACGGAGGCCCCCGACTGGCCCTTCAGGAGAGCCACCTGGGCCGAATCGAAGGCGTTGACGATCGGACGGTTGTCGAAGTTGTAATAAGCCACGGTGCCGCTCTCTATGTCGGCCTGGTCCGGAATGGTGGTCTTGCGCACGTTCACCGAGAAGGTGTCGACACACTGCCAGTCGCCCGAGGTGAGCGTCATCACGAGGTCGACAGGCATGTTGTCGGCCGTCATGGCCTCGGGGTTGTAGCGTCCATCGTCGCTGAGGATCGTTGGGTTCGACGATTTCCACGCGACGCTCACATTGTCGTAGCCTTGGGTAACGCCATAGAGGTTCACGTTGCTGTTGACGGTCTTGCCTTGGCCCACAGGCATGGTGGCCGTGCGGAGCAGGTACGACAAGGCGTAGGCGTCCGCCATCTTATAGCCCCAAACGGTGGCCGCCGTGCCCACTCCGGTAAAGGCGATGGCCTTGATGGTATAGGGCTCCATGTGCTGCTCCACCACCACGGCCTGGTAGGTGTCGCCTCCAGCCTTGAGGGTCATATACGAGGTGCCTTCGGTGAGGCTCCAGGTGCCGGTGAGAGCGCCCGTCACCTTACCGTCCTCGGTGAGGGTCACGGCGATGGGTTTCACCGTCTCGCGGTTTATATAGTCCACTCCCTGCTTATGCACGAGCACCTGATAGGTTCCGGCCAACTCGTGGGCGCTGAAACGCTGGCGCGTGGCAATGCTGTCGTCGTTGACGGTCTCGCCCGTAAACTCGAAGGGGGCGGCGGCCAACCAGCCGTTGCTCGTGGTGAACAGTTGGTGAACACGCACCGTATGGCCTTTCGACCCGTCGTTGAAACGGGTGTGGTAAATGAGGAAACTGCGGCCTTGCGCATCGGTGATGGCCGAGTTGTGGCCCTGCGACAGCTCGCCTGGCGTGCTGAAGGAAGTCTTCTTTCCGGTGGTCATGAACCCCCAGTTCTCATAGCTGCCGAGAATCTTCTCGCCGCGGAAACTGCCGTTCGTGCCATAGTTCATGAGATAACGGTCGAAGAGGGCCGATGTGCCCTTGGGGTCGACATAGGGCCCGTCGGGGTTCTTCGAGCGAAACACCTCCATCTCGTAGCCACCATCGGAGGTCAGTCCACCATACGACATGAAGAGGTAATAGTAGTCGCCAATGTGCTGTATGTACGATCCCTCGCCCGAAGCGTAGTAGCCACCGGCTATCTTCTTGCCGAAATAGGGGTCGGAGGTGTAATTGGCGCCGCTTCCGGTAAGGGGGTAGGTGGCGTCGTAGTCGCGCAAGCCGGTCTTGGCGTCGAGCTTAAGCATGAATATTCCGCCCGACCAGGAGCCATACGACATCCACAGCTGGCCGTTCTCATCATAGAACACGCAAGGGTCGATGCAGTTGGGCCATGTATCGCCCCACTTGGCTTGCTTGTTGTAGCGGCTGGGCAACGAGGCCTGTGTGCCTACGACCTGCTCGAGGTCGGTGTTCTTATACGAGTTGGCGTTCTTGCCATTGAACCCACCAATGACCACCGGCCCTTGGTAAACATAGGGACCATTGATGTTGTCGGCGGTGAGCAGCACCACGCTCGAAGCCCAGCTGTCGCCGTTGATGCTGAGGTATTGGCACCATTTGTTCATCACCGGATTGTAGATGATATCGGGCGCCCAGAGGTTGCCGTCGACATTATAATCCTTGGAAGCCAGGGCCGACCAGGCCGCCGCATCGAAGTTGGGCAGGCTGATGGTACGGCCTGCGGCGGTGGTGAGGCTCGTTACCTGCGGATGTGCAAACGCCTCCTGATTGGTGGCTCCCGGCACGATGGCCCCACCAACGACCGTTCCCCAGGGTATGGCGGGCGCTATGTGGGTCCATTGGTAAAGGTCGGCCGTGCGGGCTTGCGCACGGTGCGAGCCAAAGATGTAATACTGCTGGCTCTGCGTGTCCCATACCACCGAGGGGTCATGAACCGAAACGCGCTTGGGCGCCTCTGTGGTGTAGAGGGTCATGGCTTCGGAGCGCGTCAGCGTGTGCTGAGCCTGCGAAGTGAGCGACAAAGCCGAAAGGAGTAGAAGGGTAGATAATTTCGACATATAGCTTAGTTTTTAAGATAGCTTGGTTGATGGTTGCAAAGGTAAGGCAAAATAACCAAATGGAACACAAGAAAGGCGAGAAAATAAGTGTTTTTCTACGTTTATGCCATTCCGAACGTTATGGTCTACAGGTCGGTGGGGGAGAGGGGGCAATCGTTTCCAATCATTAAAATAACTAAATTTTACTATAATATCAAAGTTTTAGGGTAACTTTGCACCTTAAATATAAGTCATTAAACGCATGAGTTTAACAAAAATAGTGGGCCAATTCTTTAAGCCCCGCCAGTATGCACTGGAGAAACACTACACCCAGCCCGAGGCTTTGCAAGAAGCCGTGCTGCGCCACTTACTGGAAAGAGGCTCCAACACCGAATATGGCCGCAACCACCTGCTGTCGCCCAAGAACAGCTATGAGGAGTTTGCCAAGAATGTTCCGATCAACACCTACGAGGAGTTGAAGCGCGACATCGACCGCATGCGCCACGGAGAGGCCGACGTGCTGTGGCCCGGACAGGTGCAATGGTACGCCAAATCGTCGGGAACCACCAACGACAAGTCGAAGTTCATACCTGTCTCGGCCGAGGGATTGCACGACATCCACTACCAGGGTGGCAAGGACGTGGTGACCTTCTACCTCCGCAACAACCCCAACAGCCGGCTCTTCGACGGCAAGTCGCTCATACTGGGAGGCAGCCACTCGCCCAACTACAACGTGGACGGATCGCTCGTGGGCGACCTCAGCGCCATCCTCATCGAAAACATCAACCCGCTGGTAAACCTCATGCGAGTGCCCAGAAAGCGCACGGCGCTGCTATCAGACTTCGAGGTGAAGCGCGACCGTATCGCACAGGAGTGCCTGCATAAGAACATCACCAACATATCGGGTGTGCCCTCGTGGATGCTCAGCGTGCTCGTACGCGTCATGGAGCTGTCGGGAAAGAAGCACCTCGAGGAGGTGTGGCCCAACCTGGAGGTGTTCTTCCACGGAGGAATAGCCTTCACCCCCTACCGCTCACAATACGAGCAACTCATCACCTCTTCGAAGATGCACTACATGGAAACATACAACGCCTCGGAGGGATTCTTTGGCATACAAGACGACCCCACCGACCGATCGATGCTGCTCATGCTCGACTATGGTGTGTTCTACGAGTTTATTCCGCTCGAGGAAGTGGGACGCCCCGACGCCACGGTGGTGCCGCTCGAAGGGGTGGAGATTGGACGCAACTACGCCATGGTGATAACCACCAGCTGCGGATTGTGGCGATACATGATTGGCGACACGGTGGAGTTCACATCCAAACGACCCTATAAGTTCATCATCACAGGACGAACAAAATACTTCATCAACGCCTTCGGTGAGGAGCTGATCATGGACAACGCTGAGAAGGGACTGGCCTACGCCTGCGAGAAAACGGGCGCACAGGTGCTCGAATACACCGCCGCACCGGTCTACATGGACAAGAACGCCAAGTGCCGGCACCAGTGGCTCATCGAGTTTAGCAAAGACCCCGACAACCTGGAGCGGTTCGCACAGGCGCTCGACGAGAAGTTGCAGGAGCTCAACTCCGACTACGAGGCCAAGCGTTCGCACAACGTGACGTTGCAGCACCTGGAGGTGGTGAAGGCCAAAGAGGGACTGTTCAACGACTGGCTAAAGCAGAAAGGACGCCTCGGCGGACAACACAAGGTGCCCCGACTGAGCAACTCACGAAAGAACATGGATGAGCTGCTGGAGATGAACAAGGGCTAAAAACCCATGGGGAAACGGCAACCGCCATCGTGGGGAAACGGCCACACAGCGCCGCAACCCACTGATAATCAGTAAGAAAAAGCCAATTAGAAGATGAACCACAAGACAGATAACAGCAAGCAGTTACGAAAGGAAAAGCAGACGGTGACCATGCGCGCAATCAGCCTGCTGACACTTTTCGTCGCCACACTCATGCTCATGTCGTGCGCCAAGATGGGCAGCCCCGACGGAGGATGGTACGACGAGACGCCGCCACGCGTCATCGGTTGCTCACCCGCCGACAAGGGCGTCAACGTCAACCGAAGACATATCTACATCAACTTCGACGAGTTCATCAAAATAGACAACCCCTCACAGAACGTCGTCGTGTCGCCACCGCAGCTCAACCAGCCCGAAATAAAAGGACAAGGAAAGCGCATCAGCGTGGAGCTGCTCGACTCGCTGAAACCCAACACCACCTATACCATCGACTTCTCGAGCGCCATCAGCGACAACAACGAGGGAAACCCCATGGGCAGCTACACCTACAGCTTCTCAACAGGCGACCATATCGACACGCTCGAGGTGTCGGGATATGTGGTGGAAGCCAGCAACCTGGAGCCCGTGAAGGGCATTCTCGTGGGACTCTACGACAGCATCTCGAACGACTATTTCAAGAAGAAGCCCATGCTGCGCGTGTCGAAGACCGACGCCAGCGGACACTTCACCATCAAGGGCGTGGCGCCCGGAACCTACCGCATCTACGCCTTGCAGGATGCGGATGGCGACTTCGTGTTCAGCCAAAAGAGCGAAATGGTGGCTTTCCAGCACGAACGGGTCGTGCCCTCGTTCAAGGAAGACACACGACAAGACACCACATGGCTCGACTCGCTACACATTGCCAGCATCAAAACGGTGCCCTACACCCACTTCCTGCCCGACAACATCTGCCTCAGGGCATTCAACGAGGTGATGACCGACAGGTATTATCTCAAGGCCGAACGAAAGGAGGCCGACCACTTTACGCTCTTCTACACCTACGGCGACAGCATTCTGCCCAGCATCACCGGACTGAACTTCAACGCCAACAACGCCTTTATCATCGAACCAACGGAGCATAAGGACACCATCACCTATTGGCTGCGCGACACAACATTGGTGAACCAGGACACGCTGACCATGGCCCTCACGCACCACATCACCGACACGCTCGGAACGCTGCAGCTGCAAACCGACACCATCAAGATCATCTCAAAGGAAACCTACGCCAAGCGAACGAAGGACCTGAAGAAAAAGATGGAGCAATGGCAGAAGGAGCAGGACAAGCTGAAAAAGCGCGGGGAACCCTACGACACCCTCATGAGGCCCGAGCCCCTGAAGATCAACATGGCGCCCCTGGGCGAGATGGATCCCGACCAAAACATCTGGATAACGGCCAAGAAACCGCTCAACGACGTCGACACAGCCCACATACACCTCTACTCGCACCAACCCACCGACTCGCTATGGTACGCCGAGCCATACCGCATAGGCCGAAAAGACTCGCAAACCTTCGTGCTCAAGGCGGCATGGAAACCCGAAATGGAATACAGCCTGGAGATCGACAGCGCCGCCTTCCAATCCATCTACGGACAAGCCTCGATAGCCATCAAGCAGGGGGTGCGCGTCAGGTCGCTCGACAAGTACGCCACGCTCCTCATGACCCTGCAGGGCATGGAGGGGAAGCCTGTCATCGCACAGCTGCTCGACGGATCGGACCAAGTGGTCAAGGAAGCAACGACCCACAACGGGCAGGCGGAGTTCTTCTACCTCAAGGCGGGCAAATACTACATGCGAATGATTCTCGACGAAAACCAAAACGGCAAGTGGGACACGGGCGATTACGACGCCGACCGGCAGCCAGAGAAGGTCTACTACTATCCCGAGACCATTGAGTGCAGGGCCAAATGGGACCTCACGCTGACATGGAATCCCAACGCGCGTCCCTTCAACAAGCAGAAACCCGAGCAGATAACCAAGCAGAAAGGCGAAAAGGCCAAGAGCATCAAGCACCGCAACGAGGAGCGAGCCAAGAAGCTGGGCATAGAGTACATACCAAACAACAACTTGTAACACTAAGTATCATGAAACAAGCGAAAACATTTCTCCTGGCATGCTGCCTCATGCTGGCCATGCTGCCGGCAAAGGCGCAGTGTGGGTTCCATAACGACGCATTCAAGTCGGGCGAGTTTCTGTCCTATAATCTTTATTACAACTGGAAATTCGTGTGGGTGAAGGCCGGAACGGCTTCGTTCTCAACGGTTCAGAGCAAGCGCAACGGACAGCCTGCATGGCGCAGCAGCCTGATCACACGAGGCAACCAAAAGGTCGACAAGATGTTTGTGTTGCGCGACACCCTGCTGTGCTACAACACGCTCGACCTGGAGCCCATCTACTACAGAAAAGGAGCACGCGAGGGATCGCGATACACCGTAGACGAGGTGTTCTACAGCTACCCCAACGGCAAATGCCACGTGAAGCAGCACCGACAGCACGGCAACGGAACCCACTCGTGGGAGCAACACACCTACAACGACTGCGTGTTCGACATGATGAGCATCTTCCTACGCGCACGCTCGTTCAACCCAACGGGATGGCGGAAAGGGCACGACGTGAACTTCCCCATGGCCGACGGAAACGGGCGATACCCCGCCCGGCTGCGCTATGAGGGCAAGGTGAACGTCAAGACCGACGACGGACACACCTACAGATGCATCAAACTGGCATACCTCGAGAACGAGAAAGGGGAGGGATTCAAGAAAATTGTGGACTTCTTCGTCACCGACGACAAGAACCATGTGCCCGTAAGGCTCGATATGCACCTCCGCTTCGGATCGGCCAAGGCGTTCCTCACAGGAATGAAAGGAACCAAGAGCCCCATCACATCAAGGGTGAAATAAGCGGGATAAAAGCGGCCTTGTAGACCGCCTGAAGCCCCAAAACGAAACGCCACAAGCATCAGAACATTGCTGATAGCTTGTGGCGTTTTACGTGGTTACAGGCGTTTGAACCCTAAACCACAAACGGTCATTAGACCGATTTGGGTTAAAAGATATCCAAGAGCCTGACATCAAACTCTTGCGCAGTGCCTGAAACTTGATATATCTTATGCAAAAGAAACTGCCGCGTTTTCGTTATGAAAGAGGTCGTCTTTCCCATGATGAGAGCTATTTCGGATGGTTTAAAGCCGTAGCGAATCAAAACGCATAAACGGTAACAGTCTTTCGAAATCTGCTCAGTCTCAAATCTTACTATCCGAAAGTTTGGTATGGCACATTCCAGGTTTGCTATTAATTCTTCCCAATCAGCATCAGCCAACAATGTCTTGGATGGGTTGTTCAAGAAAGAGACAAAGCGTTTGTAAACGGCAGTTTGCTGTAATGAGATAAGCAAAAACAAGTAAAAGCTTTCCTATAATGCTATTTATAAGCACCATAGGAAAGCTTTCCTTGATTTTTTTCAACTGCACAATATGTTTATCGGAACGTGCGCGCTTTATGGTTGGAGCACTACGCACACTTCATCAGATACTGGTAATAATATTTACAGCTTAGTATTTTTTGATGATAGTGGCCATCATGCCTCATGGGAGCTTCCGAAGGCTTCCTTCTCGGCGGCCGCAATGATGTCCTCACGGCTTTGGGCCTTGGCGCTGATGTCGCTCAGGTCGAACTCGTTGTCAGCATTCTCGGTGCCGGCCATCGAATAGTTTTCGGCGTCACCCATCTCGCTGACGGCGGCCCTACGCTCGTCAACGGCACTTTCCCTCTCGGTGAACACACGCTCTCGGAAGGCCGTCTCGTGCTTCTCGTCGGCAACCGCTTGGGTGCCATCCGTCACGATGAACGCGGAGCTCTCGCAGGTATCGGGCAAGGCCTGCACAGGCTCCTCCTCCATCTTCGTGCGCTTGCCCTTGGCGGCAAACACGGCGTCGATGAACTGCGGCTCGCGTTTCAGCTTGTTGAGCGTGTCCTTCGAGGCCTTTTGCTGGCTTTCTTTCTTCGAGAATCCTTGTCCCTCGCAACCTGCCACGCCCTCCATGAACACCTGATAGGTGAACGTGGGGCTGCCGCTCTGGTCTCTTCCGGTGCTGATCTCGCGGAACTCCATCTTCACCTTGTTGCGCTGCGTCCACTCGATGAGCTTGCTCTTGAAGTTCACCTCCTTGTAAGCCACCTTGTCGATGTTGATCATCTGCGACAAGATTCGCTTGTTGAGGAAGCGCATGCAGGCGTCGTAGCCACAATCGAGATAGATGGCTCCCACGAGCGCCTCAAAGGCGTTGCCGCCCATGTAGCTGTTGTGCGACATGGAATGGCCGCTCGAAAGGATGAGCTTGTTGATGCCCATCTCCACCGCCAGGCGGTTGAGCGTCTCGCGAGACACCAACTTCGATCGCGTGTTGGTGAGGAATCCCTCGCGCTTTCCGGGGAAATGGTGGTAAACGATGTCGCCCACAGCGGCGTCGAGAATGGCGTCGCCCAGAAACTCCAGGCGCTCATTGTTGACTGGTTTACCCTTCTTGTTGCGGTGCATGACGCTCTTGTGCATGAGCGCCATCTTGTAATGGCTGATGTCGCGTGGAACGAAACCGATGATGTTGCGTAAAGACAAATAAAGCTCCTTGTCCTTTCGGAAAGGGAGCCTTATTGTTTCTATCAAGTCTCTGAAAACAAACACGTTCATTATTCAGCGTATTTCTTAACGATGATGCAAGCGTTGTGACCGCCAAAACCGAAGGTGTTTGACAGCGCAGCGCGCACCTCGCGCTTCTGAGCCTTGTTGAATGTGAAGTTCAGGTTATAATCGATCTCGGGATCCTCGTCGCCCTCCTCATGGTTGATGGTAGGCGGAACGATGTCGTTCTTCACGGCCATCACACAAGCCATGGCCTCTACAGCGCCGGCGGCGCCCAGCAGGTGACCGGTCATGCTCTTGGTAGAGCTGATGTTGAGCTTGAAAGCCTGCTCACCGAACACATCCTTGATGGCCTTGGCCTCAGAGATGTCGCCCACGTGTGTGGACGTTCCGTGCACGTTGATGTAGTCGATGTCGTTGACCGACATACCAGCGTCCTCGAGCGCTGCGTTCATCACGAGCTTGGCTCCGAGACCCTCGGGGTGCGACGCGGTGATGTGATAAGCGTCGGCGCTCATGCCCTCACCAGCGATCTCAGCATAGATCTTGGCGCCACGAGCCTTGGCGTGCTCCAGTTCCTCAAGCACGAGGCAACCTGCGCCCTCAGCCATGATGAATCCGTCGCGGCTGGCGCTGAACGGACGGCTGGCGTGCTCAGGATCGTCGTTACGTGTTGAGAGAGCCTTCATGGCGTTGAAACCGCCCACGCCAGTGGCGCAGATGGCACTCTCGGCACCTCCAGAGACGATGACATCGGCCTTGCCCAGACGAATCAGGTTGAATGCGTCTGCCACAGCGTGCGTCGATGATGCGCAAGCGCTTGTCGTAGCGTAGTTGGGGCCATGGAAACCAAAGTGAATGCTGATTTGTCCGGCAGCGATGTCGGAAATCATCTTCGGGATGAAGAAAGGATTGAACTTCGGACCAGCCTCGATGTGCTGACCATAGTAGACCACCTCCTCCTGGAACGTGTGGATACCGCCGATGCCCACGCCGTAAACGACGCCGATGCGGCTCTTGTCCACCGTCTCAAGGTCGAGTCCCGAGTCCTTGACACCCTGAATGGCGCTAATCATGGCCAGCTGCGTGTAGCGGTCCATCTTGCGCACCTCCTTGCGGTCCAGGTAATCGCAGACGTTGAGGTTTTTCACCTCGCAGGCGAACTTCGTCTTGAAGTTCGTCGTATCAAATTGTGTAATAGGTGCTGCGCCGCTTTTACCAGCCACGAGGTTCTGCCAGGTCTCCTCAGGCGAGTTACCGACTGGAGTAACGGCACCCAGACCTGTTACTACTACTCTCTTTAATTCCATTGATTGAAAATGATGTTAAAAGTTTAGCGTTTAGTGTGGTGACAATCTGTCGAGACAACACTAAACGCTAAACGGGATGGCTATCAACTTACTTGGCGTTCTCCTGGATATAGTTGATGGCGTCCTGCACGGTCTGAATAGTCTCAGCCTTGTCGTCAGGAATAGAGATACCGAACTCCTTCTCAAACTCCATGATCAGCTCGACGGTATCCAGTGAGTCGGCGCCCAGATCGTTAGTGAAGCTTGCCTCAGACTTAACCTCAGCCTCGTCTACACCCAGTTTGTCAACGATGATTGCCTTAACTTTTGATTCAATTTCTGACATAATTGTAAATTTTAAAATTGATTATTATTAGTTTCTTATCAAACAGGCTGCAAAGTAACTGATTTTTTGGTAAATACGCAAATATTTTTGAATAAAAGTGACTCTCGCTTGCACAAACACCCATACATTGTGCAAATATCTGTCACTATTTTATCTGTTATTTGTTGCATATCTCGAAATTAATAGGTATCTTTGCACGAAATCTAAATCACTATAAAGAATGTCATTTACAGCTCATTGCAACGTTATTTTTAACAAGGCCATCGAAGACTACCACGTCATCGACAACGTTGACACGCCTATCAACAACCCCTATGATCGCGATGAAATCGACAACCGTTTGTACCTGAAATGCTGGATTGACACCGTGCAATGGCATCTTGAGGACATCATCCGCGACCCACACATCGACCCCATTGAGGCTTTGGCACTGAAGCGCCGCATCGACCGCAGCAACCAGGACCGCACCGACCTTGTGGAGCAAATCGACTCTTACTTCCGCCAGAAGTACAGCGACGTCAAGCCTAAGGACGACGCTCGGCTGAACACCGAGAGCCCCGCATGGGCCATCGACCGCCTGAGCATTCTCGCCCTGAAGATCTACCACATGAAAGAGCAGGCCGAGCGCCACGACGCCAGCGAAGAGCACCGCCAGCGCTGCCAGGACAAGTTGGCCATCCTGTTGGAGCAACAGAAGGACCTGGGCACTGCCATCGACCAGCTGCTGGAGGACATTGAGGCTGGAAGGAAGTACATGAAAGTGTACCGCCAAATGAAGATGTACAACGACCCCAGCACCAACCCAGTGCTCTACGGGAACAAAAAATGAAGACAGACCACATTCTTGTCATACGCTTCTCGGCCATGGGCGATGTGGCCATGACCGTGCCAGTGGTGTGCGCACTTGCCCACCAATACCCGCACGTGCGCATCACCGTGCTGTCGCGGCCCTTTGCCCGTCCGTTCTATGAGAACCTTGCGCCCAACGTGGGGTTCATGGGAGCCGACACCAAAGGCGAGTACCATGGCATCAAGGGGCTCAACGCGCTCTACCGCAGGCTCACGGCGAAGAACTTCACAGCCATCGCCGACCTCCACAACGTGCTGCGCTCCGACTACCTGCGTATGCGATTCAACCTCGACCGCTACCGTGTGGCCCATCTCGACAAGCACCGTCCAGAGCGCCGACAACTCACCTCGGCCAACAACAAGGTGCTCGAGCCGCTGCCCACAGCCTTTGAGAACTACGCCCAAGTGTTCGAGAAGTTGGGCTACCCCATCGACATGAGCCAAACCTATCCGCTCATGCCCACGGCGGCCAGCCTCAGGCAGCTGCCAGCCGAGATAGGCGAGAAGAAGCCATTCCAGCAGTGGATAGGTATCGCGCCATTTGCGGCGCACCGCGGAAAGGCATATCCCATCGAGAAGATGGAGCAAGTGGTGGCCACACTGATCCACAACCACCCGTCGTGCCGCATATTCCTCTTCGGAGGAGGCGACAAGGAGAAGCAGCTCATCAGCGGCATCACCGAGCGCCACGCCAACTGCGTGAACGTGCCGGCGTTGCTCCACGGACTCACCGAGGAGCTCATGCTCATGAGCCATCTCGATGTCATGGTGAGCATGGACAGCGCCAACATGCACATGGCCTCGCTCGCGGGCACCACGGTGGTCAGCGTGTGGGGCGCCACGCATCCCTACGCAGGTTTCTTGGGCTGGAAACAGTCGATGGACAACGCCGTGCAGCTCGACATGCCCTGCCGCCCATGTTCCATCTTCGGCAACAAGAAATGCCTCAGGGGCGACCATGCCTGCATGATGACCCTCGACCCCCAGCTTATAATAAATAAGGTGGAGGCCAACCTGTAAGCCACATCTATCCTTCTCACATTTTACACTACGCCACACTCGGACCGATAGGATTCACGCCGTGAACCTACGCTCCGAGTGTGGCGTTTTTTATTATGCTTGTTTGTCGCAAATAGGTTGTTGAAAACCCTGTGGATAACTGGCTGAAAAGCGTAGGGATAACCCTGTGCATAACCTCGGGGTTATCCACACTTCAGGTCCACACCCTGAAAATCGTGGATATCAACAGGGTTATGCAAAAGATTATAGTCATTTTTCCACAGTTTTTGATGGGGAAAAGATATAAACTTATTAACTTTGCATACATAACAATAATTGTGGATAAACGGCTAAGGGATTGATAATCAACCGGAAGATATGATTGACGTATGTGGATAAGCCCACTCATTGTGTGGATAGCGGGAAAGGCGCTTTTGGGGCGTTTCAGTTATCAACATTTCCACAGGCTATCATCATACTCTTTTATTTTTTCTTTTAAAATAAAAAAAGAAAGATAATAATAAAAGGGCGTTGAAAACCATCCCGGCATGAAACGAAAACAGATATGGTAAAACAAAGCTGGAAGGAGAAAGGATTCGTAGATGAGCCTGTCGATAGCTCGCTCGACCTGAAGAAGGAGATTCGAAAACTGTGCCAAGAGAAGGATGCCATCATCCTGGCCCACTACTACACCACCGGCGACATACAGGACATTGCCGACTTTGTGGGCGATTCTTTGGCTTTGGCGCGCAAGGCTGCCGAGGCCGACGCCAAGGTGATGGTGATGTGTGGCGTGCATTTCATGGCCGAGACGTGTAAGTTGCTCTCGCCCGACAAGACGGTGCTCTGCCCCGATCTCACCGCGGGCTGCTCGCTGGCCGACAGTTGCAAGGCCGCCGACCTGAAGGCTTTCAAGGCCGAGCATCCCGGCTATCAGGTGGTGAGCTATGTCAACACCACGGCTGCCGTGAAGGCGCTCACCGATTGTGTGGTGACCTCTGGCAACGCCAAGAAGGTCATCGACAGCTTCCCCGCCGACGCCAAGATCATCTTTGGCCCCGACTATAACCTGGGCAACTACATCAACTCGGTGACGGGCCGCAGCATGCTGCTTTGGAATGGCGGTTGCCATGTGCACGAGAAATTCTCGGTATCGGAGATCGTGAAGCTCAAGGCCGAGCATCCTGAGGCCGTTGTCATGGCCCATCTGGAGTGTAAGGCGCCTGTGCTGGCCGTGGCCGACGTAAAGGGGGCCACCGCCACCATGCTCAAGTATGCTCAGGAGCATCCCGAGACGCGCTCGTTTATCGTGGCCACCGAGGCGGGCATCCTCCACGAGTTGCAGCGCACCTGTCCCAACCAGGAGTTCATTCCCGTGCCTCCCGAGGTGTCGGAGGGCTCGTTGGGCTGTTCGTGCAACGAGTGCGAATACATGAAGAAAAACACGTTGCAGAAGATCTACAACGCGCTGAAGGAGGGATGGCCGGCCATCGAGATCGACGCCGACGTGGCGCGCGACGCCGTGAAACCCATCAAGCGAATGCTCGAACTGAGTTAGTGGCGCAGCTTCTGCCAGGCTTTTTTCATGGCCCACGGTCCGTAGAGGCCCATGAGGAAGGCCAATGGCACATACACCACCGGGGGCAGGCTCACAAAGTGGAGCAGCACCTGGAGGGCCGCAATTTGGAAGAAGCCGCTATAAAGGTAAATGGTATAGGTGTACCCAAAGAGGTGGTCGAGCGCATGGGTGCCTCGGCGCTCGTAGAGCAGCGCCAGGCCGATGCTCATCAGGATGCCGTTGAGCGCCATGAGCAGGTCGGTCAGCGAGCCTTGGGGCACATACATCAATAGGACAGACAGAGCCAGTGTCGTGATGAAAACCATCGCGGCATTGGCTTTTTTGATGGCCGTTTCCACGCGCGACGCTTGGTACTGGTAGCCCAAGGCGAAATAGAACAGGTAGAACACCACGCCGACGATGTTGAGCAGGCTGTCCTTTGCGAAGGGCATCAGGCAGTCGACCACGCCCAATGCGCCCAGCGCCACCATGCCGCCCGTGGTGGTGGCATGCCGTCCCAGGGTCTTTCGCGCCAAGATAAACACGATGAACACGAGAAACAACGTGGGCATGAACCAATAGGCGCCAAACACGTTGTGGTAGGGAATGAGCAGCTGGTCGAGGTAGTCGTGAAGGTTGAGTTGGATGGGACGCACGCTATAACGCGACATCAGGGCCTTGGGAACGAAGAACAGGCTGCTGATGACCACATAGGGCACCAACAACCGTCGGGCCTTGCGCGCCATGTATCCGGTGCGCCCAGAGAGTTGCAGATGGGCCAAGTCGCCATGCACATACTTGAGCAGGTAGCCCGATATAAAGAAGAACAGGGGCATGTGGAACCCGTAGATCCATCTTATGAAGGGTGTGTCGCTGGGAAATTGGTAGAAGGAATGGCCCAGCACCACAAGGATAATGCCGAACGTTTGTAGGAACAATATGTCGCGTAGTTGCTTCATCGCTCAATGACTTGAATGTTTTTCCCATCCACAATCCACACGTGGTCGTAGCCCTCGCGTAGCTTTTCCTGTGCCATCTGTTGTGGGTTGTTGTCGGGTGTCGTTATGGTTGCGTGCAGTTCTTGCGGCCATTTGCCTCCCGTTTGCCACACCACGGCGTTGCCCCATCCGTAGGAGTCGTAGGGTATTACGCAGAAACTCGAGTATTTGTGCTCTCCATGGTCCACACAGATGCAATGCACGCGGTGTGTGGGCTTGTGCGTCTGCCTGATGGTTTCGAGGGCCATTTGGTAGCCGTCCATGCCCGATTGGTACGCCTTTTCCCAATGGCGTGCGCCGACGGCGATCGCCGACACGACATAAAGAATCAGGGCGCCCAGTGCCGTCCTCCTGATGTTTCCCTCCTTGGGCATGAGCCATCCGGCCAGCAAGGCCAGTGGGGCCAGTCCGGCATAGGCGTGCATGGTGCTGAAGAGGGTTAGCAGGTGGGGGGCGACGGCCACCAGCGAGGCTGCCAACAGGCCCCACAACCGCCTGTCGCAGCGCCTACGGTAGGCGTTGAGAAGGTTCAGCGCGAAGTAGGGTGCCGACAGGGTGAATGTGAGCAAGAGGTAAGGCACGTTGCGGCTCGGGCGATGGAACACGCTGACAAAGTCGAAAGAGGTATAGGATAACAGCACATATTTGGCCACGTTGGATAGCCTTCCGGCCAGGGAAATGTTGAAATACGCGTTCTCTTCCTTTTCATAGCTATTGGGCAATGCGAGTCGGAGGGTTCCGTAAACGATGAGCAGGCCCATCGCCCACGCCAGATGCCGACAGGCTTGTCGCCCAGAAACCTTGTTGAAAAGCCAGCCCACCCAAGGGCTAATGAACAGCCACATGGCGCCGTTCTCCTTGCACAGGGTGGCCGTGGCGCACAGCAGGAGCCACGAGGGAATGGCGTGGCGCTTGCCGCTGAGGTACACCCACAGGGCGGCCAAGCCCCAACAGGAGGCGTACGTTTGGTTGAGCGAGTCGATGGAGAGCAGTGTGCCGAGGATGGCGGGCGACACATAGTGGATCGTGGCTGCCGTGAGGCGCGCTGCCGGGTGGAAGTCCAACCGTCGGGCTATGAGCCAAACCCACAGCGTTGCCAGAGCGTGTCCGAGGTAGACGCAGAGGTGGTTGAGTGTGGGAAACCAACGGTCGCCCATCGCCACGACATAGCCGAACGCACCGTCGAAGGGTCGCCAATAGTCGCCATACGGCAGGAGATACTTCCAAAAGTCGGGGTCGGTGTTGGGATAGGTGGTGTAGGTCCAATCGTCGAAGGTGGGACGTAGCAGCGTCAGCGTGTAGACCACGGCGGGCGCGGTAAGCAGCATCAGCGCAAATGCGATTCTCTCTTGGCGGCTTGTGGGCATGGTCGTGGTTAGTTGATGATGGCCACCTTGCATACTACCCCTGTCTCGCCATCGGCCGTGGCCACCGCCACCATGTAGACGCCACTGGCCACACGGCGTCCGTCGCGGTCCAATCCATACCATTTGTATTGGTTTCCGTTGGCTTTTCCTTCGCTCACGAGCGATCCGTTGGCCGTCAGGATCTTCACGTCGGCGTTGTTTTCAAGGCCCGTAATTGTGATGGGGCCAGCGTAGTCGGGGCGCACGGGGTTGGGATAAGCATACACGTTGTCCTTCGTCATGCCGTCGCCGCTGGGGATGGGTGCCGTGTAGGAGCATAGGCCCTTGTCGGTTCCTATGAACAGCTCACCGCTTTTCTCGTCGAGGGCCAGCGCCAGGATGTTGTCGGAGAGGAGAGGGCTGTTGCTGGCCGTGAAGTGTTGCAGCTGCGATATGTTGTCGCTGCCAATGAGGTAGATGCCCGCCCCTCCCGTTCCAAACCACTTTCGGTTGGCCTTGTCGATGACACAGGCGGTGATGTCGGTGCCTGCCAGCAGGTAGTCGGCGTAGTTGGTACCGTCGTTGCGGGGCACTTTCACCTGCGTCATGATCGGGATATTGGCCGTAATCTGGTCTGTTTCGAGCATGAGCGGTCCCTGGTTGGTTCCTATCCACATGTTTCCGTTGGTGTCTTCGGCGATGCATCGCACATTGTTGAGCATCACCTCGGTTCCGTCTTGGTTGGTGAACGACTTGTAGCTGTTCATTCCATTGTTGGTGAAGTCGTAGGCGAAGAACGAGGGCGTGACGTGGTTGTTGTTGACAAACCACATCAGTCCACGACTGTCGATCGTCATGTCTTTCAGGTCGCCGAGGCTTTTGTTGCTGAATCCGCCATCGTTGAGTCCCATCAGTTCCGTTCGGTCGCGGTTCACCCACTCTCCATCGGCGGTGAGCTCTATCAGCGATCGCGATGGCGCCTGGCTGTTGAGCATCCACAGGTTGCCGTCGTTGTCATACTTGAGGCCCGTCACCAATTGGTATTCCTTGTCCGAATTGTTGTACGATTGGATGGGCGAGTTCTCGTTGTTGTAGTAGGCCACGAAGCGCCCATTGCTGAATTCGTAGAGGCCGTTGCGGCCTGCCGCCATGACATGGTTGCTGTTCTTGGGGTCGACGTCTATGGCGAGAATGTCTTGGTAGCGTCGTCCAGTGATGGCTTCTATGTCGTCTTGGTAGATGGTCCATGTGTTGTTTTCGAGCACCTGTATGCTTCCGGGCTTCACATCGAACGTTCCATTGCAACTGAACAGCTTGTTGCCGTAGAGCTTTAGGAATCCGCAGTAGTTGGTCTTTGGGCCCCCAGGCGCAAGCGTCTTCACGATGTTGAGCAATTCCTCGTCCATGGTTTTCTTACGCCACACGTAGTTTCCCGATCGCGTCCATTGGTTGGGGTCGAGGAGGTTGGCCGTGAGCGGCGCGCGATACATGCCGTTTGCCATGCTGGCGGCATAGAGGTATCCGTCCTTGATGTAGCTGTAGTTCACCTTGAATCCCAGTTGGTAGGTGTCGCTGATATTCCCATTGGCCACGTTGATCTTCACTATGCCGAAGCCCGTCGAGAGGTATGCGTAAGCGCCGTCTACGTAGATGTCGTTGACGGTCTTGTCGGTGGTCATCGTCTTGTTCATGTAGTCGGCCATGTTCACCACGTTGCCGTTGGCCTCCAGCAGGTCGATGTTGTAATTGGAGTAGACTATGACGAGCCGTTTGGCTTTCTGGCACCATGCTATGTGGGCAATGCCGCAATCGGAGAGCGCATTGATTTTGTCGTAGGTTTGCAGGCTCTGGTCGCTCGTGTCGTAGCTGTAAAGGCCCTCTGAGGCCAGCACATAGATCATGTTTCCCGATGCGCGCTCTATCTCCGTGGGCTCGCTGTAGGCCAGGTAGCTTTTCCATTGTGCGTTGGCGGGTAGCGAAACGAGGGTCGACAGCATCGTGATGCAGATGCTGGCCCATAGCCTTTTGCCCCAAGATGCAGGCTTGTGGGCTAACGCGTTGGGTCGATGGGTATGTTGGTTGGTGGTGAAAAGATGAATCATAATCGTTGTATTACATATATAATATGTAAACGAGAAAACCTCCGTTCTATTGTTTGAAAGCCTCGTTGGGGTGATAAAAAAAGAGCAGTTCGTTGGTTGGAACTGCTCTTTATATAGGTAACATGTTTGTGTCTATCCCTCGGTCTTGAGCCATTCGGCCAGTTTCTTCACAGCCCTGGCGCGGTGGCTTATTTGGTTTTTAATTTCCTCGCCGAGCTCCGCAAAGCTCTTGTCGTAGCCTTCGGGAATGAATACGGGGTCGTATCCGAAGCCTTCCGAGCCATGCTTCTCGCGGTCGATCCGTCCTTCCACGACGCCCTCAAACTGGTATTCGCGGCTACACACGGGGTTTCCGCCTTCCATCTGTATGAGTGAGATGACGGTGCGGAATCGCGCCTTGCGGTTGTCGTTGTCGCCCAGTTCACGGAGCAGCTTGGCCATGTTGGCCTCGCTGTTGTGGTCGGTCCCCTCGGCGTAGCGTGCCGAGTGCACACCGGGAGCGCCTCCCAGGGCGTCGACCTCCAGTCCTGTGTCATCGGCGAAGCAGTCGATGTGGTAATGGTCGAAGACATACTCGGCCTTTTGATGCGCGTTGGCTTCCAGGGTGTTGCCCGTTTCGGGAATATCCTCGTGGCAACCGATGTCGGCCAACGATAGGATCTCAAACTGGTCGTCCAAGATCTCCCTGATTTCCTGGAGCTTGTGCTGGTTGTTGGTTGCGAACACTATTTTCATTTCGCTGCTATTTTTTTGTTTTTCTTATCCTTGGGCAAGCTCACCTTGATCTTGTCGAATCCCTCTCCATACACACCGATGACGGCCGATTGCGATACGAAAGCGTTCGGGTCGATCATCTTGATGAGTCGGAAGATGGTGGTGCTCTCCCGCTTTTTGGCAAGGATACACAGCACCTTCATGTCTTGTCCGGTGTACCAGCCGTGTCCGTCGAGAATGGTCACTCCATGGTCCATTTCCATACCGATGGCGTTGGCTATCTCTTGGTATTTCTTGGAGAATATCATGAACTGCACCGATTCGCGCCGTGCGTTCATCACATAGTCGAGCGTGAAGTTCTCGATGGCCATGGTGCATAGTCCGAACACCACCATGTGCACGCGGTCGAGGCCCGCTCCAAACTGCGGGATGAACAGGCAGGATCCGATGATGATGAAGTCGACACCGATGAGCACTTGTCCCAACGACAGGTTATAGTACTTGTTGACCGATGCGGCAATGATGTCGGTTCCGCCCGTCGATCCATTGTTCATGAACACGATGGCGAGCGACGTTCCTGTGAGCGTACATCCTATGAGGAGCGACATGAAGTCTTGGCCTTCGCCTAAGATCTTCACATAGCTGCCGTCGGGATTGGTGGGAGCGATCGAACCAGCCAGCCAGAGCAGGAAGGCGAGCATGAAGATGGCGTAGATGGTTTTCAGCAGAAACTTCAGGCCCAATATCTTCAAGGCCACCACGAGCAGCAATCCGTTGATCACCATGTAGGTGTCTTGGATGGGTATTTTTGTGGCGTAGAACACGATGGCCGCCGTACCCGTCACGCCACCCGTCACAATCTTGTAGGGCATGAGGAAGATTGTGAAGGCGAAGGCGTAGAGCATGAGGCCGAGGGTGATGAAGACGTAGTCCTCTACCTCTTTCCAAATGAGCTGGTTCTTGATCTTCATTTACTTGATAACGATGTTGATGATTTTACGGGGTACCACGATGACCTTCACGATGTTCTTGCCCTCGGTGTACTTGTTGCTTCTCTCGTCTTCGAGTGTGGCCTTCTCGATGTCGTCCTTCGTGGCGTTGGCGGCAAACGTCTTTTGGAAACGCGCCTTGCCGTTGAAGCTGACGGTCATCTGGATCTCGTTCTCCACAAGATACTTCTCGTTCCACTCGGGCCACTGTGCGTCGCAAACGGTGGTTTGCTCGCCCAGCTGGTGCCACAGCTCCTCGGCGATGTGGGGAGCGAACGGTGCGACGAGGATGACCAGCGTGCGCAGCAACTCGCGGTTGTGGCACTGCTGCTGGCCCAACTCGTTCACGCAGATCATGAAGGCCGAGATCGACGTGTTGTAGCTGAACGACTCGATGTCCTGCGTTACTTTCTTGATGAGCTTGTGCACGCTCTTGAGCGACTCCTTCGAGGGCTCCTGCTCGTCGACGATCCACTGGTCGGTGCGGTTGTCCCAAAACAGGTTCCAGAACTTCTTGAGGAAGCGGAAACAGCCGTCGATGCCGTTGGTGTCCCAAGGCTTGGAAGCCTCCACCGGGCCGAGGAACATCTCGTAGAGGCGCAGCGTATCGGCTCCATAGTCGTTCACGATGTCGTCGGGGTTGACCACGTTGTACATCGATTTCGACATCTTCTCGATGGCCCAGCCACACACATACTTGCCGTCCTCGAGGATAAACTCGGCGTTCTTGTACTCGGGGCTCCAGTTCTTGAAGGCCTCGATGTCGAGGATATCGTTCTTCACCAGGTTCACCCAAGCGTGGATGGGGGTCACATCCTTGTAGTTCTTGCGCAGGCCGGCCGACACGAACACGGGCTTCTCTGCCGTGCTCAGCTCGTTGACGCGGTACACGAAGTTGCTTCGTCCCTGGATCATGCCCTGGTTGATGAGCTTCTGGTAGGGCTCCTCCTCGCAGCTCACGTTGTAGTCGTGGAGCACCTTGTTCCAGAAACGCGAGTAGATGAGGTGACCTGTGGCGTGCTCGGTGCCGCCCACATAGAGGTCTACATGGCGCCAATACTCATCGGCCTTCTCCGACACCAGTTGCTTGTCGTTGTGCGGATCCATGTAGCGCAGGTAGTAGGCCGACGATCCGGCGAAGCCAGGCATGGTGTAGAGGTCGATGGGGAACACGGTCGTGTTGTCGATGAGGGTCTTGTCGACCACCTCGTTCTTGGTGGTGTCCCACGCCCATTTCTCGGCGCGTCCCAATGGTGGCTCACCGCTCTCCGTGGGCTTATATTCCTTGATCTCAGGCAGTTGGATAGGCAGGCACTCCTCAGGAATCATCTGTGGCATGCCATCCTTGTAGTAAACGGGGAAGGGCTCGCCCCAGTATCTCTGTCGGCTGAAGATGGCGTCGCGCAGGCGATAGTTCACCTTGACGCGTCCGAGGTGGTGGCTGGTAACAAACTCCTTGGTCTTGGCGATGGCCTCCTTCACGGTGCATCCGTTGAGGCTGAATCCGTCGAGCGTCTCCTTGCCGGCCACGGGCGAGTTCATAACGATGCCCTCCTTGGCGTCGAAGCTCTCCTCCGACACGTCGGCACCCTCGATGAGGGGAATGATGGGCAGGTTGAAATGCTTGGCGAAGGCGTAGTCGCGCGAGTCGTGGGCAGGCACGGCCATGATGGCGCCCGTGCCGTATCCGGCAAGCACGTATTCGGAAATCCACACGGGGATGTTCTCGCCGGTGAAGGGATTGACGGCGTAGGAGCCGCTGAACACACCCGTCACCTTGTGGTCCGACATGCGGTCGAGCTCGGTACGGCTCTTCACATAGTCGAGATACTGGTCGACCTCGGCCTTCTGCTCAGCCGTGGTCATGGTGGCCACGAGCTCGCTCTCGGGGGCCAGCACCATGAACGTAACGCCGAAGATGGTGTCGGCGCGTGTGGTGAAGATGGTGAACGACTCGTCGGTGCCGGCAATCTTAAACTGCATCTCGGTACCCTCCGAGCGTCCGATCCAGTTGCGCTGCGTCTCCTTGATCGAGTCGCTCCACTCCACGGTGTTGAGGCCGTCGAGCAAACGCTGGGCGTAGGCCGACACGCGGAGGCACCACTGGCTCATCTTCTTCTGCACCACGGGGAATCCGCCGCGCACCGATACACCTTCCACCACCTCGTCGTTGGCCAGCACGGTGCCCAGTCCGGCGCACCAGTTGACCATCGTCTCGCCCTTGTAGGCGATGCGGTAGTTCATCAGCGTCTCTTCCTTTTGCTTCTCGCCCATTGCCTTCCACTCGTCGGCCGTGAACGAGAGCTCCTCGCTCTGCGCCACGTTGAGGCCCTCGGTGCCCTGCTTCTCAAAGTGCTCCACCAGTTGGCTGATGGGCAGTGCCTTCTGCTGGCCGTTGTCGTAGAACGACATGAACATCTTTTGGAAGGCCCATTGTGTCCAGTGGTAATAGCCGGGGTCGCATGTGCGCACCTCGCGGTCCCAGTCGAAGCAGAATCCGATCTTGTCGAGCTGCTCGCGATAGTGGTTGATGTTTGCCTCGGTGGTGATGGCCGGGTGCTGGCCGGTCTTGATGGCATACTGCTCGGCGGGCAGCCCGTAAGCGTCGTATCCCATGGGGTTGAGCACGTTGAAGCCACACTGGCGCTTGTAGCGTGCGTATATGTCGCTGGCAATATAGCCTAAGGGGTGGCCCACATGCAAGCCTGCTCCCGACGGATAGGGGAACATGTTGAGCACGTAGAACTTCTTGCGGTTAGCATCCTCTGTAACCTTGTAGGTCTTCTGTTCTACCCAAGTTTTTTGCCATTTTTTCTCAATCTCTCTGAAATCGTAGTTCATTGTGTTATTGTGTTTTTGTTTTTTTTCTGTATAAATATAACTGCTGCTATAATTAAAGATGTCTGCAAAGATACTTTAAAATGCAGAGAAATCAAAGCGAAAGGATGAGTTTTTCTTGGTTTATCAGCTATTTGGGGAGCAATTTGCGGGGTTCTTTCTTCGCCACGCTTTGTAACCGCCAGCTTGAACCCAAACATATATATAAACCCCCTTTTACACCAGCAGGATAAAAACGCTATACTGTTTATAGAGAAAATCGTCATTAGACCGAAACTAAAGTTTCGGATTTAGTTTCAAACGGGCTGAATGATCGTTCAAACCGAAT